>NZ_CM151379.1:3930000-4999349 GCF_056493735.1 Prolixibacter sp. DSM 2831
TGCCTGCTTACTCTTCATCCGGTAAGCCGCTTCCTGGTGTTTACACCCTCGTGGAGAATATCGGAGTCGAACCGATGACCTCTTGAATGCAAATCAAGCGCTCTAGCCAACTGAGCTAATCCCCCGTCTGTGCAATTAGTAATGAACAATGTGTAATGAACAATATTGCTAATTGTTCACTGCTCATTTTTCATTGCCTGTGTAGTCCCGCCCAGACTTGAACTGGGGACCTCTACATTATCAGTGTAGCGCTCTAACCAGCTGAGCTACGGGACTGTAAGTACTTATAAGGCTTTGCTTCAAGCTTTAAGCCATAAGCTAACAGCCTTCCGCTTTGCTCCAGTATTATTTTAAAAAGGAAGAAGTAAGCATCCTCTGCTCTAATTTCCTCTCAGAAACCTCTCGTGTCGGCTCCAGAAAGGAGGTGTTCCAGCCACACCTTCCGGTACGGCTACCTTGTTACGACTTAACCCCAGTCATTGGTTTTACCCTAGGCCGCTCCTTACGGTTGCAGACTTCAGGTACCCCCAACTTCCATGGTTTGACGGGCGGTGTGTACAAGGCCCGGGAACGTATTCACCGCGCCATGGCTGATGCGCGATTACTAGCGAATCCAGCTTCATGGAGTCGGGTTGCAGACTCCAATCCGAACTGAGACCGGCTTTTGGGATTAGCATCCTGTTACCAGGTAGCTGCCCTTTGTACCGACCATTGTAACACGTGTGTAGCCCTGGACATAAGGGCCGTGCTGATTTGACGTCATCCCCACCTTCCTCTCACCTTACGGTGGCAGTCTCGCCAGAGTCCTCAGCTTTACCTGCTAGCAACTGACGATAAGGGTTGCGCTCGTTATGGGACTTAACCCGACACCTCACGGCACGAGCTGACGACAACCATGCAGCACCTTGTAAAACGCCCCGAAGGGAAGTCACCTTTCGGCAACGGTCATTCTACATTTAAGCCCAGGTAAGGTTCCTCGCGTATCATCGAATTAAACCACATGTTCCTCCGCTTGTGCGGGCCCCCGTCAATTCCTTTGAGTTTCAACCTTGCGATCGTACTCCCCAGGTGGATAACTTAATGCTTTCGCTAAGCCGCTGACTGTGTATCGCCAACAGCGAGTTATCATCGTTTACGGCGTGGACTACCAGGGTATCTAATCCTGTTCGCTCCCCACGCTTTCGTGCATCAGCGTCAGTTACGCTTTAGTAAGCTGCCTTCGCAATCGGTGTTCTGAGTAATATCTAAGCATTTCACCGCTACACTACTCATTCCGCCTACCTCAGGCGCACTCAAGCTATACAGTTTCAATGGCAGTTCTACAGTTGAGCTGCAGCATTTCACCACTGACTTATATAGCCGCCTACGCACCCTTTAAACCCAATGAATCCGGATAACGCTTGCATCCTCCGTATTACCGCGGCTGCTGGCACGGAGTTAGCCGATGCTTATTCCTGCAATACCGTCAAATCACTACACGTAGTGACCATTCTTCTTGCAGAAAAGCAGTTTACAACCCGTAGGGCCGTCATCCTGCACGCGGGATGGCTGGTTCAGGCTCTCGCCCATTGACCAATATTCCTCACTGCTGCCTCCCGTAGGAGTCTGGGCCGTGTCTCAGTCCCAGTGTGGGGGATCATCCTCTCAGAACCCCTAGGCATCGTCGCCTTGGTAAGCCGTTACCTTACCAACAAGCTAATGCCACGCATGCCCATCCTGTACCGCCGAAACTTTAATCCATAAACCATGCGATTCACGGAAACTATGGGGTATTAATCCGGATTTCTCCGGGCTATCCCCCTGTACAGGGCAGGTTGCATACGCGTTACTCACCCGTGCGCCACTCGTCAGCGTCCCGAAGGACCTGTTACCGTTCGACTTGCATGTGTTAAGCCTCCCGCTAGCGTTCATCCTGAGCCAGGATCAAACTCTTCGTTGTAATCAAAAAGTTTAAATGTCTATTTGCCTGGCACGATCAGTTTTTCCTCTAAAAGAAAATTGAACTTCTGGTGCTTATCTTCTTTCCTTTTCAATATTTTCAATGAACTTGTTTTTCTTTCTCTTCGCTTCCCCGGCCCAACCCTCGGTTGCCGTCGGACGGGCCGAAAAAAGCGTTGCAAAGATAGAAATCTTTTCGCGTTATCTCCAAATCTTTTTTACCTTTTTTCTTAAGGCTTCAGTACCCGGAAATCAACGCCCGTTTTTCAAAAACGTGGCGGCAAATATAAAACCTTTTATCCCGATTCTCCAAATACTTTTTCAAAAAACTTTGCGGGGTGATTTTTACGGGTAAAAACCGAACAAATCCGGCCTCTCTGTTTCCCTTTTCAACCTCCCACTGAACGCTGCTCCCCTTTCGGAAAGCGGATGCAAAGAAAGCGTATTTTTTCGTATTACTCCAAACTGGAACGCGACTTTTTTAACAAAAGAATCAAAAGTCGCTCATTTACAAGAGTAAAAATTTTCTAATACGTCAATGGATTACATGCCTTTTTCGTTAGAGGGCGAATTGTTAAACGAGATCGAAGGGCAAAAGGTTTACAGATTTCAGAAAAAATTCACCTCTGAGAAGGAAATTTTACAAAACGACTCACCACGGCATAGCTAAGTAAGTTCGGAAACCCGAACAGACATCGACTTGAAAAGACAAAATACCTTCATTCCAACTTCAAGCCTCAACCTTTCCGTTGAACTCCGGGTCAACTCGACCAATAACGGAAATCCTACATCCACCAGACAAACAACCTGACCATTCTCGTGGAGCAAACGCTTAATGTTTCCCTCCAGCTGATTTTGAATAGAAATTTCCGGAACAGGATGCAACGAGATGGCAATATCGCCTGGCGGAACCGAAACTTTTACTTCTCTCCCCAAGGCAACACCTTCATTGCAAGCTTCGCAATGCACCTTTACCTTTTTCTCCCCTTTCTCACCGGTAAGTGTTGTTATTCCCCGCTCTTCGTCGACTTCATCGACATAGAGAGAAATCACATTCAGCAATCCCTCTCCGGAACTTCGGGGCAACATTTTTCGTGATAAAACCAGATCGAGATATTTGCCGAATGCCTCCACGCGACCATCCCGAACCATGAGAATTTCATCGGTCAGGCGAAGAATATCGGGCAAGTCGTGACTCACGACCAACATAGGGATTCTGTATTTCCGGTGGATACGAACCAGGTAAATCAGGATTTGTTCCCGTAAGGCGACATCGACTGCAGAGAATGGTTCGTCCATCAGCAGTAACTGTGGTGAACGTAGCAAAGCCCTTCCCATTGCAATCCGCTGCTGCTCACCACCCGAACATTGCTCTGGCTTCTTCTTCAGAAGATGTCCAATTTCCAAAGTAGAAACCACATCATCGAATTGAATGTGTCGCTGCGACTTGGACAAAAGCTTTTCACCATACCGGAGATTCTCTTCTACCGAAAGGTGTGGAAAAAGCCGCCCCTCCTGGAAAACAACCCCCAACTTCCGGTTACGGGAAGGAATGTCTATTTTCTTTTCTTTATCAAGAACAACCTCGTCGCCGATGCGGATAAAACCGTTATCCGGACTCAGCAAACCACTGATTAACTGAAGTAACGTTGTTTTTCCATGTCCCGACGGACCATAAATCCCGGTAATACCTTCTCCAAAGACACATTCCATATCGAACTGAAACTGCCCACGTGATAAAGTTGCCTGGAATTCAATAACGTTCTTCATCCGAATAACTCTTCTTTTGATTGACTATTTTTTTGACCGCTTGATGGCTCTTCGGTTCAGGAATTCTGCCACAATCATGGCCAACAACGACAACAGAACCGAAATCATTACCAAACGGAAAGTTGCGGTGTCCTGTCCGGGAACCTGCATATAGGAAAAAACGGCCAGTGGCAGTGTTTGTGTCTCTCCTTCTATGTTTCCCGCAAAAGTGATGGTCGCTCCGAATTCACCCAGGCTTCGGGCAAATCCCAAAACAAACCCGCTGATAATGCCCGGCGAAGCCATCGGTAGTGTCACCGAAAGAAACGTCTTTAATCGCGAGGCACCTAATGTGCGGGCGGCCTCTTCATATCTTTCGTCGACCAATTCGATAGCCAGCCTGATGGAGCGAGTAATTAACGGAAAAGAAACAACCACACTGGCCAACAACGCTGCATAAAAACTGAACGCGATGCGAATTCCGGTGAGGTCATAAAGCCATTTTCCTATGACTCCGTTCGTGCCAAGGATGATGAGTAAAAGATAACCTGTTACGACCGGCGGTAAGACCAAAGGTAGATGTATCATCCCTTCCAGCAGCGCTTTCCCACGAAAGTGATTCCGCGCCAAAAACCAGCCTATAGCAATAGCAAAAGGCAGTGCAATAACCGAAGACCAGATTGCCACTTTCAGCGAAAGTGAAATGGCCGATAAATCAGAAGCAGTAAAATGAAACAGGTCGGTCATTTGTTAGTGTTGGATTTTCCCGGCTCAGCAATGGCTTTGAAACCGAACTTTTTCCAAATATAATCAGCTTCAGCGGAATGCAAATAATTCAGCAATGAATCAGCAGCGAAACCACCAAATTTTCCTTTTGCAGCCCAATATTCAACTGGTTGATGAGAGCTTTCCGGAAAAACTCCCACTGCCCTGACTTTTTTTGACTTCATGGCATCGGTTGCATACACAATCGCCATTTCACATTCGCCCAACTCGACCACCATCAAAGCAGAACGCACATCTTTCGTCTTCAGGAAACGAGACTTCAGTGTTTCATACCATCCTAATGATTTCAATGCTTCGGCGGCATATTGTCCCGCCGGAACATGAGCCGGATCGCCAATTGCCAATCGTCCTGCAAATACTTTAGGGAAATCCAGTGATGAAGAAATATTCAATGTATCGATTGGGCTGTTTTTAGGAACGACGGCAACCAACCCATTCCGGGCCACCGGAAAACAGACAGTTGAATCAGCTGAGCCATTTTCAGTGGCAAACTTCATCCATCTCGGACTGGCCGACAAATAGATGCCTGGCGTAGCTCCTTCCTGCATTTGTCTCGCCAACGTTCCGGAAGAAGCAAAATTCAATGTAACCTTCATTCCCGATTTTGCCTGATATTCTTTAGCCAGTGTTGTCATTACATCGGCTAAACTAGCTGCCGCGAAAACGCTAACCGTCTTACTCTCCTTTTCCGATGAAGTATCCTTCTTCGAATGACAGGAAAAAGCAAATATCAGCATGAGGCTAATTAGTCCGGTTTTAATGCGCATACAATCACAATTTTTACAAATATAGAAAGCTAACTGAGAAGGTTTTCTGCTCGTAAACATTTACGGCAAAATGATCGCATATTTTACATATCGAAGCAAAATCAGATTACTCTTCAGGCATTATTTATGATTAATTTTTATTATTTTTACTGTTACACGAATAATATTTTCACTGTATTTGAAGCCATTTTATTGCGATTTAAAATTCGAAAAAATGGGCTGCTAAGCCAATACAGGCCGCCGGAATTTCTTCGTGATACAGAACTCAATTAAACTTTTCCCAGATGAGCCAGATTATTCAATGTAACCTAACCACACATTCGCACCAACTAGCTTTTATTGATTTGCTGAACCACTATATTTCGGACGATATGGGGGGCGGCGATACTTTGAGCCGTTCAAAAGCTGAAGAACTTTATGAGCAATTGAATAACCAACCCAATTTCCGGGCTTTTTTCGTTTTGTACGAAGGAGAGGTGGCCGGAATGATTACCACATTCAAAAACATGTCCACTTTCCAGGTAAGGCCACTTATTAACATTCACGATGTGATTGTGAAGAAAAGCTACCGGAACAAAGGATTAGGGCATAAACTGGTAGGTTATGTGCTTGAGTTGGCACGAAACGAGAATTGCTGTCGGGTTAATCTCGAAGTACGGGAGGATAATCACCGCGCAATGGAGGTTTACCGAGACTTTGATTTTGGGCCTACCAATCCCAAAATGCTTTTCTGGGAACGCATACTTGACGACACTGAAGAGCATGAAAAATCGACAGCTACCGAAGAAGACCTGTTAAACGATTAAAATAAGAAGAGGCCCCGAATGAGGCCTCTTTCCTTTTATGCTTCGTATTTATAATGTCCGATATCTTCGAGTGATGAAGCGCGGATAAATTCAGCTCTTGAACGAACTTCAGCCTTGGCAATTTTATTGAATACGGCTGCCGAACGCAGGAAGGAATTGTCGCGGTTGGTATCGAGAACCAACAGGTAACTCATGACGATGTAACCTGCCATCTCTACCAAACGACGTGCGTGGAAATCGAGGAATTCATTATCCTCTGCATCATGCACTTTTTTCACTGCTTCTTCGTAATCTTCGGTAAGCGAAATGAGTGTACGACGGAATTTTTCAAGTTCCGGCTTTAGATCCGCCTTTTCGTATTCACGTATTTTCTTCAGATAACCGCCAGTTGTCACACCACGAATAGCAGCGACAACCTGCAACTGCGTAGTTCCTTCATAAATGGAAGTAATACGGGCATCGCGGTAGATACGCTCCACAGGATAATCCTTCATAAAACCGGAACCGCCATGAATCTGAACGGCATCGTAAGCATTCTGGTTACAATACTCAGAACTGATACCTTTAGCCAGCGGCGTAAAGAAATCTGCCCAACGCTGATATTCTTTCATTTCGTCGCGCTCTTCTTTCTCCAGTTTGCGCTCTTCGGCAATATGCTGATAAGTCTTGTAGACATCTACAAAACGGGCAGTTTCATACAACAAAGTACGCGAAGCATCGAGTTTGGCCTTCATTACCGAAAGCATTTCGTATACGGCCGGGAACTCGATAATGGCTTTGCCGAACTGCTGACGCTCACGGGCATAATCCAAAGCTTCCCGGTAGGCAGCCTCTGATACACCAACCGACTGTGCAGCAATACCCAGACGGGCACCGTTCATCAACGCCATTACGTACTTGATAAGTCCCATGCGACGGGTACCCACCAACTCGGCCGGAGCATTTTTGAATACCAATTCACAGGTTGGAGAACCGATGATACCCATTTTATGCTCGATACGGCGAACGGTTACGCCTCCCTGCTGCTTATCGTATACAAACATAGAAAGACCGCGGCCATCCTTGGTGCCTTCTTCCGAACGAGCCAGAACCAACGAAATATCGCCGTCGCCGTTGGTGATGAAACGCTTCACCCCATTCAACAACCAAACGTCTTTCTTCTCGTCGTAAGTTGCTTTCAGTTGAACAGACTGCAAATCGGAACCGGCATCCGGCTCGGTCAAATCCATTGCCATGGTCTCCCCTTTGCAAACCCGCGGCAGATAATGTTCTTTCTGCTCAGGAGAAGCGAACTCATTCAGAGTTTCAGCACAATCCTGAAGTCCCCAGATGTTTACAAAACCAGCATCGGCGCGCGAAACAATGTCGGCTGCCATGATGTAAGGAACAATCGGGAAATTGAGACCGCTATATTTCCGCGGAAGCGTGATTCCCATCAAGCCGGCATCCACCAATGCTTTGATGTTTTCAGCTGTTCCGCTCGCATAATTCACATGACCATCGACAACCTCGGGACCTTCCTGGTCGACACCTTCAGCATTTGGAGCAATGATGTCGCCACAGATTTCGCCCACCACTTCCAGTACACGATCGTAGCTATCCATCGCGTCCTCGAAGTCGATTGGTGCGTAATCAAATTTTTCCTTATCGGTGAAATTCCGCTCTTTGAGAGCCACAATCTTTTGCATCAGCGGATGCGAAAGATGGAATTTCAAATCTTTATTATCGCTATAATAATTTGCCATTTCTCTTGTTTTTTCGGGACAGACCCGGTTCAACCCTCAATTACTTGGTGTTCTTTTTATAAAACCTGATCATCTTGGGAATCACTTCGCCCACATCACCGTGAATTACATAATCGGCAATGCTGTTGATCGGCGCATCGGGATCGGTGTTGATAGAGATAATCTGAGCCGATTCTTCCATTCCTGCGCGGTGCTGAACCTGTCCCGAAATACCACAAGCGATGTACAACTTCGGCCGAACGGTTACACCGGTTTGTCCAATCTGGCGCTCATGCTCAGCATAACCGGAGTCAACGGCAGCACGTGAAGCACCGACTTCGCCACCCAGCACTTCGGCCAACTCGTATAACATTTTGAAGTTTTCTTTCGAACCAACGCCATATCCGCCGGCCACGATGATAGGTGCGCCTTTAATGTTCACCTTCTTTTTCTCCATGTGGCGCTCGATAACTGCTACCACAAAGTCTTCATCGGATACGTACTGCGCGACATCCAGCTTCTTCACCTTGCCTTTGTATTCCGGATTGAAAACTTCTTTTTTCATCACGCCTTCGCGGACAGTCGCCATCTGTGGGCGACACTCCGGATTGATGATGGTAGCAATGATGTTTCCACCGAATGCGGGGCGAATCTGATACAACAGATTTTCGTAAGTTTTACCGGCTTTCTTGTCCTCATGCGGGCCAATTTCCAGGCTGGTGCAATCGGCAGTTAATCCACTATGAAGAGCAGAAGAGACACGCGGTCCCAAATCGCGACCGATTGGCGTGGCTCCCATGAGGGCAATTTGTGGCTTTTCTTTGTCGAAAAGCTTATTCAGAATAGTTGCGTGAGGCAATGTGGTAAACGGCTCCAAACGAGGATCGTCGGCTATATGCACCACATCGGCACCATATGGAAATATCTGACTTTCGACGCCATCCAGTCCTTTACCGATGACGACCGCTTCCAGCTTGCATTTGAGTTGATTGGCCAGGCTTCGTCCTTTGGTCAGCAATTCCTGACTCACTTCGGCCACAACACCTTCCTCAACTTCGCAATATACAAATACGTTATTCATGATTTTCCGTTTTTAAATCATCAGTTTGAGCATTAACCGATGGTGTGGCTCAAAATCAATTCTTTCATTAACAAATCGATATCGTTGTCGATCGGCTCGAGAATCTTGGCATCCTTTGCTTGCAATACCACGTTCTCAATTTTTTTCACCTTCGTGGGCGAACCGCTCAGTCCAAGCTGTTCCTGCTCGGCCTTGATATCGTTCACTGTCATTTCACGAATATTGAGGTAAGGACGCGAATCATACAGGTAGAGATAATCCTCGCTGGCTTCCTGACGCTCGGTTACCGTGCGCGCGTGTTTGTATTTCATCAGCAATGTAGCATTCCGGGTACGACAGGGAGCAGCACTGCTGTTCACCGTTACCACCAGCGGCAGCGGCGCTTTAACGGTCTCGACACCGTTCTCGAGGCGACGAAGAGCCGTCACATGTTTCCCTGTGGAATCGATAATTTTCTCGACGTATGTTACTTGCGGAAATCCCAATTTCTCAGCTACCTGCGGACCAACCTGCGCTGTATCGCCATCGATAGCCTGACGGCCGGCGATAATTAAATCGACTTCACCCATCTCTCTGATAGCCTGAGCTAATGCATATGAGGTAGCCAGCGTATCCGAACCGGCAAAAGCCCTGTCTGTCAACAAAACACCGCCATCAGCCCCACGATACAATCCTTCGCGGATAATCTCAGCAGCACGGCCAGGGCCCATGGTTAATAACGAAACGGTTGTTCCCGGATAACGGTCTTTTAATTGCAAAGCCTGCTCCAGCGCGTTCAAATCCTCGGGGTTGAAGATAGCGGGCAAGGCTGCCCGATTCACTGTCCCGTCGGCTTTCATGGCATCTTTCCCAACATTTCGGGTATCGGGAACCTGTTTTGCCAAAACTATAATTTTTAAACCCTTCATAGTGATTTTGTATGAGTTTTATATTCACGGAAGTGAGCAAATATAGAATTTCAACCATATGTTATCAAGATGAATTTAAGACACTTAGGTCCGAATTAGGATTTCGTTTTGAAAAAAGGATAAAAGCACATCGGGTTCAGTACGCTCCACATCCCATGGGCCAAGAGATTAAAACAAATTAATCTTCCGGTCGAAAGTTTATAATACAGGGGAGGTCCTTCTCAATTTAGAATAATTTTATTTTTGGAAAGACTCTAAACAGGCCGAAACAGCGCGAATAGCCGTTGTGCAGCGGAAACTACTTACACTATATTATATGTCACTTTAGCTATCGGTTTTCGGAAAGTTAGTTCAAAACCGGCTTCTCACCTTTTCGCTTTATCGTTATCAGTTTATTCTCCGCCATGTAATTGGCAAACTTCTCGTAACCATGTTCCTGAATAAGTGAAATGGCTGCCGGGCGGTCGCTGTTAAACAATACCGACATTATTTTCGACATAAAACTGTTGTGGTATCGACATTCTCTTACATCGGAAAATTCATCGCAGTCGGCACAACTTTTAATGCCTTTTTCCCGGCAGCAAGCCCTGATTTTACACCAGGTCGCTTTTTCGTATCCTTCACATCCGGGACATTTTCCTTTTAAATATTTCGGACAGGAGCCACAATAAAGGCCACAATACGAAATGAGTTCGGTGTTTCCTTCCATAAATAATTGATTTAGTTGGTTTGCTGATTTGAAGTTAAGAAAACTCTTTCTAATGGTAGCAATTAAACGTGGCCCGATTGTTTACTGTCTGGAAGGGGCGGATAACCCGAAAATTGATCAGACAGAAGTGACCGATAATACCCAACTCACAGCCAGTTTCCAACCGAATCTGCTGAATGGAGTGGAAGTAATTTCAGGAAAAGACCCGTCGGTTGGTGAACAATTCACCGCTATCCCCTACTATGTTTGGAACAACCGTGGAGCCGATAAGATGAAAGTCTGGGTTCCTCAAAAATAACATCGACTATTTACAAAAAGGCTTCCCGGCAAAAACGGGAAGCCTTTTACTATCCCGGCTACGTCACCATTACCATTCTGTCCTCCTGAAAAAGACATTTGTCCACATCACTTTTCTTCGAGCGTAATATCTTGCTAACTTTAAACCAAGGAAGAATCCATACCAATGAAAAAGAAATTACTATTGATAGCTGCACTTGGTAGCATGGTGATGGCCTGCGAGAAAAACTCGACTCCGGGTGGCGGTGGAATTCAAGTTGACACAACAGCTACAGCCTCAACTGATACATTTAATATTCTTGATATAAAAGATACCTACGCCGATTTGGCTGACTATAGTCATTGGCGCGATTGGGGACCATACAATTTGCATGATCCATCGATTATGTATACCGGAGACTATTATTATTGCTATTCAACCGATGTAGCCTACGGACAAGATATCCAGCGAAGCAGTATCATGGTTCGTCGTTCCAAAGATTTAGTCGACTGGGAATATCAAGGCTGGGCTGTGGACGGTCTTCCTTCCCAGGCGGTTCAGTACATTAAGGACAACGGAGGTACCCCGTTCGATGGAGTTTGGGCTCCATACATCATGAAAGTAGGCAACCAATATCGTCTCTACTATTCCTTGTCGTCTCCCACACCGAAGTTGAGTGCCATCGGACTGCTCACCAGCACTTCTCCTGATGGTCCCTGGACCGAAAGTGGTCTCGTGGTTACCTCAAAAGAGTCGATTCAGATGACCAATGCCATCGACCCGACGGTTTTGGTTACACCCAGTGGTGACCAATATATGTACTACGGCTCAGCCTGGGATGGCATTTACATCCTGCAGCTTGACCCGGCAACCGGTTTACCCAAGAAAGCGAACGATAAAGGTGTTCGTATCGCAGCCCGTGGCTGGACCGGAAATACCGTCAATGGAAACATCGAGGGACCGGAGATTATTTATAACCAGGAACAGCAAAAATATTACCTGTTCATCTCGTATGACTGGCTCGAAACGAAATACAATGTCCGGGTAGGACGCTCCGACTCTCCCACTGGTCCGTTTGTCGATTACAACGGAGTGAACATGAATGAAAAGTCGGACAACATCCCGATGATTGAAGCGCCCTACAAGTTTATGGGACACGCCGGATGGCAGGGAACAGCTCATTGCTCCGTGTTCAAAAACAATGGCGTATACTACATGGCGAATCAAGGCAGACCCGTAGTGAACAAATACTTCATGGATATGATGGTTCGCCGCATCTTCTGGACCGACGATGGCTGGCCGGTGGTTTCGCCCGAACGATATGCCAACATCGAACAGTCGACAATCACAAAAGATGAGCTGACCGGCCAATGGGAACGGATTGTTTTAGGTTACCAGGTGGTACCCGGCTATGGAGATCAACAAACTTCCCCTGATTTGCAAGAATCTGTTTACATGAAAGTAGGAGCTGATGGCTCGTTAGATGACGACTCAGCTAATTCGTGGACATTCTCCGGCAACCAACTAACGCTTAACTGGAGCGACGGAACGACCGACAAAGTGATTGTGAGCCGTGGCTACGACTGGGAAAATCATAAAAAATGTTTGGTTTTCACCGGATTAAATAACCAGGGAACAGCCATTTGGGGCAAAAAATAAACTAACTTGATTATTCTTTCCCGGGGAAAATATGGATTCATTTTCCCCGAACAACAACCTTATAATTACCAGGGAAGTGTGTCTTTCAACGCACCCCATATGACTGAATAACTTATGAAAAATGTAATTGAGATGAAAAAAAGTCGCATTCTGCTTCTTGCTTTGATGTTCCTTTTCGGGATAAACGCTCAGGGACAAAACACCCTAACGTTACACACCGACCAGGCCAAAACCAAAATCAACAAAGAGATTTATGGCCATTTTGCCGAGCACTTAGGTCACTGTATTTACGGTGGTATCTATGTGGGAGTTGATTCGGATATTCCCAACATTCGCGGTTTTCGCGAAGATGTGGTTGGCGCCCTTCAGGATATGAAAATTCCGTTGCTTCGCTGGCCGGGTGGTTGCTTTGCCGACACCTACCACTGGAAAGATGGCATTGGCCCTCAGCACAAAAGGCCATCCATTGTAAATGTTCATTGGGGCGGCGTTACGGAAGACAACAGTTTCGGGACACACGAATTTCTCGACTTCTGTGAATTAATTCATGCCGAACCGTACATCAACCTGAATGTTGGTTCCGGAACTGTACAGGAAGCGTCGGAATGGGTCGAATATGTGACTTCATCCAACGACAGCCCGATGACGAAACTCCGGAAAGAAAACGGTCGTGATAAACCATGGAACGTAAAATACTGGGGAATTGGTAACGAAAACTGGGGCTGTGGTGGAAACATGACGCCGGAATATTACGCCGATTTATACAATCGCTTCGCCACTTATTGCCGGGGCAATTTGTACCGCATTGCCGGTGGCCCAAATGTGGACGACTACAACTGGATGAGGGTCATCATGCAGAAAACTTCCCGTCATCCATATCTCGTTCAGGGCGTTTCGCTACACAACTACACCTTCACCACCAGTTGGACCGACAAAGGTTCGGCCACAGATTTCGATGAAGGAGGGTGGTTTTCGGTATTGCAAAATACCCTGAAGATGAAAACGCTGATTGAACGACACTCCAGCATCATGGACCAATACGATCCAAATAAGCGGGTTGGTCTGATTGTCGACGAATGGGGAGACTGGTTCAATGTAGAGCCCGGAACCAATCCCGGGTTTCTGTATCAGCAGAATACGCTAAGGGACGCATTGGTGGCCGGCATCAATCTCAACATGTTTAACAACCATGCCGACCGGGTAAAAATGGCCAACATCGCCCAAATGGTGAATGTACTGCAAGCCGTTATCCTGACGAAAGGAAAGGAAATGGTGCTGACACCTACCTACTATGTATTCAAGATGTACAGCGTTCACCAGGATGCGACCATGATTCCGGTCAACCTCAATTGCGATGACTACGAATACAACGGAAAATCAGTTCCTGCGGTTAGTGCATCCGCTTCGGTGAAAGACGGCGTGGTGAGCATTACACTTTGCAATCTGAATCCTGAAAAGGCAGAAAATATTGATTTGACCTTAACCGGACAGGAATTTGCTTCTGCAAGCGGACAGGTCATTACCTCCCCCAATATGAATGACTATAACAATTTTGGACAAAACGAAAAGGTAACGCTAAAAGCTTTCGATGTGAAGAAACCAAAAAACGGCAAACTTTCGGTCGAGCTTCCTTCGAAATCCGTAGTGCTGGTTCAATTAAAATAGATTAATACCGTTTAATGAATGAAAAAGGGAATAGATGAAATACGTCATCTATTCCCTTCCATTTATAGTAACTGCGACTCTACTCATTCGCTACATTTCCCAGAACGTACTTCAATGAAAACCTCCAACCATAAAATCCAGTTGAAACCTCGTTCTCTCCATTCACGTGCCCTGAAAACTTGATATCAAAGTCGGCCTTTGGAGATAAAGGAATATTAAGCCCTGCAATTCCGGATAGTCCTACGCGAGAGATATTCACTTCACGTGCATATTCAACATAGTATTCTGTATGAGAATTAAAATTCCAGGTTCCTGCCACTCCAATATATGGCTGAATGAATTTGGGCCTATACCACTTCACTGATAACGGCACATCCAATGCATAAGTTGTATTCTTTAGATTCACTACTGTTTTAGGTTCGTGATAATCAAACGACATCATCGTCAGACACACTTCCTTTTGAAAAGAAAACGCCTTAGAAAAAGGCTTTTCCGAACCATATCCAACCTGAAACCCAATTTTAGGATTGTAATCCAGAAAATTAGGTCGCATACCATTTATTCCCAAAACAATACTTTGTTTCTTTTCCTGGGAAAAGGAGAGACAGCTAATGCCTAAAATGGCAATTAGTTGAACAATTTTTTTCATAGTCAATAGTTAGTTAGTGGATAGGATAATGAATACGCTGGTCTTCTTCAAATATATTCACAATCAATACTTAACTAAAGTAATAAATTGTTAACTATAAGAAAAATGTTCTACAGTATGCTCCTTTAATATTTTACCAACCGGAAAATGGCCGATGCATGAGGCCGCAATTCCACGCTTATCTTTCCATTCTTTACCGCCTCCGTTTTCTGCGTCCATAGATTATGGACGGCATAATCGCCTCTTGCTCCCAGCTCTGATAAACTAACTGAAATTACTTCCGGCTTTTCATCGGTTGTATTGAACAGGGCCACATATTTATCTTTTGAATCCGGAATATCAGCCGCCCAAACAATCAATCCATTGTTGTTCTTCAATTCCCTGTTGTTGATGCTGTGCTGATCAAGATCCAGCAATTCACCATTGGTAATTAGGGAATTCGTGAAATCGTCGTTGCTGGGCAAGTCGCCACCGAACATCAGCGGAGAACGGAACATCGCCCAAAGATTCATCAATGTATACTGCTCGTCTTTGGTAAAACCAGTCTTACGGGGCTCACCCCGTTCACCGCGAATGGAAATCCGCCCCAGCGGAAGCATATCGGCATCAGCCCAGTGGCCGGGACCGCTGTATGGAGCCCATTCCTTGCACAATTTAAACATCGGCTTCAGGTAGTTCCAGTTATCCCAGAAATCGTCGCAAATACGCCACATATTGGCGTGTGTCATGATGTGTTTGCCTTTGGCCAACGGCGTTGCTCCGGGCGAAGTACTCAGCACCATCGGTCGCCCACACTGGTCGATGGCTTTCCTTATCATTTCAATCTCCCCCTGATGATACGGGCGAGACAGATTATCGACCTTCACAAAATCTACTCCCCACGAGGCATACAAATCGAACAAGGAATTGTAGTAAGCCTGTGCACCTTCTTTGGTCGAATCGACCGTATACATGTCGCGCAGCCATTTGCATTGCTGCTCTTTGGAATAGATATCCCGGGCGTGGTATTTCGAATCGACAATCGGCGTGTTCTTCTTCACGGCTTCTACCGGGATTCCGCGCATGATGTGAATGCCAAATTTCAATCCTTTGCTATGAATGTAATCCGCCAACGGGGCAAAACCTTCTCCATCCGCAGCGGACGAAAACCGGTTAACTGCCGGTGTCAATCGTCCAAAATCATCCATGCAATAAATCGGGTCAGTCTGGTTGTAGCCGTGTGCCTTGGTATTTTCGACGTACCACCGAATATCGACAACGATGTATTGCCAGCCATATTGTTTCAAATGATCAGCCATGTAATCGGCATTGGCTTTTACTTCAGCTTCCGTAACGGTTGGTCCGTAACAATCCCAACTATTCCAACCCATTGGGGGTGTTTCAGCGTAAGCATAAAATTTAGTTGCGTCTTTTTTCTTCTTCGTTGCATGACAAGAGCCAAACGATAAGGCTACCAGAAAAACAATGACAAGACTGGAGATTTTGCTCAGATTCATAACGGTCTTTTATTTATCGGAAGCTAAAATAGAAAAGGTGGGATTTAGAACCAAACCCCACCTTTTACTTTCAATCAATCGCTATCCAAATATACTAAAACTAATTCTTCACTTTTTGATGTGACCTTTGATCATCGTGAAAGAGTGCGGTGCAAAGGAGTAGGTAAACTTCTCTGCATTTCTCACTTTGATATCGGGTTTTTTCTCGGTCTGTACCGTTGTCTTACCGAAATCATTTTCCGATTTTACATTCGGGCCGTTTACTTCGTAAACCTCGAAATTACCATCGAATTTGCCTTCCTCAGAAATTACGTCGGTCGGAATGGCTTTGTCCTTATTCCGGTTAACGACACAAATCGTTACTTCTCCGTTGTCGTAGGTAGTCGACACGTCGAGATAAGGAACATCCTTCTGCGTGGTCGTCGACTCCCCCAAACCAATCGGGAATTCTTTGGTGCTGTATGTACCGCAGTCAACATAGGTATCGAGCGAAGTACCTTTCACATTATTCGAGAACAACTGGAACGGGTAATAAATAGTTTGCTTAAACATTCCTTTCTCGGAAGTAAAAATCGGTGCAATCACATTGACCAACTGAGCCAGGTTCGCCATTTTCACCACATCGGCATTCCGGACGAACACATTCAGGAACTGTGCAATCACCAGCGCGTCTTCCAGGTTGTAATGCTCTTCAAGGGCACGGGTTCCGTGCATCGATGCTCCGGCGCGGGCACGGTACCATACGTTGTACTCGTCCCATGCAATGTGAATCGGCCCGCGATCGCCACGGTCAGCTTTTTCCATTTCACGGGCAATCATTCCTTTCACAATCTTCGTGCGCTGCTCACAAACCAACGGCGTCGACATGAAATCGTAGTAATTGTTTTCGGGATTTCCTACGTAAATATGCAACGCGATATAATCAACGACATCCCTTAGTTCGTGCAGAATCGTCTGATTCCAGGCATTCGGATCGGCATCCGGACGATAGTTCGAAGAACCGGCTGCTACCAGTTTAATATCCGGCGACGTCAGTTTCATCAACTTGGCAGCTTCACGCGCCTTTTTGCTGTAATCTTCAGCATTCAGGTGCCCCAACTGCCAGAAACCATCCATCTCGTTCCCCAGACTCCAGTATTTGATATCGTAAGGTTTTTCATGACCATACTTTTTGCGAAGTTCTGCGTAGTAAGGTCCGCTATCGACATTACAATATTCTACCCAGCGCTGTGCCTCCTCGATGGTACCGGTTCCCATGTTGACCGCAAAGTACGGTTCGCTGCCAATTTCCTTGGTATACTTCATGAATTCGTCGGTTCCAACCTGGTTATTTTCCAGGCGTCCCCAGGCCAGTTCAAGACGCGTCGGCCTTTTGTCTTTCGGACCAACTCCATCGAGCCAGTGATAGTTTGAGACAAAGTTTCCGCCCGGATACCGGACCAGCGAAACGTTTAGATCTTTCACTGCCTGCTTCACATCATTACGGAAACCATCTTTATCGGAAAGCGGTGATCCCGGATCGTAAATACCTCCGTAAACACAACGTCCCAGATGTTCGACAAAACTTCCGTAGATGTTTTTATCGACTTTACCGATCGTCCGATCGATATCGATTTTTATTCTGGCGTTTTGTGCCGAAAGGACTTGCGTCCCGGCCAAAAATGCCATAGCTGTCGCTGCAATGAGCAACGGCTTTCTCGTCTTCAAAATCTTCATCATCTCTTCTTAATCTATCGTTAGAAACACGTTTATTTTCAAAGTTTCACTTCAGGCCAGCCTTTATCGCTCCAGGTAATTTTCCGGATGAGCAGTTTAGGCCTTCCTCCGTCGTCACCATCATATCCATGAAAAACCAGGTAATCGACTCCATCAAAATGTACTACTGCATTATGGCCTACACCATGCCAGCGCTGATTTCCTGCCAGCACAATGCTACCTCCGCCTCTGGCCATCGGCTTTCCACTTTCATCGACATATGGCCCGGTTAATTTCTTTGCACGCCCTACAATCATTTTGTAGGTGCTGTTCACTCCTTTACAACAGTAATCGATGGAAGCAAACAGGTAATAATATCCATCCCGTTTGAAAATGAAAGGAGCTTCTATGGCATTGCCGCCTGCGTCTTTCGGATTGTCATCAACGGCCGGTGGATTCGGAGCGCTTGGGTCTGTTTTCCGCGAAGCAATAGTAGGAATGTTCGCAAGGTCGTCATCAACTGACATGGCATCTTTGCTCAGCTTCACCAGTTTTATTCCGTCCCAGAACGAACCGAAAACCAGGTAAGGTTGTCCGTGACTATCGAGCGCCATGTTGGGATCAATCGCATTCCAGTTTGTTTTCCCGGGATAGGACTGAATCACTTTCCCGTGATCCACCCATTTGAATTCCGGATCGGTAGGATCCAATGTCTTATTGGTTGCCAGCCCAATGCACGATGTGTTTTTGCCAAATGCTGACACCGAATAATACAGGTAATATTGACCATTATAGAATGAAATATCCGGAGCCCAGATATGGCCTTTAAAACCGGGGACAGCCTTCACAGCCCACTCGGGTGCTTTGGCAAAAACCGGATCTTCTTTCTTCCAATTTTTCATATCGGTTGAAGAATAAACCGTTATCCCCCATCCGGTGCAAAAGATATAGAAGGTATTGTTTTCACGAATCATTACCGGATCGTGCACAATGGTATTTTGAGCCAGAAGCGGCCCGAAAATAAGTACAAAGGCTGCAGTGAACAGCCCACTTTTCAATATTTTCAGCATTGGCTTCATACTTTGGTTTTATGATTGACTTTTCTTTCCCCAGACAGATCGCCCACTTCCGTTTAAGCCTGTGAACACAATGGTTGGAACACGTGGTGATGCCTCCCAATCGAGCTCACGAACAACGTTCAATTTCAAGGAGCCAACAGTCAGAATTCCTGTAGTTGAATTATACGACCATGTTCCGGTTACCGCACCGCTTGCTTTGTGATCCGAGCTCAACGTCATGGTTGATGAGGTTTGTTGTTTTCTGTACTGGTAATTTAAGGTGATAACCTCCCAGCTACCCGTCAGGTCACTTTCAGCAATAGCATCCTGTGGAACGGCCGCGTAACGCTCGGGTAATACAACCGGCCACCCATCCTCTGTCCATTCAATTTTTCGCACATGTCCCATCATAATAGCGTTGCTATATGCATTGCCATTGGTGTTTGCTGGAAGTCGGGCCTGCGAACAGTAATACCATTGATTGTTGGTTTCGTCTTTAAATACACAACAATGCGAGAATCCGACCCAACCAGAGTGATTATTGAATTTATACGGATGTGTAATTATCGGGAAGCAATCGCTTCCGCTGGCTGTCGATCCATCATATGAATAATAAGGTCCTGTAATACTTCTGGCCCGGCAGACTCTGGTGTTATAAGCCACCGACAATTCATCGTAGGCCAGGAACAAATAATAATAGCCGGTTTCTGCATTATACATGATTTCCGGACCTTCTGAGGCTTGCCACCTTGAACCATTTGTGCGGGTGTATATTCGGGTACCCCAGGTTGATTCATCGTTGATATCGAATTTGTGTAAAGGAAGACCAGTATCCGGGTTTAACTGAATGGCAACAATACCACTATGCCACGAGCCGTAAATCAACCAGTTTTCACCTTCCGGTGTCACAATCATGCTCGGGTCGATGGCATTGTATTTAAAGTAAGCGCTCCAGTCGTTCAAACTGCTTCGCGACCAATCAGTACCCCGATCCGATACGGAACAGACAACCATTCCATGATCTACCCACTGGTTACTTGACAAATCCGATGTTTCCATCATGCCTATAAAAGCCTTTTCAGTCCAGGAACTGTCAAAATTATCTGCAGTATTTACTTTACCTGTTTTAATATAGTTATCGACCACAACACTGTAGTACATGCGGTACTTGTTACCAACTTTGCGAATAACCGGCGCCCAGAATCCATACCTGGGCGAATCGATGGGGTTCAGGCCAACACGCGCCCGCATATTGTTCAGGGTGTCTTTCACCCAGGCCGGCTCGGTCGACATAGCCATTCCGATAAAATCCCAATGAACCAAATCTTTGGAACGACGTGCCAGAAAGTGACCATGACCAACATGCGCGTTGCCGTAAGATGCGTCGGTGGAATACATGTAATAGTATGTTCCATCGAACACCACACTCGGGTCGTGCACATTTGCCAGGTTCCATTGCGAACGGTCACTCCACGAAGCTATCGCTGAATAATCATCTGCGTAGGTTGGTGCGGTGTAATCTGTCGTCGTGCCAGGCTCCTTCGTTTTGATGCCTGTAGGTGCTATTTCGTCTTTTGTACACCCTGCAAGTGACACTGCAATTATGCCGACAGATAAAATGAGTAAATACTTTAGTTTCACGGATCATGAATTTATGTTAGAAACTCCCTTATCGACAAAAAATACGTCGATAAGGAAGTCTCTAATTTTAGAGTATGATTCCTACTTTACAACTGGATGAACACTCCATTTTGCTAAGAAAGCAGGTCCATTATCTTCGTTCTTGTTTGCCGAGTTACCTACAAGATTCGGGTTGGCATCAAGAGTAGATTGATAAATTGGGAAATATTCATGTCCCTTGTTGTAGTATTGGAACGATGAAGCGCTGGCGGTTTCAGCGGTAAGCTCATCAGTGTTGGCGGTGCCATCGAGCTTGTAATAACCGTGTTGAATCAACTGATTCATCCGACCAGCATCGTAGAAAAATCCCCAACGAAGCAAGTCGATACCACGTCCGTTTTCACAACCAAATTCTTTAGGACGCTCAACGTTGGCTATTTGCTCGAAAAGAGCATCAGCAGTCGGGAAGTCCGCAAGTTGAAGATCAGGAAGAGCCACGCGTTCACGTACCTGGTTAATGTAATCGATAGCCGTTTGTGTTGGGCCATTGATTTCATTTTCACATTCTGCTGCACGCAGTAAAACATCGCTGTAACGCATCAGGCGCAAGTTGATACCATTATGCAATCCGGTAGTAACAGAACTGATAATGTTGGCTCTTGCATAGGTCCACTTAGCGATTGATATACCTCCCTGAGCAGTGTTCGATACCGGAGTTTCGGTGATGTCTGTTTGATAAACCGTGTTGGTACGAGGATCGCCATTCGGATATGCGGCAGTTTTCACGCCGGTATCGCTGTTGTATTCATCTTCGTATGTGACCAAAGTCCAGTATAAACGAGGATCGAGACGGCCATCGGTACATTTCTCTTTTTTGAAGAGGTTATACAACCAGGGTGAGCCTGCCAGGTCACCCCAGCTACCGAATTCCTGAGAAGCATAGTTACTTTCTACAGCATTCCCCTGAGTTGCTTCCGAGCTAATATTTACCGGAGTCCACTCTTCATCGGTGCCGCCTGTACCATAGTCCATATATTGAACTTCGAAGAGACTCTCTGCATTATTTTCGTATGCCGGACCTTCTCTGAAGTTGTCACCATAGTCGGCCATCAGATGATAATTTCCGTACTTGCCGGCGATGATGTCTTTCAGCACCGTATAAGCTTCAGCGTATTTATGACGGAACATCAGTACACGAGCCAAATATCCGGCAGCAGAACCACATGTAGCACGACCTTTAGCCCATTCACCGCCATCATCCCGTGACGGTAAGATTTCCATCGCTGTTTTGAGGTCTGTCTCAACCTGGTCAAATACCTCGTCCTGAGTATTGTTGGCGGCATACATGGTATTGATGTCAGAATATGAAGCATAGTCTGTAATCAATGGAACCGTCTGGTAATAGGTAGCCAGTTCATAATATGCCAACGACCTGAGGAAGAGTGCCTGTCCTTTTATTTGATTATACGCATCTTGCGACATGTCAACCTTGTCAACTTTCGACAAAACAAAGTTTGTGCGGTTGACTACATGGTAGTTGTCACGCCATGGCCACAAGTTACCGATTGCGTCCGTAGCTGTAGCATTGAGGTTATCATATCCCAAATACCACTGTTGAGATGAGTTCCAGACTTCATCGCCACGTACAGCATCCAAAGTATAGCCAACGCGGGCAAATGTACCCTCGAGGCGAATACGGTTGTAGCACGCAATGATGGCCTCCTGAAGATCTGATTCTGTATTACCAAAATCGTAGGTTGTCTGATTGTTCGGATTCACAACATTGAGTTTGTCATTGCAGGATGACATGCCTACAATAAGCGCCAACGTTGCTAGTATTATAGTTAATCTTTTCATATCGATATCCTATTTATTATAGATAGATTACATTTTTAGAATGAGAAGTGTACTCCGGCCATTATGGTTCGTGGTGTTGGATACGAAGCATAGTTGTAACCAGGAGTGAATGTACCTCCTGCGAAGTCTACGTTGTAACCTTTGTATTTAGACAGTGTGGCCAAATTTTGACCCGATACGTACACGCGAACGCCATTAACGTAACCTCCGAACCATTTGTCAGGTAGGTTATAGCCCAACTGGACGTTGCCAATCTTCAGATATGATGCGTCTTGAATGAAACGCTGACTGAACATATCGTTGGTGATTGATCCCGTCGATTTGTACGCTACGCGAGGCACATTGGTGTTGTTGTTATCCGGTGTCCAGGCATTCAACAGATCAACGCTCTTGTTGAGTGCACCATAGGAACTGTGCAATGTGAGGTCAACAAAATCTACTGCTTTGAATTTTAAAGCTCCAAATGTTGATACGCTCAGGTCAAAACCTTTCCATTCAACCCGTGCATTCAGACCGTAATTAATCTTAGGTAAACCACTTCCGAGGAATGTTTGGTCATCGGCGGTAATTTCACCATCGTTGTTGAGGTCGGCATACGCAATATCACCCGGTTGTGCACCGTTCTGATTGACGTGATTACCTTTCGAGTTAACACGATTATCTATCTGGTCCTGTGACTGATATATACCCTGAGAAACGTAACCATAGAATGATCCAACTTCACGACCTACCTCTGTGCGGCTGTAACCATCGGTACGAGGTTCGTCTGAAACACCCAACTTCGTTACCTCGTTCTTGAGGGTGGATACGTTTGCAGAAATGTCATACTTAACAGCATGTTGATGATTGTGATATGCAAGCAGGAACTCAAGACCTGAGTTGATCATCGTTGCAGCATTCATCGTTACTGTGGTATTGGTAGCACCTGCACTACTAGGTACCGCTACACTGTAAAGAAGGTCTTCTGATGTTGCCTTGTACCAGTCGAAAGTAAACTCCAACTTATTGTTGAACATACCGAGGTCGAGACCAACGTCAACAGTTTTCTTCTTTTCCCAATGAATGGCTGTGTTTACATAGTTCGAGATTGCTGATCCGGTAACCTTATTATTACCAAAACTATAGGTATAGTTACCTCTCGACATCACATCCATGTATTGGTATTCACCGATGTTCTCATTACCAAGTTCACCATAGCTACCGCGAACCTTGAGTAGGTTGATAATCGATTTGGGTACAGGGAAGAAGTTTTCACGCTCAATACGCCAACCTCCTGATACAGATGGGAACCAACCCCAACGGTCCGTTGCAGAAAGACGGCTTGAACCATCACGACGTGCAGTTGCCGAAAGAAGGTATTTCTGATCGAAATTGTAGTTGATACGACCGATATACGATGCCAATACGTGTTCAGTCTCATGGCTGGTTGATGACGTCGTCGCTGCGTTGTTTACTTGCAGGAAGTAAGGTTCCGGCAAGTTAACACCTTTGCCTGTGAGCGTGTGAAAAAGCTCGTGCTCGAATGTTTGCCCCACAACTACATTGACGTGATTGCGGCCGAATTTACCATCGTAAGTCACCGTGTTTTCTATCAGTGCATCACTATAGTTACGATACCCCTCTGACAGATTCTCGTTACTCTTTGCCAGGTAGTTTGTTGTACTCTGAATAAATGCAGGCACAAATGTCAAATCCTTGGCAATGGTTTTGCTATACGACAGGTTCAGGTTGTAATTTAACTTGTGGTTGCTGCTCTGGAGGCCAATCATGTTGATCAGGTCAACATTGGCTGACCCTGAAGCCACAATGCGATCAACTTTTGTGTTCCTCTTTAGCAGATTATTTTCGAGCAGAACGTTCGTTACACGCAGGTCTCCATGAACGTCATCGTAGTAAGTACCATAACCGTAAGAATCGTAATGGTATTCTGTTGCAGCGGGAAGTTTGTCATCAAGAACCCAGGTAGATGGATCATAAGCCTTGATGGTTGGAGGCAAAAGCAACACCGAAGCCATCACAGGATATTGTGCACCATATAACCCTTGCACATACTCGTTAGCATTGCTGAGCGCCATATTATCCTGATCGCTGTGGCTATATACTACGTGCGTTTGGATTTTGACAAACTTCGTATCCATGGTATTGTTGATACGGGCCGTATAACGGTTGAAGTTAGGACCTGCACCTTCCATGGTTCCTTGCTGACCATAGTAGTCGAGTGCAATATTATACGTATTGTTTTCGCCACCTCCCGAGAGGTTAACGTTGTGATCCTGACGAATACCTGTTTTAAACGCCGCATCGAACCAATCAGTGTTCACTTTTGGCGTACCATCGGCGTTATACAAAGATTTTGGGCTTGTAGGATCGTATCCCGCAGGCACATCCATACCGCTGTTATTATATGCCATGGTGACGTACTGGCCATATTGTTTGGCGTTCATCACATCATACACACCTTTCTGCACCTGGTCAAATCCATAGTAGCCGCTGTAGTCTATCTTCATGGGCTGGTTCTTCTTACCCTGCTTTGTGGTGATGATAACCACACCGTTGGCAGCACGCGAACCATAAATTGCGGCAGCAGAAGCATCCTTCAGTACCTGAACACTTGCGATGTCGTTCGGCGAGAAATCACGGATGGATGTTCCCATGGGTACACCATCGACCACGTAAAGCGGTGCGGTGCTACCGAACGAACCTACACCACGAATACGTACGGTAGGGTCAGCTCCAGGTTGTCCGTCCGATGTAATTTGAACACCGGCAACTTTACCTTCGAGCATGGTTGAGATGTTTGAGTGGGATGTCTTCTTCATCTCGTCAGTGTTGACAACAGCAACTGAACCGGTGAGGTCAACCTTTTTCTGTGTACCGTAACCGATTACCACCACTTGATCGAGTTTTTGTAAATCCGAAACCAATGTGATGTTACCGAGTTCTGTTTTTCCTCCAACGGCTACGTCCATACTTTTGTATCCGATAAAAGATATTTGTAGCGTAGCATCTGAAGGTACAGGAAGAGAGAAGTTACCATCAATATCAGTAACCGTACCTTTGGTAGTACCCTTTACGGCAATAGTAGCACCGGGAATGGGTTGTCCTTTTTCGTCAACAATTTTACCTTTTACTGTTATATTGTCTGGCTGAGTCATTGACATCTGGCCGGCATTGCCGTTGCCATCTGCATAGGTTGCCGGTGCGAGCGCAAGCAATCCCGCCAGTATTAAAAATAAATATTTCATAGTATAAGTATTGTTATCTTATTGATTATTGAACAATTACGAGGTAATCCCCCTCTGTTACGAGTGCGCAGCTCAAATCAGCACTGTCGACTGTAATACCTGCATACTTTTGGAAATGCGTTTCGCCCGTGGCGTAAGTAACATTGTAAAGTACATCTGCAGTGTTGTCACCATTGTTTGTAACCGTGATGACTACTTTAGAGCCACTTATGCTTGATGCAAAAATGTCCCAATTCCAGTCCGAGGTCTTGACAAGGTTGGTATCCCAGCCGGCTTGGCCCCATCCAAAATTGTCCATTCGAACCACAGCATTAGCAGCATCAGCAGCATTAGTGTCAGTATTCAAATTGCCAGCTTTACCAAGAGTCACACTAGGGCTGTGCCAATTTGAAGCATTGTCGGAGTAACAATACATTGTATATGTTTTACTCGAACCTGATGCGACGACTGCGGTATCCCCGTAAGTTGGCCATGGTGTCGAGAAGTCAGTAGCACCGATTTGACTTAGACCTTTTACAAGAGTCAACGGGCAAGTTGTAGTAACTGTGTCGTTTGCACCATAATAAGATATGACAGCAGACTGAGAACCGTCGGCAGCGGGTATCTTACTAAAATGAAGAGATGAGTTTGGTATAACACCTGTTGTATTATCTGAATATGTACCTGTTACTTCAAGACCTTGCGTATTGAATATGATAGAATCGCTGTTAAAGTAATAGTATGTGGAAATGTTTGGCTGAGTAGTAACCGCCAGACTTGCAACAGGCATTTTCACCTCTATATTATAGTAGGTTGATACAGCCTGGGTATATGCACCTTGCTTGGTTTTGTTATAAGACACAATAACCGTCTTTTGACCAAGTGTAGTCAGATCAGGAATAACGTTGAATGTTAAATCTGTCGTATCAACTTCGGTAGAAGATCCATCAGCAAAATAAACAGTAGCTGTTGCATTACCCCAAACATCTGCATTGCCTAACTCAGTAAAAGTAGGAGTTCCTTTAACAACAAGTGAGTCCGGATTAACGTCTTCTACTGTAGTTATTTTAGAAGGTAACAAGTATGCCTGTTTCATCACGAAATGACTGTTATCGCAAATTAAGTAAGCCACGATATCATCAGTGGCAGAAACCGGTTGTTGATAGGTTTCGACCAGTGTTGTACCATTTGTTCCAACAGCAGTCGCTGTTACGAATGCATTGCCGGTCACCGAGTGATCAATATCGATTGAAACAGTAGCACCATCCATCGTTTGGCGGAAGTCGTCCCAAATATCGCCGTTACCGTTGGTATCGGGATAATTTTGGGTAATCATGTTTAAGTCGAAATCACTGTTACCCCAGCCGTAAGCATCAGAACGGAGAACAAAGTATTCTGAATAGGCGGCATTGTCGTCGGTACTATGAGCTGCTAAATTGGCAACACATAGGTTCCAGTTGTTCCAGTTGTTTGCCTCAGAACCGTGGTTAACAAACTCCAAATGCAAGAGCTTGTTTGCCGGAACGGTAAAGTAATCAGAGAATGCAGTATGCCATGCGGAACTGTTATCTTCAGCTCCTACTATCGCTGTAGTGATAGTAAGGTAAGTCGTGTCACCTGTATCCATACTTGCTTTTGCAGCTGCAATTGAGTCGATCCTGCTCTGCAGGTCGGCGGGGGCACCAATTGAATAAGTATCCAACTTCTGGCACCCGGCAAAGCCAAATGCTGCCAAAACTGATGCGAACAAAACGCACCTCATCAGTTTAGTTGTTTTCATAGATTTAAATTTGATTGAATTCATCCTGTTTTATATTTATATGCGGTTCGTTTGTGTCGTAACCAACACGATGATTTAGTTTCCTGAAATAGCGAATTTTCCAACCGTCAACGTCAGCAGGCAGTTGGTCGTGCTGCTTTTTCCCATTTGCATGGATGAGTTGATGGAATTACCAGCTCCATCATTGGCGATGGTTCGGTCTGCGGCATTCAATCATGCCCAATCAACAGATTCATATTCCAGGCAGTCTCTTAAGGGAGTTACTGCCGATCTGACGATCAATGTATGTTCTTATTGGGATTGGTTGTGCCACAAGCGGACATGCCTGTAGCCGAAATAGCAGACCTGCAGAAGCAAAAAGCAGGTGCGTAACAACAGCTTTCAGTTTCATCATAGGATTGGTTTGAATCGTTTAATTAAGTAGGGTAAAAATAGATTAAGGAAGTGTGCTTAATGAGGACGAAAGGATATTTGAAGTGGACAAAACAGGAATTCATTCGTGCACTCCTAAACGAACAAACACAAACAAGATGTAAATCAAACACTTATTTTTTAGCTTGAAATTCTGAAGGACTCATCCCATAGAATTTTCGAAAGATGCGGCTGAAGTATTTGGGGTCGTTAAATCCAACCCGAAAAGCAATATCTGAGATCGGTTCGTTACTTTGCCGGATCATTTCCACCGCTTTTTTCAGTTTGTAGGAATTGATGAAATCGGTAATATTCTGATCGGTCAGCGCCTTGAGTTTTTTGTACAACAGACTGCGACTGACAAACATTTCGCCGGCAAACTGAGCTGCAGAAAACTCCGGCTCGGTATACTTCTTTTCTAAAACATCGTAAGCCCTGTTCAGGAATTCTTTATCCAACGGATTGCTGGCAATTTCATTCACAGGAGCTTCATGTGTTGTGCTGAACATTTTCTTCAATTTCCTGCGACCTTCTATCAGGTTTTTCATTCGGGCCTGTAAAACCTGCAGATTAAAAGGTTTTGGTATGTAATCATCTGCGCCGGTCTCCAAGCCTTCAACCAGGTTTTCAACCATTGTCTTAGCAGTCAGTAATATCACAGGAATGTGACTCGTTTGAATTTCCCTCTTCAAACGACTGCACAACTCGATACCATCCATAACCGGCATCATCACGTCACTAATGATTAATTCCGGCGAATATTTTTTTGCCAATGCGAAACCTTCGTCTCCGTTTCCGGCTCCAATGATTCGGTAATCATTTCTCAATGTTTGAGTAAGGAACGTGCGCAAATCAAAATTGTCTTCCACAATCAGAACCAATGGCTTCGATTTGGCTTCCTCATCTTCCACCGTCGCGTCCAAATCTTCCTCAACAGCATCATAGTTTATGTTCTGAGCCAGCACATCCACTTTTCCCTGCAAATTCACCTCCATCGGAACAGCTGTTTGATCCAGCTCCTTCTCCTCAAACCGATCTTCCGTGTAGGGTAATAAAACTTCGAAACTGGTTCCACTTCCTTTTTCGCTTTCCACTTTAATTTCGCCGTGAAGGGCCTGGACCAGTTCGAACGTCAGTGCCAACCCGATTCCGGAACTTTTCAGGTTCGCGCCTTTCTCTTCACTAACCTTGTAAAAACGTTCGAAAATAAACGGCAAATGCTCTTTGTCGATTCCTTTTCCTGTATCAATCACCTTAATGCTAACGTACGGAATAGGAAAATCACCGGTCGCTTTTTCATGCACAAAGCTGACCTCCATTTTGATGTTTCCTTTGGGCGGAGTGTTTTTAAAGGCATTCGAAAGCAGATTGTACAAAATGTTCTCCAGCTTTTCGCCATCGAACCAGGTCTCTGCGGGAGCCTTTTTAGAATCGAACACATAATCCACTTGCTGATGCTGGGCCAAATCCTGGAAAGACTCAAATATCTGGAATAAAAATTCGTGTAGATTTCCCTTACTTACCCGGAGATCCATCTTACCCGACTCTATTCGCCGGAAATAGATAAGCTGATTGATGAGATGCAGTAAGCGTTGCGCATTCCGATTAACAATCTTCAATGTATGCAACGTTTTCTTATCCCCTTTCAGGGTCTTCATCAACTCCTCAACTGGATCGATTATTAAAGTCAACGGCGTTCTGAATTCGTGCGATATATTGGTAAAAAAACGTAGCCGGAGCTGATTGACCAGTTTCACCTTCTCGTTCAACGCGATCAATTCGTCACGCTGTTGTCCAATTTTTTTGTTCTGTTTTTCCAGTGCCTGCTTCTGTCCCTCAATCAGTTTCTGTCGTTCACCCAATTCCTGATTAATATGTCGCAGGTTGTCCGCCTGATGACGAAGGGTTTCTTTCTGTTCTTCAATTTTCTCGGTCCGCTCTTTCACCTGAAGCTCAAGCTTCCGCTTCTGTTCCTTGAGAAAACGGGTGCGATAGCGTATGTACGCCATCACAATCATAATAACAAATACAACGAACAACACCCGGAACCAGGCCGTATCGTAAAAAGGAGGATGAACGATGATTTTCAGTTCTGCCGGTTTATCCGACCAAATGCCATCGCTATTGGTTGCTTTGACCTTGAACGTGTACACACCTCCGGACAAATTGGTGTAGTTAGCAAACCGACGGGTAGCCGGAACTTCCACCCAATCCTGGTCGACACCTTCCATTTTGTAGGCATATTTTATCTTTTCAGGGAGGAAATAATCGAGCGCGGAAAACTCGATGGAGAAGACAGCATCTTTGTATGATAGCTCCACCTGTTTTGTTTCCGAGATTGACTTCTTCAGAATAATGTTCGAATGGTATTTTTTTCCAATCTTAACCGGCGTGTTGAACACCGAGAAATTTGTAAATGTTGGGGTGGTCGATTGGCGGTATAATTCAATGTCGGCCGCATTGAAATAATTCAATCCGGCAATACCTCCAAAATACAGATTGCCTTCAGCGTCTGCATCGGAAGCCGACCAATAGAACTGGTCGCTCAACAATCCATCTTTCACAAAGAAATTCTGGAATTCATCCGTATTCGGATTAAACTTCGACAACCCTTTATCGGTACTAATCCACAGGTTCCCCTGAAGATCCTCTTCGATGGCATAAGCCACGTTGTTGCAAAGTCCGTTCTTTTCATTAAAATGAACAAAGTGCCCTTTCCCGTTCCTCTCATCGACATATTTGCAGATGCCATCGCCGTAGGTTCCGATCCAAATGGTTCCATTCCTGGCTTCGTGCAACGAAATCACATAATTCCCCGGAAGGGAAAGCGAATCACCCGGTTCATTAAAGTACACCTGATAGCGGATGGAATCGAGTTGAGCAATGTTTTCAAGCTGACTGGTAGCTATCCGGTAAAGTCCGTTTCGTGTGCCAATCCAAAGGCGTTTATGGTGGTCCACCAGAATGCAACCAACCTGCAACGGTTCCGTTAGGTTCATCTTGTCATGGACATGGGCAAATACGTCATTGTTTAGGTTAAGAATATCCAACCCCCCCAACGTTCCCAGCAACAGTCTATTCTTATCCAGCTCGGTAATCGATGAAATGAAATCGGAACATATGCTCTGTGAATCCGCATCATTGTGGCGAAACGTTTGAAATTTCCCCTGACTCAACGAAACCAACCGGTTCAAACCGCCTCCCCAGGTTCCCATCCACAGCTGATGTCGGCTGTTCCGGAAAATGGAAGTGACAAAATTGCTTCCAATCGATCCCGGATCGTTTACATCGAACTCGAAGCGTTCAACCTTCTTTCCGTTATCTGTTACCCGGTTCAGTCCACCTCCGGCAGTTCCTACCCACAGTACATTCTTTTCCTTCAATATAGAATTGATGGTGTTGTGACTTAAACTGTTAGGATTGGCGGGATTATTTACCATCGAATGAAATGGCTTCTGATAAACATTGTAATAGTTTACCCCACCCTTATCGGTGCCAATCCAAACGTCACCCTCACCATCCGTTAAAATACTGTTTACAAACGGATTGTTCAGGTTCTCATTCTTCTCGGCATTTCCACTCAAGTGGGCAAATGTATGAGTAGCAGGCTCAAAATAGTTCAATCCCCCGAGCGTTCCGACGATAATATTCCCCAGTTTATCTTCCGCGATAGCGGTAACCCTGAGGTGATTCAGGTCCGTCGGATCATTCACCTGGTCGGAATAGTAATAAACGCGTTCTTTAGAAGCATCATATTCATACAATCCGATGTCGCTTCCCAGCCAAATATTGTCATTCGAATCGACGAAAACGCTGGAGATACTCACTCCCTGAACAGCATTCCTGATTTGCTTGTATTTTGGGGAATCTTGCAATGTTTTCAAATTGATCACGGCCAGCCCTTCACTCGTACCTACCAGTGCAAGGTCTTGGTAAATATTGATCTCATTGGTATGACGATTGGGTAATAAACCATTGTCCAGCTGGTGCGCTGTTGTATCGGTAGCTGAAAAGCTGATGTACCAAACTCCGTGGCTTGCTGTTGCCACCCAAAGACGATTCTGCTGGTCGAACGCCAGGTGACTTATGGAATAATTGCTAAAAGTAGATGCGATGTTATGGGGCGTGTAAAACTGGTCCTGACTGAAAAGATAATGTGCAAGGCCATTCCGGGTTCCCACCCAAATATCTCCTTTTTCATCTTCGCAGAGCGCCTGGACAAAGTTATCGGGCAAACCAGCCGGCTCTGATTCCTTCCGGTAGGTTTTGAAACTGTATCCATCGTACCGGCACAATCCATTCCATGTACCGAACCACATGAATCCACGCTTGTCTTTCAGAATGTAATCGACGGTATTTTGAGGTAACCCATCGTTGGCTGTTAAAAACTGAAATTTATAGTCAACGTTCTGTGCCGCCACAGTTTTTCCACCATCAAACAGAAGCAGAATGAAAAGCAGACCCAATGACCATATCGTCGATACCCTCGTCATCATCTGTTGTCAAATATAACACAAAGCCCCTACCATTTCACCAGAAGGTCTTTCACACGCAGCCTGTTTTAAAATATAAAAACTACAATCTGATTACAAGTGTATTTTTGACACCTTTTAGTATCTTAGTCGATTTTTTATGATACCACAAGCATTCATCGGGTGGTCAAACGGTCAGGACTCAAATAAAAAAAGCCATCCCTCACTGCTGAAGGATGGCTGAAATTCAGTTCAATTTAGTATCAGGCCAGGAATGTCATCAACACACCGGCAGCAACAGCCGAACCGATAACTCCCGATATATTACTGGCCATGCAGTACTGCAAAATATGATTACCCGAATCATGCTTCAATGCAATCTCATTCGCCACGCGTGACGCCATCGGAACAGCGCTCAATCCGGTAGCTCCCACCAATGGATTAATTTTCTTCTTCGAAAATACATTGTACACTTTCACTGCCACGATACCTCCTCCGATGGAAATAGCGAAAGCCAGAAAACCACCAACGATAATTCCCAGTGTCTTGGGCTCCAGAAATACATCAGCTGTCATGGTTGCGCCTACGGTTAAGCCCAGAAAAATAGTAGCTGAGTTCATGATGGTTGTGGTAGCCGCATCAGTCAGTCGGCCCACCGTACTTCCAATTTCCTTCACCAAATTACCGAAGAACAACATACCTAAAAGCGGAGTTGCTGTCGGCACCAGGATAGCAATCACGATGATCATCGAAATCGGAAACAGGATTTTCACCAGTTTCAGATTCTTGATCTTATGCTTCGGCGGGAACAGTTTGTCCTGCTCCTTCATGTTAATCTTCAACTCATTCTTCGAAACCAGACCTCTTACAACCATTGGGATAATCACCGGCACCAGCGACATATAAGAATAGGCCGCAATAGCGATCGGTCCCAGCAAATGCGGAGCCAGTTTAATCGTTGTATAAATGGCTGTCGGGCCATCGGCACCACCAATAATTCCGAGCGAACCGGCTTCTCGAGGTGTAAAACCGAGCGAAATGGCTGCCAGAAAAACGGTGAAGATGCCAATCTGTGCAGCAGCCCCAAAGAAAGCCAGTCTCAGGTTACGCAGCATCGGACCAAAATCAGTTAATGCCCCCACTCCCATAAAAATCAGTGGCGGTAATAAACCAGTTTTAATCAGCGCGTAATACAGAAAGTTCATGATGCCAAACTTGTGGGCAATCTCGAACAGGTTCATATAGTGCTCGTGTCCCAATTCGATGCTCTCACCGGGCACAACGCCCATCTGTCCACCGGGAAGGTTGGCCAGAATGATACCAAAAGCAATGGGAATGAGCAGTAAAGGTTCATATTTCTTCCGGATTCCGAGGTACAGGAGCACCGAGCCAATGAGCAACATCAGCAACACAGCGGGGTGCTCGAAGATCGCCTGGAATGCGGTCATTCGATACAGACTTTTTAAAATTTCCATGTTAATCAGGTTTCAGGCCTTACTTAATCCGGACCAGTACATCATCCTCTTCCACATCACTACCACTATTTTGAACAAGTTCCACAACCTGTCCGCCCGCATCGGCTTTAATGGCATTGTATGTTTTCATGGCCTCGACATATCCCACCAAGTCACCGGCACTAATGGTATCTCCGACCTTAATGCCCGTTTCAGAGGAATCTTTCGTTAAGTAAAATTTCCCTTCCAGCGGAGCAAGAATCTCCCGAACTTTTCCATCAACGGCAGGTTTCGCAGCGGGCTGACTACTTGTTGCTGCTGGCGCAGCAGTTGCTTCAGCAGCTGGTTGTTCGTCGCCATATGAAACGGTTACTTTAAAATTCTCTCCGTCAACATTGATATTCATGGAAGTTGGCGCAAAATCAGCTGATGCAACAGGAGCCGAGGCTGCCGGTGCAGCTGATTCAGGCTTGGTGTTCACTCCACTGCCTTCCGCTTTGCGCTTCGCTAAATCTTCGTTAAACGCTTTTTTGGCTTCGCCTGATTTATAGGCTCTGTATTGTTCGGGGTGCATGGCCAGTTCGAGCAGTTCTTCTTCATCCTGGCCGTAATCCCAACCTTTTTCGTCCATTTCCTTGCGGAAAGAATCGAGCGCATCTGGATACGGATCCTGCGGATGTCCGGTATAAAATTCTTTGCCCGCTTCTTTGGCAAGTTGTGCTAGTTCCGGAGCCAATTCTCCTGGTAGTTTTCCGGAATAACCCAGAATCATGTCCCAGATGTTATCGGCAATCATCGACCAGCGTTCTTTGCCTTTCTCCATCTGCATTACATTCATCAGCGCTAAATTCTTCACATACTGACTAAAGGGCGTCACCAGTGGCGGATATCCCAGTTTGGGCCAAATGTACTTCACTTCATCGAAAAGTTTGATGAGCAAATCGTCTTGCGAAAGTTGCGGTTGGTTGCGTTTTGCTTTCCATTTGTTCAGGCTCGCCAGGTTATTTTCCAGGTCAGCCATCAAACTTCCCATCATTCCGCCGGGAAGACCGGGACCAATCAACAGGGAGTTGATATAGCGGTTACGCGGAGTAATATAATATCCGAGGAAATCGTCCATGAATTCCTGTGTCAGGCTGCGCACCTTCATGTACTCTGTCATGTTGATATCCGGCACGTCAAAGCCGTCGTCCTTCAACATTTCGTGAACAGAGAGCAGATCGGCATGCCCTGTTCCCCACGAAAGCGGTTCCATACCTACGTCGATAATATCAGCTCCTGCGCGAGCTACTTCCAGTATGGAAGCCATGGTGAAACCCGGGGTAGTGTGTCCGTGGTATTCAATGATAATTTCGGGGTGTTTTTCCTTGATACCGGCGGTAATTTTCCCCAACCATGCCGGACGTCCAACTCCTGCCATGTCTTTCAGACAGATTTCATCAGCTCCTGCCTGAATTAAATCATCCGCCAGGTTGACGTAGTAATCCACTGTATGAACATCGGAGTAAGTAAGCGAAAGTGCTGCCTGAGCAATCATTCCGCCTTCTTTCGCATATTTAATGGAATCTTTAATGTTGCGCGGATCATTTAATCCACAAAATGAGCGGGCAATATCGGTTCCCTGTTTTTTCTTCACTTTGAACATCAGACGACGCACATCAGCCGGGACGGGGCTCATTCGGATGCCGTTCAGGGCACGCTCGAGCATATGAGTTTGGATTCCTGCATCGTTGAAAGGCTGTGTCCACTCACGAACTGATTTATTAGGATTTTCACCAAAAAGGAGATTGATTTGCTCAAACCCACCACCGTTGGTCTCTACTCGTGCAAAACATCCCATATTGACGATATGCGGAGCTACTTTCATCAACTGATCCACCCGGGGAACATATTTCCCCGACGACTGCCACATATCACGGTACAACAGTGAAAATTTGATTTTTCGCTTCATAGTTAAATTCTTTTTGCCGAATCGGCACAGTTGTTTTTATTGTTTTAAAGGTTTATTGGCTTGGGCTGGCGTGGGCGTCAGTCAAGTCAAAGTTTTTCGATATTGGTAATTTTTCCTTTGCCCCGGGTGGCCATGTTCACTGCGGCAGTAATGGCTGCCAACTTTTTTCGACTAATTCCTTCGCCCGTATTGGATGATAAGACCTTTTCTGCTTCCGGAAAATACTTATTAACCAGGCGGATAATTACATTTCCGAAAACTACGACGAGGAAAAGAATCAGAAAAACAGTGATCATACCGACTCCAAGAAGCTTAAATGCCAAAGCATATTCACCACTCATAATCTAGATATTTAATGTTTTACATTTTTATATAAAAGTTTTCCCACGAAGGCCAATTTTAGTGATTAAAACATTCAAAATGAAACTAAATAGTGGCGCCAAAATTCACTTTTTGTTCAAACAAAAAAAGGCCCTTCCGATTCGGAAGGGCCTTTAATATTCTGTATCAATTAATCAGCTAAGCTTCACCTTTGGGACCGAAATTCATCGGTATGCCCGGCTCGTGACCTTCAGCAATATTCTTGATGGGGCCATGAAGCGACTCATACTTTTGAATATTATCCTGTAAAGCCTTCATCAGCCTTTTGGCGTGCTCGGGGGTAAGAATCACCCTCGATTTCACCTTGGCTTTTGGAAGTCCCGGCATTACCCGGATAAAATCCACAATAAACTCGGTAGGCGAATGGGTGATGATGGCCAGATTGGAAAAGGTTCCCTGGCCTACTTCATCACTCAATTCGATGTTCAACTGATTTTGTTGATTTTTATCTTCATTCATGGTAATACACTTTATTCAGCATCTACATTTTCGGATGCCTTGATGTCTACCAAACGATCGTACTCCTCACGTGAGCCAACTACCAGGTTGCGGTATTCACGCTTACCGGTACCGGCCGGGATGAGGTGTCCGCAGATGACGTTCTCTTTCAAACCTTCGAGGTAATCGACCTTACCGTTGATAGCGGCTTCGTTCAATACCTTGGTAGTTTCCTGGAACGACGCAGCTGACATCCACGACTTGGTTTGCAGTGCAGCACGGGTAATTCCCTGGAGTACCTGGTTTGATGTAGCCGGTACAGCCGGACGTGCTTCCACAACCTTTTTATCGCGACGTTTCAGTTGCGAGTTTTCATCGCGCAAACGACGGGCAGTGATAATCTGTCCCGGACGCAGCGTTTCGGAATCTCCCGGATCATTTACAACCATTTTGTCGTAAATCCAGTCATTCTCCTGGTTGAATTCGCTCTTGTCGACAATCTGTTTTTCGAGGAAGCGGGTATCTCCCGGATCATCGATATCGACTTTGCGCATCATCTGACGAACGATTACTTCAAAGTGCTTATCGTTGATCTTCACACCCTGCATACGATAAACGTCCTGTACTTCGTTCACGATGTACTCCTGAACTTCTGTCGGACCTTTAATCCTCAGGATGTCTGCCGGCGTAGTAGCACCATCGGAAAGCGGTGTACCTGCACGAACGTAGTCGTTCTCCTGAACCAAGATCTGACGTGACAGCGGAACCAGGTATTTCTTCACGTCGCCTACGCGGGAAGTGATGATAATCTCGCGGTTACCACGCTTGATTTTTCCCAGTGAAACTTCACCATCGATTTCCGATACAACGGCAGGATTCGAAGGATTACGTGCCTCGAACAGCTCGGTTACCCTCGGCAGACCACCGGTGATATCGCCCGCTTTACCTGAAGCACGCGGAATCTTCATCAATACATCACCCGCTTTCACCGTAGCCCCTTCGTCAACACTCAAGTGACCACCTACCGGGAGGTTGTACGAACGCAACACCTCGCCATTCTCATCGAGAATACGCAGAGTCGGATTCTTGGTTTTATCACGGGTTTCAACGATTACTTTCTCCTTATATCCGGTCTGCTCGTCGGATTCTTCACGATAGGTAATTCCATCAATCAAATCCTGGTATGAAACGCGACCTTTGAATTCGGTAATAATTACACCGTTATACGGGTCCCATTCACAAAGTTTACTGTCCTTGGTAATAGGCTCGCCTTCCTTAACGTAGAGTTTAGAACCATAAGGCAGCGCGTGTGTCGACAATGGAATACCCGTATTCTTATCAACAATTTTCAACTCGGCCAGACGGCTAACAACGATATCCATGTCTTCGCCGGCATCGTCTGTCCATTCAACCGAACGCAGTTCTTCGAACTGTGCGATACCATCGTAACGGGCCACTACAGTAGACTGTGAAGAAACGTTACCGGCAATACCACCCACGTGGAAAGTACGCAGTGTCAGCTGAGTACCCGGCTCACCAATCGACTGGGCAGCAATTACACCAACCGACTCACCAGCAGAAACCATGTTACCTGTAGCCAGGTTTCGGCCATAACATTTGGCACAAACCCCCACTTCAGATTCACAGGTCAATACCGAACGAATTTCAACACGCTCGATAGGAGACTCGTCGATAACTTTTGCTATTTCTTCTGTAATTTCCTCTCCCGAACGGATGATTAGAGCACCGGTCATCGGGTGGTAAATATCATGAACAGTGGTACGACCCAAAATACGTTCATACAGCGATGCAACGATTTCTTCGTTGTTTTTGATAGCGCTGGCTACCAATCCACGCAATGTACCACAATCACTTTCTGAAATAATCACATCCTGCGCAACGTCAACCAAACGACGGGTCAAATAACCAGCATCGGCAGTTTTCAGAGCGGTATCGGCCAAACCTTTACGAGCACCGTGAGTAGAAATAAAGTACTCCAGTACCGAAAGTCCCTCCTTAAAGTTGGCCAAAATCGGGTTCTCAATAATCTGAGCACCTGTTGAACCAGACTTCTGAGGTTTCGCCATCAATCCACGCATACCGCACAGCTGACGAATCTGCTCCTTCGAACCACGGGCTCCCGAGTCAAGCATCATGTAAATCGAGTTGAACCCCTGCTTATCGCTGCTCAACGTCTGCATTACATTCTGCGTCAACTTGGCGTTAACGTGTGTCCAGATATCAATTACCTGGTTGTAGCGCTCGTTGTTGGTAATGAAACCCATGTTGTAGTTGGCCATCACCTCTTCAACTTCGGCATAACCTTCGGCAACCATATCTGATTTTTCGTCAGGAATGATCACATCATCAAGGTTGAATGACAAACCTCCACGGTATGCCATCTTATAACCGGTGTGCTTGATATCATCGAGGAACTGAGCGGTAACAGCGTTACTGGTACGTTTCAGGATCAACGAAATAATTTCGCGCAATGCCTTTTTGGTCAACAACTTGTTGATATAACCGGCTTCTTTCGGCACGAGCTCGTTGAAGATGATTCGACCAACAGTCGTCTCAATCATCGTCTCGGTCAGTTCACCGTTATCATCTAGGTCGGTTACTTTACAGTTGACAATTGCGTGTATTTCGGCTTTGCCTTCGTTGTGTGCAATAATTGCTTCTTCCGGAGAGTAGAAAGTCAAGCCTTCGCCCCGGGCACCTTTCCGTGGTTTGGTCATGTAGTACAGACCCAACACCATATCCTGAGAAGGAACGGTAATAGGAGCACCGTTAGCGGGGTTCAGCAGGTTGTGCGATGACAACATCAGCAACTGAGCCTCCAGAATGGCGGCGTTACCCAACGGAAGGTGAACAGCCATCTGGTCACCGTCGAAGTCGGCGTTAAAACCGGTACATACCAACGGGTGCAGACGGATAGCTTTACCTTCGACCAATACCGGCTGGAATGCCTGAATAGAGAGTCGGTGAAGCGTAGGAGCACGGTTCAGCATAACCGGGTGTCCTTTCATCACGTTCTCCAGAATATCCCAGATAACCGGGTCTTTCCGGTCGACAATTTTCTTCGCTGATTTAACGGTCTTTACAATACCGCGCTCAATCAATTTACGAATGATGAACGGTTTGTAAAGCTCGGCAGCCATATCCTTCGGAATACCACATTCGTGGATGCGAAGCGTTGGTCCCACCACAATTACCGAACGGGCTGAATAGTCGACACGTTTACCCAGAAGGTTCTGACGGAAACGTCCCTGCTTACCTTTCAGCGAGTCGGAAAGTGATTTCAGTGCACGGTTGTTATCCGTTTTCACTGCATTGGACTTACGGCTGTTATCGAAGAGTGAATCGACAGCTTCCTGAAGCATACGTTTCTCGTTACGGAGAATCACTTCGGGAGCTTTGATTTCAATCAGTCGTTTCAAACGGTTGTTACGGATGATAACCCGACGATACAGGTCGTTCAGGTCGGAAGTGGCGAAACGTCCACCATCCAACGGAACCAACGGACGCAGATCCGGCGGAATAACCGGAACGACTTTCACAATCATCCACTCCGGACGGTTACGACCTTTCGACGCACGGAAAGCTTCAACTACCTGGAGACGTTTCAATGCCTCGTTTTTCCGCTGCTGCGAAGTTTCGGTGTTGGCTTTGTGGCGAAGATCGTACGACATTTCATCCAGATCCAGACGCTCGAGCAGACGGTATAGTCCTTCGGCGCCCATATCAGCGATGAATTTGTCCGGATGATCATCATCCAGTCCCTGATTTTCCTTCGGCAAAGTCTCGATAATATCGAGATATTCTTCTTCCGTAAGGAAATCGAGATATTTTACACCATCATTACGTTTGATACCCGGGTTGATAACCACGTAGCGTTCGTAGTAAATGATGGAATCGAGTTTCTTGGTTGGCAAACCAAGCAGGTAACCGATTTTGTTCGGAAGTGATTTAAAATACCAGATGTGGGCTACCGGAACCACCAGTGAGATGTGTCCCATGCGCTCACGACGTACTTTCTTTTCTGTCACTTCCACACCGCATCGGTCACAAACGATACCGCGGTAACGGATGCGTTTGTATTTCCCGCAATGACATTCATAGTCTTTTACAGGCCCGAAGATCCTTTCACAGAAAAGACCGTCACGCTCGGGCTTATAGGTGCGGTAATTAATCGTCTCTGGCTTCAGTACTTCCCCGTGTGAACGTTCCAGAATTTCTTCCGGAGACGCCAAACTGATGGTGATTTTCGAGAAGTTACTTTTGACCTTGTTGTCTCGTCTGAATGCCATAATTTATCGAAAGAGTTTGTAAAGAATACAATATCTGAAGTATGGTGCTTCGGGAATACCGGGCATGTGAAACATACCCGGTTTACCCAAAGCTTAATATTCTACTACTCGAGGTTTACGCTCAATCCGAGTCCCCTGAGTTCGTGCAACAATACATTCAACGATTCGGGAATACCCGGACTTGGCATCGGATCGCCTTTTACAATGGCTTCGTAGGCTTTTGCCCTTCCGATGACGTCGTCGGATTTCACCGTCAGAATTTCCTGCAGGATGTGTGATGCACCGAATGCTTCGAGTGCCCAAACCTCCATCTCTCCAAAACGCTGACCACCAAACTGTGCTTTACCACCAAGCGGCTGCTGCGTAATGAGTGAGTACGGACCGATTGAACGGGCGTGCATCTTATCTTCAACCATGTGGCCCAGTTTCAGCATGTAGATAACACCTACAGTTGCCGGCTGGTCGAATGGTTCACCGGTTTCGCCATCATGCAGAACAGTTTTACCGAAGCGTGGTACACCAGCTTTATCCGTATATTCCGAGATTTCTTCCAGCGATGCACCATCGAAAATAGGAGTGGCAAATGTCAGTCCCAGTTCTTTTCCGGCCCATCCCAGAACGGTTTCGTAAATCTGTCCCAGGTTCATACGCGATGGTACACCCAGCGGGTTCAATACGATATCTACTGGGGTTCCGTCGGCCAGGAACGGCATGTCTTCGTCGCGTACAATCCGCGATACGATACCTTTGTTACCGTGGCGACCAGCCATCTTATCACCAATCTGCAGTTTCCGCTTTTTAGCGATATAAACTTTGGCCAGTTGGAGAATTCCGGCAGGAAGTTCATCACCGATGGTTACGTTGTAACGCTTACGACGGGCAACAGCTTCCGCTTCCTTGTACTTCATAATATAGTTGTTCACAAGGTCGCGAATCATATCGTTCTTATCCTTATCGGTCGTCCATTTGTTTGGATTTACGTTCAGATAATCGATTGCCTGCAGTTGTTTCAGGGTGAACTTGGTTCCTTTCGGAATGATATCCGTATTGAAGTAATCTTTTACACCCTGCGATGTTTTACCATTAACAAGGGTAAAGATTTTATCGTACAGAATTTCGTTCAGTTTTTCAATTTCAGCTTCAAACTCGCGGTCAATTTGTTCGAGCAAAGGCTTGCTGGTAATCTTGCCTTTTTTCTCTTTCATCACGCGGGAGAAAAGCTTCTTATCGATAACTACACCACGAAGTGAAGGAGAGGCTTTCAACGAAGCATCTTTCACATCACCGGCTTTGTCACCGAAGATAGCACGGAGCAGTTTTTCTTCCGGAGAAGGATCGGACTCTCCTTTCGGAGTAATTTTACCGATCATGATATCGCCGGGCTTCACATTCGCTCCAATGCGAATCAGACCATTTTCATCGAGATTGCGGGTAGCTTCTTCACTTACGTTCGGAATATCGGAAGTGAATTCTTCTGCACCACGTTTGGTGTCACGTACTTCGAGTGAGTACTCGTCGATGTGAACCGAGGTGAAGATGTCTTCACGGACAATCCGCTCGGAAACCACAATCGCATCCTCGTAGTTATATCCCTGCCAGGGCATGAAAGCAACTTTCAGGTTGCGTCCCAGTGCCAACTCTCCTTTTTGAGTTGCATAGCCCTGAGTCATCAGTTCGCCTTTCGTTACCCGCTGGCCCTTAAAAACCATCGGTGTCAGGTCGACACAGGTACCCTGGTTAGTTTTCTGATATTTTTGTAGATAATATGTTTTCGTATCCGAATTGAAGCTCACAAAGCGCTCCTCATCGGTCATATCATATTTAACAACGATTTTGTTCGCATCAACATAGTCGATAACACCGTCGCCTTCAGCAGCAATCTGAACGCGGGCATCACGAACCACGTAGCCTTCCAGTCCGGTTCCTACAATCGGAGCTTCCGGACGCAACAGTGGAACAGCCTGACGCATCATGTTCGATCCCATCAATGCACGGTTGGCATCATCATGCTCGAGGAAAGTAATCAATGATGCAGCAATCGATGCAATCTGGTTAGGACCAACGTCCATCAGAGCAATCTCTTCAGGACCGGCAACCGGGTAATCGGCGTCGAGACGCGATTTAATACGGTTGTTAACAAATTCGCCGTCTTCTTTCAGTGGTGCGTTTGCCTGAGCGATGATTTTACCCTCTTCTTCTTCAGCTGTCAGGTAAACGACATCATCGTTGCTCAAACTTACTTTTCCGGTTTCCACCTTGCGGTAAGGAGTCGAAATAAATCCGAGGTCAGTAATCTTCGCAAATACACATAGCGAAGAAATCAGACCAATGTTCGGACCTTCCGGGGTTTCGATCGGACACAGACGACCATAGTGCGTATAGTGAACGTCACGAACCTCGAAACCGGCGCGTTCGCGTGACAGACCACCAGGACCAAGTGCCGACATACGACGTTTGTGCGTCATTTCGGCCAGCGGGTTGGTTTGGTCCATGAACTGCGAAAGTGCATTGGTACCGAAGAAGGAGTTGATAACCGAAGAAAGAGTCTTCGAGTTAATCAGGTCAACCGGGGTGAATACCTCGTTGTCACGAACGTTCATTCGCTCACGGATGGTACGCGCCATACGAGCCAGACCTACACCAAACTGGTTGTACATCTGTTCACCCACTGTACGAACACGACGGTTCGACAAGTGGTCGATATCATCGACATCAGTTTTCGAGTTGACCAACTTTATGAGGTACTTGATGATTTCGATAATGTCCTCTTTGGTAAGCACGCGGGTATCCATATCAATGTTCAGCCCAAGCTTCTTATTGATACGGTAACGTCCTACTTCTCCCAGATCATAACGAACTTCTGAGAAGAACAATTTTTCGATCACATCACGTGCGGTTGCATCGTCCGGCGGCTCAGAGTTACGCAGCTGACGGTAGATGTGCAATACCGCTTCTTTTTCAGAGTTACAAGGGTCTTTCTGCAAGGTATTGTAAATGATGGCATAGTCACCAACATTCTGCTCTTCCTTGTGCAGAAGGATCGTTTTTGCACCCGAATCAAGAATTTCATCAACGTGTTCGGGTTGAATAACCGTCTCACGATCGATGATTACTTCGTTACGTTCGATGGATACCACCTCACCGGTATCTTCATCAACAAAATCCTCTACCCATGTTTTCAGAACACGAGCAGCCAGTTTACGACCAACAACCTTTTTAATTCCCGACTTCGAAACCTTCACTTCATCAGCGAGACCGAAGATTTCGAGAATCTCCTTATCGCTCTCGTATCCAATCGCACGCAAAAGGGTGGTAACTGGTAGTTTTTTCTTCCTGTCGATGTATGCAAACATCACATTGTTGATGTCGGTTGCAAACTCGATCCAGGAACCTTTGAAAGGAATAATCCTTGCTGAATAAAGTTTGGTTCCATTAGCATGTACACTCTGACCGAAGAATACGCCTGGTGAGCGGTGCAGCTGCGATACAACTACCCTTTCAGCACCGTTAATGACGTATGAGCCACTGGGTGTCATGTATGGTACGGTGCCAAGATATACATCCTGAACCACCGTATCGAAATCTTCGTGCTCGGGATCGGTACAGTAAAGCTTTAATTTGGCTTTCAGGGGGACACTGTAAGTGAGCCCACGCTCGATACATTCGGTAATCGAATATCGGGGCGGATCGACCTGGTAATCGAGAAATTCGAGGACGAAATTATTTCGGGTATCAGTTATTGGGAAGTTCTCCTGGAAAACGCTACTCAATCCTTCGTTTTTCCGTTCTTCAGGAGAGGTTCCCAACTGGAAAAATTCTTTGAAAGATTTAATCTGCACCTCCAGAAAGTCGGGGTACTCGAACCTACTCTTGGTAGATGCAAAACTAATTCTTTTATTTACAGTATTTGAAGACATTATCGACCAAATTAAGGAACCTAAAATATAAACATAAAAAGGCTTAGAATCCCTTTTCGGGATTCTAAACCGTATATAACCTCAGAAGTACAGGTCAAAGTCTTATTTGAGTTCAACTTCAGCTCCAGCTTCTTCAAGTTGAGATTTAAGAGATTCTGCTTCTTCTTTCGAGACTTTTTCTTTGATGGCTTTCGGCGCACCGTCAACCAATTCTTTGGCTTCCTTCAGACCTACACCAGCTAATTCCTTAACCAGTTTTACTACGGCCAATTTTGAACCACCAGCAGCTTTCAGGATAACATCAAACTCAGTTTGAGCTTCTTCAGCGGCACCTTCGCCACCAGCAGCAGGACCAGCAACGGCTACAGCAGCAGCTGCAGGCTCGATGCCATATTCTTCTTTCAGGATCTCAGCCAGTTCAGTAACATCTTTTACAGTCAGATTTACCAGTTCTTCTGCAAGCTTTTTAAGATCTGCCATTTTCCTCGAGATTTAAATATTAAGTGATTAAATTTTTTAACTCTAAATTGTAATAATAATTAGGCGTTACGCTCTTCCAATGTTTTCAATACACCAGAAATTGTTGAACCTCCAGACTGAAGAGCCGAGATAAGATTCTTGGCCGGTGACTGGAGCAGTGCGATAACGTCTGCAAGCAATTCTTCTTTCGATTTGATATTTACCAATACTTCCAACTGATCGGCACCAACGTAAGTTGATTCTTCAACATAAGCACCTTTCAATACAGGTTTCTTGTTTGCCTTAGCGAACTCTTTGATGAGTTTTGCCGGTGCATTACCTGTATTACTAAACAGAATGGATGTATTTCCTTTCAGTACATCATAAAGCGTCTCAGTTTCTTTTTCAGAATTCTCGAGGGCTTTACGGAGCAGCGTATTCTTAACTACAATCAGTTTTACTTCACGCTTGTGACACAACCGCCGTAAGTTGCTTGACTTTTCGGCATCCAGGTCAGCTATATCGGCCAAGTAAAAATGACTGTATGAATTGATCTGCTCGGTTAATTGATCAATAACCTCTATTTTTTCGGATCTTTTCATCGCAATTATCTTTTACTTAGTCCAAGCAAGACTTAGGTTCAACCTGAATCCCTGGGCTCATGGTACTTGAAACATAAATGCTTCTAATGTATGTACCTTTTGCAGCGGCGGGCTTTAATTTCTGAATGGTATGTACAAACTCGCGGATATTCGCCTCGATTTTATCCGATTCGAATGATACTTTTCCAACTGAGGTATGAACAATACCATATTTGTCAACTTTGAAGTCGATCTTACCCATCTTTACTTCCTGGATAGCCTTACCAACTTCCATGGTAACGGTTCCACTTTTGGGATTGGGCATCAGACCACGAGGTCCAAGAACACGACCCAACTGACCTACTTTTCCCATTACCGGAGGCATGGTGATCACAACGTCTACATCGGTCCAACCGCCTTTGATTTTCTCGATGTATTCATCCAGACCAACATAATCAGCACCTGCTTCTTTGGCTTCGGCTTCCTTATCAGGAGTTACCAGTGCCAGCACTTTTACTGATTTACCGGTTCCATGGGGCAAAGTCACAACACCGCGTACCATTTGGTTGGCTTTCCTGGGATCGACCCCGAGACGGACGTCTATATCAACCGAAGCATCGAATTTGCTACTGGTAATTTCTTTCACCAGCGATGACGCTTCTTCCAAAGTATAGACTTTCCCGGCTTCGAGTTTCTCCAAAGCAGCCTTTTTATTTTTGGTAACTTTTGCCATTTGGACGTTTACTTTTTTAGTTATTAAATGGAGAGTCTCCTGTTACGGTAATCCCCATACTCCGAGCGGTACCGGCAACCATACGCATCGCCGATTCCACGGTGAAACAGTTCAGGTCAGTCATTTTGCCTTCGGCAATTTCCTTCACCTGATCCCATGATACCTCTCCCACTTTGTTTACGTGAGGCTCCGAAGATCCTTTCTTAACCTTTGCTGCATCAATAAGCTGAACTGCTACAGGCGGTGTTTTTACGATAAAGTCGAATGACTTATCGGCATACACGGTAATTACTACCGGTAATACTTTGCCTGCCTGCTCCTGCGTTCTGGCATTAAACTGCTTGCAGAACTGCATGATGTTCACCCCTTTGGCACCAAGGGCCGGACCTACGGGAGGTGAGGGATTAGCTGCACCACCTTTAATCTGTAATTTAATTAATCCAGCAACTTCTTTTGCCATAACGTTTTTTTAGAAAAAGTTACGTTACTCCTTTTCTACTTGCATAAAGCTAAGCTCCAAGGGAGTTTTTCGACCGAAAATCTTCACCATTACTTTCAGTTTCTTCTTCTCCTCATTGACTTCTTCAATGATTCCGTTGAAACCGTTAAATGGTCCGTCGGTCACTTTGATGGTCTCTCCAACAACGAACGGTACTTCAAAACCTTCGCCACTTTCCTGAAGCTCGTCGACCTTACCAAGAATCCGGTTTACCTCTGACTGACGCATCGGAACGGGATCGCCGCCCTTTGTGTCACCCAGAAAACCAATCACATTGGTAATATTCTTTAGCATGTGTGGAATCTCTCCCACCAATGCTGCTTCAATCAGGACGTAACCCGGGAAGAAGTTGCGTTCTTTTGCCACTTTCTTTCCGTTGCGGATTTGATATACCTTTTCCGTCGGGATTAAAACCTGTGAAATGTAATCCTGAAGACCAGCATTCGCAACTTCACTTTCGATATATTCTTTTACCTTCTTTTCTTTTCCTCCGATGGTTCGAAGAACATACCATTTGCGTTGAATTTCACTCATTACGGTCCTCCAGAATCAAATTAATAGAATAAACTGTAAATAAATTTCATCGCATTCTCGAAAACGAGATCGATTAAAAATATAAACAGTGCGATTATTAAGGAAGCAACCATTACTACTACTGCACTATTCTGTAATTCCTTCCAGGTTGGCCATGTTACTTTGTGCACCAACTCTGTGTAGGCTTCAGAGAAATAAGATTGTATCTTCATATCCGAATTTAATTCGTTTTGTTTCTCTTTGCGAGATTGTCGGGTAGTAAGAATCGAACTTATCATCAAAAAAATTGCCCCAAACCGGCATACCCGTTGTAAGTACAGTCCCGGACATAACGTCCGGGACTGCTTTATTGTTTAAGCTTTATGCTTTCAAATTACTCTACAATTTCAGTAACCTGACCGGCACCTACGGTACGACCACCTTCGCGGATTGCGAAACGCAGACCGAGGTTCAATGCTACCGGGTAAATCAGCTCAACAGTAATGGATACGTTGTCGCCAGGCATTACCATTTCTGTTCCTTCAGGAAGAGAAATTTCACCGGTTACGTCAAGCGTACGCAGGTAGAACTGCGGACGGTATTTGTTGTGGAAAGGAGTGTGACGACCACCTTCTTCTTTCTTCAGTACGTAAATCTCAGCTTTGAACTTGGTGTGAGGAGTGATTGAACCCGGCTTAGCCAGAATCATACCACGCTTGATTTCTTTCTTGTCAACACCACGCAGCAACAAACCTACGTTGTCACCAGCCTGTCCGTCATCAAGAATTTTACGGAACATCTCAACTCCGGTACATACAGTCTTACGACCTTCGGCACCCAAACCAATCATCTGCAGTTCGTCACCAGTGTGAACAACACCAGTTTCGATACGACCTGTAGCAACAGTTCCACGACCAGTAATAGAGAATACATCCTCTACCGGCATCAGGAAGTCTTTGTCGATGTCACGCGGAGGCAGCGGAATCCAAGTATCAACTGCATTCATCAGTTCCATTACTTTTTCTTCCCACTCTTCTTCACCGTTCAGTGCACCCAAAGCAGAACCCTGAATAACAGGAGTATTGTCACCGTCGAATTCGTAGAATTCGAGCAGTTCGCGTACTTCCATCTCAACCAGCTCCAGCAATTCCTCATCGTCAACCATGTCAACTTTGTTCATGAAAACAACGATACGAGGAACGTTTACCTGGCGAGCCAACAGGATGTGCTCACGAGTCTGAGGCATAGGACCATCAGTAGCAGCTACTACAAGAATAGCTCCGTCCATCTGAGCAGCACCAGTTACCATGTTCTTCACATAGTCGGCGTGACCAGGACAGTCAACGTGCGCATAGTGACGGTTTTCAGTCTGGTACTCTACGTGAGCAGTATTAATAGTAATACCACGCTCTTTCTCTTCAGGTGCATTGTCAATAGAATCGAATTCTTTTATTTCAGACAATCCCCTTTTTGCCAAAACTTTAGTGATTGCAGCTGTAAGTGTTGTCTTACCGTGGTCCACGTGGCCAATGGTACCAATGTTCACGTGGTCTTTGGACCTGTCGTAATGTTCTTTAGCCATAACTCCAAAAATTAGATAGTGTGTTTTAAATTTTCTATTTGTTAATCATCTAATCTTTTTACGAGCCGATGACGAGAATTGAACTCGTGACCTCTTCCTTACCAAGGAAGCGCTCTACCCCTGAGCTACATCGGCAAAATTAGAGCGGGAGACGGGATTCAAACCCGCGACCCTCAGCTTGGAAGGCTGATGCTCTATCAGCTGAGCTACTCCCGCAAAAATTTCACGTGGGGAGAGCAGGATTCGAACCTACGAAGGCATAAGCCAGCAGATTTACAGTCTGCCCCAGTTGGCCACTTTGGTATCTCCCCAATTCATAAAAATTCCAATGAACTTTAGCACTGTTTTCCTGATAAATCGAGCGGTTTTAAGCCAAGCAAAACACTCTCGACCATCTATCAAACAGTTGTTTACCCCCGATAGTTACGTTTAATTCAAAGCTACCTGCCCAAATTACGTCCCTATACACAGAACAAACCATTTCTAAGGAATTCCTCCTTAAAAATGGTTTGCAAATGTAAAAATTTTTTTGCCTAAAAAGCAAATTTACCACACTTTTTTTAAATTATTTAGCCTTTAGTTTTTCCTTGTATTTCTTGAGCTGACGACGCAATGCATCGATCGCCAAATCGGTCGCTTCCTCGAAGGTTCGGGCCTGCTTTTTGGCAAAGAGGTTTTCATTGGAAGGAACGGACAGTTTTATCTCCGATACTTTGTTTTCCTTTTCCTCGTCGTTTACCAGTTTCAGCACTATATCGGCACCGATAATCCCGTCAAAGAACAAGTCCAACTTGTTTACTTTTTTTTCACAAAATTCGATCAGCTTCTGATCGGCTTTGAAATGAACTGCTTGTACTTTAACGTCCATAATAGATCCTCCATTCATTTAAGCTCTGGGGTGAGCTTGTTTATAAACTTCTTTTAGCTTCTCAAAAGATGTATGGGTGTAGACTTGCGTTGCTGCCAGGTTAGCGTGCCCCAACAACTCCTTGATTGCATTCAGGTCTGCCCCATGATTCAAAAGATGCGTGGCAAAAGTGTGCCGCAGGATATGCGGACTTTTTTTATCGAGTGTGGTAACTTTAGCCAAATGTTTTTTCACAGAACGATAGACCAGCTTATCGTAAACCGGTTCACCGGCTGCTGTCATAAATAAAAAACAAGACCCTTCTCCGAAAAGTTCACGCCGTTTGGCAATATAGGTGGTCAAATCGCGATTTATTTCACGTGGGTACGGAACTAACCGCTCCTTGTTTCTCTTCCCCAGAACTTTCACCATACATTCGTTTAGGTTCAGATCTTCCGTTTTTATGGCTCGAAGTTCCGCCAGGCGAATTCCGGTCCCGTAGAAGAGGCTTATCATGGCCTTGTCGCGCAAGCCTTCAAAATCATTACTGAAATACTTTCCGTCCAGCAACCGGTTGATTTCGGTTTCCTGAAGGAATGAAGGAAGACGCTTGCTCACCTTGGGTGCAATAACCCGATCCATCGGATTGGTCTCCAGCAACTCTTCCCGCATCATGAATCTGAAATAGGTCTTCAGCGTCGAAAGCTTCCGATTAACGGTCCGGGCCGAAATATCCTGCTCCATCATGGAAATAATCCATTGCCTGACCAGGTGAAAATCGACCGCCTCTAAACAAAAATCCTCCACCAATTCATTCCCGAAAGAAATAAACTGATCGAGGTCTTTTTTATAGGCCGCCAGCGTATGTGGCGAATAACGCTTTTCGTATTTCAGATAATTCAGAAATGATTCCTGATTAAACATTGAAAAGGGTTAAAGAGATTTAAATTCAAGATACGAAAAATTTCGCACCCATTTTACATATCTCAGCCCTTAACATGCCTTAATCTTCCTCACGCTGCATTTGCTGAATATAGATCGCTTTTTTAATCTCCGTGCGACGCTCAACCGAAGGTTTGGTATAAGCCTGACGGCTACGCAGTTCTTTTACTACTCCGGTTTTTTCAAATTTTCTTTTGAAACGCTTGAGAGCACGTTCGATGTTCTCTCCTTCTTTCAAGGGAATTACAATCATACCGTTTCCTTATTACTTATTTATTCGAGTTTCTTTATTATTCCTGATTTCGGGTCGCAAATTTATGAATATTCCGTTACGAATCAAACTGTCAGCACCAAATAATTAGCGCAACAACAAATTATGCTGCCGAAAATTACGGCGCAAAGATAATGTAAGGTTGTAGTTTTTCAACTTTTTCAGGAAGGAAAATATCACCCAGCGCTTCGAAACCTTTAATCTTCCCCTCTTTTTCCCTTCTGTTCACTACCGCTTTGGCTTCACGGTAGTTGATATACGGATGACGGGCCAAATCGCCCAGCGAGGCAAAATTGATTCGAATAGGATGCAAACCTTCTTCTGACACCTTTATATAAGGCAAGGCTCTATTGTAATGCTCGTCTCGCAAACCATAAACTTCTTTCAGCTGTCCGGTGGAATAATATCCGCCCAACAGCCTGCGGTATTTCACAATTCGTCCGGCCAGCACCGGTCCTATCCCCGGCAGCTCTTCCAGGCTGACAGAATCGGCACTGTTTAAATCGAGAACAGGAATTATTTTCTGCTTTGCCCGAGTTGATTCCCGCACAAGGGGCTTATCAGTTACCACAAATGTTCGGGCGGGTTTAACCTCTCTGCTTTTTTTAGTTCGAGGTATGGTATCTTGGTTCATCCGGACAAAAGGAATAAGTTTTTCACTGATTGAATCAGGTAAACCATAAATTTTGCCAATGTCTTTCGGCTTCCGAAAATGTCCACCTTTCTTCAGGTAGTTCACCCAATTCGATGCCGGCTTTTCCGCAATTCCCATTGCCAACAACTCCTTTCGGGAAACCTTGTTGGGATTGAACGGAACAGGATGCAGCCGATACTTCTCCCTCAAAAGACTGTCGCGTTTTTCCTGATAAGCCGTCACCTGCTGTTCCCATTCGGTGAAATCGTATTCCGGAGATGGAACAATAACAGGCAACAACAGATTAATCGCCACCATTACCAATAAAATGGCGAGCAAAATTAAAACTCCGTTTTTCTCTCTTTTCGAGAAACTAAAATATGTACGCAGAAACGGAAATTTCATGTATCAGATGTCCTGGATTGGCAACTTCAATATTAAAGTTACAAAAAAAGCTTCCTGATAACCAGAAAGCTTTTCCCTAAAGTTGATATTTTCAATTTAGAATTTCAGAATTCCAAGACTATTCAAAAAGACAAAGGCAATGGCCACCGGTGCCAGAAACTTGATGATGAAATAATATACCTTAAAGAGCATTTCATGTCCGCTTTCCCCTTCAACGCCATCTTTCACCACCGCCTTCTTAAGAATATAACCGGCAAAAATGGTAATCAACAGTCCGCCGAAAGGCAACAGAATGTTGGACGAAACATAATCGAACAAATCAAATGCTGTCTTATCAAACAGGGTATTATCTTTTAACGGACCATAGGACAAGGCACTCAACACTCCCAAAACACCAACTGTAGCCCCCGATAACCAGGTGGCTTTCTTACGGCTAATCTTTAACTCCTCAGTAAAATAGGCCACAATCACCTCCAGCAATGAAATAGAGGACGTAAGTGCGGCAATGACAAGCAGAACAAAGAATAACAATGCAAAGAAGTATCCTCCCGGCATCTGCTGGAAAATATTAGGCAATGTAATAAATACCAGTTTGGGTCCTGCATCCGGCTCGATATTGAAAGCAAAAACGGCTGGAAAAATAGCTACTCCGGCCAACACCGCTATCAGTGTATCGGCTAACGAAACGGAAGCCGCAGTACTCATCAGTCTTTCCTTCCGGTTAATGTAAGAACCATAGGTTATAATGGTTCCCATCCCCAGACTAAGCGAAAAGAAAGCTTGCCCCAAGGCTTCCAAAACCGTGTTGGCACTTAGCTTGCTGAAATCGGGTTTGAATAGAAAATCCAGCCCTTCGCCTGCGCCGGGAAGCGTAATCGCACGAATGTCGAGGATAATGATGATCACCAGCAAAACCGGCATCAGAATCTTTGTATACTTCTCAATCCCTTTCTGAACGCCTGCCACAACAATCGCCGCTGTCAGAAAAAGAAATATCAGCATCCAAACCACCGGCCAAACAGAACCTGAGACAAAATCATTATACATCGCATTCAACTCTACCGGCGTTTTCCCCGTAAAGCCATTTTTAACGGCCTGAAGCGTGTACTCCAACGTCCATCCGGCTACTGCGCTGTAAAAAGACAAAATAAGAAATGCAGCAGCTACGCCCATAATACCAACTGCCGGCCATCCGGTTTTCGGGGCAAGGAATTTAAAGGTACCGTAAGCATTACACTGGGCACTTCTTCCCAGTGTCATCTCGGTTAACATTAGCGGAATACCAATGAGAACAATGAAAAAAAGATACATCAGGAAAAACGCTCCTCCTCCGTTTTCTCCCAGCACATAAGGGAATCGCCAGATGTTACCGAGCCCAATGGCCGAACCGGCCGCTGCAGCGATAACGCCAAAGCGGCTTGTAAAGCTGTCTCTGTTGCCTTGCATAAGGTGGTCAGTGTTAGTTTGAAGAATGAGACTACAGGTAATCTCTATTTAGAATAAATAAAGCTATTTATAATCAAGTTATTATAGCGGGCAAATTTGTCACTTTTTTTCGGATTGCCCAAGAGCCTTCACATGCTGCACAATGCATATAAACACAAAAAAAACCACCCGAAGGTGGTTTTCATGATATAAGAGAAATAAGAAAATTTTGCTATTAGTTGCGATCCAAAGCGTTCAGTGCTTCGAAAGCTTCTTTCAGGCGATCGATAACACCTTGCTCGCCGGCACGCAGCCATACACGAGGATCATAGTACTTTTTGTTTGGCTTTTCGTCACCTTCCGGGTTACCAATCTGTGATTGCAGGTAATCGTGGTTTTTAGCTTCGAATTCACGAACACCATTCCACATAGCCCACTGAGTATCGGTATCGATATTCATTTTGATAACACCATAACCGATAGCTTCGTGGATTTCTTCCGGCTTGGAACCTGAACCACCGTGGAATACAAAGTTAACCGGCTTCTTGTCTTCAAGACCCAGTTTCTCAGCAATGTAATCCTGAGAGTTTTTCAGAATAATCGGACGCAATACGACGTTACCTGGCTTGTAAACTCCGTGTACATTACCAAATGAAGCTGCTACAGTGAAGTTCGGAGATACTTTGCTCAATTCAGTGTAAGCATAGTAAACGTCTTCCGGCTGAGTATACAGCAGTGAGTTATCGATTCCGGTATTATCAACACCGTCTTCTTCACCACCGGTGATACCCAACTCAATTTCGAGGGTCATACCCATTTTGCTCATGCGAGCCAGGTATTTTTTCGAAATCTCGATGTTTTCTTCCAGTGTCTCTTCTGACAGGTCGAGCATGTGCGAACTGAACAACGGTTTTCCGTACTGCTCAAAATGCTTTTCACCAGCATCGAGCAATCCGTCAATCCAGGGCAACAGTTTTTTTGCTGCGTGGTCAGTATGAAGAATTACATGTACTCCGTATGCCTCGGCAACAGTATGAATATGTTTGGCAGCTGAAATACCACCCAGAATGGCAGCTTGCTGTCCTTCGAGTTTTAACCCTTTACCTGCATAAAAAGCAGCACCACCGTTTGAAAGCTGGATGATAACCGGTGAGTTAACAATTTTGGCAGCTTCCAAAACTGCGTTAACAGTATCGGTTCCGGTTACGTTTACTGCCGGAAGAGCGAAGTTGTTTTCTTTGGCTACTTTAAAAATGGTCTGAAGGTCGTCCCCGGTTACAACACCAGGCTTAATGTTTTCAAATAATTTTGCGCTCATAGCTCTTATTTTACAGGTAGATGGAACTTACTATAAATAACCTAATTCTCGTGGTTATCATGTTAAATAACCGGTTGCAAAGGTACGAATAAAAAATGGAATAATGTTTTACAACACCTGTTAAAACAACGTTAAAAGGGATAGCCAATTGCGAAGGTAACATTGAAATCATCAGATGTTAAGGGGCGGCTGCCAACGATCCATCTGGAGCCTTGCGGCAAGGATGGATCGCGTAATTTCATACCAATATCCAACCGAAAGATAACATAGGAAAAATCGAAGCGGAAACCGGTTCCCGTTCCAACAGCCAGCTCCTTGTAAAACTGCCCTAAACGGAATTCGGTTCCGGGGCGGTTATCATTCAGCGACCAGATATTTCCCACGTCGAGGAAAAGAGCCCCTTCCAGCATGCCAATCATCTTGTAACGGTATTCGATATTGCCTTCCAGTTTAACATCTCCCGTTTGATTTGGGAAAGCATTCGGATCGGCTTTGTAAGTACCCGGACCAAGTGAACGGACCGGCCAGGCACGAATATCATTGGCTCCACCGGTGAAATATTTCCGTTCGAACGGAACCTGCTTCGAGTTACCATACGGAACAGCAATTCCACCAAAACCACGAATGACTACCGTATTGTATTTATCGAGCACCCAGCCCTGACGATATTCCAAATCGGTTCGGAAATACTGGGCAAACGGTGTTCCCAGAAATTTGTACTGCCCACCGGCCAGCGAATCGGTCAGTTCCTGTGGGCGATTCGCCAGTTTACTGTATGCATACAAAGTGTTTCCCGCCGTTTCGAATGAGGCCCGCAGATACTTGTAGTTGGTTCTCTTCTGCAGACGCTGAGTATTGTATGTATAAATATAATTAAGCGACGAAATAGAGTGGTCAGTATATGAACTGCGGATATACAGGTTCTCGATGGAAGCTATAAACTTCGGATCGTAGGAGAACATTTTCACCAGGTTAAAATCGAGCAAATTAATCCGGTGCGTCGAATATTCTGATGATTTCCACTGGTATCCAAAACTAGCCCGGGCAATGGTACGCGTATAATCAGGGCGACGCTGATAATTGTAAGCCAGGTTGAAAAGTGTCTTGGGAGTGGAGTATTGAAACAGCCGCGTAGAACGAAAGGGTGCTAAAAATTTAGGCAACGTAAGTTTCGTGTCAATCCCGGTTTCCAGTGTATTAAAGAACTTGACTGAATCCTTCACACCGTAACTTTGCCGCTCAGTTGCGCCTCTTAATTGAACATCGAGAATTTCTCCTCCCTTGAATAAATTACGATGCTGATAATTCAGGTTACCGGCGACTCCCAGGTTGCCCGACGAGTTGGTTCCTTCCAGGGCAAATGAATACGACTGCTTGGACGAAGGGGTCAACTGAATGACACAATCGAGCATAGGATTCCCCAACGAATCGCGCTTTCCGGTTTCTTCAAACTGAATGTTAATCACTTTGAACAGACGCAACAACGATAATTCATTGTATGTACGTTCTACCTCACTCACTTTGTAATAACCCGCATCACCAATGTGATTGGCGTTTATAAGTAAATCGGGACGGAAACGCAGCGAATTCTTGTAGATGAAGTAATAATTGTCAACTTTCAAAGTATCCTGCGGAACCATATCCAGATTCAAATGCTCACCGAACAAGGCCTTCCGCGGTTCATATTCCGTCAGGAAATAAAAATTCCGAAATGTAAATTTTTGATGAGGCTGGTACTCCACGTTACCGAGCGAATCCTGAAACTCTCTTTCTCCTACCAGCATCGTTACTGCCGATTGCCGTTTCCCCATTGTGGTATCGGCTTCGTATGAAATACTATTCCGGTTCATCCGGTAGTAGCCTTGGTCTTTCAATGTCCGAACCATTCGCAGCCGCTCGCTGGCTAGCTTGTCCATGTCGAGGTTTTCGCCCTCATGAATGGTCGACAGTGACGAATCTTTGTGAACAATGGTCCGGAGCGAGTCGTCCAGTACATCGACTTTGTAACGATCGATGGTATACGGTTGATTGGCGGTAATCCGGTAAACAACTTCGGCCTTTTTCTTTTTCCGGTAAACGGTATCGGTCACCACAGCATCGTAATAACCTTTGTTGTGCATGTACCGTTTCAACTCCTGGTCGGAGCGTTTGGTCAAAAACGGATCGTAGATAACCGGCGCTTCACCGATTCGTTTCAGCCAGCCATCACTCTTCTTTCGTGAAGACAAATTGTAAAGGGCCAGGTGAAATTTCCAGAATCCGAGTATGGATGTATTGGGAGTTTGTCGCAGATAATTTTTTAAATCCTGTTTATCAACCTGCTTCGTATCGACATCGACTTTCACTTTATTCAACAGGTATTCATCCTGCGGAACAAATTTGGTTGTCCGGCATGAAAAAAGCAACAAAACCAGGAAGGCCAATCCGGAAATTAGCTTTATTATTCTCAACAAATCCTTCAATACTTTAAAAATTGGAAACCTCACAAATATAGTGAACTCAATAATTTAAAATCGTTTATTTTTGTTCAAGTTTAATGTCGAAAACAGTATAGTCGTTTGCTCTCAAAAAACAAAATAAAACAACTTCGCTCGCTCCATCTGAAAAAATTCAGACGCAGTGAAGGTCTTTTCGTTGCTGAAGGCCAAAAGCTTGTTCTCGATCTTCTCGATTCGAAGATGGAGGTGAAGGACGTTTTCTGTACCCCGGAGTCAATATCCACCGTCGAAGGGAAAGGCTTTAATCCAAAGAATATCCATTCCTCAGAATTGGCGGATTTAAAGAAGATCTCACAGCTAAAATCGTCACCGGATATTATCGCAACAGTGCACATTCCCGAACATTCACTGTCGTGGGAAGAAATTGCCGGCGATTTGTGCCTGGCTCTCGACGGCGTTCAGGATCCGGGCAACCTGGGAACCATCATTCGACTGGCCGACTGGTTTGGTATCCGGAATATTCTCTGCTCGGAGGATACGGTTGATTTATATAATCCGAAAACCGTTCAGGCGACCATGGGCGCGATTGCCCGCATCAGGCTGCACTACGGAAATCTGCCCGATTATCTTCAACGCGCCAATGAAATGGAAATTCCGGTATACGGCACATTTCTCGAAGGCGAAAACATTTATTCCGCGCCTCTTTCCCCTAACGGGATTATTGTGATGGGCAACGAAGGAAAAGGTATTTCAGAAAGTGTCGAGCCACTGATTCGGCAGAAGATTCACATCCCTAATTTTCCGGCTAACCGGGAAACGTCCGAATCACTAAACGTGGCCATGGCTACTTCCATTACCTGTTCCGAGTTCAGACGCCGGATGATGTCCCGCAAATCTTAAGCACCGCTTCGGCACATCGTTCTCCGTCAATGGCGGACGAAACAATCCCTCCGGCGTAACCCGCACCTTCACCGCAAGGAAAGAGTCTTGGAACCTGTATGTGTTCCAGCGAAATTTTGTCTCGGGGAATTCGTACCGGCGATGATGTGCGCGATTCCACACCCAGGATGAGCGCATCATTTGTGAGGAATCCGTTGGCCTTTCGCCCGATTTGAGCAAATCCCTTTTGCAGTTTTTCACGAATGACTCCGGGCAACCAATCATGCATCGGCGACGACTGAATTCCCGGTCGGTAAGATGTCTCCGGTAAACCCGATGACAGTCTTCCTTTCACAAAATCATCCAACCGCTGGGCCGGTGCCAATTGCGAACGGCTAGCCTGCCGGAAACACTTCTGCTCCAAATCGGATTGAAAATGCAGGCCGGCCAGTTGTTCAAAACGCTTGTAATTTTTTGGAATGTCTTCCAATCGAATCTCCACGACAATTCCCGAGTTGGCATACCTTCCACCCCTTCCCGAAGGCGACATACCATTCACTACCAACTCTCCGGGAGCGGTCGCTGCGGGAACAATCACTCCGCCGGGACACATGCAAAAAGAGTAGACACCACGCTGTTCTACCTGCTCAACGAAAGAATAGCTGGCAGCCGGAAGAAATTCCCCCCTGGGCCTTCCATGATACTGAATCGAATCAATCAACTCCTGTGGATGTTCCACCCTTACGCCCATGGCAAAAGGCTTGCCTTCAATTGTAAGATGCTTGTCATGCAGCATTTGATATACATCGCGAGCCGAATGACCAGTAGCCAGGATAACCGCTTTCCCCGAAAGGGTTCGCCCATCCGCAAGCTTTACCCCGGTAGCCTTTCCGTTCTGCACCGTAATATCGGTTACACGGGAATGAAAATGAACTTCGCCACCAGCTTCGATGATGGCTTCGCGCATTGCGGTTACGACCCGGGGTAATACATTGGTTCCGATGTGCGGATGAGCATCAATCAGAATATCGTCCTGAGCACCGTGAAAATGTAAAATTTCCAGAATACGATTGACATCTCCGCGTTTTTTCGAGCGGGTGTACAGTTTTCCGTCAGAAAAAGTTCCGGCTCCACCTTCTCCAAATCCGTAATTGGAATCCGGATCGACTTGCTGATCGCGATGAATAGCGGCAATATCCCGTTTCCGTTCGCTGACACTTTTTCCCCGCTCCAGAATAACCGGCTTCATCCCCAGCTCAATGAGCCGAAGTGCGGCAAACAATCCGGCCGGACCGGCACCGACAATAATGACCGGTTCTGCTTTCGAAACATCAGGATAGATTTTTTCGGATGGCTTCAGGGGTTTCGGTTCTTCATCGACGAAAGCCAGGATGCCCAAATTGATGCGAATATCGCGACGGCGCGCATCTACCGAACGACGACGGATAACGATACCGCGAACGCGTTCCTCCTTCATTCGCAATTGCGAAGCCACGATTCGTGACAACTGCTTTTCATCCGCGGCCTGCTTTGGGCTAACGGAGATGTTGATCTCTTTCTGCAACTTACTTCTTTATATAAAGACTTACTATTCCTGAAAAAGGAATTTTCCGTTACAAAAATACAAACATTCGAGCCTTGCCTGACGAGGAATTATTCAAAATAGAAGATAAGGGAAAAGACATTGGAAGTTAGCCGCTCGACGGCAAATCCGTAGTAAGGAATGCGATTTTCATCCGTACCGATACTGTGATCGATTAAGTTATCGACGCCCAACGAAACGCGGAATTCAGTAGATAAACGGAAAAACTGCAGATAGGAATCCAGCCCCATTGCAAAATCGACGTACGCGCCGGTTTTGTACATATGCAACACGCGCTCGGCTGCACGTTTATTTTCGAGGTCGATACGATAGGTTCCGCCCAGGTAGATGTATGGGCGCAGGTTGCCATAGCGTTTTCCTTTCAGTCGCACTCCTACCGGGATGTCAATATAAGTAGAAGGAATATTGAGGTACGATTTCTCATCCAGACCATTTGTTCCCAAACCATTCAATATTTCCTGGTTGATGGTATCGTTGTAAACCAGCTGCCGGCTTCCAAAACTCATTCCCGGTGTAATGCGCAAATCGGCAAATTCGGTCAAACGAAAATTGGATACAATTCCTACGGAGAATCCGGGAGAAATCGGATCGACATCAGCGCGGATGGAACGCCCTCTGTAGTATTGTTCTGTCTTACTCTTAACTCCAGCATTTTCGGGAAGTTGTAGTACCGGATTCTGTGCAATCGGATCGGGATAAAACCGAAAACCAAAATCCATCGCGTTTACGCCCAGAAAGAAACCAAAATGAATGGGTCGATCATCAAAGCTTGATAAACTCTGCACTCTCCCAAACTGGGCATAAGTTATATTACCTGCCAGCATGAAGGCAAGTAAAAGAAGTAAATATCTGGAATTTTGGTAAATCATCTGTTTCCCGTTAAGGTATACCTTTTTTCTATGATCAATAACACGATTTTTAAGCGTTTATTGTTCACTCCGCTAAAATGTATTCCCAATTTGCTTTCAGGAATACTCCTGTTATTTATCGCCAAGATATATGGTCGCAATACCGAAAGTCAACCGGTACTCGCGCGTATTTTTAAAGCCGGCATTTCGCATGATGGCCAAAAAATCGGAACCATCGGGGAAAGCCTGCACCGATTCAGGCAAATAGCTGTAGGCCGTTTTGTCTTTCGAAAAAAAGCGCCCCCAGAAAGGAAGAATCCGGAACGAATAAAAATGGTACAGCTGCTTCATCGGAAAACTTCGCGGCTGCGAAAACTCCAGAACACATGTAACGCCACCGGGTTTCAAAACGCGATGCATTTCTTCCAGGCCTTTGCTTAGGTTCTCAAAGTTTCGAACACCAAATGCTACCGTGATGGCTTCAAAAGTTTCCTCTTCGAACGGGAGGTTTTCAGAATCGCCCTCCAGCAACTCAATTGTTCCATTGAGTCCCAAGCGCTCCATTTTTTTCCTTCCTTCGGCCAGCATCCCGGTCGAGATATCAACTCCGGTAACTTTATCCGGACTCAGCTTCAACGCTTCGATGGCAAAATCACCGGTCCCGGTAGCAATATCCAGCATCTGTTTCGGCTGATACGGCTTCAGTAACTTGATGGCTTTTCGCCGCCATCCTCTGTCAATACCAAATGAGAGGAAGTGATTCAAAAAATCATATCGGGCTGCTATACTATCGAACATAGCTGCCACCTGCACCTTTTTACTGGTGTCAGAATCTTTATAAGGAGTTACCACAAATTTCAGGTTTATTCCGTCTCTACATTTTCTGTCATCTTGTCCACAAACCCGTAGGAAGTGTCATCGATGCGAATCTCTCCGCGCGTAACGTGTCCTAACGTGAAAAAGGGCAATTTATGCTCACGAAGGTAGTCGACCAGTTCATCTTCTTTATCTTGCGAAACACAGGCGATTACACGTCCCATCGATTCACCGAACAGGAAAGCATCCTGACGGATTTCTGCATCGGTGGTGATATCAAAGCCCAGATCGTTGGGAAGCGAGGCTCTCAGCAACGTGAAGAACAAACCTCCGATTCCTACCGGACTCAATGACTCCACCAGGTTGCGTTCGGCCAGACCTTTTACCAAATTCATCAGCTGTTTCTCCAGATCGAGATTGAACTGCATCAACGGCCACTCTTTTATTTCGTGATAATGGTCGAGGTATTCCGATGCATTCACATCATCATACGATTTCCCGATGAGGAAAATATTGTTTCCCTTCTTTTTGAACTTTGGCGTAATTAACTGCGCATCCTTCTTCATTTTTCCCACCATGCTCACAATAAGCGTTGGCGGAATATTGGCTCGCTCGCGGGCATAATCGTAGAAGATTTTCCGATGCGAAATCTGCAAACCAAATGCTTCAGCCGCTTTCTCCAAACCACTCCGGGCCTCCTGAACCAACTGCTGATCCATCGGGTCCGACAGTTCCACATGGTTGAGCATCACACTCATGGCCACAGGCTCTGCGCCGTAACACACCAATCGTCTGACGGCTTTGGCTACCAGAATTTGAGAAGCGACTTCCGGTTCAACAATCATCCGCCGATGATCGGCATAAATGGTTAACGAGAACATCCGGTTTTCTCCGTCAATCTCAAAAATTCCCGCTTCACTGGTGTCATCTTTTCCCAATTGAGAAGGATCATCCACCATGGCAGAAAAATCGTTGAAGAAGTTCACCGGCGAAAGATGCGGTATGGCCACCATGGAATAAATAACACTTTGCAAGTTGTCCGGCTCGGGAACCAGATCAATGCTAAACGGCTTTTTTTCTTTTTCGTACATGTGCTTTGAAGGTTTGGTTATAGCCAAAGATTCTTCCTCAAAATTAGCGAACCGATCATTTTATCCTAAAAAATCGTCGTTATTTTTTAATTTCGGCACTAAAACTGAACATTATGAGAAAGATTGCCATCGTAACCGGAGCTACTTCCGGCATTGGTGAAGCAACAGCCAAAATACTGGCCCAAAATGGCTTTAACCTGATTATTACCGGCCGGAGAAGCGAAAAACTGAAAGCTGTTGAAGAAGAGTTGCTGAAGATTGACGATACGAAAGTCCTCAGCCTTGTCTTCGATGTACGAAATAACGATGAAGTGCAAAAAGCACTCTGCAACCTTCCGGCAGAATGGAGCAACGTTGATGTGTTGGTCAACAACGCAGGACTTGCGGTGGGTACCGAACCGGCACACGAAGCCGTTGTCGACGATTGGGAACGCATGATAGACACCAACGTGAAAGGCCTGTTGTATGTCAGCCGTTGTCTGACTCCGGGAATGGTAGAGCGCAAAAAAGGACACATTATTAATATATCTTCCATTGCCGGAAAAGAAGCGTATCCCGGAGGTTCGGTTTACTGCGGAACCAAGCATGCAGTAGGCGCTATTTCAAAAGCCATGCGAATCGAATTGGTACAACATGGAGTTAAGGTCAGTACGATAAGTCCCGGAATGGTGGAAACCGAGTTCTCCCTCGTTCGCTTCAAGGGTGATGAAAGCAAAGCTGACAATGTTTACAAAGGACTTACTCCTTTATACGCGCAGGATATCGCCGAAACCATCCTGTTCATGGTAACCCGTCCGGCCCACGTTAACCTCGACGATGTGTTGATTATGCCGACTGACCAGGCCAGTGCCCGCGATGCACGACGCGACCAATAAGCGGTAGCAATTTGTTGTTCAGAAAAATGCAGACGCCAGGAGCAAAATTCCGGCAAAAACATTTTTCGAGGTAAAGAAGATTAAATCCCGTACATTTGTCGGGTATAAAACATTCAATATTTAGATAATGAAAATTGAGGTTTCCAACGGAGAGATTGCAGATAAACTGACCATCATCGAAATTAAACTGGAACGAATTTCGGATGAAGCCAAACTGGTGAACCTGAGAAAAGAGTACGAAGTACTGGATGAAGCTGTTTCTCAAATCATCGACAAAAAAGACGCATTGTACAAGGAATTGTATGACATCAATTGTCAGCTTTGGGACATTGAAGATCGAATCCGCGACCTGGAGCGCAACAAGGATTTCGGGCAGGATTTCATCGAAACAGCGCGTGCCGTTTATTTCACCAACGACAAACGTTCGGACGTAAAAAGGCGCATCAACGAAAAAACAGGTTCCAACCTGATCGAAGAAAAAAGCTACGAAGACTATCAATAGTTTTTGTCCTGAAAATATCTCCCCGGCTTCATTCGTGTTGCAGGGGATTAAATTTATATGCCGGTGCAACGTATTTTAGTTTTCCGACTTTCCGCCATGGGTGATGTAGCCCTCACGGTTCCCGTTATTCGGGGAATGCTTGAGGAAAATCCGAACCTGTCCATCACTTTTGTTACCCGCCCGTTTTTTGCTCCCTTCTTTGAAGGAATTCCCAGACTTCAGCTCTACTTTCCCGACCTGAAAGGAAGACACAAAGGTTTTGGCGGTTTGTTCCGGCTTTTTCTCGACTTGCGGAAAGAAGGCCGGTTTGAAACGGTTATCGACCTGCACAATGTTCTTCGGACCAAACTGGTGAGAAGTTATTTTCGCGCGGCCGGTACGTCTGTTTTCCATATCGACAAAGGCAGAGAAGAAAAGAAAGAGCTGCTGAAAACAAAAGAGATCAAACAGCTAAAACACTCTTCGGAACGTTATTGCGATGTTTTCAGAAAAGCCGGCTTCAATGTTCAGATGTCACCAGTTCCTGCCATTGCATCTTCCGCGAAAGCGAGCGAAAAAATTCAGGAATACCTGAAAAGTCAAAAATTACCGGAACAAACGCTGAAGATCGGCTTTGCACCTTTCGCCACTCATGCAACAAAAATATGGGGATTGGAAAATGCCCGGCAATTGATGCATCTGATTAATGAAAAGTATCAGGCTCAGTTTTACTTGTTTGGCGGAGGACAAGAAGAAATAGAAAAATTACAAGCATTGTCAACCGACAATGACCACATTACATTGGTAGCCGGCCAAATGAACCTTTCGGAAGAAATTGCACTAATTAGCCGAATGGATTTCATGCTGTCGATGGACTCTTCCAATATGCACATTTCAGCGCTGACCGGAACCAAAACAATTTCCATTTGGGGAGCAACGCATCCGGCATTTGGATTTTATGCACTGGGACAACCGGAGGAATATAGCTTGCAAACTCCTGCAGACGAACTGGCATGCCGTCCCTGTTCGGTTTTCGGAAATAGACCATGTATTCACGAAACCATAAAATGCATGGAAATGCTAACTCCCAACATTGTGTTCCGTAAAATGGAACAACTTAATCTTTTTCAAATTCAGTAGCGGTGGCTATCTTTCTCACCAACGACCTCGACATGAAGAAGCTAATTATTATTACTCCAATAAAAGACTCGCTGGAAACGCTCCGTCATACTGTCAAAACATTGCGCTCCGGAGCGAACACCACACCTTATTATATATTCGATGATTTCAGTAATGAAGAAACCATTGGATGGCTGAACGAGAACCAGGAAAAGTACCAACTAAAAATCGTCCATCTCAGCGATCATACCAGTCACCCCTCTCCCAATTATCGGCTGACACTGAACATGGCCCGAAAAATGGCTATTGAAGAGGATGCTCATCTGGCTATTATCGAATCGGACGTGATTGCTCAGCCGGAAACGCTGGAAGCATTAGTTGAGTTGACGGAACAACTCCCGGATGCTGGTTTGGTTGGTTCGGTAACAACCGACAGTTACGGGAATATCAATTTCCCTTACAGTTACGTGAAGAAAAGCATGCCCGAAGTGTACCAGACACCGAGAAGTATGAGTTTCTGTTGCACGGTTCTGTCCAATGATTTGATGAAAGCTTTCGACTTTGCGGAATTAGATAGTAGCCGCGACTGGTACGATGTGTATATCACGAAAAGAGCCCGTCAATTGGGGTTCAACAATTACATCAGCCTGAAAAACCCGGTGATTCATAAACCACACGGAAGCCGTCCGTGGAAAATGCTGAAATACAAAAATCCGATTTTGTACTATCTCAAGAAATTTACTCAGAAGCGCGACCGAATTTGAACAGTTTCCGGAAAGTGCTTTTCCATTTCATTTTCCGGTGGCGGTAATTTTTGTTTTTCTGGTCTAAAGTCAACAGCTTTTTCATTGCCAAACCCGGATCTTTTTCGTTCAGCAGCGCATATTCAGTCGCCAATAATTCCAATGTTTGCCGGTCGGTATCGAGCTGCCGGAAATTCTGCAGGCCTTTTTCAAAATCGATTTTACCAAAATTCATCCGGTTCAAATCGATAAGGCTGAAGAAATATTCATCGCCATCGTGACGAATCAAGGTATTTCCGGGAGAATAGTCGAGGTGGAAAATGCCGTTCTTATGCAGTTTTTCATACGTGAAAGCCACCCACTGACGCAAAATCCGGTCACGTTCGCTGACCTGGTAATTCAGCACTTCCCGTAAGGTAAAATCGTATTTAAAGTGAAGCGAAACGTAAAAGCTCTCCTTTAACACACCGCCGCGAATGTACTCGGCATAAGCAACCGGTTGTGGAGTCGGAACACCCAGTTTCAGGAGTTTTTCCGCGTAAGCGAATGAACGGGCTGCTTTTGAACCTCTGAAATATACGTAGACAAACCGGTTGACCAGGTTGGGGAACTTAAACGACTTCACATTCAAAATCCTGTCGCCCTTCTCATATATCTTCACCTCGTTCCTCGACTTGAAAATCGTCTGCCCGGTTTGGGCAAACTCTTCCCGCAGGTTAGCAACCCAATTTTCAAGTTCCCGAAATTCCGGAGCTATCTGGTAATTGTTCTTTTCTTTCATGATGTTGGCGGAAGCTTTAACTTCCTTCACAACTGATTACTGATTCATAAAACCCTGCTCGCGGAGTACCTCCAGCAGCATATTAGAGAACGTTACATTGTCGGCTTTCTTGTATCGGATGTCTGTAAAAACCTGTGCCAACGATTCTTTATCGTTCTCAGTTACAAATCCTTTCGAATCTTCGCGCGCTTCCTTCTCTGCATACATCCGGTCGATATCTTCATCAGAGTAGTCGTGATACGTCTCATTATGAACAACGCTTTCCAGCGGAAGACGGTCTATCTGTTCCGGATCTTCAGCGGGCCAGCCAAGCGTAACCGTCGTGATTGGGACAACGCCTTTCGGAAGCTTCAGCACGTCGATGATATTTTTGGCCAGATACGTGGTGGTTCCGAGGTAACAAATTCCCATTCCCTCACTTTCGGCAGCAACGCAAACATTCTGGGCCACCAGCAACGCATCGATAGCCGCCGTAACAAAGGACAAGAAATTATCGTATCCCGGTTCAGCGTTTCTCAGCTCGCACCACCTATTAAACCGGTTGAAGTCCGCACAAAAGGTCAACACCACCGGAGCCTCTTTAATCATGGGCTGATTGAAGTGACATGGCGCCAGCTTGTCCTTCATTTTTTGGTCCTTCGACACAATAATACTGTAAACCTGCATGTTTCCAGTAGTAGAGGCCCGCGTTCCGGCTTCCAGTATTTTATTCAGCATCGGTTCATCTACCGGTTCTGAAGTATATTTTCGAATGGTACGATGGTTTAATAATGTATCTAAGAGTGCCATAACGTCAAAAGATAATGATTTTGAGATGCAAAGATAGGAAAAACGAAAGGGCAAAAATAATGACCAATTAAAGGTATCGCCGAAAATTAGCACTATTTTGCCGCAACGAAGCTTTTTCGCTACCTCCTGATAATAAACACGGAAAGTGACAGAGGGAGAGAATTATAAAGTAGAATGACAACAGAATTCAGACAAAAAACCATCTTAAACGACTCAATATGAAGAAAAAAAGCCTCCTCTTTATTGTGATTCTGGCAAGCGCCTTTTTATTCACTCAGTGTCGCTCATGTGGGTGTACCGGCTACACTGCAAAATCAAATAAACGGGTCGCCAAACAGGACCGTTCAATGTGGTATAAAAAGTAGTAAAAACTGTCAGATTTTCGGACATCTATATCCTCATTTTCAGACATAAACACATAGAACCGGGTAATATCAGAATTAACAAAAAGGTAAACAACAAAAATTTGATGTTTTTGAATATATATTGTTTCTTTGTGGGACTATTTAATTAGAGGTTCTAATTCATCCTATAAAACTTTAAAAGAATCAATTATGTCTAAAGTTAAGATTGGTATTAACGGTTTCGGTCGTATCGGACGTTTGGTTTTCCGTGCCGCCGCAAAAAGTAATGATGTTGAAGTTGTCGGTATCAACGACTTGATTGATGTTGATTACATGGCATATATGCTCAAATATGATTCTACTCACGGTCGTTTCGATGGCACTGTAGAAGTAAAAGACGGTAAACTGGTTGTTAACGGTAACGCAATCCGTGTTACTTCCGAGAGAAACCCTGCAGATCTGAAATGGGATGAAATTGGTGCAGAATATGTTGTTGAGTCAACTGGTCTGTTCCTGACCAAAGAAAAAGCTCAGGGCCACATCGACGCAGGTGCCAAGAAAGTTGTAATGTCAGCTCCTTCAAAAGACGATACTCCTATGTTCGTTATGGGTGTTAACCACAAAAAATACACCTCTGACATGACTTTCGTTTCTAACGCATCTTGTACTACCAACTGTCTGGCTCCTGTAACCAAAGTATTGAACGACAAGTTCGGCGTTGTTGAAGGTTTGATGACTACCGTTCACGCAACTACTGCTACTCAGAAAACTGTTGACGGTCCTTCACTGAAAGACTGGCGTGGTGGCCGTGGTGCTGGTCAGAACATTATCCCTTCTTCTACCGGTGCTGCTAAAGCTGTAGGTAAAGTAATTCCTGAGCTGAACGGAAAACTGACTGGTATGTCACTGCGTGTTCCTACTCCTGACGTATCTGTAGTTGACCTGACTTGCCGTCTGGAAAAAGCTGCTTCTTACGAAGCGATTTGCGCTGCCATGAAAGAAGCTTCAGAAGGCGAACTGAAAGGTATTCTGGGTTACACCGAAGATGCAGTTGTTTCAACTGACTTCGTTGGCGAAACCTGTACTTCAGTATTCGACGCTGGTGCTGGTATCGGCCTGAACGACAACTTCGTAAAAGTTGTTAGCTGGTACGATAACGAAATGGGTTACTCAACCAAGGTTGTTGAACTCATCAACCACATGGCAACTGTTGATCACAAGTAATCAATCAACGGTCATCGACCAAATCACAATATTGAACCCGGGTTTTGCCCGGGTTTTTTTATTTTCTTTCGCTGGGGTTCGCTTTCGCGGATAGCCAATCCATTTCTGCTTCCCAAAAACCACTGGTAAACCGTTTTTCAATCCGCTGCGCAGAAAAAAAAATTCCCTGCGCACTGCTTCAGCAACGGATGCGCACCCGAGCAAATTTTCCTGCGCAGGAAATGAAAAAGCAATGCGCACCCGATTGAAAGCAAATTCTTCTAAATCATTTCCCTTTTTGGAGAAACCAGAATAAAAATAGTTCTGGTCCACTGAAGTCACTGGGAACGAGGTTTAAGAATTTCCTCCTTCCAGCCATTGTTTAAACGACGAAACTTTCTCGCGACTGACCAGCACCGGTTCATCCGGTTCTTTTGCCAACTTCAGCCGAAGGCGGTTACCCGAATAAATCAGCACATCGCGGATGGCACTCAAGCTGACCAAAGCTCCCCGGTTGACCCGGAAAAATTGCTTCGGATCGAGTTCCTGCTCCAGTTGGTCGAGGGTGAAATCCAAATCGTAGCTTTTTCCTTCACGTGTTAACAGGAAAGTGGCCCGTTGTTGTGAATAAAAATAAACCACATCGGCAATGTCCAGTGGACGAAGATGCTCCCCTACCCTGATCAAAAAACGGTTCCGGTAGTTCTTCGTCATCATCCGGTAGATTTTGTCAATCGCCTCAACCGACACCTTTTCCTGGTTGCCGGTCTGCCTGAAAAGACGCTCATATTTTTCCACCGCCGAGTGAAGCTCCTCTTTCCCGATGGGCTTCAGCAGGTAATCGATGCTGTTTACTTTGAAAGCTTTCAACGCGTATTCATCGAATGCTGTGGTAAAAATCACCGGGCAGGAGACGTCGGCTTGTTCGAAAATCTCAAAACTCAATCCGTCGGCAAGCTGAATGTCGAAAAAGCCCAACTCCGGAGCACCATTCTTTTTCAGCCAGGCGACCGTCTGACGAATACTGTCGAACGGACCCGCCACATCGACTTCCGAAAGGTATTCCCGAATCAACGTTTCCAGCCTTTCAGCAGCCAGCGGCTCATCTTCCACGATCAGTATCTTCATGATAATTGCTTTTCTTCATTCCTGAACAAAGGGATACAGGCTACATAAAATTCTCCTTCCTGGCCAAACTCCGGGACTCGTTCTCCCATCAAACGATAACGTTCCTGTAAATTCTTCTGTCCCATCCGGGCTGACACCGGCAAGATTGACTTTAGTTGCAGATTATTCTTCACCACTACAAAATCATCTTCCCGCTTTACTTCAATATGCAATGGCTTTTCGTTGGATATTTCGTTGTGCTTAATGGCATTTTCCAGCATCAGCTGAAGCCCCATTCGCAGAATCTTCTCCGATTCGCTTCCGCTGAGAAGAAAATCCACCTTCAGCTTTTCACCGAACCGAAACTGCTCCAGCACCAGGTACGACCGGCAAAAGGCAACTTCTTCCGCAAGGGTAACCACATCGTCTTGCTCCAGCACGTAACGGTACACTTTCGAGAGATCACCAATAAACCGACTGGCCTTTCCGGCATCCACATAAACCAACGAATTGAGCGTATTCAGGCAATTGAAAAGAAAGTGCGGATTGACCTGATTTTGCAAAGCCGTAAGTTTTGATTCGATGTTGGCCTTTTCCATTTCGGCATGCTCCTGCAATAAGTTTCTCCAGTTTTTGAAGAAGATGGAGGTATAAATTATTCCGGCGATACCAATAGAAATAAGGAACTCAATCACGATAGTGAACTTGTAATATTTCATGAATTCGTAAGCCGGAATGTGATTCATGAGAATGGCCCAGAGAAAATTGAACAGAAATACAAAGAAAAGTGAGTACACAACAATCCCGGTCCACATCAATAAGTAGGTCCGCGAACGGTTGATTCTCCAGGGATACCAATGCTGTACCAGCGAAGTAACCCACTCGTTTCCTTTCCACAGGCCCATCCCAATAATTGTGTTATATAATAATATGTTCCAAAACGAATGAATCACTGAATTCAAATCATTCATGGTAAGGGTTACTCCAAACCCTACGCACAATACAATTATCAGATCGCGCAGATGTCTTTTCCAGGAGGTTGCTATCTTTTCCATTAGGTTAAAAGTAATGAAAAGCGTTGAAACATAATATTCGTACTACTTTTTGCACTCTTCCAGGAAATGCTCGTTGGTTTCTTTTCCCCATGCCGGTGCAAATGGCGACGACATCTTCTGTTTGGCAAATAGCTTTTCCGCTTTCTCGAACAATGGTAAAGCGTTGTCTTTTCCGCCGCCCCAAAACACAGGTGTGTGGTAAACATTCATGGCCATCAGGAACGTGGCGCGCGGATTATTGGCATCGACCGAAAGCGCTTTTTTAAGGGCACCGGCCGCTTTCTGCGAGAATTCCTGCCCTCTCGAACCATCAACACCAATACGTGCCTGGTACAAATAGCCCTGTAAAGCCATCACCTCGCTGTTTTCCGGTGAGCGTTCCAGTGCAGTATCAATAAACTTCTGCGCCTGGTCGAGCATCTGGTCGCGTTTTTCCTTCTCTTTTCCGGTGTAACTTCCGTTGATGAGTGACAAAGCGCCGTAGTATGCCGGTATCCATTTCGATGTTTCCACCTGGCTGACACGCTCGAAAATTTGTGATGCAGCGACATATTCAGAAGGTGTTTTTGCTGCGCCCATTTTAGCAAGAGCGTTCTGCATGGCACCCGCATAATTCTGGGCCCAAAGACTCGTCTCTGCAAAAACCATAACGACGATAATAGAAACTACTTTTTTCATGATGTTGCTTTTTTAGTTGTTATTTAATTTGAATGAAGACACCGAGGATGATGCTACGCAGCGTTTCGGCCTGCACGGGAATCCGCTCATATACACCGGAACTATTCGGCTTATCGGAATAACGGTAGGTGTAGGGCTTGTCTCGTCCCAACACATTACCGACAGAGCAGTAAAAAATGGTGTAGTTACCAAACAGGTAGGCCAGATGGGCGGCATTCAGACTAAAGTTGGAATAGGCCGGGGCTTTTCGATCCATAAATTCCGGCGTGTTCGGGTCGTCATACGGCCTTCCGCTGGCAGCTGTCAAGCTGAATCCAAACTGAGTATTCCAACCGGCAATCCAGTATTTTCCTACGATTGACAACGTATTCTTAGCCGCAAATCCGGGAGTTGCTTTCGACGGAAAATCGCGGTAGTCGCGTTTGGTATCGAGGTACGACCAGGCAATCCAATAATCGAGCAGTGGAATGCTTTTCCGATCACGGAAGAAAAGGTCGACTCCTTTTGAATAACCAGTTCCTGATGACGTATAGTGAGAAGGAGTATATTCGTTGGAAGTCTGGTTGAATTTCACCAGGTTATGGTAATCCTTGTAGTAGGTCTCAATCCGGAAATCCCGTTTATCGTAAGAATATTGGTAGTTCAGAATGAAATGCTTTGCTTCTTCGGCTTTCAGTTGGTGGTTGAACGCCAAAAATTCATCGGGCGCATTTTGGTAAAAGGTTCCGTAAGCCAGCGAGAGCTGACTGTGCTCACCTGTTTTTCGGGCCAACGAAAGTCTCGGAGCTACTTTTATCTTTTGCAGGAGATCGAAATATTCTGGTCGCAAGCCTAAACGAACAGCCCAGTTGTCGCCCAACTGAAACTCTCCCTCAGCATAGGTAGCGAGTGTTCGTTGTGTGAAGCCAGCTTTTTGTCCGGCCACATTCTCGTTGGAGCGTTCATTGTCGTGCCAGTTAGCATCCAACCCCATGTTGATTTTCACCTTTTCGGAAGGCAAGTATTTGAAACCGGCACGTCCCTGGGAATAGTGATCCACGATATGATAATTGCCTTCCTCCATTTTGATGTGAGCGTCGTAGTAATCGCCAGATATACCACCATAAACCATCCAGGCATCCGACAACATATTCCGGTAGGTACTATTCACATATTGGTTGGTAGAATTCAATGCCACATTCTCCCAATTCGTCGACGAAGTGGCGTACGGTGCAATCAGCTTGTGATGATTAAATGAGTAAAGAGTCTTCCACATTCCCTGCTTTCCCGACTTTACCTGTGCATGTACCAGGCCATTCATCTGAACCGGGTCTTCAGCGAAAGCTTTACGGGGCGGATTAATTTTGTTATTGAGGCCGAGGTTGTAATATTCTCCGGAAGCACTGACAGATGCCCGTTCGAAGCTCTTTGTGTAACCTCCCTGAAAGCCCACGTTCAACAAGCCGATGGACGTGAAAGATTCCTCCGGCAAATCGATGGTGCGCAAAATGAGCGCAGACGAAAGAGCCTGTCCATATTCAGCCGAATAACCTCCGGTACTGAACAGTGTTCCTTTGAACAGCTCGGGCGAAAACCGTCCGCGTGAAGGCAAATCGGGTGTGGAGCTACTGTACGGTTGCTGCATTTCCATACCATCGATGAACGTTTTGGTTTCGTAAGCTTCGCCTCCACGTACGAAAAGTCGTCCGTCTTCAGCTACTTGCTGTGTTCCAGGCAAGGTTCGCAAAGCGCCGTATACATCGCCTTCCGACGTGGGCGTAGTTAAAATATCGATGGCCTTCAGGGTGACCGTCTGTTCGTCATCGGCCGTGCCAAATGTACCCGCGGTAATAACCACCTCATCGACCTTGTTATTTTCAGGTTGCAGTTTAATCACCAGAGCGGTGTCGGCTTTCGCCGGAATGGCAACTGTGTAAGGAATGTATCCCAGGAAGGTCACTTTCAATCTCTGAGCCCCCGTCAATTCAGAAGTCAACTGAAAGACTCCGTCACTATCAGAGGTCGTTCCTTCATAAGTATTTTCAAAATAGATATTGGCACCCGGCAATGGATGATTTTGTGTGTCGACCACTTTCCCATGAATGGAAATCTGACCGAAGGTCGTAACCGAAAGCAAGGCAAACAGGAATATGAGCTGAATTTTTTTCATCGCAATTTTGGATATTGTGTACCCCAAAGTTGCGGTGTGTCAGAAAGAAAGGAAAAATGAACCGGATGAACTGTCAAATAATGCCGACGAATGGTTGTTGGGCAGGATGAATTGTAGACAGCATTTGGGAATAAATCTTATTCGTAGCGAAGTGATTCGATGGGATCGAGTTTAGCGGCCTGCATGGCGGGCATCAGTCCGGAAACCAAACTAACCAAAAGGCACAGGGCTACCCCGGAGAAAATCCAAAGCCACGGAACGATAAACGAACTTCCCACCAAAGCTGAAACACCATTACCGGCCAGAATTCCCAGGACAATTCCCAGCAATCCTCCCAGCTGTCCAATCACGATGGATTCAATCAGGAACTGTTGCCGGATGGTTCGGGAGTTGGCCCCCATCGCTTTCCGGACACCAATCTCGCGGGTTCGTTCCGAAACGGTGACCAGCATAATGTTCATCAAACCAACCGCCGCTCCCAGCAGTGTGATGAAACCAATAATCGTGGCAGCCAATGTAATATACTTGATATTCTCCAACAGAATATTCACGAGGTTATCGCTTTTCACAATATTGAAATCGGATTCGTCAGTCACGCTGAGGCCACGAACAACACGAAATACTCCTTCGGCCTCGCCCACCGCAATATCGAGCAACTGCGGTGATTTGGGCATTACCTCGATTTGAAAATTCATCTGCGGACGCGAGAAAACCTGGCGCACATTGGAATAGGGCAACAGTACTAACCGATCGCCGGATGCACCGAAACCGCTTCCTTTCTCGGCAAGAACACCCACCACGCGGTAACGCGCCGTTCCAATGGAAATAATCCGGCCGGTAGGATTGACAATCCCCGGAAAGAGTTTGCGAGCCAGGCCATTTCCCAATAAGGCAACATTGCTCCCCGAGTGTATTTCCTGCGAAGCAAAATTTCGCCCCTTACTAATATCATAACCGGCAGTTTGCAGATAATTGCCATCTACACCAATCACTCTCACATTGGGATTGCTTTTTTGCGATTCGTACCGAATCGTTGCGGTTCCTGTGGCAAAAACAGAAATGGACACATCAGCCGGAAAATTGAACTGGTTCTTGAATTCCCGCGCCTGGAAATAACTGATGTAACTGTAATTCTTACTGCGATACCGGTTTCCGCCCACCTGTACCCGCATGCCGCGACTCTGAATAGTGAAGGTGTTGGCGCCAAGCCGCGTAAATTCAGCCGTGATGGAGTTTTTGATAGAATCAATCGCCGTGAGGATACCCACCAACGCTGTAATTCCAACCGCAATAATCAGAATTGTCAAGACTGACCGCACCCAGTTTCCCCGGATGGATTGGATAGCCATAAAGACATTTTCGGTGGTAAGCGGATTGAACAGCATGAGCGATTTGGTTTGCTTCTCCAAGGTAGAAATATTTCAAACATTTTGAAACAATTCCCCCCTTACAAACCTTTAGGATTTGTATTCGTTTATGATTAATAAATGTTATTTTGCGACATATCTAAATAAATCGATTAAAAAATGGCATACGATGTTGAAATGATTCGTCAGGTGTACGAACGTTATCCTGAAAGAATCGCGCAAGCCCGTAAACTTCTTGGGCGTCCCATGACCCTTAGTGAAAAAATTCTTTACACTCACCTTTCCGGTGATCTTCCTAACGAACCGTTTAAACGTGGTGATTCTTACGTCAACTTTTCACCCGACCGCGTCGCTATGCAGGATGCCACTGCACAGATGGCCGTTCTCCAGTTTATGCAAGCCGGAAAAGATCAGGTATCTGTCCCTTCGACCGTTCACTGTGACCACCTGATCCTGGCAAAGGAAGGAGCAAAAGAGGACCTCACGAAAGCTGAACAGAACAACAAAGAAGTATACGATTTTCTGGCATCGGCCTCGAAAAAATATGGAATCGGTTTTTGGAAACCGGGAGCAGGAATTATCCACCAGGTGGTACTGGAAAATTACGCTTTCCCGGGTGGAATGATGATTGGAACCGACTCGCATACCCCGAATGCCGGCGGTATGGGAATGGTTGCCATTGGTGTAGGTGGAGCTGATGCCGTAGATGTAATGGCCGGACTGCCCTGGGAGCTGAAATTCCCGAAGCTGATTGGTGTGAAGCTGACCGGAAAACTCAGCGGATGGACCTCTCCGAAAGATGTGATTTTGAAAGTGGCCGGAATACTGAGTGTAAAAGGTGGAACCGGAGCCATCGTTGAATATTTTGGCCCCGGAGCTGAATCGATTTCCGGAACCGGAAAAGGTACCATCTGTAATATGGGTGCTGAAATCGGAGCGACAACCTCCACTTTCCCGTTCGACGAATCGATGAAAAAATACTTGCAAGCAACCGGTCGCACCGACGTGGCTGAGATGGCTTCCAAAATAGAAGAACACCTTCGCCCTGACGCGGAAGTAATGGAAAATCCGGAAGCTTATTACGATCAAATTATTGAAATCAACCTTTCGGAACTGGAACCGCATATCAATGGTCCGTTCACTCCGGATTTGGCAACTCCCGTTTCACAATTCGGTAAAGTAGCCAAAGAAAACGGCTGGCCGTTGAAAATGGAAGTTGGTTTGATTGGTTCGTGTACCAACTCATCGTACGAAGATATCAGCCGGGCTGCATCAGTAGCTAAACAGGCTCTCGATAAAGATTTGAAAGTAAAAGCGGAATTCACCGTTACTCCGGGTTCCGAGCAGGTTCGCTACACGGTTGACCGCGACGGTTACCTCGATACATTCGAGAAAATTGGTGGTGTGGTTCTGGCCAATGCTTGCGGACCCTGTATCGGACAATGGGCACGTCACAATGCCGAAAACCTGGATGAGAACTCCATCATGACTTCGTTCAACCGGAACTTCTCCAAGCGTAACGACGGTAACCCGAAAACTCACGGTTTTGTGGCTTCTCCCGAAATCGTAACAGCATTCTCGATTGCCGGTACACTCGATTTCAACCCGGCGACCGACTACCTGGAAAATGCCAAAGGAGAAAAGGTTAAACTGGAAGAACCGAAAGGTGACGATCTGCCAACCAAAGGTTTCGATGTGAAAGACCCGGGCTTCATTCCGCCTTCGTCTGAAAACAAAAATGTAGACGTCGTCGTGAAACCGGATTCAGAACGTCTCCAGCTGTTGACTCCGTTCGAGCCCTGGGATGGCAAAAACCTGACCGGCATGAAACTGCTGATTAAAGCAAAAGGAAAATGTACCACCGACCATATTTCGATGGCCGGACCTTGGCTCCGTTTCCGTGGACACCTCGACAACATTTCCAACAACATGTTGATTGGTGGCGTCAACTACTTTAACGAGCGCACGAATGCAGTGAAAAACCAGCTGACCGGTGAAATCGGTGAAGTGCCTGCAACTGCACGTGATTACAAGGCCAAAGGAATCGGCTCGGTTATCGTTGGCGACGAAAACTACGGCGAAGGTTCTTCCCGTGAGCACGCAGCTATGGAACCGCGTCATCTCGGCGTTCGGGTTGTACTCGTTCGTTCATTTGCCCGCATCCATGAAACGAACCTGAAAAAACAGGGTATGCTGGCATTGACATTCGACAATCCTGCCGATTACGACAAAGTACAGGAAGACGATACCATCGATGTATTGAAACTGACAGAATTTGCTCCAGGAAGTTCACTGATCGTTGTCCTCCATCATGCTGATGGCACAACCGACGAAATTGTTGCCAATCATACTTACAATGAAGCACAGATTGAATGGTTCAAAGCCGGTTCATGTCTCAATTTCATTAAAGAAAATCAATAAGCTTTCCATAAATGATAAAAAAAGCCGGTAGCAACCGGCTTTTTTTATACAATTTAAACTTTCCATCCTATTATTCTAAAATTTGTATATTATCAATCTCATTCCTTATATTTACACCAACTAACATTCAGAAAAACAAAGGTATGGAATCAGAAAACACGCAAAATGAGCAGACCAATCAAACAGGAGCTCCACACTCCTTTCAACATGAAATTCCTAATGCATCGGTCGTATTAATTCTCGGAATTATCGCCCTGATTATTTCATTTTTCAACAGTCTTGTAGGTATCGTTGCCGGCGTTGTCAGCCTGGTAATGGCCCGCAACGCGGAGCGCCTATACAACGAAACGCCAAGGCTTTACACTCTATCCTCTTTTTCTAATATCCGTAGCGGAAAGACCTGTGCCATCATTGGAATCGTCATCGCCGTTTTAAAAATTATTCTTATCGGAATCATCCTCGGATTGCTTGGAGCATTCATCCCGTGGGATCAAATTACACATGGAAGTATCCAATTATAAAAATAGTTTGATTCTACATTTTTTAACATTTTTTAATACAATTTCTAACCGATTTTAGAATTTCATCTTTTACTTTGAAATGCTGTTTATGAAAATAGTTCTTAAAAGAAAGTTTTAAACGAGTTTTAGTTTTTCTTTTTCAAGGACTTAAAAAACAGATCGCAAATTTGACAGTTGGGTTACTAGCCATCAGGTCATACTATAAAAAATAATCAGCCTTGTCGGAGGCGGCATCAGAAAATGAAAGCTGTCTGATGTTTTGAAAAGGATTGTGCTTAAAAAATAAAAACAGAAAACATTTTCCGATTAGATCTTAATTTATTGAACTAAATACGATTATCATGGAAAAGAACCTTAATGCACCGGAGGTTACCTTTAAGAAAAGCGTAGCCCCGTCTCAGTTCCTTGACGTCAAAACCAGAGAAAACGATTTACTTATGGAAACGGAATGGGATAACTTGGACGAGTACTCTGATTTCGGTGAATTGGAGGATCTGAATCAAATCTACGGAGACATCGACGAGATCTTATAACTGAAGGGGCTTTGGCCCCTTTTTTATTTCCGGCCCCCCTTACTACCTTTGCACAAAACCCGTGCAACCCATTCATGAAAAATACCCTTATTGTTTTGCTTGGTCCTACTGGTGTAGGAAAAACAGAGCTCAGCATTGAAATTGCCAAGCACCTCCACACCGAAATCATCTCCTGCGACTCTCGTCAGCTTTACAAAGAAATCAGAATTGGAACTGCTGTTCCGGAAGAAAAATACCTGCAGCAGGTTCCCCATCACATGATTCAAAACCTTTCTGTGGAAGATGAATATAACGCGGGCAAATTCGAATACGATGTGCTGAATGTGCTGGATAAGTTGTTCCAAAAACATCAAGCTGTTCTTATGACCGGCGGCTCCATGCTGTACATCGACGCGGTGTGCAAGGGAATCGATGACCTACCGACGGTCGATAAGGAACTGCGTCAAAAACTTCTCGACCGGTTCGATAAAGAAGGACTGGAACCTTTACGCACAGAATTGAAAAAGCTCGACCCGGACTATTATGAGCAGGTCGACCTGAAAAATCCCAAACGCATTCTCCATGCACTGGAGATTTATTACATGACCGGAAAACCTTATTCTTCCTTGCGGAGAGAAGAAGCCAAAAAACGACATTTCGATATCATCAAAATAGGGTTGAACCGCGACCGCACCGAATTGTACGACCGAATTAACCAGCGCGTGGAGCTGATGATTGAAGAAGGTTTAGTAGAAGAAGCCCGCGGTGTTTACAACAAGCGCCACCTGAACCCGTTGAATACTGTTGGCTACAAGGAACTCTTTGCCCATTTCGACGGAGATTTCACGCTGGAACATGCCATCGAACGAATCCAGGCGAATTCCAGGAAATATGCACGAAAACAGCTTACCTGGTTTCGGCGTGATAAAAACATTCGCTGGTTTCACCCTGATGAGGAAGAAAAGGTATTACAATATATTGACGAACAACTTTCGCAGAACGAGAAAGCATGAAAGGGGACTTCACCATACGGGTTTATGGATTGATTTTAAAAGGACGAAATGTGCTGCTGACCGACGAATTCCAGTTAGGACAACCAATGACCAAATTTCCCGGTGGTGGACTCGAATACGGCGAAGGAACCATCGAATGTCTGCGGCGGGAATTCAGGGAAGAAATGCAGCAGGAGATTAAAAACATTCAACACTTTTACACCACCGACTTTTTCCAACAAGCAAAGTTCTTCGAGGAAACTCAACTGATGAGCATCTATTACCGGGCTGACTTTGCCAACGAACTCTTCACCGATTTTCCGGTTTCCGCGGAACGAGATTATTCTAACCTGAATAAAAACGGCGATATGCATTTCCGGTGGTGTCCCATCGAAAATATCGGGCAACAGCTCAGTTTTCCGGTTGACAAAAAAGTAGGTGACATGTTGCAGCAAATGGACGATTCCTATTAACATAAAAAAGCAAAAACATCGATATGTGCTTCCGCTCAACTCATTATTTTCCTAAATCCGGTTGTATAATAATCGGAACTAATTATCAGCAGACTTCCGGGATGAATTAATAATCGTCTTCATCCTCTTCTTCATCACTCTCTTCGTCTGTTACGTCCTCAATTTCGTCAACGTCCTCGTCCGTTTCTTCCAGACCTTCCATCACGAAATCATCACGCAACGTTCCGTCATCATCATAGTCGTCGTCGTTTTCGATAATTTCGTACGCCTCATCACGAGTCATTCGGACCAGGTAGTAATATTCTTCCGCTTCAAAAGGCAAAGCCGAAACGATCTCACCCTTCGAATTGGTGTAGGTTACCAGATTGTCTGCAAATCCAAAGGGATACTGGATTTTTATCTGCGTCTGCGTATCGGTGGGTAGTTTATCGTAATCCTTTACAACCCGGGGTTTAGTTATTCTATCCATCTGCAAATCAATTTAGGTCTGAAATAATTCCGTTCGTTTTTTCCAATCTTGACTGCCAAACTGTTTCCGGCAGCATTTACTTCGTTTATATGGTCGAAAAATAGTAATTCAGGACATCTAAAAAACAACTTTGAGAAATTTATGAAAAAAAAATTTCCTAAATCCCGTTTTTGCTTTCAATCACCTGTTCTTCAACATATATCCTTCATGCTATATAACTGTTTTTCTTCCGAAAAATTGCCAAATCTCTTCGCGAACAAAGGGTTTGGGCTTTGGGGTGAAATTCTCTACATTTGTTGATTCTGAAAATAAGCTGAATTAAACATCGAAAAATGAAGCTATCATACACCTGGTTAAAGGATTATATTGACCTGGATTTAACTCCCGGGGAAGTGGCCGAAACCCTGACCCAACTTGGCCTCGAGGTAGGCAGCGTAGATGAGGTAGAAACCGTAAAAGGAGGTTTGAAAGGGATCGTCATTGGTGAAGTGAAAACCTGCGTTCCCCACCCCAATTCCGATCACCTGAGTTTGACTACGGTCGATTTAGGCAACGGAATAGAAAGTCCCATTGTTTGTGGTGCTCCCAATGTGGCGCAGGGACAAAAAGTAGTCGTAGCAACTGTTGGAACTACACTTTATGACGGAGATAAAGAATTTCTGATCAAGAAAGCGAAAATACGGGGCGAAGTTTCGGAAGGGATGATTTGCGCCGAAGACGAAATTGGCCTCGGAACCGACCACGCCGGTATTATGGTATTACCTTCCGAAGCAAAAGTTGGTATGCCCGCCAGTGACTATTTCAATGTAAAAAGTGATTATGTCATTGAGATTGATCTGACTCCAAACCGTATCGATGGTGCTTCACACATTGGTGTGGCCCGCGACCTGGCTGCTTATTTGAAACAGACCCGGAATATTGACTATCATATTCCCTCGGTAGAGCATTTTTCAGTGGACAATCATGACCTGCCAATTCCGGTAACGATTGAAAACAAAGAAGCCTGCCCACGTTATTCAGGTGTGACCATTTCCGGCATTACCGTGAAGGAATCACCCGAATGGCTCCAAAACCGACTGCGTTTAATTGGACTGAGTCCGATCAATAATATTGTCGATATTACCAACTACGTGTTGTTTGAAACCGGTCAGCCACTGCATGCTTTTGATGCAGCTGAAATCGCCGGCAATCAGGTGATCGTCAAAACGCTTTCGGCCGGGACGAAGTTCGTTACGCTCGACGAAGAAGAGCGCGAGCTCGATGCCAACGACCTGATGATTTGCAACGAATCGGAAGGAATGTGTATCGGTGGTGTTTTCGGTGGAATCAAATCAGGTGTTAAAGATTCAACCACTTCCATTTTCCTGGAAAGTGCGTATTTCAACCCGGTTTATATCCGGAAAACGGCCCGTCGCCACGGACTGAATACCGATGCTTCGTTCCGTTTTGAGCGTGGCGTCGATCCGAACAATGTGATTTACGCACTGAAAAGGGCAGCGCTGTTGATTAAAGAATTGGCCGGCGGAACCATCTCATCCGACATTGTCGATGTAGTAGCCGATTCTTCCATTCTAGATTATTTCCCGGTAACGGTTTCATATCAGCATATCAACCGCCTTATCGGGAAAGATATTCCGGCCGAAACCGTGAAAAGTATTCTTACGGCTCTCGAAATAAAAATTGAAGCAGACACTCCGGATAACCTCGATTTGCTGGTTCCACCATACCGTGTAGATGTACGCCGGGAAGCCGATGTGATTGAGGAAATTTTGCGGGTATACGGTTACAATAATGTAGAGCCCGAAAGTGCCGTAAAATCAACTATCCAGAATGCAGAGTTTCCTGATAAGATGAAACTCCAGAATTTGCTTTCGGAAATGTTGACAGCTAACGGATTCAACGAAATCATGTCGAACTCGCTGACCAAAGCCGGTTACTATGAAGAGCTCGAGAGTTTCAAAGCTGAAAATACCGTTGAGTTATATAATCCGCTGAGTTCCGATTTGAACGGTATGCGCCAAACCTTGATTTTTGGCGGCATGGAGGCAGTTGCCCGGAATACCAACTACCGGAATCCGGATTTGAAACTGTATGAATTCGGTAATGTATACAAGTTCAAAGGAAAGAAGTCGAACGATAATCCCGTAAAGAATTTCGCCGAGGAAGAGCACATTGGATTGTGGATTACCGGCGAAGATGAACCGGAGAACTGGACCACTCAGAGTCGTCCGACCACATTCTTTACCCTGAAAGCTTTCGTGGAAAATATGTTAACGCGACTGGGACTGGATGTGATGCAAGCCCAGGTAGACACGGTTGACGCTGATATTTTCTCTTCCGGACTGAAATACAAGTTCAATAACCAGTTGGTAGCACAAATCGGTTATGTCAGTTCGAAGGTGAAAAAGACAACCGATGTGGAAGCTGACGTTTTCTACGGCGACCTGAACTGGACCGCCATTCTGAAACTTTTGGACAAGAATGGTGTTTCTTATACTCCGCTTCCCAAATATCCGGAAGTGCGCCGCGACCTGGCTCTGTTACTCAACAGCGATGTAAAATTCAGCAGTGTAAAAGAAATTGCCTACAAGACGGAACGGAAACTATTGCGCAACGTCAGCATTTTTGACGTTTACGAAGGGAAAAACATTCCGGAAGGAAAGAAATCATACGCGGTGAGTTTCTTCCTGCGCGACGAGGAAAAAACACTGAAAGATAAGCAGATTGACAAAGTGATGAAAAAGTTGCTGAGTGCATTCGAACGTGAATTGAATGCTCAGTTACGATAAACATCATTAATAAAATAATTCGGGGCCAATTCGGATGTTCGGGTTGGCCCTTTCTTGATTGAAAACGCTAATGACGCCCAATACAACCAAAGGGGTTTTGCTGGCTATGACCACAGCCTTTTTATGGGGATTTCTGGCCATTGCACTGAAAGTAGCCTCAACCATGGTCGACTCGTACACCATCGTCTGGTTTCGTTTTACCATCGCTTTCCTGGCTTTGTTCTCCTTTTTTCTCTTCCGGAAACGGGAAATGTTGCGCATCCTCATCAAACCACCGTTTATTCTGGTGGTCGCAGCGCTGGCCCTTGGATGGAATTACCTCGGATTCATGCAGGGAGTTAGTTACACTTCGCCGGGAAACGCGCAGGTCATTATCCAGCTGGGACCGGTTTTGCTGGCGTTAGCCGGCATCATCATCTACAAAGAGAAACTTTCCAAAAGGCAAATTATCGGTTTTGTAGTTGCCTCGGTAGGATTTTTACTCTTCTATCGCCAGCAATTAATCACTATGCTGGGCAAAGAAGCCGATTTCAACACGGGCGTACTTTGGATTGTATCAGGAGCTTTTGCCTGGAGCATTTACGCTGTGTTTCAGAAAAAGCTGGTACAAACCCACAATGCGCAAGCGATGAACATGTTCATATACGGTTTGCCGGCCCTTCTGTTCATGCCCGCAGCCAAATTTGACCATTTGGCCACACTCACGCCTGGTTGGTGGTTTCTCCTAATTTTTCTTGCTGCCAACACATTAATCGCATATGGGACGCTGGGAGCTGCCTTCAAATATATCGAAGCGAACAAGATCAGCATTATTGTTGCGATGAATCCCATCATCACCTTCATTACCATGGCCATCCTATCGGAACAACATGTTTCCTGGATTCCACCGGAAAATATTTCCCCACAGGGTTATCTGGCTGCCATTCTTGTGCTTACCGGCGCGGTACTAGTCGTCAAGAGAAAACGAATAAAAGATTGATGACCATTCGTTGAGTTTAGGTGGCTAATTTTTTTTATTTTTTGCCAACCTAAACAAAACGAACTTATGAATCTTAGCTTTGCCAGACTAAACCGGGTCATGCTCGTGCTCATGGCCGCATCCTTATTTTCCTGTCAACACGACAAATCCAAAATAATGACCGTGACCGGCGAAATCCCGGCTTCGCAAATGGGTGTCACGCTTTCGCATGAACATATTCTGGTCGATTTTATCGGTGCCGACAGCATCAGCCCCGACCGGTACAATCGCGAAGAAGTCGTAAAACGGGTTCTTCCCTACCTGGAAGCGCTGAAACAGTACAATGTAAATACGTTTGTCGACGGAACGCCTCAGTTTCTGGGCCGTGACCCGGAATTGCTAAAAGAGTTGTCGGAAAAAACAGGCATGAATTTCATTACCAATACCGGCTGGTACGCTACCGGGAATTACAAGTATTTACCTCAGGAAGCTTTTGATTTAAGTGCCGAAGAAATTGCCGCACGCTGGATTGATGAAGCAAAAAACGGGATTGGGGACACCGGTATAAAACCCGGATTTATTAAGATTGGCGTGAATGATCCGATGACAGAGATGGATGTGAAAATTGTGAAAGCGGCCTGCATCACGCACCTGGCAACCGGACTGACTATCATGTCGCATACGGGACTGGCCGGACCGGCCTTTTCGCAGTTGAAAATTCTGGATGAATACGGAGTTGCACCGTCAGCTTTTATCTGGACACACGCCATGATAGAGCCGAAAATGGACAAGATCCTCACCGCTGCCGATATGGGCACCTGGGTTGCCTTCGACAATCTTACTCCCGAGTACAAAATGGTTAGCCGGATGTTGGATCTTCTCAAATACTTTAAGGCTGCCAGACGACTTGATCGGGTTCTGATTTCTCAGGATGCAGGTTGGTATTCTCCGGGTGAACCCAATGGAGGCGATTTCAGAGAATACTCCACCATTTTCGATACGTTGATGATATTGCTCGACAGAGGAGGTTATACCATGGATGAAATTAACCAAATCCTGGTGACCAATCCGGAAAACGCTTTCACTATCCGCGTAAGGAAACTACAGAAAGAGACTGACGAAACTTCGGATTAATCATTTCCGGCCAGTTCCTGTTCCTATTTTTGTAACTTCGTTATTGAATAAAAAAAGGGAACAGTTATGACGGATATTCGGGTTACCAAAGGAGATATCACGCAACTGAAGGTAGATGCGATTGTGAACGCGGCCAATAATTCATTGCTAGGCGGCGGTGGCGTCGATGGTGCCATTCACCGGGCAGCCGGCTCCGAACTGTTGGACGAATGTCTTACCCTGAACGGATGTGCGACAGGCGATGCAAAAATCACGAAAGGTTATCGTTTGCCGGCCAAACATGTGATTCATACAGTCGGCCCCGTTTGGTCGGGAGGTGGTTACAAAGAGAAAGAGCTGTTGGCATCGTGCTACCGACGCAGCCTGGAAATTGCGGTCGAGCATAAATTGAAATCCATTGCCTTTCCCAACATCAGCACTGGAGTATATCATTTTCCAAAAGAAGAGGCTGCCCGCATCGCTGTGGCGGAAGTGAAACAGTTTGTAGAAAATTCGCCATTACCTGAGGAAATCATCTTTTGCTGCTTCGACGACGAGAACTATTCGCTTTACCAGGAAGCTTTGCGTTGATCAGACCAAACAATTTTTTCTCTTTTTGCTATTTTCGTCACCATGAAAATTACCATGAAACCGGTCACCAGCCCCGACTCCATCGAATTAGTCGCCCGGCTGGCCGAAGAAATCTGGAACGAGCATTACGTGCCCATCATCGGGCAGGAACAAGTCGATTACATGATTGGGAAATACCAGTCGGTTCCGGCAATTACCGACCAGATTGACAGCGAAGGTTATATCTATTTCCTCATATATGCCCAAGAAAAAGCAGTAGGATACGTCGGAATACAAATCAGGGACGAGGAGTTGTTCCTGAGCAAATACTATGTGCACAGCTCGCAACGAGGGAAAGGTTACGGAAAAAAAGCGCTGGAATTCATCCGCCAGTATGCCGTCGAGCGAGAGTTGAAAGGTATTTCCCTTACGGTGAATAAATTCAACTCGAACAGCATTGCTGCCTACGAAAGAATGGGATTTCTCAATCTTGGGCCAACCGTCGCCGATATTGGCAACGGCTTCATCATGGATGACTACAAAATGCGCCTTCCGCTGGATAAATCCGGGAAACCGGATTAGGTAAACAGTTCGGCCAGACTACCGTAATAGTCTTCTTCCCAACCACTTTTCATGTTATCGAAAGCTTCGTCGGGAATGTTGGTCTGATGAACCTCCATGCTGGTTCCATGCTTGTCGGGATGCAGTTTAATGGTGACGACCGAATCTTCATCCTCCCCGAAATACCACTTCTGAACAATTTTTTTATCCTGTTCGAACTCTACATTCTCGCCCGAAATAGCTCCATCCCAAATGCTGAACTTCGAGCCCGGTTCGGTACTCATCACCGCCGGTTCTCCTGTCCAGATTTCCAGCATAACCGGGTTGACCAACGCATTATACACATCGGCTGGCGATGCTTTCAGCTTAAAATATTTCTTGAACTCTTTCATCGAAATTTCTTTTTTATTGGGATTATTCGGTCCAAAAATACGGAGAATATCCGGTGTGCATCATTTATCAGGCTCAATATAAAGCAAACTTTCTATTTTTGTCCATCGATTAATAAGAGAGTAACGATATTATGATAACGAAAGTACGAGATTACGCCAACCTGGTTAAATTCGAACATACCATTTTTGCCTTACCATTTGCACTTGTCGGTTTCACACTGGCTATTACCCAAACAGCATCTGTTTTTCGCTGGGAAGAATTGATTGCGGTTCTGCTTTGTATGGTTTTTGCCAGGAACACCGCCATGGGTTTCAACCGGTATCTCGATCGCGAAATTGATGCGGAAAATCCTCGCACAGCCCAGCGCGAAATTCCTGCCGGTATTGTTACCGCTCGCAATGCTGCCGTTTTTGTGGCCATCAACGCGATTCTGTTCATCGCCACAACGTGGTTTATTAATCAGCTGGTCTTTTTCCTTTCGCCAATCGCGTTGATTGTTGTGATGGGCTACAGTTACATGAAGCGTGTCACTCCGCTTTGCCATTTTGTGCTGAGTGCCGGACTAGCTTTGGCTCCCATCGGAGCGTATCTGGCGGTAACCGGAAAATTCGCACTGGTTCCTATCCTGTTTTCATTCATTGTTTTTTTCTGGGTTAGCGGATTCGACATTATTTATGCTTCGCAGGATGTGGAGTTCGACCGAAACAAAGGACTGAACAGTGTTCCGGTTTTACTGGGCGTGAAGAAAGCACTGCGTTTTTCAGCACTCGTGCACGTGCTGGCCGCCATTATGGTTGTATGGGCCGGCATCGATTTACATGCCAACTGGCTGTACTGGACCGGCGCCGCTATTTTCATCGGATTGCTTACGTACCAGCAAAGCATTGTAAAGCACGATGATTTGAGCAAAGTGGGACTGGCATTTGGTACCACCAACGGTGTCGCCAGTGTGATTTTCGCTATCTTCGTGATTACCTCACTTTACATCTAAACTCCGGAACTATTAGAATTGGTACGTAAATCCAATGGTGAAGAGTTCCTGGAACTGCCACTTTGCCCTCTTGCCAATTTGGTTTCCGGCAGCATCATACACCGGGAATTTGGTGTCATCGTCGTAAATCAGGTGTGTCATGACCCTAGTATTGATTGAACGCGTCACTTTCATGACCAGCGTTTGTTCCCAGTCGAAATCGAATTTGGTAAACGGATAGCGGTAGTTGACAAACATCTGACCGGCTGTTTCGTAGTGAATATTTTCAATGATATCCTTCTTGAACGTTGTTTTAACAATGAAACCTGGTTCCCATAATTTCTTTTCTCCGGGTTTCAATCCATAGTTTGTTGGATCGATCTCAGTTGTATCCCGAACATAGGTGGTTTTCGATGTCAGAGGCGAGATAAACAGCGAGAAATCGGCGTTCGGCTTGTAATCCAAACCGATGGAAAAAGTCACATAGCCCGGAGCCATGAAGGCAGAAATAGGCTTTTGATGGTCGGGGTCGGAATATCCTTTGGTCATCTGGGTCTTAAAGTCAAAATCTGCCGAATAATACCACCGGTTAAATGCTGAATATCCCAAACGTGATTGATATTCAATTTTATCATCGTTCTTCTGTAGCCCTTTGGTATCAGTCCGGTTCATCCCGTAACGAAGCTCAAAGTTGTTCTCCCATTTCATTTTCTTTTTCGAATAATTGACATGGTATTTGGCCACAGCCAAAGCAGACAGAGAGCTTTCACCTCCCTTGGCCCAGTTTTTCAACGTTGTTTGTGTGAATCCCAGCGACCCGTCGCCCCCCATTTCCCATGGTGATAACTTGGGGGTGATGGTCGGCATGGCTAGCAAATTGTCATCGGGCTGTTCCCGCTTGATGGTTATTTCCCGACGGTCGGTAGTTGTAAAGCGTTGGATCTGGACTCCATCATCAATAATGACGTCCACTTTCCCCTTGCCCCGGTTTTTCATGATAACGCCCAGTGAATCGTTCTGAGCATTTTTCAGATAAAACCGAATGGGCGGCATCGGGTGATTGGCGGTCCACATCGACTTTTGCTCCCCTGCCAGATTGGTAAAGCTCAACTTTACCGAATCGGCCGCGGCATATTGTGTCAGAAAACGCAGTGCCATCCGAAGCGAGTCATTCGTGGCGGCTACTGCTCCGTCATTGTAGTATGATAATTTATCGTAGTTGCTTTGCTCTACTTTCTTCCGGTAGGCCTGAGCTGCCGAATCGATATACTGTTGTATATATTTCGAACGATAATGAGCGATGACTGAATCGCGATAGCTGGTTAAAACCGAATCGTTGTAACGCAACCGGCACGATTCGACCACACTGCTCCGAATAGAATCGAAGGCCGCCGGTGAAATTGAATCGGTTACTCCGAGATTGGTAAAATGCCGGGTAAGACAGCGCCTAAAAGCTGCCGGCATTTGCTTCAGCGAGTCGCTCAGCAATCGCTGTGGATCCATTGCAGGAATGAGCCGTACCTCTTTCTCGACATTTTCCAGCAACGATTCCGGAACTTCAATCATACTGTTCTTCAGGCTGTCGGTCCACTGCTTCTGCAACGATTTTACCTGGCCATCCAGCTGAGCAGATGTTACATATCCGGGCACATTCTCCGGATGAGGAATATCCTGAGGTCTCCGATCGTAAATGTACACCACACCGTAATCGGCTAACAGCTTTTTCATCTCCACCACCGATGTATCAATAGGCTGATTTTCGGCGTAGTTTAATACACCTTTGATGGCTTTCTGGTATGTACGATCGGTCAGATACCACTCTCCTCCCGAGTACATGATCCGGTTCAAATAATTCACACTCCACTTTAACGTATCCATCGGATTTTCCGGCTGATCACGACGTTGATCCTTTTTCACAGAAGCAGAACCTTCTGTTTTGGCCCATACAGGACCGGCCAACATCGTAACGAATGCCAGCAATAAGACCGGAAATATTTTTGACATAATTACGTCCCCTGGTTTGGTTTGACACAAAAATAACGATTCAGGTCAGATTTATAAAAAGATTTAAAATCATTCCTCCCAACTTTATGTATATCCATTTTCGTGCCATTTTATTCCGGAAACCAAATAAAATCTTCATCTCAATTATCATTTCGAAATATTATATACAAAAAACCTTCCGGGAATAAGCTATCGGAATGACAACTCATCCGCCGGAAGGCGTTCGAAACATATGAAGGTATTCTATTTTATGCAGTTTTCCGGTAACGCATCACGGCCAGCGAGAACATAACGACGCCATATCCCAGCATGGAAAGAAACTCGTACTTCAGGTCGAAAAATCCAGAGCCTTTCAACACCACATTCCGAATCACTTTCATCATGTAATACAACGGATTCAGATGGTCGAGCAACTGGGCCCACTTCGGCATACTTTCCACGGGTGTAAACAATCCGCTCATCAGGATAAAAATCAACAGGAAAAAATAACTCAGGAAGAACACCTGTTGCTGCGTATCGGAAACAACCGAGATGAACAGCCCAAGCCCCATGACACCCAACAGGAAGACTGTTGTAAATCCGTAAAGAACCAGCAGATTTCCATGGAAAGGCAGGTTAAATACCAGTTTGGCTATCAGCAGTCCAAATGACAATACTACCAGTGCAATCACCAGGAAAGGAATCATCTTGGCTGCAATAAACTGGTACTTTTTAATGGGCGTTACATTGAGCTGCTCCATGGTGCCAATCTCCTTTTCCCGAACCAGGTTAACCGCCGACAGGAACATCCCGATTAGCGTCACCAGAATCACCAACACACCGGGTGCCATATAGAACGCATAAATCAGCGTGGGGTTATACCAGTACCGCGACGAAACATCGATTTTCTGCGGAGGATCGAATTTGGAAACTCCTATCCAACTCGCCCGGAGATTGTTGTTGTAATCCCTGATCAGTGAGTTCATATACGACCAGGTCAGCTCGGCGGACATGCTATTAATGGCGTCTACCCGCAACTGCAGCGATACTTTGTTATCCCGTCTCAAATCACGCTCAAAATTCTGAGGAATGTCGAGCACAACATTTGCCTTACCTTTTAATAATTGATCATCTGCATCGAAATCAGCATCGTTTACCCGGATTACCTTGAAAAACGGATTTCCTTCGAGCTTATTCACCAGCCGGCGCGATGCATCACTCATATCCTGATCGACCACCAAAACATCCGACTTTTTCAGTTCCAATGTGGCTGCATTCACCAGAATAAGCATCTGCACAATGGGCATCACAAAAATGATGGGCCACATCGATTTGTTCCGAATAATCTGGATGAATTCTTTTTGAAGAAGATATCGTAGTATTTTCATTTCTCGTTCTGTTTAAATTCGTTCTTCTACTCCAAACGCAGTTTGAACTTCTTCATACTGATGACCAAGAAAACGGCTGTCATCCCTGTCATTATCAGCAGTTGCTTCCAGATATAGCCGGCTCCAACTCCCTTCAGCATCACAGCCTTTACCGCTTCAATAAACCAACGGGCCGGCATAATATTCGACAGCACCTGCAGCACCACCGGCATATTATCGATTGGGTAAATAAAACCCGACAACAACATGGTCGGCAGCATTAGCGCCATAATGGAAACGAACATGGCCGAAAACTGACTGGCCGCAATGGTCGAGATTAAAATGCCCAGCGAGAGTGCCAGCATGATATACAGGATGACCACAAACATCAACAGTATCAGGCTACCCCTGACAGGAACACCGAAAACCAGGTTTCCCAGCACCACAATCGTTATTGCATTAATGACTGAAAGAATCAGGTACGGCGTGACTTTTCCAATAATGATATGATGCGATTTCAATGGCGAAACCAATAGTATCTCCATCGTTCCCATCTCCTTTTCCCGCACAATGGTAATCGAGGTCATCATAGCGGAGATGATGATCAGAATCAGCGCCATGGTTCCCGGAACATACATAAATGCGCCTTTCAAACTTTCGTTGAATAGCATCCGGACCTGTGGCTTTATCTCGTATAGAACCTGGTAATTGATAAATTTCTTCTGCAGGTAATCCTGTACAATAGCGTTTGTGTAATTGGAAAGCAACTGGGCGGTATTGGGATCCGATGCATCGGCAATTACCTGCACATCGGCCTTTCCGTCTCTTTCCAGTTTCTTACCGAAATCCTGTTGAAACACCACCACCTCCTTGATATTTCCCTGGCGAAAAATATTGTCAATCTGCCCGTCGTTGTCCAGCATGGCATCCAGCTTGAAGTAGCCCGACGACAGCAATTTATGGGTGATTTCCCGGGTCACTTCGTCGTTCGATTTATCCAGGATGGCAATGTGGGCATCCTTAATCTCGGTGGTAATTACGTAACCGAATAACAGGAGCTGCACGATCGGGATGCCGAACAGGATGATCATCGTTCGCGGATCACGAAAGATGTGGCGAAACTCTTTTTGTATAAAACCAAGTAATTGTTTCATCTCTTTTTGTATCTATCGAAATTCGTGAATGAACGGCTACTCATTCGAGCGGGCCAGTTTCAGGAATACGCCGTCCATGCTGGTGGCATCCCATTCCTTCTTCAGTGCTTCCGGCGTATCGAGTGCGACTATTTTTCCTGCCGACATGATGGCCACCCGGTCGCAATATTCCGCCTCATCCATATAGTGCGTTGTCACAAATACAGTGATTCCGTCGTGCGCTGCCTCGTAAATCAAATCCCAAAAACGGCGGCGGGTTACCGGGTCGACACCTCCCGACGGCTCGTCGAGAAAAACGATGGACGGGTCGTGAATAATGGCCAACGAAAAAGCCAGCTTCTGTTTCCATCCCAGCGGTAAATCGCGCACCAGTTTTTTTCGTGCCGAAGTGAGTTCCAGCTTTTCCAGCAACTCTTCCGTTTTTTCTCTCCGGACACGGGTTGGAATGCCGTAAATGCCCGCAAACAACCGGATGTTTTCATGCACCGTTAAATCTTCGTACAGCGAAAACTTCTGTGACATGTAACCGATGCGGCGTTTAATTGCCTCCCGTTGTTTGAATCCATCCAGACCTGCAACCGTCAACTCTCCCGATGTGGGTTCCAACAGTCCGCACAACATCCGGATGGCGGTGGTTTTTCCAGCTCCGTTGGCACCCAGAAAACCGAAAATCTCGCCTTTATAGACATCGAAACTCAGATGATCATCGGCCACAAAATGCCCGAACTTCTTCACCAAATCGCGTACCCGAATGACTGTATTTTCTTTTTCCATATCAGCTATCATGTTTTTGCATCAGGTCCATAAACACATCCTCGATGCCCGGTTCCGTCTCTTTTACTTCTACGCTGGCGTGTCCCAAATCGCTCAGGTATTTCTCCATTTCATCCGCCTGCATTTCCTGATTCTTCCATGTAACGTGCAGATATTCTCCAAAACCGAAAACGGATTCGGCTTCCGGATGCTCCCGCAAATGCCGGATACACAAGTACATGTTATCGGAGCGAATAGCCCACAGCTTATGAGCAAAACTCTGCGTCACCTTGTCCGGTGTATCGATGGTCAGAATATTTCCGTCCTGAATCAAGGCTACCCGATCACAAAGATTGGCTTCATCCATGTAGGGGGTCGAAACAAGAATGGTGATGCCCATTTTCTGCAACCGTTTCAACATTTCCCAGAACTCCTTCCGGGAAACCGCATCCACTCCGGTGGTTGGCTCATCGAGTATCAGCACTTTCGGGGCATGAATCAAGGCACAGGAAAGCGCCAGTTTTTGCTTCATTCCGCCAGACAATCTTCCTGCCAACCGCTCCTTGAAAGGTTCTATCTGTTGGTAAATGTCCTTCACCAAATCGTAATTCTCCTCGATGGTTGTGCCGAAAACCGTGGCAAAAAAGTTCATGTTTTCCTCAACGGACAGGTCGGGATAAAGAGAGAAACGTCCCGGCATATAACCGAGTTGCTTTCTCAGTTTCCTGAAATCGTCCACCACATCGAGTTGATTCAGGGTTGCACTTCCGGCATCGGGCTTCAGCAAAGTGACCAGTATCCTTATCAGCGAAGTTTTTCCGGCGCCGTCGGGACCAATCAGGCCAAACAGCTCTCCTTCCTTCACGTCAAGTGATACACCACGCAACGCCTTTACCTCACCGTAATTTTTTTCGATATTTTCGACTGATATCATCATCTCTTCAGTCATTTATGATTCGTAAGTTCCGGATATCTCCTCAGTAAATGTCGCCTTTACAGGGGGAAGTCGGATTTTTCCAACTTCCCCTCTTCATGGCTATTTTTGAGAATATAATAAAGGCCCGCGGGCTCGTGGAGACTTCCGGTTTTACTCGTTAATATCAGTTTTTATGATTGAAGCGAACCTCGCCCGGCATACCAATCTTCAGGCTGCCGTCGTTCGGAACTCTCACTTTCACGGCGTAAACCAACTTCACCCGTTCTTCTTTGGTCTGAATGATTTTCGGTGTAAACTCGGCCTGCGATGAAATCCAGGTAATGGTACCGGTCAATTTGGTATCGGTTGTCTTCGAGTCATCAATAAGTACCGTTACCTTCTCGCCCAGTTTTACGTGTGCCAACTGAGCGCCGCTGATATAAATCTTGAGATTCAGGTAGGACAAATCGGCAATTTTAAAGAGCGATTGTCCCGGCGTTACCAACTCTCCCATCTCTTTGTATTTCTCCAGTACGGTACCCGAAATAGGCGCCGTGATATGGCATTTCCCCAACTGGTCTTCTATTTGTGCCACCTGTGCATTCACCACATCAATCTCTTTTTTTAGGGAAACTTCCTGAGTACGGATGTTGGCAATTTGCCTGTTAAATACATCAATCTGCCCCGTAATGTCATCCATCTGTTTTTGCGTCGCTGCACTATCGGCCAGCATTTGGGTGATACGGTGTTTGTCAACTTCAGCGTTTGCTTTCTGCTGCTTAACGACTGCAATTTGAGTTTGCACACTGGCCATTTTCGAACGGATGGATGCTTTTTGTGCTTCGAGTTGTTCCTTTTTCAGGTACAGCTGGGTCGTGTCCACCAGGCCAACCTGCTCTCCGACTTTCAGCAGATCACCTTCACTCAGATTGAACTGAAGCAAATTTCCAGTCACCTGGGATGAGACAATTACATCGTCCACTTCAAAGTTGCCATAAGCATCCGAGAGTTTATCGTTCCGGTTACAGCTCATCAGCAGAACGCCCGCTGCGAAGGCAAAAAGATATTTTAGTTTCGTTATGCGTTTCATGACGTTATCAGTTATTTGAGAGATTTCCTGTTAATGTATTGTAATTGGCAACTGCTTGTAAATATTGAACTTTCCTTGATTCTAAATTGATTCGCGCCTGGATTTCGGCATTCAAATCGGTCACGTAATCAGCTGAAGTTATCACCCCGTTCTCGAGCTGTGAAGCCGATTGGGCCGCTACCTTGTCTCGGATACTGACCAATTTTTGATCGGTATTGATAAGAGATTCCAGCTTCTGAATATTTTCAGACGATTGAACCAGGGCCATATTGACGTTCTGCTTAAAGGTTGCCCTGGAAGAATTGACCATCTGTTTCTGAATATCCAGCACTTCGCGCTTCCGGCGACTCTGTTTCCAGTCGAAGATGTTCCACTTGAAACCAACCCCAACCAGATAATAAGAACTGAACTCGGACTTCAGCATATTCAGCCCCGGTTTACCATAACCGACCTGACCAAATCCAAACACTTTTGGATTCCTTGTTTTGGAAATCAGTTCAGCACTTTTATCAATGGTATTCTCCATCCGGTTGTAGAGTTTCAATTCCGGGCGTTGCCACTCTTCATTCTTCTGTGCAATCGCCGGCGCCTGGAACTGTGTATTTCCATCAATCGATAATCCGGTCAACACCGCCAGGGACTTAACGGCTGCCATCCGGTTTGCATCCACTTCCTCGATTTGCTGGTCAGTGAGGATTTTCTCGGCGCGCAACGTTTCCACATTCCTGGCCTGAATCATCCCATTTTTCAGTCCCGACTCAAGTACCCGCAATCGCTCGGAGATGTTCTCCTTTTTCAGCTCCAAAACCTTGTGGCTTTTTTGCATCAGGATGATTCCGAAGTAAAGCTGATTTACCCGGTCGTTCAGCGAATACATCTCCACTTCCAGCTTTTGCTGATCGGCAGCCAGGTTGGCTTCATCCACTTCTTTCTGCGCTTTCGTCAATCCTCCGTCATAAATATTCTGATGCAAATCGATATAAACCTTATACTGGTCCTTTGAGGGAGTCGGAATATTGATTCCCGGAAGGGATACCGGCACGCTGGTCACATCGCTCTGATAGGTAGCCTGACCGTTCAAATTCACTGTCGGCAACCAGTTTGCATCCAGATTCTTTGTCTTCAGATCATTCATCTGCTGCTCCCGATCCAGGTCACTCAATTTCGGATAATTCTCCCGGGCTTGCTTGTAACATTCCTCAAGAGTTACCTGCCCTGCCTGGCCAAACGCCATCTGAACCGGTAAAATGAGTAAGATTAATAATCGTTTCATGTGATAATCGTTTGTTCATTTTTGTCAATACACACCTATTTCACCCCGAACTCTGCCGGGCTCTCATTCTGCACCCCGTTCATCCGAACAGGATATGTTATGGTTACAGTGAATTGCCTGTTCATATGTTGAAGGAAATGGCCGGTTTCCATAAAACTTCAGGCAAATCAGAAAGTATAATTATCTCTTGTTCCATTCAATTGCCAAATCCAACGCTTCAGTGGCAACAGTTTCCACTTCATCCACCATCGCCACTCGAACCACCGATCATACTCATGGCATTTCTTTCCACACCGATGGCAATATTCATCTTCATTTGAACAAGCTCTGATGGGATCAAAATCGTGACCGAACAGTAAGCAGACCAAATGAGTTCTGCCTTTGTCTTTTGTGATTGAATTTCTGTTTTTCATGTGGCTCGTAATTTCTGTCTTTCTGCAGGGACGAACTATATTTCAGTTTGTGTAAAACAACGCTGCCATCGCTTGCCAGTCGTCTTATCTTTGGAAAACGGGACCTATCGACAACGGCCATCTCCGAAGCACTTCCTCCAACTGATTTCTATTTCTTTACTAATGCCTGTTTAATAAAAGCACTGATGGTCTTACGCCTTTCATTCAGATATTCATCATATATCTCCCGGTTACCCTGGAAGAAAATTGTCTGGAACAACGGACGTGCAGCAAAAGGTATAATCACCATTCCAATCATGTTCGGGATCAAGTCTGCTGCTTGAATCGGGTTGATAGTTCCAGCTTCTACTTCCTTGTCAATTACTTCTTGTAAAAACGTTGGATTAATTCCACTATCCTTTACCACCTTAATAAATTTATCCGGGTCACGATTGATTTCGCCAATCAGGAACTGAGGCAAAAACGGATTATTACCAATAACCGTAATATACCGGTCAACAACGAGGTCAATCTTATCCAGCAAAGGCCCCTCTTCCCTAAATATTCGCATCAATTCAGGAATTAACAGGCCAAATGCGTCCTGAAAAATGGCTTCGAACAATTTCTGTTTCGAGCGAAAGTAGTAGTGGAGCAACGACTTGTTAATTCCTGCTTCATCGGCTATTTCCTGCATTCTGGCACCGTCCATTCCCTTCCTGATAAAAACGTCGCGGGCAGCATTCAGTATCTTTTTCTCTGTTGATTCGCTTGTCATTTCTGATTTATCACTTGGTTTAACCACATGGTCAAAAGTAGATCATATTTATGAACCACCAAACAATTTGGCTAAAAAATTTAACCATGCGGTCAAACTAAAAAGTTTAACTGCAATAAATCAGGCTTTTACCGATTATTTTTTTTTCGGTTCAGGTAATTCAGAAGGAATAGAGAACTGCCGGTAATGATCATTCCTGTAATGGAAAGAACATCGGGATGCTCATCAGGTAGTAAAATCCAGGCGAAGATGGCTCCAAAAACCGGGATAATGAATTTCCACATGTTCAGGTCCGAAACTTTTACCCCGGGACGTTTTAATAGCGTAAACCAAATGGAAAAAGCAGCAGCCGAAAGAAAACTGAGCCAGCCTAACGCGGCATAATACTCAAAAGGCTTTGGCGAAAAATGAAGTCCTTCAACAGGGATAGAAAACAAGAAAAGCATCACACCCCCCACAATCATACTGGCTGAACTAAGAACCAGCGGCGGCACTTTATCTTTGTCCTTTGCAACAATAATATTGGTAAATCCGGAATTAATATTGGTCAGTATCAATAACGCAATACCTACCAGAATCAGTTTTCCTTCTCCGGAAAGGCTTCCCCGTTCAAGGCTAACCAAAACAACTCCAGCCAGTCCCAGCAGAATCACGCCCACTTTCTTCAAACTCATTTTATCATCGGGCATACTAAAATGAGCCACAATAGCCACAAACACAGGTCCCGACCCAACCACAATGGCACCCAACGCTCCCGGAACCATTGATATTCCGGTATAAAAGAGTGAGTAATGTACAAACGTCTGCAGTAGTGTAATTACCAACACTACTTTCCAGTTCTTCAGAATAATACGGAGATAATCCTTTCGTTGAGAGCAAAACGGCAGAATAATCAGACCGGAGATGAAAAAGCGGATTCCGGCAAACTGAAGGGGCGTAGTATATGGCAAGCCAATTTTAATTCCAACAAAAGCCGAAGCCCATAACAGACAAGCTAAAATGGCCAGGAAAATCGTACTGCTGAGTTTGGTGCGCATGAATCAGGTTTCAATTGTTTAAAAAGTTGCAAAACTATGCCTAAAATTCTTATCAGCCAAAGAAACAATTATTACCAGGAAAATGATTCTGAAAATAATTAAATACCGAACTTTTCACTATCAACCAAAACCACTGAACAGATGAACAAACGAAAAAGAAATAAAACTCTACCGCGAATAATCATCATCACAGGAGGAGCCAACGGGATTGGTTATTTTCTGGCAAAAGCCCTGTTGGAACAAGGTGACCGAGTCGCTATTCTTGATATCTACACCGGTGAAACGAACCTGCTGGAAATGCATTTTCCCGAGACTTTTCTGTTTTTATTTTGCAATGTAACTGCGGATGAAGATGTGCAAAAGAGTGTACAAAAAGTGTTAGACAAATGGGGTATTATAGATATTCTTATTAATAATGCCTGCTCCGCGATTTTTATGAAATTCGGAGAGCGAACAATCCAGTCAATTCAGCAAGAATTGGATGTTAATCTGTTGGGCTACATTCGAACTATTCAGTCCGTATTACCTGTCATGCGAAAACAAGGAAGCGGGATTATTCATAATTTCACATCTGGTGTCGGAATAACCGGTTTCTCCGAACTGAGTGGTTACACTGCCTCTAAAGGAGCCATTGAAGCGTTAACCAAAACACTGGCACTTGAACTGGCTGCCGATTCCATTTCGGTCAATCTGATTCACCCGCCATTAACACGAACAAGGTCTTCCGCGCCACTTGGCATTCCGCCAGAGATGATGGAAACTCCTGAAAATGTAGGATACCGGCTCGCAAAAAGAATTGGCTCGAAGAAAAAAATAATCACTCCCGATTTTAAATCAACAGTTTTCGTCTGGCTCTCTTATCGCTTTCCTTACGCAATTGGAAAGTTTCTGTCAGGAATGACACAAAAGGCGAGAAACAGTCAGGCTAAAAATAGCTCTGTATCAGCCTGACGGCTTGACCATAGTAACTGTTTCCAAAGAGGTTCAGGTGATTCATTACGTGATAGAGCAGGTAAATATTTTCGCGGTATTCAGAACCATCGGGCAATGGATTTTCTTTGCGATAAGCCGAGTAAAACTCAGATGAAAACCCACCAAACAATTTGGTCATCGCCAAGTCGGCTTCGCGGTGACCATAATACACCGCAGGATCGATGATAACCGGCTCACCGTTTTCATCACTCATGTAATTGCCGCTCCATAAATCGCCGTGCAATAGTGCCGGTGGTTCTTCACTTCCCGAAAGGATATCTTCTATTTTCTCTTCCAGCTTGCGGAAACCGGAACGGAGTTTCTCATCGGAATATCCGTTACGCTCTGCCAGGCGGAGCTGAAAAAGTAAGCGCTTGTTCAGGTAAAAAGCGGTCCACTCATCAGCTTCTTCCCCTTTCGGGATATTCATCTGCGGGGTCGCCCCGATGTAATTGTCTTCATAAAAACCAAACTGGTCAGCCTGGTAACGGTGCATTTGAGCAAACTGTCGCCCGAAATCTTCAAAGAAATTTTTCTTTCTTCCGCCTAAAGGGATAAATTCCAGCAACAGAAAATCATCACCCTGCAGCAACACTTCCGGCACACGAACAGCTTCTGCCTTCGCCAATTCTTTCAGTCCGTTGGCTTCGTTCCTGAACATGGAGTTATCGAATCCCGACTTCAGGAAAAACGAACGTCCCGATTCTGTTTTCACACGACGGGAATTGGCAATGCAACCACCACCGACGAATTGTGTTCCAGTGATTTTCTCTCCGGCCCAATCTTCAATTCTGGCAATTATTTCCGCTTCACTTCCCATTTTGAATATGCTTTAGTAAACCATTGCAGGCGTCTTCAAGCAGATCCAAAACCAATTCAAATCCTTCTTCCCCGCCGTAATACGGATCGGGAACCGATGTGTAGCCAAACTCCTCGAGGAAGTCGGTCATCTTATATATTTTCTTTCTATCGGATTCATTTCGTGCCAGCGACTGTAAATCGCGAATATTCTGATCATCCATCCCGATAATCATGTCAAACCGGTCGAAATCAACATCCGGATTGACCGGACGCGAAATGCTGGTCAGGTTGTACCCACGCTTAATGGCATGCGATTGCATCCGCTGATCGGCCGGTTCGCCTTCGTGGTAACCGATAATGCCCGCCGAATCGCATTCAATTTCATTCTCCAGGTTTTTTCTGTCGATGTATGCGTTCATCACTGCTTCGGCACTGGGAGACCGGCAAATATTTCCCAAACAAACAAATAGGATCTGCTTCTTCATACGAGTTAAATTTCAAACCCGAATATCGCAAGTTTTTTCAGGCCTCGCAACTCGGATGAATTGTCTTCTCTGTTTCTTGTTTCCAAAAATGACTTAATTTTGACTCCGAAAAATTCATGACCATGAGAAAGATTTTCTTAGCAATTTTGCTTATCGTCGGTACATTCGGCTTGGCCAATGCACAGATTAATCACCAACATGCATTGGGGTTACGACTGGGTGACAACGCCAACTTCGGAACGGAAATCAGTTACCAGTATACGCTTACCCCGATGACTCGCCTGGAAGCTGATTTGGGTGTTCGTTCCGGAAGCAGCTGGAACAGCTGGGCCATTACCGGTGTTCACCAATGGGTTTGGCATATCGACGGAGGTTTCAATTGGTATGCAGGAGCAGGTGCCGGAATCGGTTCGTGGAGTTACCGGAATAATTACACCGACTACGGCGACAGCGGCCTGTTTCTGACCATCGCCGGAACAGCCGGAGTTGAATACAATTTTGAGATTCCGCTGCAAGTTGCCATCGATACCCGTCCGCAAATCGGATTCATCAATCCGCAAGGAGATAACCTCAACTTCGATCTGGCCCTTTCCGTTCGGTACTGTTTTTAATCCCATCTTTGATTTTTAAAAGATAAAACATCGATACAACAGATTTCCCTGATTTATTGACAAATTGGGGAAATTGTTTTTTTAATACCGCAATGAGAGATTTGACGACAGGAAATGAGACGAGATTAATCGTCAGGTTTGCCCTGCCCATGCTTGCCGGTAATGTTTTCCAAAATCTGTACAACATTGTCGACAGCGTGATTGTAGGAAACTACCTGGGCAAGGAAGCCCTGGCTGCCGTTGGTGCGTCGTTTCCCGTCATTTTCACGCTCATTGCACTGGTTATCGGTGTCGGCTCCGGTGCCTCTATTGTTATTTCTCAATTTTTTGGTGCCAAAAAAACAGATGAAGTCCGGCGAACCATCGATACCATTTTCATCTTTTTTATCGGAGCAGCCATTATTTTAGCTGCTTTAGGCATCACTTTTTCCGAGCCGATTTTCAGGTTACTGCAACTGCCCGAAGAAATTTTACCGCAGGCACAAACGTATCTTCACATTTACCTAATCGGACTGTTTGCTTTTTTCGGTTTCAATGGCATAGCCTCCATTCTGCGTGGTTTGGGTGACTCGAAAACACCACTCTATTTCATGATCATTGCCACACTGGCCAATATCGCGTTGGATTTACTGTTTGTCGTGGTCTTTAAATTGGGAGTCGGCAGTGTTGCCCTGGCTACCGTTATTTCACAGGCCGGAGCGTTTGTTACGGCAATTATCTATTTGAACCGGACACATGCTTTGGTCAAAATTACGCTCACCCGTCTTCAGTTCGACAGATCGATATTTAAGAGCTGTGTGAAAATTGGCTTGCCTACCGGATTTCAACAGTCGTTTGTAGCCGTTGGAGCCATGGCCATCATGGGAATTGTGAATGGATTTGGGACCAATGCTGTAGCTGCTTACACTGTTGCCCTTCGCATCGACTCGCTGGCAAAAATGCCGGCTATGAATTTTGCTTCGGCTCTCTCCTCTTTTGTCGGCCAAAATCTCGGAGCCAACAAAGAACAGCGCGCCCGAAACGGTTTTCGATCCACGCTCGTCATTTCGGTAATTTACAGCATCATCATCTCCCTGTTAATTGTCTTCTTTGGAGAATTCCTGATGCGAATGTTTACCGATGACCCGGCGGTAATTCATATCGGCGAAAAATACCTGGTTATCGTCAGTTCGTTTTATCTCGCTTTTGCAGCCATGTTCTCGGTGATTGGTATGCTGCGCGGTGCAGGCGATACTCTTATTCCCATGTACATCACCGTTGTCACGTTATGGATTATCCGGCTTCCCCTTTCCTGGTTTCTTTCCCGGGGACCACTTGGTGTCAGTGGAATCTGGTGGGCGATTCCGATTGCCTGGATTGTGGGAGCCATCGGATCTTATATCTATTACCTGTCGGGAAGATGGCGCGGCAAAACCGTTTTTCATCACCAGAATTTTTCATCAGAGCAGCCGGCTCCCAAACCTGCTGTAAAACAGTAAAAAAGCTCCGTTACCGCAAACGGGCAAAAAGAAGATGCTATACAACATAATTATAAAACATCCTTATTCCTTTTAAATATCTATTTTCATTTCCGAAACTGGAAAGAATTTGTTGGCCTAACCTGCCATCTCGTTTCAAATAACCAAAAAATCAAAGCAGGGAAATTTTGCCCTGATCAAACCAATAATCACTAAAGCGTCTGTTATGATTCATTCCATTTTCTGGCTTATTCCGGCCGCCTCATTATTTGCCCTTTTGTTTGCGTGGATATTCTTTAAGAATATGATGACCAATTCGGAAGGGACCCCTACAATGATAGAAATTGCCCAGCACGTACGTGAAGGTGCCCTGGCTTATCTCACCCGACAATACAAAGTGGTGGGACAGGTTTTTGTGGTGCTCGTTGTCCTGCTTGGGATACTTGCTTATCTGGGAGTTCAAAACCCGTTCGTTCCCGTGGCTTTCCTCACCGGAGGTTTTTTCTCCGGATTAGCGGGCTTTCTGGGCATGCGAACAGCAACCTATGCTTCTGCCCGTACGGCTCACGGAGCTTCTGCATCGTTGAATAAAGGCTTGAAAATTGCCTTCCGAAGCGGAGCCGTTATGGGACTTGTTGTCGTCGGATTCGGTTTGCTCGACATTTCCATCTGGTACATGATTCTGAACAAACTGGTGTATACCGCGACAAACATGCATGAAGGACTTTCATGGATTGGGCTCACCTTTGTTCATGCCGGAACTACAGAACATGAAAAACTAATTGAAATTACCGCTACCATGCTGACATTCGGTATGGGAGCTTCTACACAGGCACTGTTTGCCCGTGTCGGAGGTGGAATTTACACCAAAGCTGCTGACGTAGGTGCCGACCTCGTAGGTAAAGTGGAAGCCGGTATCCCGGAAGATGATCCGAGAAACCCGGCCACTATTGCCGACAATGTAGGCGACAATGTGGGTGATGTAGCCGGTATGGGAGCCGATCTATACGAATCGTATTGCGGCTCGATTCTGGCAACAGCTGCACTTGGAGCCGCTCTTCCCGGTCTCACCGGAGAAGATCAGACCAAAGCAGTGATTGCGCCGATGCTCGTTGCAGCTATCGGTATTCTCCTTTCGGTCGCCGGTATTTTCCTGGTAAGAACCAAAGAATCGGCTACACAGAAAAACCTGTTGAACGCCTTACTCCTGGGAACCGGTGGAAGTTCGTTCTTCATTCTGGTCGTTCTTGGATTCATGGTATACTTTGACTGGATTAGCTGGGGAATTTTTGGAGCGGTTGTTTCCGGACTTCTTGCCGGCGTTATCATCGGACAGGGAACTGAATATTTTACTTCCGATGAATATAAACCAACCAAGGGCATTGCTAAACAAGGGCTCCAGGGGCCAGCCACCACCATCATCGAAGGAATGGCAGTGGGTATGTACTCAACCTGGATTCCGGTTATAACTATTGTTATTGGCATTATTGCAGCTTACGGATTCGGTGGTGGTTTCCACAGCTTTGCCGATGGTGTTTATGGTATTGGCTTTGCCGCTGTTGGTATGCTTTCCACATTAGGAATCACACTGGCAACCGACGCATTTGGGCCGATTGCCGACAACGCTGGTGGAAACGCTGAAATGGCAGAACTGCCGCCGGAAGTACGTCAACGCACCGATGCACTCGATATGTTGGGAAATACCACGGCTGCTACCGGAAAAGGCTTTGCGATTGGCTCAGCAGCTTTGACAGCCATGGCACTTTTGGCTGCTTACATGGAAGAAATTCGCTTATGGCTGGGAAAACTGGCCGGCGACGGCGTCAGAGAAGTTGGCAACGTGTTGTTCTATAATGATCATATGCCAATGGTAACAGCCGGACAAAGGGCTGTGGAAATTGCAACGGCCAATATTCAGGACTTTGCCGATGCCTACAATCTGACACTTTTCAACCCGCTTCTGCTGGGAGGTATTTTTATTGGTGCCATGATGGCCTTTGTTTTCAGTGCGATGACCATGAAAGCTGTCGGACGATCTGCCGGAGCCATGGTAGATGAAGTTCGCCGTCAGTTCCGCGAAATTCCCGGCATTATGGAAAGGAAACAGAAACCGGACTATGCCCGCTGTGTTGAGATTTCGACCAAGGGCGCACAACGCGAGATGATTCTTCCCTCATTACTGGCGATTATCGTCCCTGTTGCCGTAGGTATTCTTTTGGGTGTAGCAGGCGTTGTAGGACTATTAGTCGGCGGTCTGACCACTGGTTTCACGCTGGCAGTGATGCTCAATAATGCTGGTGGTGCCTGGGACAATGCCAAAAAATTCATCGAAAAAGGTGAATACGGCGGAAAAGGCAGTGAAGCTCATAAGGCTGGTGTTGTAGGCGATACCGTGGGTGATCCGTTTAAAGATACATCCGGCCCGTCATTAAATATCCTGATTAAGCTGATGACGATGGCGTCCATCGTAATGGCAGGTGTTACAGTGGCGTATCATATTCTATAATCCAACTCACACGTAATATTTAAAAGGAGGTGACCGAAATGGACACCTCCTTTTTTTTGTTAAAAAGCAATTATTCTATAACTTTCTAAGGAGAAAGTAAATCCTATCAAATCATTTAGAATTATTAAAAATACCTAAAAACATTTGCCCTAACCCACCAGCAGTGAACGATTTGATAATATAATATGTTACATATAAATAAAACTAAATTAAATAGAACATGGCGGATCTCAAAACAACGTACATGGGGGTGCAGCTGAAAAACCCCATCATTCTTGGAGCCAGCAGTATTGTTGACAAGCTCGAAACCGTGAAAAAGATTGAACGGGCCGGAGTCGGCGCCATTGTTTACCGCTCGCTTTTCGAGGAGCAGATTCACCTCGAAGAAGCTCAGCTGGACGACATGCTCGGAGAATACGATGAAAGACATGCAGAGATGATCGACATTTTCCCGAACATTAAACATGCAGGGGCCAAAGAACATCTGTACCAGTTGAAGAAAACTGTAGACAATGTGGATGTTCCTGTTTTTGCCAGCTTGAATGCCATCTATGATTCTACCTGGGTAGAATATGCCAAACAACTGGAAGAAACCGGAATCGCTGGTTTGGAACTGAACTTTTACAGTGTACCAGTTGAGTTGGAAAAAGCCGGAGCGAGTATTGAAGAACATCAGCTGGCCATTCTGAAAAAAGTAAAAAAAGCGGTGAAGATTCCGGTCAGTGTGAAAATCTCATCGTTCTACAGCAATCCGCTGAACTTTGTACAGCAGCTTGACAAAGCAAAAACCGATGCCGTAGTTCTTTTCAACCGCTTCTTCCAACCGGAAATTGACATTGAGACCGAAGAGTTCTATTACCCGTTCGATCTGACACACGAAAAAGACTACCAGATTACTTTACGTTTCGCTGGTCTGCTTTACGGACAAATTAAAAGTGACATTTGCGCCAGCCGTGGTATTTCCGACGGAAAAGATCTGATTAAGATGCTTCTGGCAGGTGCGACCTCCGTACAGGTTGTCAGTACAATATTCCGGAACAAAGCCGGAGCCATTACCAAAATGCTCGATACGCTCGAACAATGGATGGACGAAAAAGGCTATAAATCGGTTGACGAATTCCGCGGAAAGCTCGCCATGAAAAATCTGCAGGATCCTTACGCATACAAGCGGGCTCAGTACGTCGACATCCTGATGAACTCGACAGAGATAATCAAAAAATATCCAATGATTTAATTCCTCATTTTCAACCCGGCAAACGCCGGGTTTTTTATTCTCCAATTTTGCCTTCCTTTTAGATTCGTTTTTACTTTTCTCCCCTCCTTGTTTAGAACTGATTAAAATCAGTGTATCAGCGTGTAAAAGTTTATGAAAGTCATGTATTAGCCACTTCCTCTTTCCTATTTTTACCGTCAGGAAAACCAAACCTTAATAACCGACTATGGAGCTTGCCCGTATAGTTGAGATAGTTAACGGCAGAGTCATCTGTGGAGAGGAAAAACTCAGACGAACCGTCAAGTATGGCTTCAGTTCTGACCTGATGAGTGATGTTCTGACCATCAACATCGAGAACTTGCTGTTGATGACCGGCCTCGCTAATCCTCAAACCATACGAACAGCCGAGATGGCCGATATTGAATTTATTCTGTTTGTCAGGAATAAGAAAATCACCATGGAGATGATAAAACTGGCCAGGGAGAATGATATCGTACTCATTACAACCGGGTATTCACTCTTTCGGACCTCAGGTTTATTATTTAATGCAGGTTTAAAACCGGTGTACTGATGAAACTGAATTTTCAGGTAGATGGAGGCAATTTTGCCAAGGCGGGCGTCGCATCCAGTGAGGTAAAAAAGGTACTGAAGAAACTGGGAGTTCCACCGATGATTATCCGGCGCATTGTTGTCGCGTTGTATGAAGCAGAAGTAAATATTGTCGCTCATGCACAACAGGGCTTCATTAGTGTCGACGTACATCACGATAAGGTGGAAATCGAGTTGCGGGACAAAGGACCGGGAATTGGAGATATCTCCCAGGCAATGCAGGAAGGTTTTTCGACAGCATCGGAAGAAGTACGCGCCATGGGATTTGGTGCAGGAATGGGATTACCCAACATTAAGAAAAATGCAGATGAACTGAATATAGAGAGCAAGGTCGGTGAAGGAACCACGGTACACATTACTAATTATTTTGCCAAACCATGAATCAATCGAACCAATTGGAACTACACCACGCTATCAAAATCGACCCGGATAAATGCCGGGCGTGCACTCACTGCCTGCAGGTGTGTCCTACCGAAGCCATCCGGATTCGGAACGGGAAGGCCACCATTATTCCGGGCCGGTGTGTCGATTGCGGCGAGTGTCACCGAGCTTGTCCTTACCATGCTTTTTATGTGGAACAGGACGACCTTTCACGCATTTTCGATTACAAATACCGGGTGGCACTTTTCCCGGCCGTTTTCGTAAGTCAGTTTCCTGAGAATATTTCAGAAGAACAAATATATGGTGTACTGAAGCAAATTGGATTTACTCACACCTGCGAAGTGGAACAGCCCATCTCGGTACTCATCGATTCCATTAAAGACTTTGCACAGAATGAATACGACAGCGAAAGTCCCATCATTTCTTCATTCTGTCCGGCAACAGTCCGCCTGATTCAGGTGAAATATCCGGCACTAACCGATCATCTGGTTTTGCGGAACGCGCCGCATGATTTGGCGGCCTGGTACGTCAGACAACGGTTAGCCGAAGAAGGAATCGACCCATCGGATGCCGGCATTTTCTATATCACGCCGTGTGCCGCCAAAATTGCAGCAGTGAAAAGTCCCGTAGGTGAGAAAAAATCAATTGTTGATGGCATTATCAACATGAGCGAGATTTACAACCAGGTAATGGCAAAAGCAACCGGAGTCACCGGAAACTTTCATTCCTGCGATTGCCGCAATGAAATTTCCCGCGAAGGAATCCTCTGGAGTCTCCCGGAAGGAGAAAAAGCAGCTTTCGATGGCAAGTCACTTTCGGTTGATGGGATGCACAATGTTATTCGCATTCTGGAACGTTTGGAAGACGGTGATCTCCAGGATATCGACTTTCTGGAGCTGCGGGCTTGCGACGAAGGCTGCGCCGGTGGTATTATGATGACCAGTAACCGCTTCCTGACAGCCGATCGTCAACACAAACGGGCCGAAAAATTTCCGGAAGCCAAATCATCCGCAGGCATGGAAGAACTAGCAGAGAAACTGCGTATCGCTTCGGTTCAGCCACGCCCGATGGTTCATCTTGACACCGACATGGAGAAAGCTTTCGCGAAAATGAAGAAAGCCCGTTCCATCATGTGTCACCTACCGGGAATTGATTGCGGTGCTTGTGGTGCTCCGTCCTGTTTGGCTTTGGCCGAAGATATGGTGCGGCACGAAGCCCGAATGACCGATTGCATTTATATACAGCAGTTGTGGCAGAAGGAAGGAAAAATATCAGCTGAAAAAGCTTTCCGTAATCTGGAAAAGAGATGGGGAGAAAACCGTTTCGATGTGGATTGCTCGAAACGAGGTGCAAAGAATGATAACGGATTTGGATTAATGAACGAAGGAGAAGATGCCGACTTGTACTAGTTTTTATTGCAGAGTAAGATATGAGCTGATGCGGCAGGAAGCCGCCGAGAAAAGAAATCAAACCCAAAATAACCTGGATAGAATGACAGTAAAAGATGTACAACAGGCCCTCGAACTAAAAGTCTTTGGCGGCGAAAAGGGTCTCGATCGTGAAGTAACCGGAGGCTATGTTTCCGACTTGTTGAGCGACGTGATGGGAAACGCCACCGAAGGATTGGCCTGGATAACCCTCCAAACTCACCTGAATGTAATGGCGATTGCATCGCTGAAGGATTTATCCACAGTCATTCTGGTTAATGGAAACAAGCCGGAAGAAGATATGCTGGAGAAAGCCAACGAAGAGAATATTCCGATGCTCGGAACAAAACTGAGCACGTTCGAAATCGCCGGAAAATTGTATCAACTGTTAAATTCCTGAGCCATGAAATCATACCGGGCCGACCTGCATATTCATTCTCTTCTTTCGCCTTGCGGAAGTCTGGACATGAGTCCTGCCCGGATTATTCGCGAAGCAAAGGAACGGAAGATTGATATCATCGCGGTAGCCGACCATAACTCAACGCGGCAAGCCGGGTTGATAAAAAAGTTGGGACAGGAAGCGGGAATAACCGTGTTAACCGGTGCGGAAGTCAATACACGCGAAGAAGTGCATTGTCTTTGCCTTTTCGGCGATGATGAGACAACCCGAACTTTTCAGGACTTCCTGGATGCCCGTTTACCGGAAGAGGAAAACGATGTGGTCATTTTCGGCGACCAGGTGGTAGTCGATGAAGACGAACAAATCGTTTACACGGAAGATCGTTTGCTGATTTCTGCTCTTCGTGCTGGCATCAAAGAGATTGAAACGCTGGTGCACAAGCTGAATGGAATTTTCATCCCGGCGCACATCGATCGACCGTACAGTGGCATTCTCGACCGTTTGGGATTCATTCCCGAAAATCTGGAATACGATGCACTGGAACTCTCCTACCGGATGCCGGAAACAGAAATTTGCGGACAGCATCCCGAATTGTGTGGAAAATATTTCCTCCGCTCATCGGATGCACATTATCCGAAAGACATCGGGAGGGCAACCACAACATTTGAGTTGGAAGAGAATTCATTTGAGGCCGTCAGGGCTTATTTGCGAAGCAAGTTAAACCAGTAGCGATGAAAGAGCTTTCGTTACACATTCTCGATATCGTCCAGAATTCCATTCGCGCCGAGTCGACGCGAATCGAAATTACTATTGAGGATTTTGCACAGAAGAACGAATTCCGGATTCTTATCTGTGACAACGGGAAAGGAATGACATCGCAGGAAATGGAAAAAGCACTTGATCCGTTCTACACATCGCGTACAACCAGAAAAGTAGGTCTTGGTCTCCCGCTACTGAAACAGAATGCGGAACAAACCGGCGGGAAACTAATCCTCAGTTCATCGGTAGGAAATGGTTGCCGCGTGGAAGCTGTTTTAGTTAACAACCATATCGATCGCCAGCCGTTGGGCGATATCGCTGAAACACTGGTTCAGCTGTTTGCCTCGTATCCAACCATCCGGTTCAAATTTAATTATCTCACCGACCGCGGAGAGTTCAACATTGATACGGACGAAGTAAAACAAATACTGGAAGACGTTCCGATAACCAATAGTGAAGTAAGAGAATTCTTAATCAATCATATTAGAGAAAACCTGAAAACGATTCAGGATCATAACCAATAGATCAATTATGAGCAAAATCAAATCGTTAGAAGAGCTGCGTAAGTTGCGTGAAGAGGTGCAAACCCGGATGAAACTTCGCGAAAACAGCGACAAATCAGATGACCTGGTGCGCATCAAGGTGGCCATGGCAACCTGCGGAATCGCTTCGGGCGCCCGCGAAACCATGCGTGTGCTGATTGAGCAACTCGATCAACGTGGAGTAGATGCTGTCGTTACGCAAACCGGATGTATGGGCTATTGCTATGCCGAACCCACCGTGGAAGTTACCCTTCCGGGGAAAGAACCCATTGTGTTTGGCGAAGTGAAAGAAGAACGTGCCCGGGAAATTATCGACAAGTATGTCGTGAATCAGGAATTAATCGACGGTATTATTCCAGTCAATCATCAATCAATTTAAACGTTTAATCGCTTTTCCAAAAACCTTGTTATGACAGATTACAGAATGAACATCCTGGTATGTGGCGGAACAGGCTGCCGCTCATCCGAAGGTGCCACCCTTTACGATGAGTTGGTCTCGCTTCTCGCGGATAAAGGCCTCGAAAAAGAAATCCAGGTCGTTTCCACCGGTTGTTTCGGATTTTGTGAAAAAGGTCCGGTGGTGAAAATACTTCCCGACAATACTTTCTATGTTCAGGTACAGGCTGCCGACGCCCGGGAAATTATCGAGGAGCACATCATCAAAGGACGGAAAGTAGAGCATCTGCTTTACACTGCCCCCGAAACCGGGAAAAAGGTATCCGATTCCAAGCACATGGATTTCTATAAAAAGCAGGTTCGAATCGCCCTTCGGAACTGCGGCTTCATCAACCCGGAAAACATCGACGAGTACGTTGCCCGCGAAGGCTACGCCGCCATGGCCAAATGCCTTGGCGAAATGACTCCGGAACAGGTAATCAAAGAAATCAAAAAGGCAGGCTTGCGCGGACGCGGTGGTGCAGGTTTCCCTACCGGGACGAAATGGGAATTGACCCGCAAAAGTGAGGCAGACCAGAAATACGTGGTTTGTAACGCCGACGAAGGTGACCCGGGAGCTTTCATGGACCGCTCTATCCTCGAAGGCGATCCCCACTCGGTTATCGAAGCCATGGCCATTTGTGGCTACTGCATTGGCGCCGACAAAGGATTGGTATACATCCGGGCTGAATATCCTCTGGCCATCAAACGCCTGAAGATTGCCCTGGAACAGGCACGCAACTACGGCCTTCTCGGAGAGAATGTCCTGGATACCGGTTTCAATTTTGATATTGAACTTCGTTACGGAGCCGGAGCATTCGTATGTGGTGAGGAAACCGCTCTCATCCACTCCATGGAAGGAAAACGAGGCGAGCCAACTTTCAAACCACCGTTCCCGGCTGAAAAAGGATATCTCGGCAAACCGACCAACGTGAACAACGTAGAAACCTACGCCAACATCCCTCCGATTATCAATAAAGGAGCCAAATGGTTTAGCAACATTGGTACCGAAAAATCCAAAGGAACCAAGGTTTTCGCCTTAGCAGGAAAAATCAACAACGTTGGTTTGATTGAGGTCCCGATGGGAACTACCCTTCGTGAGGTGATTTACGATATCGGTGGTGGTATCAAAGGTGGAAAAGAGTTCAAGGCCGTACAAACCGGAGGTCCTTCGGGCGGCTGCCTGACCAAAAACTTCCTCGATACGCCTATCGACTACGAAAGTCTGACTGAAGCAGGCTCCATGATGGGTTCCGGTGGTATGATTGTGATGGACGAAGATGATTGTATGGTTTCCATCGCCAAATTCTACCTCGAATTTACGCTTGACGAATCGTGCGGAAAATGTAATCCGTGCCGAATCGGAAACAAACGGTTGTGGGAAATTCTGGATAAAATTTCCAAAGGAAATGGAACGAAGGAAGATCTGAACCGGTTGAAACTCCTCAGCAATGTGGTGAAAGACGCGTCGCTTTGTGGACTGGGACAAACCTCTCCCAACCCGATTTTGTCAACCATGGACAACTTCTGGGACGAGTACCTGGCCCACGTCGAAGACAAACGCTGCCCTGCCGGTCAATGTAAGGCCATGATGCAATATGTCATCGATCCAAACAAATGTACCGGCTGTACACTCTGCTCGCGCATTTGTCCGGTTGCTGCAATTGAAGGTGAGCGCAAACAAGCGCACGAAATCGATCCGGAAAAGTGTATCAAGTGCGGTGCCTGTATGGAGAAATGCAAATTCGAAGCCATCTCGGTGGCCTGATTGACCAATCCGTAAATCATCTGAAAAATGAAAATGGTAACATTAACCATCGATAATAAAACCGTTGAAGTTCCTAAAGGAACAACTGTTTTAGAGGCAGCAGCCAAAGTGGGCGTCGAAATTCCCACGCTCTGCCACATGAAACTGGACAACCTGGAAATTGAAAATAAACCCGGTGGCTGTCGCGTGTGTCTCGTCGAAATACAGGGCAGGAAAAACCTCGCACCTTCGTGTGTAACTGAGGCAACCGACGGAATGATTGTCAAATCATCCTCTATTCGCGTAATGAATACCCGCCGGACCATTGTCGAACTGATTCTAAGCGATCACCCGGCCGAATGTCTGACTTGTGCCAAATCGGGGAACTGCGATTTGCAGAGCCTGGCCATTAAAATGGGTATCCGTGAACTGCATTTCTCCGGAGAGAAATCGGTACACCGCGAAGACAAGTCTCCGGCCATTATCCGCGACATGGATAAGTGCATCATGTGTCGCCGATGCGAAACCATGTGTAACGAAGTACAAACCGTAGGTGTGCTTTCAGCAGTCAACCGTGGATTTAACTCAGTGGTATCTCCGGCTTTTGAACAGGACTTGCAGGATTCAGCCTGCACTTATTGCGGACAGTGTGTAGCCGTTTGCCCCGTCGGTGCGCTTACCGAGCGTGACCAGACCGGAGCTGTTATCCGGGCGTTGTCTAATCCCGACAAGACCGTCGTAGTTCAAACCGCACCTGCGGTACGTGCTGCATTGGGCGAAGAATTCGGACAAGAAGCGGGTACGCTGGTAACCGGAAAAATGGCGGCTGCGCTGCGTCGTTTGGGCTTCGATTATGTATTCGATACCGACTTTGCTGCCGACCTCACCATCATGGAGGAAGGAACTGAATTACTCGACCGGTTAACCCGCCACCTCAACGGCGATTCTACCGTGAAGCTTCCAATCCTGACTTCTTGTTGTCCGGCTTGGGTGAAATTCATCGAACATAACTTCCCGTCACTGCTCGACGTACCGTCATCAGCCAAATCACCGCAACAGATGTTTGGTGCCGTAGCGAAGAATTACTTCGCTGAAAAGCTGAATGTCGACCGGAAAAAACTGGTCGTAGTGTCCATCATGCCGTGTGTGGCCAAGAAGTACGAGCGTGGCCGCGATGAGTTTGCTGTTGACGGAAATTCCGATGTGGATTTTGTACTCACAACCCGCGAACTTTCACACCTGATTAAGTTGGCCAACATCGACTTCCACACACTTCCCGACGAAGAATTCGATCAGCCAATGGGTATGTCGACCGGAGCTTCCGTCATTTTCGGAACGACCGGTGGTGTAATCGAAGCAGCTGTTCGTACGGCATATGAACTTTATACCAAAAAACCGCTTCCAAAAGTAGAATTTGAGGAATTGCGCGGTATGGAAGGTTTGCGTCATGCCACCATTGATTTTGCCGGTTTGCCTTTACACATTGGTATTGCACATGGTTTGGGAAATGCCCGTAAACTGCTTGAAGAAATCGCTGCCGGAAGAAGTCAGTTCCATGCTATCGAGATTATGTCGTGTCCCGGCGGTTGTATCGGTGGTGGAGGACAACCATTCCACCACGGAAAATCGGATATCCTGAAAAAACGCCAGCAGGCCATCTATCAGGAAGATCGCAATAAACCGATTCGGAAATCGCACGAGAATCCTTTCATCTACCAACTCTACGAAGAGTATCTCGGTGAACCGATGAGTGAAAAAGCGCATCACCTGCTGCATACCAAATATTTCGACCGCTCCACCGTGTTTGAACAGGACGGCAATGCTTCTGAAACTGATGATAAAAAATAATTTGTCATGGAAATAACCAGAGATTTGAAAAACCATAAAGTGCAGTTGTCGGAAAATGCGATTGCACTGGTCAAAAAAATATGTCGCCGGTTCAATTACGAGGAAGGCGAACTCATTAACATCCTTCACGCCGTGCAAAGCCAGTTTGGTTACCTACCGGCAGAAATTCAGGAATTGATTGCCAAGGAGCTAGATGTTTCAGTGGCCAAGGTGTATGGTGTCGTGACGTTCTACTCGTTCTTCACGATGAAACCCAAAGGTAAATATCCGATCTCCCTTTGCATGGGAACCGCTTGCTATGTTCGGGGTGCTGAAAATATCCTGAATGAAATCAAAAGGCAACTCAACATTGATGAAGGAGAAACCACTCCGGACGGACTGTTTTCGCTCTCCAGTCTGCGCTGCGTTGGTGCCTGCGGACTTGCTCCGGTACTAATGGTTGGCGAAAAAGTATATGGCCGTGTTGCTCAGGCAGATGTACGAAAAATCATTTCGGAATACAAAGCCGGTTGCCCGACACATCCTACAAAAGAGTAAATACACATATGTTAAGGTCTGTATATCAGACAGAACGGGTCTATTTAGACCCGTTTTTTTTTATGATTTTTGCTATATATTTCTTTAACTTTTCACTATTTTAAGGATACTACATATTGTTTTAACTCTTATTTCATACCATATTTTAAAATATGACTTTTACACATATAGTATTTCATCCGAATTCTATATAAATTCGAAAAGGAGGTAGATGATAAAGGAGAGAGAGCCTATTACGCAGACATCATTTTTTCTTCACTATAAATCATCAAACTATGGATCCAATCCAATCCTTAATTAAAGAGCTGGCGGTGAAACACGGCCGCAAGCGCGAAAGTCTGCTACCTGTACTTCAAGGAGTTGTAGAACAGGAACGTTACCTTTCGGAACATTCCATGATTGAGATCGCGCGGGAACTTGACCTGCCGGCAGCGGAAGTCTATGGAACAGCCACTTTTTATTCTTTCCTCGAACACCGGAAAATGGGCCGTTTCATCATCAGGATTTGCAAAACTATTTCCTGCTCGATGAAAGGGAAAAACCAGGTGCTTCTGGCCATTCAGGATATGCTCAAAATATCGACAGGTGAAACCACACCTGACGGCCGATTCTCCCTGGTTGAAACCAACTGCCTCGGACTTTGTCACAAAGCCCCGGCCATGCTGATCAACGAGGAAGTGTATACCGACCTGACTCCGGAAAAAGTCCGCGAGATTCTGTCGGACTACATGAAGAAGTAACTTTTTCAAACCAAACCAAAAAATCAATCCAAATGGCTGAATCATATCATCTGTTGAAACGAGCCGATTTCATTTTCCGGAATGAAAATGACTGGGAAGAAATTCTCACCAAAACCATTAAGCGCACACCTCAGGATATCATCAATGAGCTGATTAGTTCGGAACTGAAGGGACGTGGCGGCGCTGGTTTCCCAACCGGCTTAAAATGGAAAATTACAGCTGAAGCCAAATCAGCTGAAAAATATGTCATCTGTAACGCCGATGAAGGAGAACCGGGAACTTTTAAGGACCGGGAAATACTCTCCCGTGTGCCCTACAAAGTACTAACAGCGATGGCTGTTTGTGGACACATTATCGGTGCCAAGAAAGGCATCATCTACCTCCGTGGTGAATATTATTCGCTAAAAGAGGCACTGGAAAAAACCATTTCCGAATTTGAATACTATTGCAAGAAAATCAAACTCGATTTCTCGATTGAAGTATTCATGGGAAGCGGAGCCTACATTTGTGGCGAAGAAACCGCCTTGTTCGAATCACTTGAAGGACATCGCGGGGAACCACGAAATAAGCCTCCCTACCCGACCATCAAAGGGTATATGGACAAGCCGACCGTCATCAACAATGTTGAGACACTGGCTCATACTTTTACCATCTTTAAATACGGCGCCAAGAAGTTCTACGATTTGGGCGTTCAATTCTCACGCGGGACCAAACTCTTCTCGGTTTCCGGCGATACCCCAAAACCAGGCATTTACGAGCTGGAACTCGGAATGAGCCTACAGGATTTCGTCAACGAATTCGGTGATGGCGATACCAAAGCCGTTCAGGTCGGTGGAGCTTCCGGATTTTTGGTACCCCGAAAAAAATTCCAGGAAACTGCTATCGGTTACCAGGGAAAACTGACGGGAATTTCCCTCCCGACCGGTGGATCGATGATGATCTACAATAGTTCTCGATCCATGTTTAATGTACTGGATAATTACCTTGAATTTTTCCGCGAAGAATCGTGCGGACAGTGCACGCCATGCCGTGTAGGTTGTCAGCAACTCCTTATCGGAATTAAAGCGGTGAAACGCGGAGAGCGGCCGGCACAATACCTCGACAAATTGCTGAAGCTGACTGAAACCATGCAGTTGACAGCCAAATGTGGCTTAGGTCAATCGGTAGCTAACTCGTTTGCATCTATTGTCGAGAACTTCCGGGAAGAGATGATCTACTAATCGTGAACCAATCAAACCGTACATCATGACTCAAAAAGTTCAAATAAATATCAATGGTTTCCCGGTAACAGTAAAACCCGGAACCACCATTTTGGAGGCTGCACGGAAAGCGAATGTCACCATTCCTACCTTGTGCTACCATAAAGACTTATGTGTGGCAGGTAACTGCCGTGTTTGCGTGGTAGAAGTGGCCGGTCAGAAACGTCTGTCAGCAGCCTGCGCCACCCCTTGTGAAGATGGGATGGATATTCTGACCAATAGTCTGAAAGTAAGGAATTCCAGGAAACACATCATCGAGCTCCTGCTTTCGGAACACAACGCCGATTGTACCAAGTGTTACAAAAATGGCAAATGCGAGCTGCAATCACTAGCATCGGAATACAAGATCATGACGCAGGACTTTATCGAACTCCTGCCCTGGAAAAACTACACCATCGACATGATCTCGCCCAGTATCATCAAAGATGATAGTAAGTGTATCCGCTGTCAGCGCTGCGTGCGGACCTGTGCCGAACTTCAGGGCGTAAATGCATTGACCGTTGCTTACAAAGGCGATCATATGAAAATCTCTACGTTCTTCGAAAAACCAATGAACGATGTGGTTTGTACCAACTGCGGACAATGTGTGAACCGTTGTCCTACCGGTGCCCTGGTTGAAAAGAACTACGTGGAAGAAGTTTGGGATGCCATTTCTGATCCTAAAAAGCATGTGGTTGTTCAAACTGCCCCGGCTGTTCGTGTCGGATTGGGTGAAGACCTGGGATTCGAACCGGGTAGTCGTGTTACTGGCAAAATGGTCGCGGCCCTCAAACGTTTGGGCTTTGACTCGGTACTCGATACCGATTTTACCGCCGACCTGACCATCATGGAAGAAGGTACCGAGCTGCTTACCCGACTGAAGAAAGCGCTTGTGGATAATGATAAGGAAGTGAAACTTCCGATGGCTACTTCCTGTTCACCGGGATGGATCAAATACATCGAGCACATGTATCCCGAGTATTTGCCCAACCTTTCTACCTGTAAGTCGCCTCAACAGATGTTCGGAGCATTGGCTAAAACCTATTATGCCAAAGCACGCAATCTCGATCCGGACAAGATCGTTTCAGTTTCCATCATGCCGTGTACAGCCAAGAAATTCGAAGCTGCCCGTTCGGAAATGCACGACAGCGGCTACCGCGATGTGGACTACGTTCTCACGACCCGTGAGCTATCCATCATGATCAAACAGGCTGGCATCGATTTCATGCAGTTGGACGACATGGAGTTCGACCGTTTAATGGGCGAATCGACCGGTGCCGGCGCTATCTTCGGTGTAACCGGTGGTGTAATGGAAGCTGCTCTTCGTACCGCTTATGAACTAGTCACCGGACGACCGGTACCTTTCGAGAACCTGAACATTACCCCGGTCAGGGGCATGGATGGTGTCAGGGAAGCCACGGTAAAAATTGAGAAACCGTTGAAAGAATGGAAATTCCTCGATGGTGTTGAACTGCGTTGTGCTATTGCTCATGGTCTCATCAATGCCAAAACGGTGATGGATGCCGTAAAAGCAGGAAAAGCCAATTTCCACTTCCTGGAAGTGATGGCCTGTCCGGGCGGTTGCCTCGGCGGCGGTGGCCAGCCCATACCAACTAACTCTGAGATCAGGGAAAAACGCGCGAAAGCCATTTATGCAGAAGACTCAGGCAAACCGATCAGGAAATCGCACGAAAATCCGGAAGTACAAAAAATCTATAAGGATTTCCTTGGCGAACCACTTGGTGAAGTCTCTCATCATCTGCTTCATACCACTTACACGCCGCGGGAGCGTTTCTAATCTCGTGTCATTGATTTAACATCTAAAACCCCGGTTGTCGTCCGACCGGGGTTTTTACTTCTGTAAACAACCATTTCCGGATGATTCGAAAACCTGTCAAAAATCTTATAATGAGACCGCTTTTCGTGATTCCGGTCATGCTGTTCTCATCGGGGAAATATATACCTTTGTCTTATAAAACCAACCAATCATGCAGTATCAGACAGCGGCAGAGTGGAAGAAAGAAGTTATTGTCAGGGACGAAATTGATAAGTACCTGATTGACGGGAAAGATTTTATTGATGAGGAAAAAATTCATGCACAAATCGCGAATGGCAAAAATCCTGATCCGGAATACATTCGGCAGATTTTGCAGAAATCACTCTCAATAAAAACACTTGCCCCGGAGGAAACTGCCGCCCTCCTCAATGTCGAATCGCCCGAGTTATGGGACGAAATCAATGAAGCAGCGCTCCAGGTAAAGAAAAAAGTTTACGATAACCGCATCGTATTTTTTGCACCACTCTATTGTTCCAACCTTTGTGTGAACAATTGCGAATATTGTGGTTTCCGGGAAGAAAACTGCGATGAAAAAAGGCGCATCCTTACCCAGGACGAAATCCGCAAGGAAACGGAATCCGTCATCGACGAAGGCCACAAACGATTAATCCTGGTCTTCGGTGAACATCCTCGTTCGGATGTCGACTATATGGTCGATACCATCAATACGGTTTATTCCGTTTACCGCGATGCCCCGGTTTCGGGCCGGGAAGCCAATATACGCCGGGTCAATATCAATGCGGCTCCGATGAGTTCAGCCAAGCTGAAAAGATTGAAGGACGCGGGAATCGGTACTTACCAGGTTTTCCAGGAAACGTATCACCACGAAACATACAGCAAAGTCCATCCGACGAATACGCTGAAAGGCGATTACCGCTGGCGACTTTATGCGCTTCACCGAGCTATGGATGCAGGCCTCGATGATGTGGCTATTGGCGCGTTATTCGGACTGTACGACTGGCGTTTCGAGGTAATGGGATTGCTTTACCACACCATCGATTTGGAAAACCGTTTCGGTGTAGGACCGCATACCATTTCGTTCCCGAGAATTACACCGGCATCCGGTTCTTCATTGAGCAATAACCTGCCACATCAGGTTTCGGATGAAGATTTCAAAAAACTGGTAGCTGTTTTAAGGTTATCGGTTCCGACTGCCGGTTTAATCGTTACCGCCCGCGAACAACCCGAACTGAAGAAAGAGGTTATCAACCTGGGCTGTACCCAGACCGATGCTTCCACCCGGATTGGAATCGGCGCCTATTCCGACCAGAAAACAGAAGAGGATCTGGATAAGAAGCAATTCACGATTGGTGACCCACGCGACTTGGACGATGTGATATGCGAGGTAGCGGAAATGGGATATATTTCTTCGTTCTGCACGGCAGGTTACCGTTGTGGAAGAACCGGTGAAACCATTATGGGGATGCTCAGTCACTGCGTGGAAGGAAAGTTCTGCAAATTGAATGCGGTATTAACCTTCCGGGAATATCTGAACGATTATGCTTCGCCGAAAACCAAAGCCATAGGTGAAGAACTGATTTTAAAAGAGATTGCTGAAATTGAATCAGAGCCATACTTCAGCAGTCGTCCGCACCTAATGGAGAAATTCAGGGCAGAATATAAAGATATTCTGTTAGGAAAAAGAGATTTGTATCTCTGACATTTTGGAATTAACATTTCAACCTGATATCAGCCGCCGGACCATGTTTCGGCGGCTTTCTTTTTTTCATGTAAAGGGTAAAAACACGGACTGTTCAGCTTATTTTGCCATCTGCTTTTTGTTATCCTTACAATCTCAAGACACTGGTTTCAAAGCTCATATCGCAGACAAAATTTTATTTTACTCAACATAAAGTCAAGATTTTATCATTGATTAATGTAAATTTGTTAGAAGTACATTATCAACTAAAAATTATGAACAAAGGAACAGTTAAGTTCTTTAACAGGACCAAAGGCTTTGGTTTTATTAAAGACGCAGAATCAGACAATGAGTATTTTGTCCATGTAACCGGATTGATCGACGAAATACAAGAAAACGATGAAGTTACTTTCGAACTGAAAGAAGGTAAAAAAGGTTTGAATGCGGTAAATGTTAAACTACTATAGTTTATTTCATTTCAGAACAACTTCAATGCCCCTGCTCAAAAAGCGGGGCTTTCTTTTGTAAAAAAAACAGCCCCACTTTCACCAAAAGGGGCTGCTCTGTTTCAGACTAACTTTGCTGTTACGGCAAAACTACAAACCTATTTTGAATTTATGCTTTCCACCTCCTCCTGAGAGTGGAATAGTCGGGGATTTATCTTACAATCACAACTATATCAGTTTTTATTGAATTAGTCACAAGTCTGACCTACCCGTTTACTTAACGGGCAAGCCGGACCCGTTTCAATCTGAACCTTCACTTCGCCTCTTTATGATGTAAGGTTCTGAAAACCTGGAAAATGAACATCGATGCAGCTATAATTCCCACCAATAAGGCAATCCTGCAATATGTGCCACAGAAATAATCATATCCCGCTCCACACATTGATGAAATGCATCCAATCAGGACCATTGCTACATAATAAACGAAGGCCAAAGTCCCCAATCCAAATAATATGGTTAGAAGTTTGTTCATAAACTTTGTTCTTACTATAAATTTATGACCTTACGTTTAATGATACAGCATTGACTTTGTGAGAGTTCTCCCGTAACTTTGTGAAATATTTCACAGCTTATGCGAAAGTCCGCCTTCTCTACCCAATTATTACGCAACTGCACTCTTTGCAGTGAAAAGTCTTGTGCAGCCATGGCCTTGGGGGAAGATGAACTACAGCTTCTGGGAGAGAATTGCAGTGAAGGCATCTTCCGAAAAGGCGAGGAAATACTGTCAGAAGGCTCACTTACCTCACACATTATTTATTTGCAATCTGGCTTAGTGAAAGAATACATTAAAAGCGGCGATCAGCCGGAATGCATCGTCCAGATTATACAGAATCACGCCTATCTCGGGTTACCTTCCCTATTTGGCGACCGCGTGAACCATTATTCTTATGCAGCTTTAACGGATGTGGCTGTTTGCTTTATCGACGTAGCTATTTTCAAACAATTTATCCTCGACAACGGAAAATTTGCTTTCGAAATACTCTCGACGGTGAGCCGGGACAGCCTAACCAACTATCATCGATTCATTAGTCAGGGACAGAAAAAGATCTATGGGAAACTGGCCGATACTTTGCTCTATTTCTCAAAAGCTATATTCCGCTCCAACCGCTTTCGACTACCACTAAACCAAAATGAAATTTCCTACCTCATCGGGACTAGTCGAGAGAGTGTTTCCAAACAATTGAACAGTTTTATTCGTGATGGCATCATCAGCCTTCGCCGAAGAGAGATCGTTATTAATGAACCCGAAAAACTGGAACAAATCAGCCGATTAGGATAGTCGTCCCCATCCCCACTTCTTTGTAATCATTCTACTTTAATGTATCTTATGCAGGAATTTCAATATGACAGACCTGAGTGACATTTCGTATAAATCTCAACCACACTAATTTGCACAAATGAAAAGAAGAAGTTTTTTCAAAACAGCTGCCATTGGCGGGGCAGCGTTCACACTTTCTCCATTGGCTGCCTGCGATGAAAAAAACAACCAGGTAGCGGCATCAAAAGCCGATTACACTCAGTTCGATCTGAACGAAGTTACCGTAGCGGAACTCCAGCAAAAAATGAAAAATGGAGAACTCACGTCCGAACAAGTGACAACCAAGTATCTGAAACGAATCAAAGAAGTCGACCAAAATGGCCCGACACTTCGCACCGTTATTGAATTGAATCCCGATGCTGTTGCTATCGCACGGAAAATGGATGAAGAGCGGAAAGCCGGAAAATTGAGAGGCCCGTTACATGGTATCCCGATTCTGATTAAAGACAATATCGATACCGGCGATAAAATGCAAACAACGGCTGGTTCGTTGGCACTGGAAGGCAATCGTCCCAAAAACGACGCGTTCATTGTTTCGAAGCTTCGTGAAGCCGGTGCTGTATTGTTGGGAAAAACCAACCTGAGTGAATGGGCCAACTTCCGTTCAAATCACTCATCAAGTGGATGGAGTGGACGCGGCAGACAAACTTGTAACCCTTACGTGACCGACCGTTCTCCCTGTGGTTCCAGTTCCGGTTCCGGTGCAGGGGTTTCGGCTAACTTTAGTGCCATCGCCATTGGAACCGAAACCGATGGATCCATTGTTTGCCCTTCCGGAATAAACGGTGTGGTGGGTATCAAGCCAACAGTTGGTCTTTGGTCACGCCATGGCATCATTCCCATTTCGCACAGTCAGGATACGGCTGGTCCAATGGCTCGCACCGTTACCGACGCTGCCACTCTGCTGGGACCATTAGTTGGTGACGATGCTAACGACAGAGCCACCATGAGCGCTTCCAAATGGAAAGGAACCGATTACACCCAGTTTCTCGATAAGAATGGCTTAAATGGGGCAAGAATCGGTATTGTAAAAGATTATTTCGGTTTTAACGCCGATGTGGACGCACTGATGAAAAAGGCCATGGACGCCATGAAGCAGCAGGGTGCCGAACTGGTGGAATTGGATCCGATGAAAGATCACGATCAGTGGTCGAAAGCCGAATGGACGGTTCTGGTGTATGAGTTCAAAAACGATATGAACAAATACCTGGCTGAACATCCGGAAGCTCCGAGGAAGAATCTGAAAGAGCTGATTGAATTCAATAAGAAAAACAGCAGCAAAGAGCTGCAGTGGTTTGACCAGAGTATATTCATCACAGCGGAAGAGAAAACTCCTTCGGAAGAAGAATACATGAATGCGCTCAAACTGACCAAAACGCTCCCGGCAAAATATATCGACGGTGCCATGAAAGAGCATAATCTGAATGCATTGATTGCTCCGACCAACGGACCGTCGTGGACCATCGACCGGGTAAATGGCGACCATTTTGGCGGAGGGAGCTCCGATTTGGCGGCCGTTTCAGGTTACCCGAGCATTACCGTTCCTGCCGGATTTGTGCACGAGTTGCCTATCGGCTTATCCTTTATCGGAACAGCGTGGTCGGAACCACAGTTGATAAAACTGGCCTACTCTTTCGAACAGGCGACCAAATTACGACAAGCGCCTAAGTTTATTCCGTCACTTTTAACGACACAAGCTTAGCAGTTAATTTGAATCGATAAAAAAACTCCCGACCATAACGGTTCGGGAGTTTTCTGTTTTTATGAAACTTGATTTACTAATAGAGCTTCTCAGCCTGAGCAATCGATTTTACCGGACAAATGGTAAAGCTATACTGGTAGTTTTTCGCCGACAGGCGATAAGGTTTATGAGCGATTGCCTGCGCACTCCAGGTATCGTCACCACCAACGCCTAACTGCTTGTAGTCGATGTGTACCGTATAAAAATCACGGACTGGTACCTCATCAATATGTTTGGCCTGCTCCAGATCGGCTGCAGTATAAGGCCATACACTGAAATCAACTTTTGGTTCGCCACGGACCATCAAACCACCGTTTTTCCCGGCAAGGGCAAACCAGCGAACATCGCTCCGGTTACCGTTCTCCTGAGGACGAACGTATTTGTACTGCAAATCGCTAGTCGGCGTTTGATACAATGCAAGCTTGGCGCCCGATTTCCTGTCCCAGTAATTCTCCCACGGACCTTTTCCGTAATAAGCCGTTTCAGTCAATGTTGCCGGAACTTCCATCGTAAAACCGAAGCGTGGCAAATCCGGAGCATTATCTCCTTTGATAATCTCGGCTAATACCTGCAATGTTCCATCGTCTTCGGCAGAATAATGCACTTTCAGTGTCGATGCGTCAACAGGTAATGTGTAAGTACAAACAACGCCCGATTGATTATCGTCGATTTTGGCTGACTGGAAAATCATATTGGCAACCGCCTCTTTCCAAACACGCATATCGCGGAAGATGTGGTTACCACCCGCCTCGTCATTGTCGGTCGGTACCCGCCAGAAATTAGGCTTCAGCGGACTAACAAATTGTTCTTTGCCATTCACTTTATAAGACGAAATTTCGCCCTTCTGTTTGTTCACCACTACCGTGAAATGTTTTCCCGATAAGGTGACATCGTTATCACTTCCGGTGGCCGTTACCTTGCCGGAAGCTATTGCGGCCGGTTTCACCTCATGTCCCGGAAGGATGAATTCGTTCCAGGCAATCTCGAATCCAGCATCGGCCCATAGGTTCTTCTTCGCCAAATCCCAACTGACATTCAGCACATATTCTGCGTCCTTTTTCAGCTTAACTTGATCAACCGGAATATGGAAGCGAGCATTTTCACCCGGAGCACATGCCGGCGTTGGAATTGTGCCATGCTGCGCCTCAACGCCGTTATCCAGCAATGACCACCTGAGCGAATAAGGCTCCAGCCCGGTAAAATCCTGCCGGTTCACTACCGTGAAATCGAAATTCTTCAAATCAACCGGACTAACACTGATGGGCTGAAAAACATGCTTGCATTCCCATAATGCCGGTTTCGCTGTACGATCGGGGGCTACAATTCCGTTGATACAGAAATTGCCATCGTTGGGCTTATCACCGAAGTCACCACCGTAAGCCCAGTACGGTTTTCCACTTTTGTCTTTTTCCAGGATACCCTGATCAATCCAATCCCAAATGAATCCACCCATCAGATTGGGATGAGAGCGAATAACTTCCCAGTATTTTTTCAAATCACCGGTGGAGTTACCCATCGAGTGCGCATATTCACACATGACAATCGGGCGGTGAATCCATGGACTCTCAGCCAGTCCTTCCAGCACTGTTGGCGACGGATACATCCGACTGATGACATCTACCCACTGCCGATCTGTTGGATTGGCATCGTAGGGCTTTTTCCAATAATCCTTGCTGGTAACCGGGATATAATTCGGACTGGTCGGATCGCCCTGTGCCCCTTCGTAGTGAATTAACCGGGTCGGGTCGTAACTCCGAATCCAACCTGCCATTGCCGCATGGTTGGGGCCGACTCCTGACTCATTTCCGAGAGACCAACCTATGATAGCCGCGTGGTTCTTATCGCGCTCGACCATCCTGACTGCACGATCAACAAATGCATACGTCCAGGCCGTATTATTCGTGAAATAACCGGTGAGACCATGCGTTTCCAAATCGGTTTCATCAAGCACATAAATACCGTACTTATCACACATGTCGTAGAAATAAGGATCGTTCGGATAGTGTGAGGTACGAACAGCGTTCAGGTTAAAGCGTTTCATCAGAAGAACATCCTCCAGCATCTCCTTCCTGGTAACGGCTTTTCCGTTCACTTCGCTGTGGTCGTGACGATTCACGCCATACAGCTTCACCGGACGGCCATTCACTTTGAATACGCCGTGGTTCCACTCTATTTTCCGGAAACCAACATGGGTACTGGTAGCATCCACCACATTTCCGCTGGCATCCTTTACGGTAACCACCAATGTGTAGAGATACGGATTTTCAGCCGACCATTTCACCGGATTGGTAATATGCGCTTTCAACAATGCAAATGGTACGTTATCGCGCTGCGGCAGCCGCTCGTGGATAATATGATTGACCGATATGCTCATGGTATCGGTTTTCACTTCTGTTCCCTGTTCATCGTACAATTGGGCATTGAACGTCCAGCCTTTCGTGTTTGTGTCATCCATGACTTTGACGCGAGGCCGGATCTGCAATTCAGCATTTTTATACGCCGCATCCAAATCGGTACGAACAGCCAGGTCGTATATATTCACTTTCGGTTGCGCCACGAGGTATACTTCCCGGTGAATACCGCTCATCCGCCAGTGGTCCTGATCTTCCAGGTAACTGCCATCACTCCAGCGATACACCTGAACCGCCACACGGTTCTTTCCGGGTAGGAGGTAATCGGTAATATCGAATTCAGCCGGGAGCCGGCTTCCCTGACTATACCCTACTTTTTGTCCATTCACCCACACATACATGGCCGACGAAACGCCGCCAAAATGCAAAATCACTTCCCGGTTCTTCCAGTTATCCGGAAGGTTAAAGTCGCGAATGTAAGAGCCCACCGGATCGTCGCGCAAAATGTATGGCGGCTTTGCCGGGAACGGATAGGTAATGTTGGTATAAATCGGGGTACCATATCCTTTCATTTCCCAATTTGACGGCACCGAAATATTGTCCCAGCCCGAAGCGTCAAATCCTTTTTGAGCAAAATCGGTGGTGGCATCTTCCGCTTTCGGAACAAAATCAAACTTCCAGGTTCCGTCCAACGATTGGTACCAGGGACTCTTCTCCCGGTCCATCGTCAGGGCTGTTTGAATATCCTGAAACGGGTAAAGCGTGGCATGCGCCTCTAGTTTATTCCGCTCAATCATCCGCGGATTTTCCCAGTCTTTCGGATATTTTTGCCCGAAAGCTGCTAACGACAAAGTCGCTAACACAAATGCAATCAATGACTTTTTTCTCATGATAAGTTTGGATTAACAGATCAAATTCAAGGGATTAAAATAAGAAGTTTGCCCCAGACATCCAACCAGTACCCACCAGTTGTTTTTTAACTCTTTTTTCACCTGAATTAACGATAAAAAGGATACAACTTTTCCTCTCTTAACAAAAATCGCAAAGAGTGACATAATATATTGCTAATAATGGATACTTTCAACGGCCAAAAGAAGAGATGCCGTAATTATATGAGGCAGTAGAAAAAAACTAACCGACCAACTAGTCGTCTGATTGACGTTTCTTTCTTCTTCTATCGAGAAATATCAAGAATCCTCCCACCAGAATAGCCAGTGCAGCAATCATTTCTGAATCCATATCGAGTTTTTATCGTTGCCAACAATACGACAAAGAAATTGTTTATCAGTCCAGTTTTACTTCAGTTTATCTAACGCCTGCTGAATATCCGTTTTCAAGTCTTCGATATCTTCCAGACCAACGCCAAGGCGAATCAGGGTATCCGGGATCTTAAATGACTCTTTTGCCTCGTCTGACAGATCGCAGTAGATAGTGGAGGAAGGATGGATAATCATCGATTTATTGTCGCAGAAGTTGGTGCCGCGCCGGATTACCTTCAGGGCATCCATGAAATCGAAGCACTGCTTTTTACTTTTCAGCTCAATGGCGATCAGGCAACCCACCTTCGAGGTGAAATATTTTTCCGACAGTTGATAATAGGGAGACTTCTCCAGTGACGAGTATTCCACGCGTTGAACCTTGTCCTGCTCCGAAAGCCATGAAGCCAGGTTATGGGCATTTTCACAAATCCGGTCGACTCGCAATGTCAGTGTTTCCAGCCCCAGCATTTGCAGCCATGCATTTTGCGGCGATAAACAACATCCCAGGTTACTGAATAGCTCTTTCCGCAGTTTCTTCTCGAAAGCTGCGTTCCCATACAACTGGTAATTTTCCTGCAGCTTCGGGATATACTGCCACTTATCCGACGGGTAAGTAAAAACTGCACCGCCTATCGATGTGGCGCCACCTGAGATGAACTTGGTGGTCGATAAGACCTCAATGTCGACGCCGTATTGATGACTTTGGAAAAGATAAGGAGTCAGCAAACTGTTATCGAGAATCAACAGCACCTTCTTCTCTTTAGCGATTTGCGAGATCCGTTCAAAATCGAAAACAATCAGCTGCGGATTGGTGATGACCTCCAAAAAAATGGCACGCGTTTGCGCGTCGATGCTTAGTTCCACTTCATCAGGATTCTCCGGGTCGACAAATTTGACTTGAATGCCGAATGAGCTGAGTGTCTTTGTAAAGAAGGAATACGTATTGCCAAACAGGTACTTGCTCGCCACGATGTTGTCGCCGGTGTCGCAAATTGAAAGGATGGTTGATGAGATGGCCGCCATGCCCGAGCTCACGCTCAGGCTGCTTTGGGCATTGGCCAGCGACTTCAGCCGAGCTTCCAGTTGCCGTACAGTCGGATTTGAAATTCGCGAATAAACGAAGGCATCACTTTCTCCCCGGAAAGCTCTTTCTACCGATGCTGAATCTTCAAAATCATAAGCTGCCGTTTGAAAAACAGGCGTTTTCAAACTTCTCACATCACTATGGTACGAATCCTTTTCGTCGCCATGAATCAACCGCGTATTTAATCCTTTCATAAGTCTGTTTATTCGTTCATCAATTGCTTTTCCAAACTATTCACCTAACGGTTGAAGGGAGTTTTTGTTGGATTTTAGGAGTAATTTTCATGGGGAAGAACTACAAAAACCAAATAAAAATAAATCTCTTTGCCTGTCTTTCCTATTCAAACAAACGAACATTTTCGAACGAAGGAGTGTATTTTCCGGCTTCGATACCGTGAATGATTTCCACCACCTTATCATTGTAGGGGGTAGCGACATGATACTCTTTCCCATATTGGGAGACCACTCCGTTAATGGCATCTACCTCTGTCGGCTTACCTTTTTCCAGATCCTGAAGCATACTGGCCTTCAGCCTGGCATGTTTTCTCATCGCGATAGGAATAATCATGAAAGAAAACAGTTGTTTCAGCCGATTGGTATAATCCAGCAACTTTCTCAAATCTCGCCCCTGGATAGGTTCCATTTGAATGCCTGCCGCATCAGCTACAGCAAAGCACTCCTTCATGACTGCCTGGATAAACTTCCTCGACTCGTTGTTTTGGGCAGCCTCTCCAATCGTGCAGCCCAGAACAGTCGACACACCACTAAAAGCGCTGTTAATAGCCAACTTCGACCATCGTGCTCCAACAAAATTGCGTTCGATATCCACCGTCCCCATCACCTCCAGTATCTCTTTTATTTGATGCAATTTCTTATCGTTTTGATGGGACAAAGCGCCAATACTAAACGTGAGACTATCGGGGCTAGAGGTTAGTTCACTCACCCCATTTCCAAGCAGAGTTGCGCCCCAGGCAATGGTACAGCCAAAGGTCTTTTCTTTACCAATCACTTCGGCCACGGATAATTCGGGGAAACCATTTTGCGCAGTACAGATAATGCCATCGTCGCTGAGATAGCGGGCGATTTGACGCACCACCTTTTTATTCTCCTGCTGTTTGGTGAGCAGAAAAATGATATCGTATTTTTCAAACATTTCTTCCGGCAGCAAAGCTTTGACCCGAACCGTCAGGTCAATGGTTCCGGTAATATGAGCGCCGTTGGTCTTCATCCCTTCCACATGCGCCCGGTTCCGGTTGATCAAATCCACATCCAGATCGGCCTTAGTCAAATAAGCCCCTATGACGGTTCCCAGCGAACCGGCTCCATATATCGCTATTTTCATGTTCGTTTCAATTTTAACGAGGAGTTTGCTTTCTGCAAATTAGTTAAAATCAACTTGAAAACACGGTTGCATAAGGTGTGAGATTTCCTTTTTGAAAATTCTAACAGGCGTTACTAAGGCTGTCTCCATTTGACCAGAGTTGCAATTGTTCTTTTAATAAGTGATTAATATGAAAATATTTCCTAAGATATATTGTAGCTTTACTTCCACTGATTAGTTTTGTTGACATAGCATTAGATATTACCAGCCAATGAAAAAGCGATATTCTATTATTAAAGGGTCAGGATGTTACATACCTGAAAAAAGAGTCGTAAATGAAGATTTTCTGAATAATGATTTTTACGATTCTGAGGGAAATAAAATCAATACCCCGAACGAAGAGATAATTAAAAAATTCGAGAAAATCACCGAAATCAAAGAGAGAAGGTATGTTACAGACGACCTGCAAACTTCTGATATTGCTTATTTTGCTGCGAAAGATGCTATCGTAACTTCGGGCATTGACAAAGAAAGCCTTGACTATATTATTGTCGCGCATAATTTCGGAGATGTACAAAGTAATAACCGAAAGTCGGATCTGGTTCCTAGTCTCGCAGCCCGGGTTAAAAACAAATTAGGAATTGAGAACCCGAGAACCATATCATTTGATGTGCCTTTTGGCTGTCCCGGATGGCTTATGGGTATGATACAGGCTGATTATTTCCTGAGATCGGGTGACGCAAAAAGGGCTTTGATAATCGGGGCAGAAACTCTCTCCAGGGTATCCGATCCCCACGACAGGGACAGTATGATTTATTCCGACGGTGCTGGTGCGACCATTTTGGAAGCGATTGAGAGTGATGAGCCTGTTGGAATTCTGGCCCATAGTTCCCGTTCCGATACACTAAATCATGCTTTTCTGCTTTGGATGGGCAAATCAAACAACCCGGATTACGAAGGAGACCAATTGTTCCTAAAAATGCACGGACGTAAATTATATGAATACGCACTGAATACGGTTCCTTCGGTTGTGAAAGAAAGCCTGGAAAAAGCAAAAATTGAGTTGGAACAAGTAGATAAGGTGCTAATTCACCAGGCCAATGCCAAAATGGATGATGCCATACTGGCGCGGTTGTTTAAGCTCTTTCATAAAAAAGATATTCCCAAAGACATTATGCCAATGACCATTGCTGAACTTGGAAATAGTTCGGTGGCAACTGTTCCCACATTACTGAACTTACTACTCAACAATAAATTACCGAACCAGAAGGTGACGAGTGGAAATATATTGGTGTTTGCCTCTGTTGGAGCGGGAATGAATATCAATTCGATGATCTACAAAATGCCATAGGCATTGCGTTTTTCGGTCTTCGGGGTTTCTTCCCGAATCTCAAGTCAACGGTAAATTGAGTTACTTTCTACCGCTGATATACATCGCTTTCGACTTTGTTCCCAGGAGCAGACTTTTCTGGATTTCAAAGCCATTGTCGATAAGCAACTGTTCTACACTTTTTCGGGTTGTTTTTTCCTTTGTTGCTTCCGCAGAAGGTTTACCAAATGTTTTTAGGTAACGGATCCCCATGGCCAGCTTGTTAAAAAAACTCATGTCATCGATAGCAAAAGAGTTAATAATTAATAGTCCACCGTCTTTCAGCACCCGCTTACTCTCCTGAATAGCCCGTCCCGCATTTCCTACAACATGAATCAGATTCGCCATGAAAACCGTGTCGAATAGTCCGTCTTCAAATTCAAGATTAAGGGCATCCGCTTTCCGGAACTCAACATTCTCCAAATTACCTCTTTTTTTCTTTGCAAAAGCGAGCATCTCATCCGACAAATCGGTCGCAACAACATGCTCTGCGTTTTTTTGCAGCGTTTCCGTATATAATCCGGTTCCGCATCCCAGTTCCAACACTTTTACGAGATTAGCCTCTCTCAATAGTTCTTCGTGAGCCAGAAGAAGAACCTCGTCACCAACCACGTGACTTTGCATCTCTTCAAAATCTTCGGTAAACCGGCTCCAATAAGTTTCTTTGTTTTCCGTTTCCATCATCCCTAATGTTGGTTAGTGTATAAAACAACGATATCCGCTCCGACCCGGGTTCTGTTAGTCTGTACAACGAATTTTCGGCTTAGTAATTTCAGAGGGCAGTGACCGTGTGTACAAGTTACGGAAAGTGTATACAAACTAAAAGAGCGTCCCGGGCGGGACGCTCTTTTGAGAACCAATCTTAAAACCTAATAATTATCTTTCAGCCACGACCAAATACTTGGAAGCTTTCCAGAACTCTTCAGGATTTGTAATCGTGATGGCTTCAACTTCGTTGTCTTTCTGCTCGATTTTGTACGAATCAGCAGGATGTGCTGTTACCATGTTGATTTTTCTCCCACTCACCGGAATCGTAGTCGTCTTGGTGATGTCGATGGCCGTGAATTTCGACGGATCGACCTGGTCGCTTAATTTGTCCGTCCTTCCGATTCCCAGTAAGCCTCCTGTGGCTGAAATGACATGCTGATCCCTCAGCTCCTTTGTCGTACCGGTTACATAGTAAGCGGTATGAAGTTTATCTGTCTTTTCGTTCAATAATTTCTCTTGCATCGAATTCTGAGTCGACAGCGTGCTGACAGTGTCGTTCAACTGTGCTACCTGTCCGTTCAGATTGTCAACTTTTCCATTCAGTTCAGTAACCTGAGCAGTCAAATTAGCAATCGACTCCTCTTTTTCCTGAATCTGCTTCTGCAGACTTGCGGTCAATTTTTTCAGTTTCGAGTTACGGTACCAACTGTTTTTCAGTTTCTTGTTCAGGTCGGCCAACTCTGCCTTGTTTTTGTCCAGCAGATTTTTCACCAAACTCAAATCGTTCATTACCTGAGTCTTTGAATCAGCCGTCTGCTCCCCTGCAGCTTGTACCGAAATCAACTTTTCTTTAACTTTGATGGAATCGAGGTTGGCTGCAATAGACTGAAATGACTCAACAAAATCGTTGATGGTGGAGTCACGTTTCTGTGCTATTTGGGTCAATTGTGCATTCTCTTCCTTCAACTTCTTTAGCTCCTTCTGATTACATGCCGTAAAAAAAGGCAACACGAGCAAAATAATAGCTAACTTTCTCATTTCTCTTTTCTCTTTCGTTTTCGTCCAATAATTAATTTCAAATCACCTGCTAACTAATAAGGGAATACTGTGCCAAAACTCTTTGACCGAATTTTCAACACAGACTGCGAGTCGCAAATCACTAAAAATCAATAGAGAAAGAGAAAGAAAAATTTTATCAGAAAAAATCCGTGTTTACCACGTTCTACAAGGGCTGTGGGATAGATTCCACACTTTGTGGAATGGAATTCCACAGATCTGTTGCCCTTCCACAGTTTGCCACACTTAATGAAAATAATGGAATATTAACGGGAGGAAGCTTTTACCCGCTTATGGAAATGTTTGGAGTCGCCCCATTTGCCATAGCCGATTTCACCTTCTGCCAATGCGATGCGGGCATCGAGACATCCCTTACACTTTTCGGGCTCTTCGTCAACGCAGGGTTTGTTTTGGTACAGAGCGTAATCGTTTCGATACAACCCGGGCGTAATGTTCGGCATGATGACATTGGCACCTACCTTCACCGCTTTTTCGCGCCCCAGCGGATCGATGGCCTGCAATGCTGTTGCCGCCGCAATATTGATGTCGGGCATGAGTAACCGCAAAACGGCAATCATCTTCAACGATAAATCGAAGCGTTGCTGCAATGGCATGAGTGTTTCCCAGTAGGAATACAAGGGGGTTTTGGCATGCTCGAGATATGGTCCCATTCCTACCATGTCAATATCGAAGGCTTTGAAGAAAAGCAGATCATCAGCCAGGTTTTCGAGCGTTTGGAAAGGGAGTCCAATCATAACGCCGGTTCCGGTTTGGTATCCGATTTCCTGCAACGAACGCAGGCAAGCTATCCGGGTATCGAAATCGTGCAACTTGTCGTTCGGATGTATTTTCCGGTACAGTTCTGGTGTTGATGATTCGATTCGCAACAGGTAGCGGTGTGCACCGGCTTCAAACCAGCGACGATACACTTCAGGTGACTGTTCGCCTAACGATATGGTAATCCCCAACTCACCGTTGCTTAGTTTTTTGATTTCCCGTAACAGGTTTTCCACCCGGTCAGCGAAAGCCGGAGAAGCCAGTTCGCCCGACTGCAATACCAGCGAGCCATATTGGTTTTCCCAGGCAAAACGGGCCGCAGCCAGAATCTCTTCATCCGACAAATTGTAACGTTTTACCTCATCGTTGTCCTTGCGAATACCACAATAGTAGCAGTTCTTGCCACACACATTCGAGAACTCGACCAAGCCGCGGAAATATACTTCTGAGCCTGTATTCACGGCTTTCACTTCGGCCGCTCTTCGAAAAAGCAGGACCTTCTCCTCTCCTTCCAGCGAAAGCAGGCGGACAATATTCTCCCGGGAAAATTCGGACTGTGCTAATATGTTGTTAATATCATTCATGGTTACGGTGCGGTAAAAATACCATATTCTTTGATATCAAGATATGATTTTCTTCCGGCAAGTTCATGAGAAGAAATCATACGTTCTGCTCACCACAGTGCACCTCATTGAACTACCTGAGAGTCTGAATTGTTGATAAGGCGTGACAAATGCAAAAACCATCCCCCATGAAGAATGCATTGTACTACGATAGGGTCGGGCAGAATATTGTCCGGTGTAAACTGTGTCCTCACTACTGTGTCATCAACGAGGGAAAGCGCGGGGCCTGCCGGGTACGGAAAAACGTGGGCGGAGACTTGTATACCGAAATTTTTGAAAAGGTAGCCGCCTACGGCTCCGATCCCATCGAAAAGAAACCTCTTTATCACTTTTATCCCGGAAGCAAAATACTCTCCATTGGCACCATTGGATGTAATTTGAAATGCTCGTTTTGCCAAAATTACCGCATCTCGCAGGTATCGCCCGACGAGTTCGACAACTTTAAATTATTCTCTACCGAAGAATTGGTGCAAATTGCGTTAAATGACGAGAATAATTTAGGGGTTGCTTTTACCTACAGTGAGCCTGGAATTGCCTATGAGTACATGTATGAAATCGCCAAACGGGCGTTGAATACCCGGCTGAAAACAGTGATGGTGACCAATGGTTACATTAACAAGGCTCCGCTTCTGAGACTCTTGCCTTATATCGATGCCTTCAATGTCGACCTGAAAGCCTTCTCGGAGAATTTCTATCACAAAATGACGCATGCAAAACTCGAGCCGGTTAAAAACAGTATCCGCATTATTGCGCAATCCGATGGCCACCTGGAGTTGACCAACCTGGTGATTCCCGGCATGAATGACGATTACGAAGAATTTGAAGAAATGGTGCGCTGGATAGCCGACGAAACCGGTAAAGATACACCTCTGCATCTCTCCCGTTATTTCCCGGCATTCAAACAGAACATCGCTGCTACACCGGTTAATACGTTGCTCGATTTGTTCGAGATTGCCGTTCGGCATTTGAATTACGTCTACCTGGGAAATCTCGCCGATACCCGGCGCAGCTCTACCTTTTGCAGTAAGTGTCACCAGCGGGTCATCGACCGTTCCGGATACTACACCGAGATTTCCGGGCTGGACAAAAAGGGAAATTGCACCAACTGCCATCATCACATCCTCGATCACATTTAGGCTAAGCACCAGGCAGGTCCATTTTCATTCGTTGTTCAATTCTTTTAAAAAGAATACCTTTGCGCTGATTTTTATTACGCATGAAGGAAAAAGTAGTAGTCGGATTATCGGGCGGCGTCGATTCGAGCGTTGCCGCATACCTCCTCAAACAGCAGGGGTACGAAGTGATTGGTGTGTTCATGATTAACTGGAAAGAACGCACCGGAACCCTTACATCAAGTTGTACCTGGGAAGATGATATCACCTTTGCAGAAATGATTGCCAAGAAGCTGGATATTCCCTTCCATGTAGTCGATTTGTCGGATTTCTACCGGAAACGGGTGGTTGATTATATGTTCGAAGAGTACGGGAAAGGCCACACGCCCAACCCCGATGTTCTTTGCAACCGCGAGATCAAGTTCGACATGTTCATGGAGAAAGCGCTGGAGCTCGGTGCCGACTATGTAGCTACCGGACATTACTGCCGTAAAGCGGAAGTGGAGAAAGACGGAAAAACGTATTATCGTTTGCTCGCCGGTTCGGATCCAAACAAAGATCAGAGTTATTTCCTGTGTCAGCTCAACCAGGAGCAGCTGGCTAAATCGATGTTCCCGATAGGACATTTGATGAAACCGGAAGTGCGTGAAATTGCCCGTGAACAGGGGTTGATAACGGCCGAGCGCAAAGATTCTCAGGGAATTTGCTTTGTGGGAAAAGTGGACTTACCTGTTTTTCTTCAGCAAAAGCTGGAACCGAAAAAAGGCAATGTGATTGAAATCCCGGCCGACTTTATGGCCCGGAAGAAAGATGTGGGAAAAACGCCGGACAACTTTAAAAAGCTGTGCTATGCTTTTCCTTACAAACCCTGGAACGGAAAAGTGATTGGCGAGCATAACGGTGCCCAGTTTTATACCATCGGGCAACGAAAAGGCCTGAATATTGGCGGCTATACTGAACCACTATTCGTGTTGGCTACTGACATTAACCGGAATATTATATATGTAGGTGAAGGAAAATCGCATCCCGGACTTTACCGCCCCGGATTATTCGTTCCCAAAGAAGATATCCACTGGATCAGGCCCGATTTGGAAATTCCCGTCGGGGAAGAAAAAGATTTCCTTTTCCGGATACGCTATCGTCAGCCGCTCGAAAAAGGACGAATGTACATGCGCGAGGAAGGCCTCTACGTACTTTTCGAAGAGGAACAACGCGGCATCACCGCCGGTCAGTTTGTGGCCTGGTACACCAGTGACGAGCAAATCGGTTCAGGGGTCATCTACTGATCTCAATTCCAAAAATCAGTCTTGTTTTTCTTCGGCGATAGCTCCCACTCCTTTCTGAATGGGAATATAACGCAATGATGGCGACTCGATGAGTTCACCCAAGCCTAACTTGGGCCACATCTCATCCACTTTCCGGATGGTTTCCATGGAAGAGACCACCGGATTGGGCCAGTCGCGCTTGAAATTATCCAGTGAGCCGGATTTCCGGGTTCCGTCAAGTACCAGATGAGAAACTTCGCCTTCGTTTTCGGCTTCAAAAATCTGTGAGTCGCGTTTGGGATCGATATTTCCGGTAACATACCATCCCACAGAATTCATGTCGCGGATATCAAGCTCTTCATCAACAATGGCAATGAATTTAACGCCTTTAAAGGCAGCATGTGCAGCCAGCTTTTTGCCGAGCGATTTGACCAAACCCGGTTCATTTTTCTTCACCGATACCACAACGAACGAAATGCCTACATCAAGCAAGTTGGCATTGATATCGTGTACTTCCGGAATCTCCTTTTTTATGTTTTCCACAGAAATTTCGGAACTCTTCGGGACCTGGTAATTGGTCAGTTCGGTGTACAGCTCCTCTTCGTATTTATGAGTGGCATCGAGACCCATTTTGGAGCCGTAAGCGAATTTGGACGATGAATGGTCCAGCACGTCCATTGGTCCTTGCGTGAAATAAATGTCGTGCGCCGGATCGACAACCTGAGATACCATCCGGGCAATTTCGGGATAATTGTGAATATCGGTTTGCCCGTCGGCTACAATCATCACTTTGTTGAACATCATCTGACCGGCACCCCACATGGCATTCATTACTTTGGCTGCCTGCCCGGCAAATGTCTTGTCAATTTTTGAAATGGTCAGGTTATGCGCTACTCCGGCCGGAGGCAATTCCATGTCTTCCATTTCCGGAATCATGGTAAGTTTCATCGGGCTCAGGAAAATTCGTTCGGTTGCCCGACCAATGTAAGCATCTTCCTGTGGCGGAATTCCCACAATCGTGGCCGGGTAAACCGCATCTTTACGATGAGTGATACACGTTACATGAAACCTCGGATACCAATCAGCCAATGAATAAAAACCTGTATGGTCACCAAACGGACCTTCCCAGATAAAGTCTTCTTCCGGATCGACATACCCCTCGATGACGAAATCGGCGTTAGAAGGAACTTCCAGGTCGTTGGTAATACATTTTACCAGTTCTACCCTTTTCTTCCTTAAAAAGCCCGCTAACAGGTACTCATCGATGTTATCGGGCAGCGGAGCCGTGGCAGCATAGGTATAAGCAGGATCACCGCCCAAAACAACCGAAATGGGCATGCGTTCGCCCCGTTTCTTGTATTCGTTGAAATGACGCGCCCCTGTTTTGTGCTTGTGCCAATGCATACCGGTCAGTTCCGAACCAAAGACCTGCATGCGGTACATCCCCACATTGCGAACACCTGTTTCCGGATCGCGGGTCACAACACAGGGCAAGGTCAAAAACGGACCACCGTCAGCCGGCCAACACGTCAGTACAGGCAATTTGCCCATATCCGGCTCTTTCATTACCACCTCCTGGCATTTCCCTTTTCCGGATACGGATTTGGGCATCCATGAAGAAATCTGGCCCAGCATGGGAAGCATTCGCAATTTCTCCATCAAGCCGGCTTTGGGACTTACCAGCTTCTTAAAGAGGTCTTCGATTTCGTCTCCGATAGCATTCAGGTTATCGGCACCCAATGCCAGGGCCATTCGCTCGTTCGAACCAAAAGCGTTAATCAAAACCGGGAAATCGGTTCCTGTTTTTTCAAACAGCAGTGCCTTTCCGCCTCCGGGAGACTTAGACACCCGGTCAACAATCTCGGGTATTTCCAATACCGGATCTACAAACTCACTGATTCTGATTAACTCTCCCTTTTGCTCTAAAAGCTCGATATACTCACGAATTCCCTGAAATGCCATTCTCAAAAATTTTGATACAAAAATAGGGGATTTTAGCCATCCCCCATCTTTTCGTTTGAATAATCAATATTATCAAATTCCCGCCTGGTCTTTGAACCACTGCAGCGGTTGCGATTTCGGACGTTCGATGGGTAATCCGTACATACGGTCCCAAACGAGTTGTGCCAGTACACCTAAAGCACGGCTGACACCAAACATCACGGTATAAAAGAAATATTCATCGATACCGTAATGCTGCAGAAGTGAACCAGAATAGGCATCTACGTTTGGCCATGGATTCTTCACTTTACCCAGTGACTGCAATACCGGAGGCACGACTTCGTAGAGGCAGTTCACCACATCAACCATGTGGTCATCTTTCACATATTTCTCAGCGAATTTCTTCTGTGCTACATAACGGGGATCGGTTACCCGAAGCACAGCGTGTCCAAATCCGGGAATTACTTTTCCTTCCGAGATGTAGTTTTTCACATAGTTCGCGATTTTCTCTTTTTCTTCGTCAGCACATCCGCATGGGCCAATTTCTTCGAGCATGCCTTTTATCCAGCGAATCACTTCCTGATTAGCATACCCATGAAGCGGTCCAGCCAATCCTGTCATACCAGCAGCATACGCATAAAATGGATTACTTAATGCAGATGATACCAGGTGCGTGGTGTGCGCCGAAACATTTCCTCCTTCATGGTCAGCGTGAAGGAACAAATACATACGGAACAAGCGATACACTTCTTCACTGTCGTATCCCATCATATGGGCAAAATTGGCAGCCCAATCGAGTTTCGGATTTGGCGGGATGATGTCACCTCCCTGGAAGTTGCGGCGATAAATATAGGCTGCAATCGTCGGAAGCTGTGCAATCAGGTTCATCACGTCTTCATAGGTCGTATCCCAGTATTCATCTTTCGGGACGCCTTCGCGATAAGCTTTCTGGAACAGTGACTCTGTGGCCATAGCCATAATACCCGTACTGAATTGCGTCATCGGCTTGCTGGTCGGAGGCAAAGCATTGATCACATCAAAAACATGTCCGGGAACTTTATTCCGCTTCGTCCATTCGTTTGTCAAATACTGGACATCTTCAACAGTCGGCAGCTCATCCAGCAACATTAAATAAAATAAGCCCTCGGGCAAAGGTTCTCCTTCCGGATTTAGTTTGGGAAGCTTCTCCTGCAATTCGGGGATCGAATAGCCCCGGAAACGAATACCGCTTTCCGGATCCAGCTTCGAAGTAACAGTGAGCAAACTTGTAACGCCTTTCATGCCCGTCAGCACCTGGCCCATCGAAACAGTGTCGAGCTGCAGATCACCGTACTCTTTTACCAGCTTTTTTACAATTTGTCTCTCCTGCTCCCCCTTCTTCAGGAGTTTTTCCTTGATATAGTCCATAGTAATAGGTGTTGAGTTGTTCTCAAATCTAATTAATTTATTTAAATATTCTCATATTTCAAACCCTGTCAATTCAATATCATAACAAAAAAAAACGTTAAAAGGTTGATAGATTTGGCGCGCATTCTAACATAAATCTACCCGTATAAAACAAAAAAAGGGGAAGCAAAAATGCCTCCCCTTTTTTGAGTGTAGAATGTTGTATCGATTATTCAGCCTTTTCTTCGTTTTCGTCAGACTGATCATCAGATTTATCTTCAGCTTTCGGCTCTTCAACTGCCTTTTCTTCCGATACCTCATCAGCCTTAACAGCTTCTTCTTTGGTATCGGCTTCCGGTGCAGCTTTGGTCTCTTCCTTAGCAGCAGGTTTCTCTGCGGCAGGTGTTTCACTGCTCTTCTTTTTGGAACCGCCCCTTCTCGAACGAGTTTTCTTAGGAGCTTCTTCCTTAGCAGCCAACATGTTTTCGTTGTAGTCCACCAGCTCGATGATACACATCTCTGCGTTATCACCCAAACGGTTACCGGTTTTCAGAATGCGGGTATATCCTCCCGGACGCTCGCCCACTTTTACGATAACTTCGCGGAACAACTCATTAACAGCTGTTTTACTGCGCAATGAACGGAATGCCATACGACGGTTGTGTGTCGTATCGTTTTTCGCCTTCGTGATGATAGGCTCAACGAACGAACGCAACGACTTAGCCTTAGCAACAGTAGTACTGATTCGTTTGTGCAAGATCAGGGAGTTGGCCATGTTAGACAACATCGCTTTCCTGTGAGAGCTAGTCCTGCCTAAATGATTGAATCCTTTATTATGTCTCATTGTTTATTATTCCTTGTCTAATTTATACTTACCGATGTCCATCCCGAAGTTCAGACTCATACCAACAAGTAAATCATCAAGTTCGGTAAGCGACTTTTTACCAAAGTTGCGGAACTTGAGCAAATCATTCCGGTTGTACTGAACCAGATCGCCTAAGGTATCTACATCAGCTGCTTTCAAACAGTTGAGTGCACGTACCGACAGATCCAGGTCGACGAGTTTGGTCTTCAGGAGCTGACGCATGTGAAGTACTTCTTCATCGAATTCTTCATTCGCAAATTTCTCATCAGAGTCGAGGGTAATCTTCTCGTCGGAGAACAGCATGAAATGGTAAATCAGAATTTTAGCAGCTTCCTTCAGTGCATCTTTGGGATGAATTGAACCATCGGTTTTGATATCAAGAACCAATTTCTCATAGTCGGTCTTCTGCTCTACACGGTAGTTCTCAACCGAATATTTTACATTCTTGATAGGAGTAAAGATGGAATCGATAGGAATCACACCGAATTCTTCTTCAACGGGTTTGTTCTCAACACTCGGAACATATCCGCGTCCCTTTTCGATGGTCAGTTCAATCTGGAGCTTTACTTCAGGCTCCATATTGCAAATAACCAACTCGGGATTCAGCACGCGGAAGCCGGTGATAAAGTTGTTGATATCACCTGCCTTGAATTGCTCCTGGCCGAACAAGGTAACCGTTACCTTCTCCGTTTCGAAGTCTTCCACTTCCTTTTTGAACCGAATTTGCTTCAGGTTCAGGATCATCTCAGTTACATCTTCGATGACTCCGGGAATGGTAGAAAATTCGTGCTCTACCCCTTCGATTTTGATTGTGGTAATAGCGTATCCTTCCAAAGATGATAACAGAATCCTCCGCAATGCGTTACCGATGGTAATACCATAACCAGGTTCCAACGGACGAAATTCGAACTTGCCGAATTTGTCATCGGATTCAACCATTATCACTTTATCGGGCTTCTGGAAAGCTAAAATTGCCATAAACCTTAAATTAATTTTTATTTCGAATACAACTCTACGATAAGCTGCTCCTTGATATTTTCAGGAATTTCTTCCCGTTCGGGAACATTCAGGAACTTACCAGTCTTAGCTTCCCCATCCCACTCAATCCAGGGATATTTGTTATGACGTTGCGAAGACAATGAATCGGTAACTACTTCAAGCGATTTCGATTTTTCGCGAACACCGATAACATCACCCGGACGTACACTGTACGACGGGATATTTACCACACTGTTGTTCACCACGATGTGTTTGTGGCCTACCAACTGACGTGCAGCTGCACGAGTGGGAGCAATTCCTAAACGGAATACTACGTTATCGAGACGACTCTCGAGAAGCTGAAGTAATACGGTACCGGTAACTCCTTTATGTGACGCCGCCTTCTTGAAAAGGTTGCGGAACTGTTTCTCAAGGACACCGTAAGTATACTTAACTTTTTGTTTTTCTTTAAGCTGGGTTCCGTATTCGGACACCTTCCGGCGACGACGGTTGTTACCGTGCATACCCGGAGGATAATTCTTGTGCTCAAATGCTTTATCTGGCCCAAAAATGGGTTCGCCAAATTTTCTTGCGATCTTAGTTTGTGGTCCTCTATATCTTGCCATTATTTTCTTCTTTTAAATCATCAAAAATTAGACACGACGACGTTTCGGAGGCCGGCAACCATTGTGTGGCAGCGGAGTAACGTCAACAATCTCGGTAACCTGGATACCTACGTTCGCGATAGCACGAATAGCTGATTCGCGTCCGTTACCCGGTCCCTTAACGTATACCTTTACCTTCCGTAATCCAAGATCATAAGCAGTTTTTGCGCACTCTTCCGATGCAGTCTGTGCTGCATAAGGTGTATTTTTCTTTGATCCGCGGAATCCTTTCTTTCCAGCCGAAGACCAGCTAATAACCTCTCCGTTATTATTGGTCATCGAAATGATGATGTTATTGAAAGAAGAGTGTACGTGAGCCTGTCCTACAGCCTCTACGTTTACTACTCTTTTTTTCGAACTTCCAGACTTCTTTGCCATATCTACTTAAAATTATTTAGTAGCTTTCTTCTTGTTAGCAACCGTTTTTCTTTTTCCTTTACGGGTTCTGGCGTTGTTTTTGGTGCTCTGACCACGTACCGGAAGGCCAATACGGTGGCGAATGCCACGATAGCAACCGATATCCATCAGTCGTTTAATGTTCAGCTGATATTCGGAGCGCAGTTCACCTTCAACTTTGTATTTTTCATTGATCACTTTGCGAATAGCAGCGAACTGGCTATCGTCCCAGTCCTTTACCTTGACCTCTTTGTCAACTCCAGCCTGCTCGAGAATCTGCTGTGCACGGCTGCGACCGATACCAAAGATATAGGTCAGGGCAATTTCACCTCTTTTATTGTTCGGTATATCTACACCAACTATACGAGCCATATTATTAACGAATTAAAAAATCCTTACAAAATTAATACATTATCCCTGACGTTGCTTGAACTTCGGGTTTTTTTTGTTAATAACGTAGAGACGACCTTTACGCCGAACGATTTTGCAATCGGCACTACGTTTTTTGATAGATACTCTTACTTTCATTTTTCTGCGCTTTAATTTTTATATCTGAAAGTGATCCTTCCCTTAGTAAGGTCGTATGGAGACATCTCAACTTTTACTTTGTCACCAGGTAAAATCTTTATATAGTGCATCCGCATCTTGCCCGAAATGTGAGCTGTGATTACGTGACCATTTTGTAATTCTACCCTAAACATCGCGTTTGACAATGCTTCGATAATGGTTCCATCTTGTTCTATAGAAGGCTGTTTTGCCATAAAAAGTTGTTTTTTTTAATTGCTTCTTCTATAAAGTTAAAAGTTGAAAGTTTTTCAGCTTTCCCATCCCGTACCACAAGGGTATGTTCATAGTGAGCTGACGATTCTCCATCTACTGTTTTAACGGTCCAACCATCGTCTTCGGTTACGACTCCGGGCTTACCCGAATTCAGCATCGGTTCGATAGCCAACACTATCCCACGCCTGAGCTTCACTCCACGCCCCTGTTTGCCGTAATTGGCAACCGCTGGTTCCTCGTGAAGATTCCGCCCAATGCCATGCCCAACCAAATCTTTCACTATCGTAAAGTCATGTAGTTCGGCATGACGCTGGACAGCATGTCCTATATCTCCGAGCCGGTTTCCTTCAATTGCCGCGGTTATGGCGTCCTCGAGCGAACGATAAGTTGCCCGGCATAAGGTTGTTTCACGTTCCGGAACATTTCCGACCATAAAGGTATAACATGAATCACCGTACCAGCCGTTTAAGAGTACACCACAATCTATGGAAACAATATCGCCGTCCTTTATTTTATATCCGGACGGAATACCGTGCACTACCGTGTTGTTCACAGAAGTGCAAAGGGTATTGGGATATCCCTGATACCCCAGAAAACCAGGCTTTCCGTTATTATTTCGAATGAACGTTTCAGCTATCCGGTCCAACTCATTCGTTGTGATACCGGGTTGAATATATAGTGCTATTTCAGCTAATGTGCGACTTACAAGTAAGCAGCTTTCACGAATGAGGTCGATTTCTTCATTGGTTTTGAAGTAAATCATTCCCCTCCGCCTTATATTACAGAAGGACCGCCACCGGTACGTCCCTTGATACGACCACCTTTCAACAGGCCATCGTAGTGACGCATGAGCAGGTGACTTTCAATCTGCTGCAAGGTATCCAGAATAACTCCTACAAGAATCAACAGTGATGTACCGCCATAGAAGTGCGCAAACTGAGAGTTCACTCCCATCATCATTGCAAATGCAGGCAGAATCGTTACCAGTCCCAAAAAGATGGAACCCGGCAGTGTAATTCTTGACATGATGGTATCCAAATATTCAGCCGTTCGTTTACCCGGTTTTACTCCCGGAATAAACCCGCCATTCTTTTTCATGTCCTCAGCCATTTGGACCGGATTAATGGTAATAGCGGTGTAGAAATAGGTGAATATGATTACCAGCATGAACTGGGTAAAATTATACCAGAATCCGGTATAGTTCGAGAATGCAGACACGAAGCCACTCATTGATTCCGAACCGGAAAATCCGGCAATACTCATCGGTACGAACATGATCGCCTGGGCAAAGATGATAGGCATTACACCAGCAGCATTCACCTTCAGGGGAATGTACTGACGAACACCGCCGTACTGACGGTTACCTACAATCCGCTTTGCATACTGCACCGGTACTTTCCGGGTACCCTGTACCAACAGGATAGTCACCATAAATACCAGGAACAACAATACAAACTCGACCAGGAACATCACCAGTCCTCCTCCCTGCTCTTCTAACCGGCTAACAAACTCGGCGAAGAGTGCGAAAGGCAGACGGGCAATAATACCAATCATGATAATCAGCGAAATACCATTACCAATTCCCTTATCGGTAATTCGTTCACCCAGCCACATGATAAACATGGAACCGGCCGTCAGAATCACCGTCGAGGCAACGGTAAATGCAGCCCCTTTGATAGCGAAAGCTGTCTCGGGAAGCTGGTAGTGCAGGTTAGTCAGGTAAGCCGGAGCCTGAAACAACAGAATACCCACTGTCAAATAGCGGGTAATCTGATTAATTTTATTACGTCCGGATTCTCCTTCCTTCTGCAACTTCTGAAAATAAGGAACTGCGATACCCAAAAGCTGCACTACAATTGAAGCACTAATGTAAGGCATAATTCCCAATGCGAATACCGATGCATTGGAGAATGCCCCCCCGGAAAACATGTTCAACAATCCTAACAGTCCTTCTGATGATTGCGCCTTCAGTGCACCAAGCTGCGCGGGGTCAATCCCCGGCAACGAGACGTATGAACCGAGTCGGTAAACCAACAGAAACAGAAAGGTAACAGTCAACCGGGATCTTAGATCCTCAATTTTGTAGATGTTCTTAAGGGTCTCGAATAACTTTTTCATTAGGTTCAGAGTATTTCAGTAGTTCCTTCTAATTTTTCGATTGCCTCTTTAGCGCTCTTTGAGAAAGCATGGGCTTTTACGTTGAGTTTTTTACTCAATTCACCGTTTCCGAGAATTTTCACCTTATCGTTTTTAGAGATAAATCCTGCGGCGATGAGCGTGTCAACGTCGATTGCTTCCAGGCCTTTATCGTCGGCTAATTTCTGCAAAACACTCAGGTTGATAGCTTTGTATTCAACCCGGTTCACATTTTTGAAACCGAACTTAGGCACAAGGCGCTGCAAAGGCATCTGTCCACCCTGGAATCCGATTTTACGTGAGTAACCGGAACGGGATTTGGCACCTTTGTGACCACGGGTTGATGTACCTCCTTTACCGGAGCCCTGACCACGGCCAATCCGCTTTTCGCTTTTGGTGGAACCATTTGCAGGCTGTATGTTATGCAATTCCATATCTGAAAAAAAGTTTTTTGTCGTTAAACTTCTTCAACCTTAACAAGGTGTTTCAGTTTGTTAACCATTCCCTGAATTTGCGGGGTAGCCTCATGCTCGATGGTCTGGTTGAGTTTTCTCAGTCCCAGGGCCACCAGGGTTTTCTTCTGAACCTTTGAAGCACCGATTCCGCTTTTCACCTGTGTAATTCGAATTTTTGCCATTTCTCTAGGTGTCTTTCTTAACCGTTAAACACTTTATCGAGGGTTACGCCACGATGTTCAGCAACTGTGTAAGCATCGCGCATTTCGAGCAATGCATTGAACGTTGCTTTCACCAGATTGTGCGGGTTAGACGATCCTTTGGACTTAGCCAGGATGTCGTGTACTCCAACACTCTCCAGTACGGCGCGCATAGCACCCCCTGCTTTTACCCCGGTACCCGAAGATGCCGGTTTCAGGAAAATTCGTGCACCACCATACTTGGCGATTTGCTCGTGTGGAATGGTTCCGTTGATAACCGGAACCTTAACGAGATTTTTCTTTGCTGCATCAACACCTTTCGCGATGGCGGTGGTTACTTCACTGGCTTTACCAAGACCCCAGCCTACAATTCCGTCTTCGTTGCCAACAACGACGATAGCTGAAAAGCTGAATGTTCTACCACCTTTGGTGACTTTGGTGACACGGTTAATTGCTACTAACCGGTCTTTAAGGTCGAGATCGCTGGTTTTTACTTTTTTAATGTTCTTTGCCATAATGCTTAGAATTTAAGACCTCCTTCGCGAGCAGCTTCTGCAACTGCTTTTACACGTCCGTGATACAAATATCCCCCTCTATCGAATTTAACGGTACTGATACCTGCAGCTACTGCTTTCTCAGCAGCCAGTTTCCCAACTTTTGCTGCAATCTCGATTTTCGTACCCTTTTCAGAGGCGATTTCTTTATTCAGTGAAGATACGGCAACCAAGGTATTACCCGCTACATCATCGATCAGCTGCACATAAATCTGCTTGTTGCTGCGATATATACTCATGCGAGGAGCCTCGGCAGAACCAGAAATTTTAGTCCTGATTCTTTTACGAATTCTATCTCTTCTTTCTTGCTTTGTAAGAGCCATAACTCAAAAGTCAAATTATTTAACATTGGCCGATTTACCAGCTTTACGACGCAGCTGCTCTCCAACAAACTTGATACCTTTTCCTTTGTAAGGTTCGGGCATACGGAAGGAACGAATTTTAGCAGCAACCTGGCCGATGAGCTGTTTGTCAGCACTCTTAAGTGTTACGATTGGATTGCTTCGCTTGTCGGTCACGGCTTCTACCTTCACTTCGTCAGGAAGCTGAATGTAGGTATGGTGAGAATATCCCAGAACCAGATCAAGAATCTGTCCTTTGTTCTCGGCACGGTAACCAACACCAACCAATTCCAATTTAATTTCATAACCCTTGGAAACGCCTTCAACCATGTTGTTAATTAATGAACGGTACAAACCGTGCATCGCTTTATGACGCTTCTGCTCAGTAGGACGCTTCACCTCAATGGTGTTTCCTTCTACAGAAACCTCCATTTCGGGATCGACCTTTTGGGAGAGTTCCCCCTGGGGACCTTTTACGGTAACGATATTTTCGTCGCTTACGTTTACGGTCACTCCGGCAGGGACTTCAATGGGCAGTTTTCCTATCCTTGACATTGTAATTCCTCCTTTATTAATAAACGTAGCACAAAATCTCTCCACCTACTTTCAGGTCCGTTGCTTCTTTATCGGTGATAACCCCTTTCGATGTGGAAAGAATGGCTACACCCAGACCGTTCAGTACACGCGGAATTGAATCGGTGTTACAGTAACGGCGAAGTCCGGGTTTGGAGATACGTTTCAGCGTTTTGATCGCTGGTGTACCGTCTACCGGATGGTACTTGAGAGCGATTTTAATGCTTCCCTGGTAGTTTTTCTCTTCATCAATTTTGTAATTCAAAATGTAACCTTTCTCCTTCAGGATTTTGGTCATTTCGATTTTCAGGTTTGATGCAGGAATCTCTACTACTTTATGTTTTGCCTTAAGGGCATTTCTCAGTCGAGTCAGATAATCTGCAATCGGATCAGTCATCTTTGCAATAATTTAAATGATTACCAACTTGCTTTTTTTACTCCGGGAATCAGGCCGGCCGAAGCCATTTCACGGAACTGAATCCTGGAGATGCCGAACTGACGCATGTACCCTTTCGGACGACCAGTGAGTTTGCAACGGTTGTGCATACGTACGCGTGATGAGTTACGCGGCAGTTTGCTCAGTGCAATATAATCACCTTCTTCTTTCAGGCGTGCCCTTTTTTCGGCATATCTTTCAACGAGTTTCGCACGTTTTACTTCGCGTGCTTTCATTGATTCCTTAGCCATATCCTTTAATTCTTTTTAGCGTTTTTAAACGGAATACCAAATGCGCGAAGCAATGCATATCCCTCTTCATCGGTGTCAGCCGAGGTTACGAACGTAATATTATACCCGTTAATTTTCGTCACTTTATCGAGAACGATTTCGGGGAAAATAATCTGTTCGGTAACTCCCAGTGTATAGTTTCCACGTCCGTCGAATTTGTCGTTAACTCCTTTGAAGTCGCGAATACGCGGCAGAGCAACGCTAATCAGACGATCGAGAAATTCATACATTCTTTCACGACGAAGTGTTACGCGAACTCCAATCGGCATTTTTTTACGCAACTTGAAGTTCGAGATATCTTTCCGTGAAGTAGTGGTAACGGCTTTCTGACCAGTAATTGCAGTCAACTCTTCTACTGCAATCTCGATAAGCTTCTTATCGGCGATAGCGGCACCAACTCCCTGGTTGATAATAATTTTCTCGAGTTTCGGAACCTGCATGATGGAGTTATAACCAAACTCCTTCTGTAACGCAGGAATAATCTCATCTCGGTACTTGTTCTTTAGTGTAGGTACGTAATCCATTACTTAATCTCCTCTCCTGATTTTTTCGAATAACGTACTAATTTTCCTTTGTCGTTCAGGCGACGGCCAATGCGAGTCCGCTTACCGCTTGCAGGATCAACCAACATCAGGTTGGAAATATGCACCGGGGCTTCTTGTTTCAAGATACCACCCTGTGGGTTTTCTGCATTGGGTTTGGTGTGCTTTGACACCAGATTGACTCCCTCGACGATGGCGCGGTCTTTTTCCCGGATTACCTCGAGCACTTTTCCTTGTTGCCCTTTTGAGTTACCGGATATAACCACTACGCTATCCCCTTTTTTGATATGTAACTTTTTCTGCATTGTTCTGAATCTTTTTAAAGTACTTCAGGTGCCAAAGAGACAATTTTCATATGGCTGTCACGCAGTTCACGGGCGACGGGACCGAAAATACGGGTTCCACGCATTTCGCCGGTTGCATTAAGCAACACCACTGCATTGTCGTCGAAGCGAATGTATGAACCATCCTGACGGCGCACTTCTTTCCGCGTACGAACAACAACAGCCTTCGAAACAGTCCCTTTTTTCAAGTCGCTGCCAGGAAGAGCGTTCTTAACCGTTACCACCACTTTGTCACCCAAAGAGGCATAACGCTTGCGGGTACCGCCTAAAACGCGAATGACCAAAGCTTCCTTTGCTCCGCTGTTGTCGGCAACTGTACAACGTGTTTCTTGCTGTATCATGGTTACTTAGCTCTTTCTAAAATTTCAACTAGTCTCCATCCTTTGTTTTTCGACAGAGGACGGGTTTCCATAATTTTTACGGTATCGCCAATGTTGCAGGTATTAGCTTCGTCGTGTGCATAAAATTTGCTGGTTTTATTCACAAACTTCCCGTACATAGGATGTTTAACCTTACGCTTTTCTGCAACGACAATGGTTTTATCCATCTTATTGCTAACGACAACGCCGATACGCTCTTTCCGAAGATTTCTTGTTTCCATTGTCTTAATTATTTTTCTTCAAGTTGACGTTTCCGCAGTTCCGTTTGCAAACGAGCAATATCTCTGCGGGTATGGCGAATTCTCAACGGATTATCAAGCGGGCTCACGGCATGATTCATTTTCATCCGAACCAGCTCTTCATTCGCGTTATCGATCTTCTCAACGATTTCCGCTGTGGTTAACTCTCTGATTTCAGAAGTTTTCATTACTCATTAATTGAAGATTCTACAAAATCGCGTCGAACAACAAATTTGGTCGTTACGGGCAACTTCTGCGCTGCCAAACGTAATGCCTCCTTCGCCAGTTCGAACGGAACGCCGTCAACTTCAATCAGGATTCTTCCTGGAGTAACGGGTGCGACAAATGCTTCAGGAGCTCCTTTACCTTTACCCATACGTACCTCTGCAGGCTTCTTGGTAATCGGTTTATCTGGAAATATTCGGATCCAAATCTGTCCCTGACGTTGCATGTGGCGGGTTACCGCTACCCTGGCTGCCTCAATCTGGCGGCCGGTAATCCATGTTGTTTCCAGGGATTTAATACCAAAGGTTCCGAATGCCAGTTGATTGCCACGTTGGGCATTCCCCTTCATCCGTCCCTTTTGTACTCTTCTGAACTTTACTTTTTTTGGCTGTAACATCTTTTCTAACTTTCTCGATGGTTAACAGACTAAATTATTTCCTACGCTTCTTGGCTCCGCCACCTTGTTTGCCTCCGCGTCCAGGTCCTTTTTGTGTACCTACGTTTGGTGACAGGTCGCGTTTACCATAGATTTCTCCTTTGCAGATCCAAACCTTTACACCGATTAAACCGGTTTTGGTCAGGGCCTCTCCAAGGGCGTAGTCAATGTCGGCACGAAGGGTGTGCAACGGGGTACGGCCATCTTTATACATTTCTGAACGAGCCATTTCAGCTCCGTTCAAACGACCGGAAACCTGCACTTTAATACCCTCTGCTCCCATTCGCATAGCGGAAGCAATGGCCATTTTAACGGCGCGGCGGTAGGCAATTTTGCCTTCTACCTGGCGTGCGATATTATTAGCGACGATGCGAGCGTCGAGTTCAGGACGTTTAATCTCGAAGATGTTGATCTGAACTTCTTTCTTGGTGATCTTCTTCAACTCCTCTTTCAACTTGTCAACTTCCTGACCACCTTTACCAATAATAATACCGGGCCTTGAGGTATGGATGGTGATAGTGATAAGCTTCAGCGTACGCTCGATGATAATCTTCGAGATGCTTGCTTTAGCCAAACGTGCAGAAAGATATTCCCGCAGCTTGTGGTCTTCGACCAGTTTATCACCATAATTGTCACCTCCGAACCAGTTGGAATCCCATCCTTTGATGATTCCAAGCCTATTAGATATCGGATTTACTTTTTGTCCCATGTATTATTATTTAGAAATTTCTTCAACAACATTCTTACTGGCCAGACGGATGGTTACATGGTTCGAACGTTTCCGAATACGGTGTGCACGACCCTGGGGTGCCGGGCGCAGACGTTTCAGAATACGTGCCGAATCAACGAACACCTCTGACACGTAAAGATCACTTTCCTCAATCCTTACGCCTTCGTTTTTGGATTGCCAGTTCGCAATAGCTGAAAGCAAAAGCTTTTCAACTGCGCGAGAGGCTTCCTTTGACGAGAACTTCAGGACGTCCAGAGCTTGATTCACCTCCATGCCGCGGATCATATCAGCGACAAGACGCATTTTACGCGGCGAAGTGGGACAGTTGCGCAGAACGGCCTGATATTGTTGTTTTTTTGCTTCTTTGAGCAATTCAGCGCTCTTTCTTTTTCTAGAACCCATCGTTAGTACTTTTTACTACATTTTAACATTACCGCGGGTATGGCTTATTTCTTTTTGTTTCCACCATGACCCCGGAAGGTACGTGTAGGTGCAAATTCTCCCAATTTGTGACCAACCATGTTCTCAGTTACATAAACAGGGATAAACTTGTTTCCGTTGTGAACAGCGATGGTATGGCCTACAAAATCAGGTGAAATCATGGAATGTCTGGCCCACGTTTTGATTACCGACTTCTTCCCACCTTCATTCATGGTGAGAACCTTTTTTTCCAATTTAAAGTCGATAAAAGGGCCTTTTTTAAGCGAACGGCTCATAATCGATGATTACTTTTTCCTACGTTCAACAATGTACTTATTCGAAGCCTTCTTCTTAGCGCGGGTTTTATAACCCTTAGCCAGAACGCCTTTACGCGATCTTGGGTGTCCACCCGAAGAGCGTCCTTCTCCACCACCCATTGGGTGATCGACTGGGTTCATAGCTACTCCGCGAACTCGCGGACGACGACCAAGCCAGCGGCTTCGACCGGCTTTACCTGATCTTTCAAGCGCATGATCGGTGTTTCCAACTGTACCTACCGTTGCACGGCAAGCAGTAAGAACCATACGGGATTCGCCTGAAGGTAATTTGACAATCACGTACCTTCCTTCACGAGAAGTAAGCTGCGCATACGAACCAGCCGAACGAGCCATGACGCCGCCTTGTCCGGGATGCAACTCAATGTTGTGAACGATGGTACCCAAAGGTATATTGGCTAACGGAAGGGAGTTTCCAACTTCCGGAGCAACGTTTTCTCCCGAAATAACGGATTGGCCTTCACGAAGACCGTTCGGGGCGAGGATGTAACGTTTTTCTCCATCAGCGTAAACCAAAAGAGCAATACGTGCGGTACGATTCGGATCGTACTGTACAGATTGCACTTTAGCGGGAATACCATCCTTATCGCGCTTAAAGTCGATAACACGGTACTTCCGCTTATGCCCGCCACCTATATACCTCATTGTCATCTTACCGGTGTTATTACGCCCACCGGTTTTTTTAATGGGCTTCAACAATGATTTCTCAGGTGTGTCTGTCGTAACGGTATCAAAGGCACCAATGATTTTGTGCCTTTGACCCGGTGTTACAGGTTTTAATTTTCTAACTGCCATCTCTTAATTTAGATATTGCTGTAAAAATCAATAGTGTCACCTTCTACCAAAGTAACGATTGCCTTTTTATACGAGTTGGTCTTACCAGTCAGAACACCACTTTTAGTATAGCGTGATTTGGCTTTACCTGGATAGACCATGGTATTCAAGGAGGCAACCTTAACGCCATAGAGATCTTCTACAGCCTTTTTAATCTGCTGTTTATTTGCCCTGCGATCAACAACAAAACCGAAGCGGTTTAACGTTTCCGCCTGGTCTGTCAGTTTTTCGGTTACAATGGGGCGAATCAGAATATCAACCATCATTTTTAGCGTTAAATCTTAAACATTTCCTCCATTGCCTTCACAGAACTCTCCACTAAAACCACTTTTTTAGCATGCATAATTTTATATGTGCTTAATTCAGAAGCGGTTACAACTTCGGCATTCTGTAAATTTCTGGATGACAAATATATGTTTTTATTTGCTTCAGATAAAACAATCAGCGACTTTTTATCAGCCACCGCCAGATTGTTCTGAATAGCAACAAACTCCTTGGTTTTTGGCGCTTCGAAATTGAAGTCTTCCATTACCACGATATCGTTGCTTTTGGCTTTATAGGTCAGAGCCGATTTCCGGGCCAATGCTTTCAGCTTTTTGTTCAGCTTGAAACCATAGTTGCGCGGTTGCGGTCCAAATGCACGACCTCCACCACGGAAAATAGGCGACTTGATACTACCCGCACGGGCTGTACCAGTACCTTTCTGACGCTTTAATTTACGGGTCGAACCGGTAATCTCACCACGTTCCTTCGACTTGTGGGTACCCTGACGCTGGTTGGCCAGGTACTGTTTTACATCAAGGTAAATGGCGTGATCGCTAGGTTCAACAGCATAGATAGAATCAACCAACTCTATGCTTCTTCCGGTTTCTTTTCCTGCTGTATTTAAGATTGCAATTTCCATTACTGTGCAATGATTAAGTATGAACCTTTGGCTCCGGGTACGGAACCTTTAACAATCAAGAGATTTTTCTCTGGGATAACCTTCAGCACTTTCAGGTTCTCTACTGTTACTGTCTTACCTCCATCGCGTCCGGCCATACGCAGACCTTTGAATACACGAGCAGGATAAGAAGCAGCTCCGATAGAACCCGGTGCACGCAGACGGTTATGCTGACCGTGTGTGGATTGTCCAACACCGCCAAAACCATGACGCTTAACTACCCCTTGAAAACCTTTACCTTTTGAGATACCCTGAATATCGACCCAGCTTTCTTCCTGGATAATGTCAACAGTTACGGTATCGCCAAGCTTGAGATCTTCATCGAATCCATTGAATTCGACTACTTTGCGTTTAGGACTGGTACCGGCCTTTTTATAATGGCCAAGTTCAGCTTTTGTGCTGTGCTTTTCCTTTTTGTCTTGAAAACCCAGCTGAATTGCTTCGTAACCATCAGTATCGATGGTTTTAACCTGGGTAACAACACAGGGACCAGCCTCAATCACAGTGCATGGGATGTTTTTCCCCTCAACACTGAATACGGAAGTCATTCCGATTTTCTTTCCAATTAATCCTGGCATTTCTACTTACTTTAAGCAGTTTATCAAACTTTAATTTCAACCTCAACACCGCTGGGAAGCTCGAGCTTCATCAGGGCATCGATTGTCTTCGCAGTTGAACTGTAAATGTCGATCAATCGCTTGTACGACGACAATTCAAACTGCTCCCTCGATTTTTTATTTACGAAGGTTGACCGCAATACAGTAAAAACGCGACGATGAGTAGGAAGCGGTATAGGACCGCTCACTACTGCACCGGTAGTCTTCACTGTTTTTACGATCTTTTCTGCTGATTTGTCGACCAAGTTATGATCGTAAGATTTCAGCTTTATCCGAATTTTTTGACTCATGATAAGAACGTATTACAGCAATTATATTATAACAGATCAGTTCTTCCTTTAACATTTTCCAGAACCTCAAGTGCGATGTTCTTCGGAACCTCAGCGTAATGCGAGAATTCCATCGAAGAAGTTGCGCGACCAGAAGACAAAGTACGGAGTACGGTAACGTATCCGAATTGTTCTGAAAGCGGAACAGATGCTTTCACCACGCGGGCACCCAGTTTAGAGTCCATGCTCTCAACCTGACCACGACGACGGTTCATATCGGAAACAATGTCACCCATATATTCGTCCGGTGTAACAACCTCTACCTTCATAATCGGCTCAAGCAATACTGGTTTCGCTTTCGAAGCAGCATTTTTGAATGCCTGACGACCGGCAACCTCAAACGACAACTGGTCGGAGTCAACCGGGTGGAACGAACCATCGAGCAAGGTAACTTTCAAATTCTCTACCGGGAAACCAGCCAACGGACCGTTCACCATAGCATCTTTGAAACCCTTCTCAACAGACGGGATAAATTCCTTCGGAATGTTTCCACCTTTTACTGCGTTCTCGAACTGCAGACCTGAGTGACCTTCATCAACCGGGCCAACTTTAACAATAACGTCCGCAAATTTACCACGACCACCAGTCTGCTTCTTGTAGGTCTCACGCAACTCGACAGTTTCGGTAATCGCTTCCTTGTAAGCAACCTGAGGTGCTCCCTGGTTACACTCAACCTTGAATTCGCGTTTCAGACGATCGACGATAATTTCCAGGTGAAGCTCACCCATACCGCGAATAACTGTCTGTCCGCTGTCTTCGTCAGTTTGTACAACGAAAGTCGGGTCTTCTTCAGCCAGCTTAGCCAAACCGTTAGACAGTTTGTCCAAATCCTTCTGAGTCTTCGGCTCAACAGCCACACCAATAACCGGTTCCGGGAAGGTGATAGACTCAAGCTGAATAGGCTTATCAACAGCACACAGGGTATCTCCGGTGCGAATATCTTTGAAACCAACGGCTGCACAAATATCTCCGGCCTCAACGGCGTCACGCGGTTGCTGCTTGTTGGAGTGCATCTGGTACAGACGAGAGATACGCTCTTTTTTACCGGTACGGGTGTTCATTACATACGAACCGGCATCCAGCGTTCCTGAATATACGCGGATAAAGCAAAGACGACCTACGTACGGGTCAGTAGCAATTTTAAACGCAAGTGCGGTCAGCGGCTCATCAGCTTTCGGCTCACGCAAAATTTCTTCCTCAGTACCCGGCTTGTAACCTTTTACAGCACCAACATCGATTGGACTGGGCAGGTAAGCACAAACAGCGTTCAGCAACGTCTGAATACCTTTGTTTTTAAAAGCTGAACCACAAAGCATCGGAACGATATCGCCAGCGATAGTCGCTTTACGGATAACACCCTTCATCTCCTCAACAGAAATACTGTCCGGATCTTCGAAGAATTTTTCCATCAGCTCCTCGTCCTGCTCGGCAACTGCTTCTACCAGCTTCTCACGATATTCGTTTGCCTGGTCAACCAGGTCAGCCGGAATCTCTTCAATATCGTATGCTGCACCCATGGTTTCGTCGTGCCATACAATGGCTTTCATCGAAATCAGGTCAACAACACCTTTGAATGTTTCTTCGGAACCAATCGGAATCTGAAGTGGAACCGGATTTGCACCCAGTTTCTCTTTCACCTCACCAACCACTTTGAAGAAGTCGGCTCCCGAACGGTCCATCTTGTTAACAAATCCCATACGCGGAACGCCGTATTTTACAGCCTGACGCCATACAGTTTCCGACTGGGCTTCCACACCACCTACGGCGCAGAAAGTTGCAATAGCACCATCGAGTACACGCAACGAACGCTCAACCTCTACAGTGAAGTCAACGTGTCCGGGAGTATCGATAATGTTAATCTGATGAATAATATCATTATACTTCCACTCGGTAAATGTTGCAGCCGAAGTAATGGTAATACCACGCTCCTGTTCCTGCTCCATCCAGTCCATTGTAGCTGCACCGTCGTGAACCTCACCAATTCGGTGAGTACGACCGGTATAGAACAAAATCCTTTCGGTGGCAGTGGTTTTGCCGGCATCAATGTGGGCCATGATGCCTATATTTCTCGTATTTTTTAAATCCCTTGCCATGTGAATAATTATACTCTATTCGTGAATCCTTTTACTAATAACCTAACAACACATACGATTAGAAACGGAAGTGTGCAAATGCACGGTTCGCTTCTGCCATACGGTGGGTATCTTCTTTCCTTTTGAAAGCTCCACCTTCTTCGTTAAATGCTGCCATGATTTCTGCAGACAATTTCTCTGCCATCGACTTACCTGAGCGTTTGCGTGCGAAAAGAATCAGGTTACGGATTGAAATCGCGGTTTTACGTTCGCCACGGATTTCCATCGGCACCTGGAAGGTTGCCCCTCCTACTCGCCTACTTTTTACCTCTACCTGAGGGGTAATGTTCTGAAGGGCTTTTTTGAAAATATCGAGAGACGAAAGCTCGTTGTCTTTCATCCGCTCATCTACTATCGCCAAGGCATCGTAGAAAATTTTGAATGCGGTGGTTTTTTTACCATCACGCATCAAGTCATTTACAAACCGGGTTACCAGTGTGTCATTGAATTTCGGATCTGGCAACAGAATCCTCTTCTTTGGTTTTGACTTCCTCATTTTAGTTACTCTTGTTAAGTGTTATTCGAATCAGCTGTTGTTCAGTCTTCAGTTTGATAGCCTGCATGCACAGACCCTTACTCAACTAAACCACTACACAAATAACTAAATTGTACTAATTTCATTAACTGCAATAAATCGCTTATTTCTTCGGACGTTTAGCACCGTATTTCGAACGACGCTGCGTACGACCTTCTACTCCGGCTGTATCGAGCGCACCACGAATCAAGTGGTAACGTACACCAGGAAGGTCTTTTACACGACCACCACGCACCAGCACGATGGAGTGCTCCTGCAGGTTGTGTCCTTCACCCGGGATGTAAGCGTTTACTTCTTTACCATTGGTCAACCTAACCCTGGCAACTTTACGCATTGCTGAGTTCGGCTTCTTCGGCGTAGTCGTGTACACACGCACACAAACGCCACGACGTTGCGGACAAGCGTCCAGCGCGGGAGACTTACTCTTCTCGTTAATCTGCTTTCTCCCTTTACGTACTAACTGTTGAATAGTAGGCATAAAAGTTTAAAATTTGAACATTAATATATTTACGCACACAAAATGGTTCGCAAAGGTACATTATTTTTCGGAGAATCAGCACTGTTTATTACTCAACAGCGGCAGATCCTGCCTAAAATCGGTTTGCAAAATTACACATTTTCAAGACAAAACCTCATTATCAATAAAAAAAAAATAGTGCTATCTCCTCGATTTTGAGGAATTTTTGAGTTTTGGGAAGGATTTTTCACTAGCGTGCCACGCGTTCGCGGAAGATGGATTTGATAGGATCGAAGAGTCGTTGTATCAAACGACGATCTTCAGTAATAATCTCGGCTGTGCCGGAAATTTCGTGGTTAAAATCGAGTTTCGTTCCATAGTTGGTCACCAGCCCATTGGGCAAGTTCACCTCACATGAATAGTAGTTATCATTCGGGACTTCCGAAATTTTATCGACCCGGCCTTCAACCATACCGTATTCCATGTACGGATAATTAGCAAATTTAATGTTGACTTTTTGCCCAACTTTCACTTTTCCCGATCCCTGGATCTGCAATTTTACTTTACCAATAATGCGACTGGGTTTGTCGGGAACTATCGTAAACACATTCTCGCCCTTCGTCACATTCTGGTTCACACTCCAGAATTTAGTGAACGTCACATTGCCATCGATGGGCGCTTTCATCAGGTAATTCAACTCCCATACACCAATTTCGCCCCGGAGATTATTGTAGGCTTCTTCCAGCGAAAGCTGCAACCCTTTTTTCTCCTGGTCGTATTTGTTTTGCATATCGATGACCGACTGCTGCAAATCCAGAATTTTCATCTGGGTTTCGGCCAGGGTTGTCCGAACACCTTCAAAATCGTATTGCTTATTCAGCAACGTTTGTTTGGAGGTTTGATATTCGGCCAGCGACAATACACCTTTATTATATAGTAGTGAATCGCGCTTAAACTTCTGCTTCGCCAGCCCCAAATCTTCCGCAACCACTTTCCGACGACTCCACTGCCGGTCGTAGTACATCCGGTAAACTCCTACCTGGTCCTGCAGTGCTTTAATCTTTTCGGGATAATAATTACGCTCGGAGAAATGGAGGTAATCATTATACAACTTCAGAAAGGCCGTATACTTCGGTTGAATGGTGCCAAGCGTATAACTATCCTTGAAAATGGTTTGCTTATTCAAATCGAAGTCGATGAAAAATGGCGACAACCAACGCAAGTGTTTCTCCAAATCCAGCACATCGTCAAAATTGGCCGGGTTTTCCAACAATGCAATCCGCTGCCCTTTTTCAACATGCTCCTTATCCTTCACGTACAGCTGTGTGATTTTCCCATCGACACGAGCCACTATATTAGCCGGCGGATTTTCGGTGGTAACCACAATGGGAGAGGTAATAATATCGGGATATTTGAAGAACCAGCTACCAACAAAAAGCAACACAACAACCACAAAAACCAGCGTTGTGCCGTTTCGCGTAATCCACGCAGGCATCCGTCCAAGAATATCCTGAACTTCCTCGCTTCTGATTTCCAAGTGTCTCTTTTTTTCCATAAAACCGGTCGCGGTTACTTATTATATATGGTATCCCGAAAAATCAGGCTCCCAACTCCAACTGGTTTTTCACCAGATGGAAATATTGTCCTTTTTTAGCAATCAATTCATTGTGCGTACCCCGCTCTACAATCGCACCTTTTTCAAGCACGACAATCTGATCGGCGTTCTTCACCGTGCTTAACCGGTGAGCCACGACAACCACTGTTCTTCCTTTATAGAACTCCTCCATGTTTTCCATGATGATTTTTTCGTTGTTGGCATCCAACGCATTGGTTGCCTCATCGAGGAAAATAAAATCGGGGTCTTTGTATATGGCACGGGCCAGCAAAATACGCTGTTTCTGTCCCTGCGACAATCCTACACCTTCCTGTCCAATCTTGGTATTGTAACCAAGCGGCAGCGACTCGATGTAGTCCTGAATGTTGGCCATTCGTACAGCATGAAGCATACGCTCCCTGTCGATAATATCCTGACCGACGGCTATATTATTAATAATGGTATCCGAAAAAATAAATCCGTCCTGCATGACCACTCCACACTTGTCACGCCACAAGCGGCTGGAGAAGTTTCGCAGCTGAATATCGCCTAAATGAATGTCGCCTTTTACCGGCTGATAAAAACCCAACATTAACTTGATAAGCGTCGTTTTTCCACTTCCGCTCATCCCCACGATTGCTGTCGTTTTTTCGGCTGGCACATGCAAACTAATATCCTTAAGCACCATGGGCGAATGTGGTCCTTCGTACTGGAAGTGAACACCATTGATGGTGATCTCTTTGTTCTCCGGGAAAACCGTAATCTTGGGGTCTTCAGCTTTTTCCTCATCTTCCTTTTCGTGAATTTCACCCAACCGCTCCAGCGAAATCTTCGCATCCTGTGCTGTCTGGAAGAAATTCATCAATCCTTCAATCGGGGCGTTCATCTGTCCAATGATATACGATACCGCCACCATGGCACCGAGTGTCATCTGACCATCAATAACCAACTTAGCCGAAAGGAACGAAACCAGAATATTCTTCAACTGGTTGACAAATCCCGAGCCAATCGTCTGCGTCTGCGTAAGCGATAACCGCTGTACATTTACGCGAAATAACCGTGCCTGAATGCGTTCCCACTCCCAGCGCTTCTGCTTTTCGCTATTATTGAGTTTGATTTCCTGCATTCCGGTTATCAACTCAATCAACTTGCTCTGGTTGTCGGCCAACTGCGAAAAACGACGAAAATCGAGCTCCCGGCGCTTTTTCATGAAAAAGAGAATCCAGACTACGTATAGGATACTTCCGATAAGGAAAATAGCGAGAATCTGCCAGCTATAAATGGCCAGCACGATGGAGAAAACCACCAGGTTGAACATGGAGAAAAGGACGTTCAGCGACTGATTGGTCAGGAATTGTTCTATCCTGACATGATCACCGATACGCTGCATCATATCCCCTATCATTTTCGTGTCGAAAAAGCCAATAGGCAACCGCATCAGTTTCACCAAAAAATCGGATATCAGTGAAATATTGATACGTGTCGTGAGGTGCAGTAATATCCAGTTACGGATAAATTCTACGGTAGTTTGCGATATAAACAAAACGAGCTGGGCGACCAGAACCAGGGTAACAAATCCCATGTTCCGGTTATTGATACCCACGTCGACCATTGATTGGGTCAGGAACGGGAAAATCAACTGGAAGACACTTCCCAGGAATAACCCCAGCGCCAGCTGTACCAGGTATTTCTTATAGGGCTTCAGATAGGCAAACAGGAACCGGAACGAAGATTTGTCTTTCTTCTCGTCTTCGATATTATAAAAATCGGGAGTCGGTTCCAGCAGCAGGCAAAGACCTTTGGCATTCTCGGTGTCTGTCGAGCCGGTCCATCCTTTCATAAACTCGTTTACCGAATATTTCAGCAAACCGTAAGCCGGATCGGCTACATAAATCTTTCCTTTTTTGATTTTATATACAACGACAAAATGCTCCTGCTTCCAATGAACAATACAAGGCAACGGAACCTGCTCCGTCAACTGCTCAAAGGAGACACGCGCCCCGATAGAACGCATACCAATCGATTCGGCCGCATCCGATATTCCCAGCATGGATACGCCTTCGCGAGTCAGGTAACTTCGGTCCCTCAGGGTTTGAAGTGAAAAATTTTTCCCGTAATGTTTGGCAATCATCCGGAGGCACGACGGACCGCAGTCCATGGCATCCAATTGCTTAAAGAAGGGAAATCGCTGCATGTACAGATAGTTTAGTCCCTGGAAATGTTTAAGAACAAATATAGCGGGATTCAATTATATTCAAAACAAAATGGTTTTTTATGTATAGTTCGAAGGCCATATTCGATAAAATATATTCTAAAACATATTTCCAAACCCTGATTTCAGGTCATTTCAACCTCCATTTTTCCAGAAAAAATCCTGATAAATCTGATTGACAAGTTATTTACCCGAAAAAATCAATATTTCCGTCAGAAAAAAGCCATCAATCTATTACCATAAAAGGGTTGTGTCTTGTTAAATAATTTTTAATTTTGGTAGACTCGTTTGGCACCTGTCTGAAAAAAACAGGTGCCGTTTTACTATTCAAAACCTTTAAACATTTTTTTCCATCCTAAAAACTTTGACTGCACATGAAAGTATACCAAACCAATGAAATTAGGAATCTGACGTTACTGGGTAATGCCGGCGCCGGGAAAACCACCCTCGCGGAGACGATGCTCTACGAGGGTGGTGTTGTCAACCGCATGGGTGAAGTAGAAAACAAAAACACCGCTTCTGACTATCACCAGGTTGAACAGGAGTACGGAAACTCCGTTCATCCAACCGTTCTCTATACCGAATACAACGGTTGCAAGCTGAACATCATCGATACTCCCGGAATGGACGATTTTGTCGGTGGTGTCATTCCCGCCCTCAGCGTAGCTGCCACCGGACTCATGGTCTTCAATACCGTGAACGGCGTGGAAGTCGGAACCGAAATTGCCAACCGTAACGCTGAAAAATTTCACACTCCGCTTATTTTCGTGATGAACCACCTGAATCACGAAAACACTAACTGGGATATGTCCATCGATTCGGCGAAAGCCGCTTTCGGAAACAAACTGGCCATCGTACAGTATCCGGTCAATCCAGGTGTTGGATTCAACAAAGTGGTCGACGTACTGAAAATGAAAATGTACGAATGGCCTGCTAATGGTGGAAAAGCTCAGATTGTTGATATTCCGGAAGAGGAAAAGGAAAAAGCTGAGCAAATGCATAACGAACTCGTGGAGATGGCCGCTGAGAATGACGAGGACCTGATGGAACTCTTCTTCGAAAAAGGCGAGCTTACCGAGGACGAGATGCGCACTGGTTTGAAATTAGGAATGCTCGACCGCAGTGTTTTTCCGGTATTCTGTACCTGTGCCTCCTGCGATATGGGAAGTCGCCGTTTAATGGAGTTCATCATTAATGTGGCTCCGCATCCCGGAGAACTTGCGCCGAAAAAAACGGTCAATGACAAAGAAGTCAAAGCCGATGCCAACGGCCCGACTTCACTCTTCGTTTTCAAAACTTCCGTAGAACAACACGTTGGTGAAATCACTTACTTCAAAGTGATGTCAGGAACTGTAAAAGAAGGTATGGACCTGATAAACACGACCCGCGACGCCAAAGAACGTATTTCGCAGATTTATGCCGTAGCCGGAAAAACCCGGACAAAAGTTACCGAAATGGTTGCCGGAGATATCGGTGCTACCGTAAAACTGAAAGAAACCAAGCACAATCATACCCTGTCCGACAAGGATGCAAATTATAAATTCCCGCCGTTGCAATACCCGGAACCACGGTACCGGACGGCCATTAAAGCAGTAAACGAAGCCGATGAAGAAAAGATGGGTGAATACCTGCACCGGATGTCCGAAGAAGACCCGACTTATGTAGTTGAGTACTCGAAGGAATTGAAACAGGTAATTGTGCACGGTCAGGGAGAATATCACCTCAACACGCTGAAGTGGTACTTTAACAATATCTTTAAAATTGATATTGAATATCTCAAACCGAAAATTCCCTATCGGGAAACCATTACAAAAGCAGCTCAGGCCGACTACCGTCACAAAAAGCAGAGTGGTGGTGCCGGACAATTTGGCGAGGTGCATATGATTATCGAACCTTATGAGGAAGGAATGCCCGCCCCATCTGCCTATAAAATTGATGGTAAAGAATGGAAGGTCAGCCTTCGTGGTACTGAAGAGCACAAACTTTCGTGGGGTGGTAAACTGGTATTCTGCAACTGTATTGTTGGTGGTTCCATCGACGCCCGCTTCCATCCGGCTATTCTGAAAGGAATTATGGAAAAAATGGAAGAAGGTCCGTTAACCGGTTCATACGCCCGTGACATCCGCGTTTGTATTTACGATGGTAAAATGCACCCGGTTGACTCCAACGAGATTTCGTTCAAACTGGCCGGACGTAATGCCTTTAGCCAGGCGTTTAAGAAAGCCGGAGCAAAAATCCTCGAACCCATTTATGATGTAGAGGTACTTGTACCATCCGATCGCATGGGTGATGTGATGAGTGATCTCCAGGGACGTCGCGCCCTCATCATGGGAATGAGCTCCGAAAAAGGATTTGAGAAAATTGTAGCTAAAGTTCCATTAAAAGAGATGGATCGCTATTCGACTGCTTTAAGTTCGCTGACGCAAGGACGCGCTATGTTCACGATGAAATTTGCCGGTTACGAGAAAGTTCCGGGAGAAATTCAGGAAGAACTGCTTGCTGCTTACGAAGCGGAACAAAACGAAGAATAAACTGTCTTTTCCAACCTATGATTAACTTAAAACCCCTGCATCCATCACCGGAAGCAGGGGTTTTTCATGTTTTATTCTTTACATATCCTGAAGGTGTCACCTCAACAGGTGAATAAATCCTTTTCGTCGTCGTCGTGTTCCGTCACGACCTTTCGCGTCCACCACATAAAAATAAACGCCCGCTGAAGCCGGTTTCCCGCCAATCTTACCATCCCATGCTGCCAATTCGGAGTCTGCAGGAATATAGCCGCTCTTTTTGTAGTGATGCACCGTTCTGCCCCAGCGATTCAAAATCTGAAAATCGAGCGATTCCAGCGAACGCGTTTTGATTTTCAACACATCGTTCATTCCGTCACCATTGGGCGTAAATACAGGCGGAACCAATACCAGGGCGGTATCGGCCACAATATAATCACCCAGGTAAAATGTGTCACGACAGGTAAAATTCGGATTCTCTTTTGCTGCCACCAGCTTCACCATATAGCGTCCCGAGTTTTCGTAAGTATAAACGGGATTCACACCGGTCAGTGTTTCCATAATCGAATCGACCGGTTGCGTTGCCGTGGAAGCTTCTTCCCTGATAGCTGTAATATCTTTGAACAGAAACCATTCGTATTTATCGTCGTCCGCATTAACCGACTCGTTATTAAACTGCACCTCCAACGGCGCCTGGTAATTCGGGTACTGCGGATCACTTTCCTGGGGGGTTGTCCACGAAAATTTGGCTTCCGGCACTACCGATTGATAGGTTACCTTGGCAGTTGCCGAACAGCCCGCCCGATTGGTTACTTCCAGTCGGTAATCCGTATTTTGTGCCGGGACATCGTACATGGTAAAGACTGGCTGTGTAGACAAACGCACGTCGCCATCGTACCAGGCATACGTGTCGTTCGATGCCACCGTGACCTGCTGATTCGAAGTAATATCATAATAGGCAAAAGTCGAACCGGTTACCGCCGATTCAAGTTGAAATGACGTACAGGTTGATGCAGACACCGCGGCTGTTGCCTGCAACCAGCTATTGAAAACCCACGCCCGGAACGAGTAATTGGTACCACCATCGGTGAACGAAACCTGGTAACAGCCATCTGCCAGATTCTGTATAACAGATGACGCCCCACTTTCGGTTGTATACGCATCGAAAGTGCCGGTGGAGCTGTCGTATTTTGTCCAGTTGAATGTTACGACACCACCAGCCGACTCTGCCTGCAGTTCGGCAATCTGCTGTCCCTGCTGCGTGCAGAAATAATAAATCATATCGTTATTCGGGGTAACCGGATAACTCGTACTTTCCGAAAAATCAGATGCCGGCGCAGTAAGTTGCTGCGCATTCGAATGAAGAGTTATTCCGGATACGAGAAAAACAACAAGCCAGACTTTAGCAACCAGTGGGTTAATTTGCATGCAGGTAATTCTTTGCGGTTAAACCTGAATACAAGTATAAAAATAATCGACGGGAATTAATTTGAATTCGTTGACAGACCATTGAAATTTTTCCTGTCAGGCAGTTATATTTGCAATTGGTTGCTGAAAAGAAACTGTTATTTTTTAACCGATTAATCCACTCCCGGCGTGAACAACTACCTCGAGGAATTAAATGAAGCCCAACGCGATGCCGTTATCAATACCGAAGGACCTTCGCTGGTGATTGCCGGTGCCGGTTCCGGGAAAACACGCGTACTTACCTACCGAATTGCCCACCTGCTGAAGAATGGCGTTCCACCTTCATCTGTGCTGGCGCTCACCTTCACCAACAAGGCTGCACGTGAAATGAAAGAGCGGATCGCGAAGATTGTTGGCTCCCAAACAGCGCGCTACCTCTGGATGGGAACATTTCACTCCATCTTTGCCCGCATCCTGCGAAGCGAAGCAGAGATTATCGGTTACCCGTCCAACTTCACGATTTACGACACGCAGGACACCAAAAGTTTGTTGAAGACCATCATCAAGAGCATGAAGCTCGACGATAAAACGTACAAGCCGGGCTTGGTTTACAATCGGATTTCGGCAGCCAAGAACAACCTGATTACGCCGGTTGCTTACCAGCAGAACACACAAATTCGAGAAGCAGACCAGGCCGCGCGCCTTCCCCGCCTGGCCGAAGTGTATAAAGAATACGCACGACGTTGTAAAAATGCAGGAGCAATGGATTTTGACGATCTGCTGCTCCAAACGAACCTGCTGTTCAAGAACCACGAAGATATTCTGAAGAAATACCAGGAGCGTTTCAAATACATTCTGGTCGACGAGTACCAGGATACCAACTTCTCGCAATACCTGATTGTGAAAAAACTGGCGCAGAACCACGAAAACATCTGCGTGGTGGGCGACGATGCCCAAAGTATTTATTCGTTCCGGGGAGCGAAAATTGAAAATATTCTGAACTTCCGTAAAGATTATCCCGAATTCAACACCTATAAACTGGAGCAGAATTACCGTTCGACACAAACCATTGTCGATGCAGCCAACAGCCTCATCGAAAAAAACAAACGACAGCTACCCAAACGGGTATTCAGCGAAAACGCCACAGGAGAAAAGATTCAGGTAATCGGTGCGCTGACAGACAACGAAGAGGGATACCTGGTGGCGAACGAAATCATCGACATGCGGATGAACAACCAGCACCGGTATGCCGATTTTGCCATCCTCTATCGGACCAATGCCCAATCGCGTATTTTCGAGGAAGCGCTGCGAAAAAGAAATATTCCGTACAAAATCTACGGGGGACTTTCGTTCTACCAGCGTAAGGAAATTAAAGATCTGCTGGCCTATTACCGGTTGACCATCAACGTGAAGGACGACGAAGCGTTCAAGCGGATCATCAATTATCCGGCACGTGGCATCGGTAACACGACCATGACGCGCCTGGAGACCTACGCAGTTCAGAACAATCAAAGTATCTGGGAAATTGCTTCGAATCCGGATGAGTGCCAAATGGCCGGGCTGAATGCCGGAACACAGCGTAAAGTGGCTGAGTTCATTCATATGATCGAAGGTTTTGCCGGTCAGCTCGCTTCGACAGAATCCTATGAGCTGGCCATGCAGATTGCTTCCGACAGCGGCATGCTGAAAGAATTTTACAAGGATAAAACTCCGGAAAACCTTAGTCGGTACGAAAACGTGCAGGAGTTGCTGAATGCCATCCAGGATTTTTCGCTGAACGCGAAAGAGGAAGGTCGTCCCAACCAGCTCAACCACTTCATGGAAGAAGTCGCCCTACTGACCGACCAGGATACTGACAAAGAAGAAGATTTTGATAAGGTGACCCTGATGACGGTCCACTCATCCAAAGGCCTCGAATTTAAAAATGTATTTATCGTTGGCCTGGAAGAGAACCTCTTTCCTTCGGGATTTTCGGGTACGTTGACCGCGCCGGAACTGGAAGAGGAACGGCGCCTGTTTTACGTAGCGCTTACCCGGGCCGAGCAAAATGCGTGGCTGTCTTTTGCCAAACAACGCTATCGCTGGGGAAATCTCGAATTTTGTAATCCCAGCCGTTTCATCGGCGAGATTGACGAGCAATTCCTCTATTTCAAATCCGGTGGACTGCAAGCTCATATTCCCAGACGGGAATCGGTGCCTACCGCGAAAGAAGAAACGAGAGGTGCCAGACGAAGCCCAATGGGCATTCGCAGTCAACAAGGAAACGAACAACTCGGTAAACGCCTCACCCGACTAAATGAAGCCAGCAGACAAAACGCCGCAGCCTTTACGGGAAGTGATCCGGAAGAAATACAGGCCGGCATGTTTGTGGAACATCAACGTTTCGGACGGGGAAAGGTGATAGCTATCGAAGGAACGATGCCCGACAGGAAGGCCAAGGTATTTTTTCCAAATGCCGGAGAAAAACACCTGCTGTTGAAATTTGCCAAACTAAAAATCGTGGAATAATATCCGGTAGTTGAGAAATTCATTTTTGATACCCCGAAAACCTTAACTTTTTGTATTATGCGGCAAAAGGATTAGATTTGTGATCGAAATCCTTCGTGCTTTTGCCTGATACTCCCGCATTATGCAAAATGCCACTTAACCGAAGATACTTTTCAATGGATTATAACTCGAATCGAAAAAAACTGAAACTTCCTGAATACGGAAGGAATATTCACAAGATGGTTGACTACGTGGTTTCTATCGAAGACCGCGAAGAGAGAAACCGTGCGGCCAATCAAATCATCGAAATCATGGGGAACATGTATCCCTATCTTCGTGATGTCAGCGATTTCCGGCACAAATTGTGGGATCATATCGCCATTATGTCCGATTTCAAACTGGACATTGACTACCCTTACGATCCTCCCCGTCCGGAAACCTTCCTCGAAAAACCCAAGCCGGTACCATACACTAATGCTCCGATCAAATATCGGCACTACGGAAAACTCATCGAAAAGATGATCGAGCAAGCCGCTCAGTACGACGATGACAGTCCGGAGAAAAAACAACTTACCCAGATGCTGGCCAACCAGATGAAGAAATCGTTTGTCGTTTGGAACAAGGAAACGGTAAACGACGATAAAATTTTAAAAGATCTGGAGGAATTATCGGAAGGTGACCTGAAAACCGAAGAAATTTCAAGACTTGCCGATACCCGCGATATTCTCAAAAGTGGCGGAAGCAGCAATAAAAAGAAAAGCAAAGGAGCTAACCGGAAACATAAGTAATTAGCCACTTATATGGCACGGTTTATCATAGAAGGTGGACGCTCACTCACCGGAGAACTGATTCCACAGGGAGCCAAAAACGAAGCTTTACAGGTAATTTGTGCAGTCTTACTCACCGACGAAGAGGTAAATATCGCCAACATCCCCGAAATCAGCGATGTGCTAAAACTCATCGAAATGCTGAAAGGGTTTGGGGTGAAAGTAAACCGCAAAGCAAAAGGCGATTATAGCTTTCAAGCCAACCAGGTTGACATCGATTATCTCAATACTGAAGAATTTCGGAAGCTGGCAAGTGGCTTGCGCGGTTCGATCATGATCATCGGTCCGCTGCTGGCCCGCTTTGGGAGAGGAATAATTCCACAACCCGGAGGCGATAAAATAGGGCGCCGCAGACTGGACACCCACTTTATCGGTCTTGAGAAAATGGGGGCCGATTTTCATTACGATGCAGATAACGGCCAATACCAAATAAAAGCCAACCGACTTTCCGGCACCTATATGCTTCTCGATGAAGCTTCGGTTACCGGTACCGCCAACCTGGTGATGGCCGCGACACTCGCCAAAGGAACCACAACCATTTATAACGCAGCGTGTGAGCCCTATGTACAGCAACTGTGCAGAATGCTTAATTCGATGGGTGCCAATATCAGTGGAATTGGCTCGAACTTACTCACTATCGATGGAGTCACATCGCTAAGCGGATGCAAACATACCCTCCTACCCGACATGATTGAGGTAGGAAGTTTCATTGGCCTCGCAGCCATGACCTCTTCTGCCCTCACGATTAAGAATGTTTCGTTACAGAATCTGGGTATCATTCCCGATGCTTTTCGCCGGTTAGGTATACAACTCGAAAACCGGGGTGACGATCTCTTTATTCCTTCCCAGGAACATTACGAAGTGGAATCGTTCATCGATGGTTCCATCATGTCCATTGCCGATGCGCCCTGGCCGGGACTAACACCCGACTTACTTAGTGTTTTCCTGGTAGTAGCAACACAGGCCCGCGGCAGTGTTTTGATTCACCAGAAGATGTTTGAGAGCCGTTTGTTCTTCGTCGACCGGTTGATTGACATGGGGGCTAAAATCATTCTTTGCGATCCGCACCGCGCAACGGTTATCGGTCTCGACCGGGCCCTTCAGTTACGGGGAACACATATGACCTCACCCGACATCCGTGCAGGAGTTGCTCTGCTTATCGCTGCCCTATCCGCTTCAGGCACTTCTACCATTGATCACATTGAGCAGATCGACCGGGGATACGAAGCAATCGACGTTCGGTTAAACAGTCTTGGCGCGAAGATTGTAAGAGAATCATAACAGATTCAATCTCTGAATGTCGAACTTAAAAACATGATCATGAAATATCGCATCCTCACCTCGCTGCTTGCTATCGCTTTTATTGCGTTTACGGCAAACGCAAGCCTTGCTAAAAACCACAAAAACAAAAGCACAGGCCCGCCGGTGGGAACATCCGTTGGAAAAACAGCACCCAACATTATCGAGACCGGCATCAATGGCGACACCCTTAAACTTTCCGCTTTGCGCGGAAAAATGGTGTTAATCGATTTCTGGGCATCGTGGTGCGGACCATGCCGCCGCGAAAATCCCAACGTGGTAAAAGCTTACGATGAGTTTAAGGATAAAAATTTTCAGGAAGGAAAAGGCTTTACCGTATTTAGCGTCTCGCTCGATCAAAGCCATACTGCATGGGAACATGCAGTCAAAATGGATAACCTGTCATGGCCCTGGCACGTCAGCGATTTGAAAGGATGGATGTCAAAATACGCAGGAGTTTACGGCGTGCGCGGAATTCCCTCCAACTTTCTTATCAACGGAAAAGGAGTCATTGTTGCACGCAATCTTCGTGGCAATCAACTTATAGAGACCCTTTCCACATTACAGAAATAATTTGTTAACAGTCCGGTAGGAATCCTTACTTTTGCGGACAATTACTTTTCGGTTCAACCGCTTTGACAGTCGGTCGGGGCGAAAAATGTCAATTTGTCCGAATTAGGCAATTGGCAAAAGTTTTGTTGAACAGTGACGAAATCGATTAGAAAACTTCAATCGTATGAGCAAAGAAAAAAAACAACAGGAGGAACAAAAAGAAATGAATACCAACGAAATGGAAGAAAAAGAAGTAACAATTGACAGCTCCTCCGACAGTGACGAAGTTTCAACAGCAGATAAAGAAAAACAATCAGAAGAGAAACACGACGATAAGAAAGACAAGAAAAAGTCGAAAAAGGACAAGGACGCGGACAAAGTAGCAGAATTGGAAAAGCAGGTCGAAGCAATGAATGACAAATATCTGCGCCTTTCTGCTGAATTCGATAATTACCGCAGAAGAACATTGAAGGAGAAAATGGAACTGACCAAAACAGCTGGAGAGAGCATTCTGGTCAATATTCTCCCGGTTATCGATGATTTTGAACGCGCAATTAGTTCTATGGAACAGGGACTAGAATCAGCCGCCGTGAAAGACGGTGTTGAGCTGATCTACGGCAAGTTTAAAGAATTTCTGAACCAGAATGGTGTCAAGGAAATTGAGGCCAACGGTACAGAGTTCGATACCGATCTGCATGAAGCCCTGACAAAAATTCCGGCACCATCCGACGATCTGAAAGGCAAAGTAGTCGATGTTATCCAAAAAGGATACGTATTGAATGACAAAGTGATTCGATTTGCCAAAGTGGTAGTTGGAGAGTAAAACGGAAATATTAACTGACAGGAAAGAAATCGGATAATGGCAAAAAGAGATTATTATGAAGTTTTGGGGGTTAGCAAAAGTGCCAGCCCGGAAGAGATAAAAAAAGCCTACCGAAAAAAGGCGATTCAGTTCCACCCCGACAAAAACCCGGGTGACAAAACGGCTGAAGAGAATTTTAAAGAGGCTGCCGAGGCTTACGAGGTACTAAGCAACCCCGAAAAACGTCAGAGATATGACCAATTTGGACACTCCGGACTTGGCGGTGGTCAGGGCGGATTCAGTGGCCACGACATGTCCATGGACGATATCTTCTCCATGTTTGGTGATATTTTTGGTGGTGGATTTGGCGGTTTTGGCGGATTCGGCTCCGGAGGCGGACGCACGCACCGTCGTGCCAACCGTGGCTCTAACCTTCGGGTGAAAGCCAGCCTGACGCTGAAAGAAATAGCACACGGCACAGAGAAAAAAATCAAGGTCAAGAAATACGTCACCTGTGACAGTTGTCACGGTAGTGGAGCAAAAGGCAGCGATGGTTACAGTAATTGTTCCACCTGTCATGGTTCAGGCCAGGTAACCCGTATCAGCAACACCTTCCTCGGCCAAATGCAAACCACTTCCACTTGTCCGACGTGTGGTGGCGAAGGCCAGATTATTACACACAAATGTGATAAGTGCCACGGCGAAGGAATTGTCAGAGGTGAAGAGGTTATTAACATTAAAATACCCGCAGGCGTGGCCGAAGGAATGCAGCTTTCCGTTAGCGGAAAAGGAAACGCGGCCCGTCGTGGTGGTGTTCCCGGAGACTTGCTGGTACTTATCAACGAAGTGAAACATCCGGAACTGATTCGGGATGAAAATGATTTGATTTACAACCTGTATTTGTCATTCCCCGATTTGGCTTTGGGAACAACATCCGAAATTCCAACGGTTGATAACAAGGTGAAGGTGAAAGTTGACGCCGGAACACAACCGGAAAAAATACTTCGCTTACGCGGAAAAGGATTACCCGATCTGAACGGCTATGGCAAGGGCGATTTGCTGGTTCGCATTCACGTTTGGGTTCCGAAAAAACTGAGCAACGACGAAAAGAAACAACTGGAAAAACTCCAGGAATCGGATAATTTCAGTGCGAAAAATGCCGCTTCGGAGGACCGGAATTTCTTTGACAAGGTAAAAGATATGTTCTGATAAGAGAAGGCAACTGAATGGTTGCCTTTTCTTTTTGAATAAGAGTAATGTTTATGATTAATACTCCATCGTTATTTTTTCGCATTAATTAAACATTAAAATACCTCCATTATTTTCGTTTGCTGTTGTACCGTTTTTATAAAATACGTATCATTGCAGCAACAATAAGATTATGAACAACGCAATCTTCCATTACGGACATCATCATTTCCTGCTAAAAGGTAGGCCGTAATTGGAATGTCAAAAAATATTCATTAAAATTAACAGGCTTACCTTGAATGAGGTAAGCCTTTTTTTTACATCTAAAAAATCGACATGGACTCAACATTACGCATCGCGATTCAGACCAAAGGCCGATTGAATGAAGACTCAGTCGGTCTGATTAAAGAAACCGGTATTGACCTGATCTCCGGCAAGAGAAGACTCATCTCGGCAGCTAAAAATTTTCCCATGGAAGTTTTGTACCTTCGGGACGATGATATCCCACAGTCAGTTGCTGACGGCGTGGCTGACATCGGAATCGTTGGATTGAACGAAGTGGCTGAAAAAAAGCAGCAGGTGGATATCATCAAGCATTTGGGGTTCAGCAAGTGCCGCCTTTCACTGGCCATCCCTCAATCGCAGGTGAACGAGTACGAAGGTCCGGAATGGTTCAACGGAAAGAAAATTGCAACTTCCTATCCGGAAATCCTCAAGGATTTTTTGGCTGAGAAGAAAATTGATGCTGAGATTCATGTCATTACCGGTTCCGTGGAAATCGCACCCGGCATTGGCCTGGCTGACGCCATTTTCGATATTGTCAGTTCTGGAAGTACATTGGTAAGTAACCGCCTGAAAGAGGTCGAAGCGGTGATGAAATCCGAAGCTGTTTTGGTGGCTAACCCACAACTTTCCAAAGAGAAACAAGGTATACTCGATGAATTGATTTTCAGAATCGAGTCGGTGGAAATGGGTAAAGGCAAAAAATATATCCTGCTAAATGCCCCGAACCACAAAATAGATAAGATTGTTGAAGTGCTGCCCGGAACAACTTCACCAACTGTGATGCCCCTGGCGATTGAAGGCTGGAGTTCACTGCACTCGGTAATCGATGATAACGAGTTTTGGGAAGTCATCGGTAACCTGAAGAAAAACGGGGCAGAAGGCATCCTGGTGGTACCAATTGAGAAAATGATATTATAAAAATTCTTTCGATGCAGATTTACAATTATCCTCTTTTTAATACGTGGCCCAAAATTCTCTCGCGCCCGGCTAACAACTATTCTTCGATCAACAGCACGGTCAGGATGATTCTTGACAACGTGAAAAAGAAAGGTGATGCTGCTGTTCGTGATTATACACGACGTTTCGACGGAGCCGACCTCGAAGAATTCAGGGTGAGCAAGGATGAAATGGAGAAGGCTGCAGGTTTGATTGAGCCTGAACTGAAAGAGGCTATTCAGAAAGCGGCGAAGAATATTCTCGCTTTTCACGAGATACAAAAGCCGCCTATGCGGATGATTGAAACAGCACCCGGTGTGAAGTGCTGGCAGAAATCTGTGCCGATCGACAAGGTTGGACTCTATATTCCCGGCGGATCAGCACCGCTGTTCTCAACCGTTCTGATGCTCGGAATTCCGGCCCAGATTGCCGGTTGCAAGGAAATCGTTCTTTGCACACCTCCCAACGAAAAAGGTGAAATTCACCCGGCCATCCTGTTTGCTGCCGGTCTGGTCGAGGTTTCCAGAATTTATAAAATCGGTGGTGTACAGGCTATCGGTGCGATGGCTTACGGAACTGAAACGGTTCCCCGCGTCTTCAAAATATTCGGTCCGGGCAACTCCTGGGTGACGGCTGCCAAACAGATTGTCTCTGTAAATGACTGTGCGATTGACATGCCGGCTGGTCCTTCGGAACTGGCTGTAATGGCTGATGAGTCGGCGGACCCGGAATTCATTGCTGCCGATTTGCTATCACAGGCTGAGCACGGCCCCGATAGCCAGGTTGTTCTGGTTACCACAGAAGAACCGCTAATCAGCAAAGTCATGCAGGCCATCGACCGGCAACTTTCGGAACTACCACGCGCGGCTATCGCCACCAAAGCGTTGGAAAACAGCCGGGCTATTTTGGTAAACGACGAAGAGCAGATGATTGAGCTAATCAACTTCTACGCACCGGAGCACTTAATCATTGCGACCCGGAATACAACGAACCACGCCGACCGGATAACGAATGCCGGTTCCGTATTCCTGGGTAATTTCACTCCCGAAAGTGCCGGCGATTATGCTTCCGGAACGAACCACACGCTCCCAACACAAGGATGGGCACGCTCATTCAGTGGATTGAACCTTGAGAGTTTCTGTAAGAAGATTACTTTCCAGGAAATATCGAGAGACGGCATCCAACAGCTGGGACCTATCATCGAAGCAATGGCCGAAGGAGAATTGCTCTATGCCCATAAGAATGCAGCAACCTTGCGTATCAACTCCAGTGAATCATAGAAAATGACATTCGATATACAAAATCTGTTGCGGGACAACATTCGGAAATTGAAACCTTATTCATCTGCTCGCGATGAATTTTCGGGCGAGGCAGCCGTATTCCTCGACGCCAACGAGAATCCATTTAATGCTCCGTACAATCGGTACCCCGATCCACGGCAAACGGAACTAAAAAGCAAAATTGCTCCGGTAAAAAAAGTGCCAGCTGAAAACATCTTCCTCGGTAACGGAAGCGACGAACCCATCGATTTGCTAATTCGGGCGTTTTGTACTCCCGGGAAAGACAATATTGTTGCCATCGCTCCCACTTACGGCATGTATCGCGTGGCTGCCGATGTAAACGATGTGAAAGTTATCGAAGCACCGCTGAATACGGACTATACACTTTCGCCGAAGACGGTATTGGGCACGGTTACAGCCGATACAAAAATGATTTTCCTCTGCTCCCCCAACAATCCTACCGGGAATGCATTGGAGAAAGAGGCCATGCTGGAAATCTTGAATAACTTCAATGGTCTGGTCATTGTCGACGAAGCGTACATTGATTTTTGTCCGGAAAAATCGCTGCTTCCCGAGTTGCCGGAACATCCTAACCTGGTTGTATTGCAAACCTTCTCCAAAGCATGGGGAATGGCAGGTATCCGGTTGGGTATGGCATTCGCCAGTAAGGAAATTATCGACGTACTCAATCGCATTAAATATCCGTACAACATCAACATTCTGACCCAGTTAAAAGCAATCGAGCTGATTGAGCTGGAGAAAGAAAAATCGGATTGGGTTAAAATCCTGGTTTCCGAAAGGGAAAAGCTGGCTGAAAAGCTACGGGAGTTCCCGTTTGTGGTGAAGGTTTATCCCAGCGATGCCAATTTTCTATTGATAAAAACACACGATCCACGCGGAATTTATGATTACCTCGTTGAAGAGAAAATCATTGTGCGCGATCGCTCCGGAGTTGCGCTTTGCGAAGGTAGCCTGCGCATCAGTGTTGGTTCAGAAATGGAAAACCAACGACTAATTGAAGCACTGGAAGCGTTAGTTTGAAAAGCTTTCAATATCATCTGAAAATGAAAAAGAAAAAAGTACTATTCATAGACAGGGACGGAACGCTGGTAGTTGAACCGCCGGAGGATTACCAGTTGGATTCGTTGGAAAAGCTGGAATTCGTACCGGGCGTTTTTCGCAACCTGTATAATATCCGGAACCTACTCGACTTCGAATTGGTGATGGTCACCAATCAAGATGGTTTGGGAACGGATTCATTTCCGGAAGAAACATTCCATCCGGCTCACAATAAAATGTTGAAGGCTTTTGAAAACGAGGGCATCACATTCGACGAAATTCATATCGACCGGACTTTCCCGGAAGAAAATGCGCCTACAAGGAAGCCGGGAACAGCCCTGCTGCAGAAATACTTTAGCGAAGAATATGATCTGCCCGGCTCTTTTGTCATCGGCGACCGGCTAACCGACGTAGAATTAGCCAAAAACCTTGGAGCCAAGGCTATCTTCTTCTCCGATAAGGAAATCGATGATGAAGTGTTGAAAGCTCATTGTGCATTGACCACCAATAGCTGGGCGAAAGTTTTCCAGTTCCTGGCAACAGGTGAACGAACAGCTACCATTGAACGGGAAACCGCCGAAACGAAAATCAGTATTACCGTCGACCTCGACGGCTCCGGCAAAGGAAATATCTCAACGGGTCTGGGATTTTTCGATCACATGCTCGACCAGATCGCCCGCCATTCCGGTTGCGATTTGACAATACATGTGAACGGTGATCTCGAAGTAGACGAACATCATACCATCGAAGATACCGGCATTGCTTTGGGAAATGCCTTCCGGCAAGCACTGGGAGATAAGCGTGGAATAGAACGTTACGGTTTTTGTCTTCCGATGGACGATTGCCTTGCCCAGGTTGCACTTGACTTTGGTGGCCGATCTTGGCTCTTATGGGATGCTGAATTCAAGCGGGAGATGATTGGTGATGTTCCCACAGAGATGTTCTTCCACTTTTTTAAATCATTTTCCGATGCTGCCCTGTGCAATTTGAATATTAAAGCGGAAGGAACAAATGAACATCATAAAATAGAAGGAATTTTTAAAGCATTTGCCAAATCAATCCGGATGGCCATACGAAAAGATCCAATGAAAAATTCATTGCCATCGACAAAAGGGATGCTTTAGGTTTTCGTTTTTTATGTTAACATAAAAATACTTCATCCCAAAGAAAGGCACATTCACCACATAAAAACGGTCGTTCATCAAAAAATTTTGTTCAAAAGGAAAAGGATCGCTTAATTCGGTCTCAGAACCAAAACCAGTTAAGATAACGGAGTTGACGAGTTCGCTTTCGCACAGAAACTGAAAAGCTCGTCGACACAATCCGTAACAAAAACATCCATTTATGGTAGTTACCGCCCAACTAGCCGGCGGTCCTACCATCCGGATGCGAAAAGATTCTGAAACCACCATAGCTGGTTGTTTACGATACAAACACTCAGATTCGCATTTAATATATCCTTTTCCACCATTTTACAAAAGCTTCCTGAAAAACAGGAAGCCTTTTGTTGTGCCCGTTTCGTTTTAAATTGGGGTTAAATTTTGGATGTAAAACTCTTAAAATTTCTATCTACCCTTGGTTTTTCTTTATTTTAATAGGTACAAAACAAACTTAGCTTTCGTGGAAAGTATCAAATCAATACACACCGAGAAAAACACCGCAATTCTTCTCATCCACTGCCCTGACCAACAAGGCATTTTGGCTGCGGTTACTGAATTCCTGAACCGGAATAAGGGTAATATTATCTACCTCGACCAGCACGTCGACAGGCAGGAGAAGTTATTCTACATGCGGGTTGAGTGGGAACTCGACGGATTTGTGATTCCTCGCGAGAAGATTGCCGAATACTTTGGAACGCTGGTAGCCGGCCGTTTTGACATCACTTTCTGGCTCCACTTCTCGGACAAACCTCCGCGAATGGCTGTTTTTGTGTCCAAGCTTTCTCACTGTTTGTTCGATATCCTCGCCCGGTATACTGCCGGTGAATGGGACGTTGAAATTCCACTCATCATCAGCAACCATGAAAAGCTGGCCCCGGTCGCTCAACGATTTGGGATTGATTTCGAATGTCTTCCGATTACGAAAGAAAATAAAGCCGAGCAGGAACAGAAAGAGTTGCAACTGCTGAAGGACTACGACATTGACTTTGTGGTATTGGCCAGGTATATGCAGGTGTTATCTGATGAATTTGTCAAACACTACCCCAACAAGATCATCAACATTCACCACTCGTTTTTGCCGGCATTTGCAGGTGCGAAGCCTTATCACGCGGCTCACGCCCGCGGTGTCAAAATTATTGGAGCGACCAGCCATTATGTAACCCCGGAGCTGGATGCAGGCCCAATAATAGCTCAGGACGTGGCGCGTATTTCTCACATCGACACCGTGAATAGCCTGATGAGGAAAGGACGTGACCTGGAAAAAATTATTCTGAGCGAAGCTGTCTACAAACATCTCGAACGAAAGATTCTTGTATATAATAACAGAACAGTAGTATTTAACTAACATCCTCCTACAATGAAACACATTTCAAACCAATTTCGATTAACTTTTTTAGTTCTCTTAATTTCTTTGACGTCCAAAGTTCAATGTGCTACCACAATAGCGCAACACAAGCAAAAAGTTCCAGCTGCCTATGGTTACATTCTTCAGCCTGGCGATCAAGCTCCTATATTTTCAATGACGCTGACCGATGGTACCAAAGTTTCCACGAACGACTGGAAAGGCAAAGTGGTGATGCTCCAGTTTACAGCGAGTTGGTGCGGTGTTTGCCGTCGCGAAATGCCCCACATTGAGAAGGAAATCTGGGAAAAACACAAAGATAACCCCGATTTTGTCCTTATCGGAGTGGATAGAGACGAACCGCTGAATGTTGTCAAAAGGTATGCTTCCGACATGAAAATCACCTATCCGTTAGGACTGGATCCCGGTGCTGATATTTTCGGACTATTCGCAGACAAAGATGCGGGTGTCACCCGGAATGTCATCATTGGAAAAGATGGAAAAATAGCTTACATGACCCGTCTTTTCAAAATGGATGAGTTCAATCAGATGAAAGAAGTCATCGACTCGTTACTGAAACAATAAGTCTGTTATTTGACAAAACTATACTCTTTAAATGGACGTAGCCATTATAAAATACAATGCCGGAAACATCATGTCGGTTGAGCTGGCGCTGAAACGACTGGGCGTAAATGCAACCATTACGGCCGATCCGGATTTCATCCGCAAAGCCGATCGGGTTATTTTCCCCGGGGTTGGCGAAGCGTCGACCACCATGGCCTATTTGCGGGAACATAACCTGGATCGTCTCATCACCAGTCTGAAACAGCCTGTACTGGGCATCTGCCTCGGCCTTCAACTCATGTGCTCACACAGCGAGGAAGGCGATGTGGATTGTCTCGGTATTTTTCCCGAAAACGTGAAAAAATTTATTCCGGCTCCCGGGCAAGAATATGTTACCAAAGTCCCGCATATGGGATGGAACAGCATCAGTAACCTGAAAAGCGACTTGTTCGATGCTTCGTTGGAAAATCAATATGTCTACTTTGTCCATTCGTATTATGCAGCTGCCGGCGACGATACCGCGGCAACCTGTAATTACATTACACCGTTCAGTGCCGCTTTGCAGCGCGACAATTTTTATGCAACCCAGTTTCACCCCGAGAAAAGCGGACCAATCGGTGCCCGGATTCTCGAGAATTTTATCAACCTCAAAGCCCATTAAGGAGATAGTACCATGATTGAAATTATTCCGGCAATCGATATTATCGATGGGAAATGTGTCCGTCTGAACCAAGGCGATTATGCACAAAAGAAGGTGTACAACGAAAATCCGCTGGAAGTGGCACGTTCGTTTGAAGATGCCGGATTGAAACGACTTCACCTGGTTGATTTGGACGGCGCCAAAGCCAGTCACATTGTCAACCATCAGATCCTGGAAAGCATTGCCACAAATACATCACTAACCATTGATTTCGGCGGTGGGCTCAAATCAGACGAAGACCTGCGGATTGCTTTCGAGTCCGGCGCTGCGATGGTGACCGGTGGCAGCATTGCCATTAAGTCACCCGAAGTATTCCAGTCGTGGCTGGAAAAATACGGCAACGAACGAATTATTCTGGGTGCCGATGCGCACAATCGGAAAATTGCTGTCTCGGGCTGGCAGGAAACCACCGATGCCAATATTCTGGATTTCATCGCCCTTTGGCAGGAAAAAGGAGTAACTCAGGTCATCAGTACAGACATCAGCCGCGACGGTATGCTTTCCGGACCGGCTATCGATCTTTATCGCGATATTTTGAACCGAATACCGGAATTGTACCTGATTGCCAGTGGCGGCATCAGCTCGATGCAGGATATTCTGGATTTGGATGAAGCCGGAATTCCCGCTGTAATTACCGGGAAAGCGATTTATGAAAACCGGATTTCGCTGAAGGAAATCGGGCAATATTATGCGAAAAACAGCTAATGCATGCTTGCAAAACGAATTATACCATGCCTCGATATCAAAGACGGACAAACCGTTAAAGGTGTCAATTTTGTCAACATCCGCAACGTAGGCGACCCGGTGGAACTGGGTGCTTTGTATGCCGAACAGGGTGCTGACGAACTGGTTTTTCTGGATATAACAGCAACCCACGAAGGCCGAAAGACCTTTGTCGACCTGGTGAAACGGATTGCCCGCGAAATCAATATTCCCTTCACGGTAGGTGGAGGAATCAGCGAACTGGAGGACGCCGACAAACTGCTGGCAGCAGGTGCCGACAAGATTTCCATCAATTCCTCAGCTGTACGAAATCCCTCATTAATTGATGACCTGGCAAAGAACTTTGGAAGCCAGTTTGTCGTTGTAGCTATTGATGCACGGAAGAAGCCGGAGCATTGGGCTGTCACCGTGAATGGTGGGCGCATTGAAACCGACAAAGAGCTTTTTAGCTGGGCTAAAGAAGCCGAAAGCCGTGGAGCCGGAGAGATTCTCTTTACCTCGATGGACCACGACGGCACGAAAAACGGATTTGCTAACGAGGAGCTGGCCCAATTGTCCGAAAGTCTTTCTATCCCAATTATTGCATCGGGCGGCGCGGGGAACATGGAGCACTTCGTCGATGTGTTTACCAAAGGAAAAGCCGATGCAGGACTGGCGGCCAGCATTTTTCACTTCCGTGAAATTGCCATCCCCAACCTGAAAAGCTACCTGCGTCAACAAGGGATTGTTGTCCGGTAACACCGGGAAATAAATGAATTAATTCTACTTCGAAAATAAGGAACAACAAAATGGAACTTGATTTTGAAAAAGCCGGAAACGGATTGATACCGGCGATAATACAGGATAATGTGACCAACAAAGTTTTGATGTTGGGATTCATGAATAAAGAGGCCTACGACAAAACGGTAGCCGAAAACAAAGTCACTTTTTTCAGCCGCACTAAAAACCGACTGTGGACCAAAGGGGAAGAATCAGGCAATTTCCTGCACGTGGTTTCCATCCAGTCCGATTGTGATGATGACACACTGCTCATCAAAGTGAATCCGGCCGGACCGGTTTGTCACACCGGAACCGACACTTGCTGGGGCGAAGTGAACCGCAGCGACGACTTCATGTTCCTGAAAGAGTTGCAGGATTTCATCGACAAACGCAAAGAAGAGATGCCCGAAGGTTCGTATACCACTTCTCTCTTCCAGAAAGGGACTGCAAAAATTTCGCAAAAAGTGGGCGAAGAAGCCGTTGAAACGGTGATTGAGGCCATGGCGAACAACGATGAACGTCTGTTGTACGAGTCAGCCGACCTGATGTATCACCTGATTGTCTTGCTAACTTACAAAGGCTACCGCCTGGAAGACATCGCCCGGGAATTGAAAAAGCGGCATAAATAACGAAGACTGCTTTAAATAAGACATACAGTTCGTCGCCAGCACATACCATGAAAGTGTTTAATTTTCATGGTATTTTGTTTTCCGTTAACCGGAAATAACCTTTCGCTTTCATCAAATTGCGAAAGAGTGGTTGTTTTCATCATCATGTTCATTAACTTCAACGAATGTTTTCGTTTACTGAAGATCCTCAAGCTAAAACAATACGTATGAAACGGTCTCTTAAGTATTTGCTGCTAATTGCCGTGCTGGCAGTTCCTTTTGTTACCAAAGCAGCTTCCCCTAAAGACACGACGAATCCCACATCGGACGTGATTTATTCTGACCAGGATAAAGTGATTCTCGACCGGATTTTTCATGACCTGGAGCCCAAAAAAGATTCCTCGATGGGACAGTTGATGGTAATGGTCGGAAAAGAATTTCTGGGCACGCCGTACGTTGCCCACACACTGGATAACCGCGATAAAGAAGAGTTGATTGTCAACCTGCGGGAACTCGATTGTACCACTTTCGTGGAAAACTGCCTGGCGATTGCCCGGACCATCAAGAGTGGAAAACCAACATTCAGAAAGTTTACACGCGAACTGGAAAATGTCCGTTACCGCAATGGCAAACTGGACGGTTATCTCAGCCGGTTGCACTACTTCAGCGATTGGATTGCCAATAACGAGAAAAAAGGATTGGTAGAAGATGTAACCTACCAACTTGGCGGAACACCCGACCCGCTCAATCTCAACTTCATGAGCACGCACGCCAACCTTTATCCACAACTAAAGAAACATCCGGAGTGGGTTCCGCAAATGGCCGAACGGGAAAAAGAAATTTCAGCCCATTCATTCTACCTGATTAAAAAACAGGATTTGGAAGAAGCCGAATCGGGAATTCAGGACGGTGATATTGCTGCCCTTACCACAAATATCAAAGGGCTCGACATCTCCCACGTAGGCATCATGGTGAAAGAGAACGGAAGAGTGCATCTTTTACAGGCCTCTTCACTCGCCAAAAAAGTAATCATCGACCCAACACCGCTGGCCGACTATCTGGCCCCCCGAAAAAGTGCTTCGGGCATTATGGTGGTCAGGCCGCTGTCGCCAAAAGATTGACAATATTGAGAAGCAACAGGAAATCCCGGGAAAAACTTCCGGGATTTTTTGATGACCACCGTTCTTCTTTTTTTCACTCACCCAAGCCATCGGTACCAAGAACATCAGAACATCCCGAAAAATCGTCAAGACTTTATTTTAATACATCAAAATATTTTTCTAAAACGTCAAGACATTTCTGACAAAAGATCTAAGCATTTCTGCAAAAATGTCAAGACATTATTTGAAAAGATCAAGACATAATTTTAGGAGGTCCGTATTTTTTTAAATAAAGTCCGGACTTTTTAAAAAAAGATAAGGACCTTCTTTCCATCAGATCGGGATTTTCTTTCGATCAGGTCCGGACATGGTTGGAAAAAGATCGGGACTTTATTACAAAAAGATACGGACCTGTTTAAAACGAGACCCGGACTTTCTTAAGAACAAGCTATTTCATACAAAAAAACTGAGGCCGCCTCTTTTGAGACAGCCTCGTTTTTTACTAATTCAAAATTCAACAAGTCAATCAATAAATCTGATTAATACATATATTCTTTTTGCATTAGGGTGCTTAATCCTGCATGAGGTATTCGTTAATCTTTCCGGCAGCATCGCGACCCGAACGAATGGCGTGAACAACCAGGCTGGCTCCACGGGCTACATCGCCTGCGGCAAACACTTTGTCAACCGAAGTGGTGTTGGTTACCGCTTTCACGTTTCCACGTTCGTCATATTCAACACCCAATCCGTCCAGCAAACCTTCGTGAACCGGAGATACAAATCCCATTGACAGCAATACCAAATCGGCTTCAATTAATTCTTCCGTACCCGGAATTTCTTTCATCTGGAAACGGCCGTCGATTTTTTCCCAAACCACTTCCACGACTTCTGCTCCGGTTACCCGGCCTTCTTTACCAATCAAACGTTTGGTGGCCAATGCCCAGCGCCGCTCGCACCCTTCGAGGTGCGAACTCGACGTACGAAGGGTATTCGGCCAGTAAGGCCATGGGTTGGTGTCGGCACGCTTTTCAGGCGGCTTTGGCAAAATCTCGATTTGTGTTACCGACGCAGCCTTTTGGCGAATGGAAGTTCCCACACAGTCGGAACCGGTATCACCACCTCCGATAACGAGCACTTTCTTATCCTTGGCAAGAATGCGTTCCTCGTCAGAGAATACTTCCCCACGATTGACTTTATTCTGCTGCTTCAGAAAGTCCATCGCAAAGTGAACACCTTCCAAATCACGTCCCTCTACAACCAAATCGCGGGGCTGCATAGCTCCCACTGCCAGACAAACGGCATCGTAGTCCTTCAGTAGTTGCTCGGGGGTAATGTCTTTTCCAACTGTTGTGTTGGTTTTGAAGTCGATTCCTTCGGTAACGAAAAGATCCAACCGTCGATCGATAACGTTCTTGTTCAGTTTGAAGTCCGGAATACCATAACGAAGCAATCCTCCAATAGCATCGTCCTGCTCGAAAACGGTAACAGAGTGACCGGCCTGATTCAATACATCAGCTGCAGACATTCCTGCAGGGCCGGAACCAATTACGGCAACTTTCTTGCCGGTGCGTACTTCCGGAACACGAGCCTGCACATATCCCCGATCGAACGCCTGTTCTACTACCGAAGCCTCGTTTTCCCGAATCGTAACCGATTCTTCATGAATGGCCAACACACAGGATTTTTCGCAGGGTGCCGGACAAACGCGACCGGTAAACTCAGGGAAGCTGTTGGTTGACGAAAGGATATCGTAAGCCTCTTCCCATTTCCCCAGGTAGATGGCATCCTGCCACTCAGGAATTTTACTGGTTACCGGGCAAGCCCAGTGGCAAAACGGAATGCCACAATCCATACACCGGGAGGCCTGATCTTTCCTATCCTTTTCGTTCAGGGTCTGTTCAACCTCGCCAAAATCGTATATTCTTTCTTTAACGGGACGGTACCCGCTCTCTTTTTTCGGTATCTCAATAAAACCTTTTGGATTTCCCATGATGAAGATTTTTTTTATTAAACGTGCTGAATTACCTTTCTCTCTTCTCTTCCGGCTTATTCGTGTCGGGCCGGATCATCTTCCGTTAACTGAAGTTTCTTCTTCAATTCCTTCAATTTAAGCTCTTCAAGCACTTTCTTGTATTCGAATGGGATCACCTTAACAAATTTGGGAAGGTACTCATCCCAGTTAGTCAGAATTCGCTGGGCCAGGGAACTCTGTGTATGCAGCAAGTGGTTACTAATCATCTCCTGCAGTTCCTGAATATCGGATCTGTCCTCAACAGGTGTCAGTTCAACCAACCCTTTGTTACAGTAGTAATCGAAGTCGCCCTTCTCATCAAGCACGTAAGCGATTCCACCACTCATACCCGCTGCAAAGTTCCGCCCGGTTGTACCGAGAACGACGGTCCGTCCACCGGTCATGTACTCGCAGCAGTGATCTCCGGTTCCTTCCACTACAGCTATCGCACCAGAGTTCCGAACGCAGAAACGCTCACCGGCAACTCCCCGGATATACACTTCGCCACTGGTTGCACCATATAACGTTGTGTTACCCACAATGATGTTTTCTTCCGGGACGAAATTCGCTCCCTGCGGCGGAACAACCGTTATTTTCCCTCCGGAAAGTCCTTTACCAAGGTAGTCGTTTGAATCGCCTTCCAGGCGGAAAGTGCTGCCTTTGGTCAGGAATGCACCGAAACTCTGGCCGGCCGAACCTCTAAAGGTACAGTTGATAGTATCTTCCGGAAGACCTTCTTCCCCGTATCGCTTGGAAACTTCACCCGAAAGCATGGCTCCGACAGTCCGCATCACATTGTTGATATCATGCGCAATCCAAACTTTTTCTCCGCTCTTAATGGCTTTATTAGCCTCACGGATGAGGGTCCGGTCAATCACATCGTCCAGATTCTTGGTGTTGGGCTGAACGTTGTGAAGCGGATACTGGGCTGCTTCCTTCGGTACATACAGCAATTTCGAGAAGTCAACCGTCTTCATCTTCCAGTTCATCACATCGGGATTCGGCTCCAGCAGATCGGCACGTCCAACGAGTTCATCGAAGGTGCGGACACCAATCTCAGCCATGTATTCCCGGATTTCCCGGGCAATGAATTGGAAATAGTTGATAACGTATTCTGAGCGTCCAATGAAACGCTTCCGTAATTTCTTATTCTGAGTTGCAATTCCTGCCGGACAGGTATTCAGGTGACACTTACGCATCATCACACATCCCATCACAATCAGTGACGCGGTAGCGATACCAAATTCCTCGGCTCCCAACAGTCCCATGATGACAACATCACGACCATTTTTCAGCTGCCCGTCGGTCTGCAGCTTCACGCGACCACGCAGGTTATTCATAACCAACGTTTGCTGTGCTTCCGAGATTCCGAGTTCAGCCGGCAGTCCGGCATGCTTGATGGAACTGGCCGGAGAAGCTCCTGTTCCTCCTTCGGTTCCACTAATAATAATGATATCAGAGAATCCCTTGGCTACACCAGCAGCTACCGTTCCTACACCGGTTTCAGAAACCAGCTTCACGGAAACTTTAGCGGCGGGATTTACATTTTTCAGGTCGTAAATCAGCTGTGCCAGGTCCTCAATCGAATAAATATCGTGGTGCGGAGGTGGCGAAATCAGCGTAATCCCCGGTGTTGATTTACGGGTTTTTGCGATGATCTTGTTCACCTTATATCCCGGAAGCTGTCCACCTTCTCCGGGTTTTGCACCCTGAGCAATTTTAATCTGTATCTCCTGAGCATTCATCAGGTAGTTGTTGGTCACGCCAAAACGACCCGATGCGATTTGCTTGATTTTGGAGTTTCTGTCAGTACCGAACCGGTCCGGATCTTCTCCTCCTTCACCGGTATTGCTTCGTCCGCCAATGGCGTTCATAGCAATCGCTAACGCTTCGTGTGCTTCTTTCGAAATGGAACCGTACGACATGGCTCCGGTCACGAAACGCTTCATGATATTTTCTTCCGACTCTACCTCATCTACCGGAATCGGATTCTTCTTCCACTGCAAAGCACCGCGAATGAAAGCCGGCTTCTGATTTTCCTTGTCAACCAGCTGGCTGAACTTCTTGTACACATCGTAATCGTTGGTTTTGGTTGCCCATTGCAACAACCCGATGGTTTCGGGGTTCCAGGCGTGATGCTCACCATCTTGCCGGTAATGATATTCACCGGTATTCTTCAGCATAAACTTATGTTGACCGTTGGGAGCAAATGCCTGAGCATGGAACATCATCGTTTCACGGTAAATCTCTTCGAGACCGATACCGCTAATACGCGACGCTGTTCCTTTGAAATATTTCTCAATCAGTTCCTGGCTTACGCCGATGGCTTCAAAAATCTGGGCGCCGTGGTACGAACGTAACGTGGAAATACCCATTTTCGACAGAATCTTCAGCAGGCCTTTATCAATGGCTTTGATGTAGTTCTTCCGGGCATCCTTATATTCCATTGAGATCTCGCCTTCGCGAACCTGCTTATTCAAAGCAGCAAAAGCCAGATACGGATTCACAACGCTGGCACCAAATCCCAGTAGCAGCGCAAAGTGCATTACTTCGCGTGGTTCGGCTGACTCGACGATGATACCAATCTGCATCCGCTTTTTCTTCTGGATGAGATGGTGATGAACTGCGGAAACACAAAGCAACGAAGGAATCGGAGCCTGTTCTGCAGAAATACCGCGGTCGGTTAATATGATTAAGTTCTTTTTGTCGTCAACGGCCTTTTCGGCCTGAGCCAACATATTATTGAACGATTTCTTAAATCCTTCCACACCATCTTTCACAGGGAAAAGCATGGGAATGGTGGCATGATTGAATGCCTCGTGCTTCAAATCCTTGATTTTTCCCAAATCGGTGTTGGTGATAATCGGACTGTCGAATTTGATCAACTTGCAGTGCTCCGGGCTCTCTTCCAACATATTCCCCGAAAGGGAACCGATGTAGTTGGTGAGTGACATCACCAGTCCTTCCCTGATGGGGTCGATCGCCGGATTCGTTACCTGGGCAAACATCTGACGGAAGTAACTGAAGAACCGCTTTGGTTTTTCAGAGAAAACCGCAATCGGTGTGTCGTTACCCATGGAACTGGTGGGCTCGGCACCGGTTTCAGCCATCGGCTTCAACAACATGTTGATGTCTTCTTTCGAGTAACCAAATACTTTCGCATACGCCGGGAAGTCCTCTCCCATGTTCGAAGAAACACGCTGCTTGACAACAATGTCTTCCATTAACAGGCGATTTTCTTTCAGCCAGTTGATATACGGATTTCTGCGCGAAAGCTGTGCCTTTACTTCCTTATCGGGAATCAGAATACCTAATTTCGTATCGACCAGCAACAGTTTTCCCGGACGCAAACGCCCTTTTTCTTTAATCTCATCTGCCGGAAAAGTTTGCACTCCAACTTCCGAACCCATCACAATCAAATCGTTGTTGGTAATCACGTAACGTGACGGACGCAAACCATTCCTATCGAGTGTTCCACCGATATAACGGCCATCGGAGAAAACCATCGATGCAGGTCCGTCCCATGGCTCCATCAAGGTGGAGTTGTATTCGTAAAATGCTTTCAGGCTTTCCGGAATCGGGTTCTTTTCATTGAACGACTCGGGAATCATCATACACAATGAGTGCGGCATGTCGCGGCCTGTCATGTGCAGGAACTCGAGTACGTTGTCAAACGAAGACGAGTCTGACTTTCCGGGTTCGACCACCGGGAAGAGTTTTTCGAGCTCGTCGCCGAATAAATCGGACTGAAGCAGCGCTTCGCGGGCATGCATCCACAGGCGGTTTCCTTTAACCGTATTAATTTCACCGTTGTGTGCCACCATGCGAAACGGCTGCGCCAGATCCCAGGTTGGAAAAGTATTGGTACTAAAACGGGAATGAACCAGTGCAATCGCACTCTTCATCTCCGGATGAGTTAAATCTTTATAGTAGCTACGCAACTGATCCGGCGTAAGCATACCTTTATAGATAATTACCTTCGTTGAGAAACTGGGCAGGTAAAACGATTCTTTCTCATTCAGATGAGATTCGCGAATCTCTCTCTCAGCCTGCTTTCGAACCAGATACATTTTCCGCTCCAGCGCATCCTGCTCCATGTGAGCTGTAACGAAAACCTGTTTCACGCTGGGTTCGGTCCGTCGTGCAATCTCACCTACGACAGAGCTGTCAACCGGAACATCTCTCCATGCAATTAAACGCAATCCTTCCAGTTCGATATAACGATTCATTACCTCCTGACACACGGCGGCCTCTTCTTCGTCTACCGGAAGAAAAACCAGGCCTGTTCCGTAATGACCTGCTGAAGGCAAATCTATTTTCTGTGAGATGAAAAAGTCGTGCGGAATCTGTAGCAATATGCCTGCTCCGTCACCGGTTTGATTGTCGGCGCTGGTCGCACCCCGGTGGTCCATGTTCCGCAAGACAGTCAGTCCTCGCTCTACTATATCATGCGACTGCTGCCCCTTGATGTGCGCAACAAACCCAATACCACAGGCATCGTGCTCGTTTGCAGGGTCATACATCCCCTGCGGTTGTGGAAATCTTTTCTGCACCATATCTGAAAAATTTAATAGACTAAACTCAGGAAAGTCAGGAAGTGACAACTAATACTTCCGTAAATCTTTCACAAAAAAAAGCTACCAGGTGGAAAACTGTAAGCAAAAAACAGTCTATTTTTTTAGACTGAAAGCAAAAATAGCTTTTAAATCTTATAATTCCAATAATTAAGACGATACCCGGGGGTACGGAATACACTGAATTGGGGGTTGTTAGCGCTACCACAAATATGCAACAGGGTGATTTATAAGCGCATAATCGAACGTATTAAGTTTTCGTTAATAGAAACACCTAATATTATTATAATATGAAGGATTAAGTGCAGAAAAAAAGCCTTTCCGTTATCGAAAAGGCTTTTTTAAGAGCAATTTGTTCAAACCAATCATCATTACTGCCCCAACAGCTTCTGAAAGGCTAATTCGACTCTCTCAAAAGAAAAGCCCTTCAGTACTTCTTCCATTTTTTGATCAATTTCATTCAGACACAAATTCCCAATACTCCCTTCATGTGTATGGTTTACCGCCATATCGGGCTGAAATTCACCTCTGTTTATTTCCTCTCCCACTTCCCGGTAGGCATCACGAAAGGGTACTCCGGAAAGCACCCGGCGGTTTACCTCTTCCACGCTATACATATATTTATAACGTTCATCATCCAAAATGGACTGGTTCACCTCCAGGTTGGCAATTGCAAAATCGGCAATGTCCAAACAGTCATTCAACTCGGCAAAAGCCGGAATGAAAACCTCCTTCACCAGCTGCAAATCCCTAAAATAACCACTGGGCAGGTTATTAATCATTAAGGTAATTTGATTGGGCAGCGCCTGCATTTTATTGCAGTGCGAACGCAACAGCTCGAAAACGTCCGGATTCTTCTTGTGTGGCATGATACTGGAACCCGTGGTCAACTCTTTGGGCAATGACACAAAGTTGAAATTCTGACTCATATACAAACACACGTCCATGGCCAGCCTTGCCAACGTAGCCGCCACCGACGACAATGCAAAGGCTACGACCTTTTCCGTCTTTCCTCTTCCCATCTGCGCGTATACCACATTGTAATTCATGGTATCGAATCCCAAAAGATCAGTTGTCATTTGCCGGTTCAGAGGGAATGACGAACCATAGCCAGCAGCCGAGCCCAGCGGATTCTGGTCGGCTACCCGGTATGCAGCCTGAACCAGCAACAAATCGTCAATCAAACTCTCCGCGTAAGCACCAAACCACAAACCAAACGACGAAGGCATTGCTACCTGAAAGTGCGTATATCCGGGCATCAGCACTTCTTTATATTTTTCACTTTGGGCAACAAGCGTGCGATACAACGACTCAACCTTCTCTACTAATACTTTTAATTCATTACGAGTAAAGAGCTTCAAGTCGACCAGAACCTGGTCATTCCTGGAGCGACCGCTATGGATTTTCTTCCCAACATCCCCCAGCCGCTGAATCAACAGCATCTCAACCTGGGAATGCACATCTTCGACGCCATCTTCAATAACGAAATCACCGTTTTTGATCTCCTTATATATATTACGTAGTTCATTGGTCAAAACCGTGAGCTCATCTTTCTCAAGCAGATGAATAGACTCGAGCATATGAATATGTGCCAACGAACCTAGCACATCAAATTCAGCAAGCGAATAATCCATCTCCACATCTTTACCGACTGTGAATCTTTCGATTAGTGAATCTACTTTATATCCCTTGTCCCAAAGTTTCATGATATTTATTATTAGGATTTGCCAAACAAAGTTAATTGAAGTTTGCACAAAGGACTATTCATGACTGCATATTGAGCTGCAAACACGGAAAATTTGATAATCCCTTAATTATTCCTACCCGATTTTGTCATCATCTATAAAATTTCATCGCCCCCCTCTAAAACCAGCCTACTTTTTCAAAAATTGCACTCTTCTCAAATCCGACTTCATTCTATTCAAACAACCAATAACTTAACATCTACCCCAAACAGAATTTATTTTACAATCATTTTGTCATTAATATCCCATTTTACCTACCAATTTGGAATTATCTTTTAAATTTTTGTTAATTAATGACACTACCCCCTATTTTTACGAGGTGCAAATGAAAAATAAATATACTTTTGAAGTCGTTACCCCATTCATAAAAGGGGTTGAACCTAATTTTTTATTATTTTTATAATTTATACCCTATAAAATTAGCACTAACACGAAAAATAAAGACAACTCAGGAAGAAAACTTAAAATGCATGTTTAACCCTAAAAATTGCTCAAAATGAAAAAACTTGTTACTGTATTCTTCTCATCCTTACTGTTGCTTTCTGCAACTGTAACCATGGCTCAGGATTCAAAAGGCTCCTGGAATGTTGGAGCAGACCTCTATAACCGTTATGTATGGAGGGGAACTGACTTTGGCAACTCACCTGTTGTTCAGCCCACCATTGAATACTCGGTTGGTGGTTTTGCTATCGGCGCATGGGGAAGCTACTCACTGAGTGCCAACACAGGCGGCACCGAAGCAGACCTCTACATGAGTTATGCTTTCGATTCCGGATTGAGCTTCACATTTACCAACTACTATTTCCCGGTTGAACCCGGAAGCAGTGGTAACTATTTTGACTTCAGCAACACATACCACACTTACGAAATTGGTGCGTCGCAAGCCTTAGGTAATTTCTCCCTTTCGGGATATTACTACCTGAATCAAAACAACGACCTGTACTTCGAAGCTGGTTATTCTTTCAAAAAGGTAGATCTGTTTGTAGGAGCCGGAAATGAAAGCTACACCACCGACACCAACTTCAATGTAGTCAACATTGGCCTTTCTACATCAAAAGAAATTCCGATTACCGACAAGTTCTCGCTGCCTGTTACCGGTAGTGTCATTGTCAACCCCGATAAAGATCAAATATTCTTTGTCGTAGGTATTTCTCTCTAGTCCATCATCAAGAAAAAAATCACATACACATGAAAAAAATTGAAGCGATTATCCGAAAAACAAAATTCGATGAGGTAACAGAAGCCCTCAAAGAAGTAGGGATTGATTTCTTCTCGTACTGGGATGTCCGGGGTATCGGACAAGCCCGCCAGGAAAGAGTCTATCGTGGAGTGGTATACGACACGAGTTCCATTGAGCGTACTAAACTCTCCATCATTGTGCGTGACAAAAATCTGGACAAAACGATAAAAGCCATTCTGGACACGGCCCGGACCGGTGAAATTGGTGACGGAAAAATCTTCGTTGTTGATATTCAGCAGTCCTACCGTATCAGGACCGGTGAGTCTGGTGATGAAGCCTTGTTTATTAAAGGTTTGGAGGAGTAAATCAAAACATTCAAAATATTAAATTATGCAAGATACTTCGAAATTAACAGATATTGCGTCGGCGGTTAGTTCCAACGCAACCTCACTCGATACCGTCTGGGTACTTGTAGCAGCCGTTTTGGTGATGTTCATGCAGCCTGGCTTTGCAATGGTGGAAGCCGGTTTTACCCGGGCAAAAAATACAGCCAATATCCTGATGAAAAACCTGATGGATTTCAGTGTCGGTTCATTAGCTTTTTGGCTGGTTGGATTTAGTCTGATGTTTGGCAGCGACATCGGTAGTTTTATAGGTAAACCGAATCTCTTCTTTACCGCAAGTTACGGGAATGACATTCCGGATTTAGCCATCCTGTTTTTCCAAACCGTATTTGCGGCAACTGCGGCAACAATTGTTTCCGGTGCCGTTGCTGAACGGACTAAATTTAGTTCGTACCTAATTTTCAGTGTCGTTATAACCCTTTTTATTTATCCAGTTTCAGGCCATTGGGTCTGGGGCGGAGGTTGGCTTTCGGAACTTGGCTTTCATGATTTTGCCGGCTCGACCGTAGTTCACTCTGTAGGTGCCTGGTTAGGTCTGGTAGGTGCCATTATGGTAGGACCCCGTATCGGGAAATACAACGGCAAGTCAAAGGCCATTCCGGGCCATAACCTCACCTTTGGCGCTCTTGGCGTATTTATTCTGTGGTTTGGATGGTTTGGTTTTAACCCTGGCTCACAGCTGGCAGCTGCCGGAGCAGATAATTCTCATGCCATCTCATTAATATTTATTACAACTAACCTGGCAGCAGCTGCGGGGGCTTTAACCTCCATGTTTGTATCGTGGGGACGCTATAAATTCCCGTCGCTGTCACTGACACTGAACGGTGCTTTAGCAGGATTAGTGGCCATTACAGCTGGATGTGACACGGTTACTCCCGGTGGCGCGATCATTATTGGCGCTGTTGCCGGAATCATCCTGGTATTCGGTGTTGAATTTATCGACCAGAAGCTGCGTATAGACGACCCGGTGGGTGCAGTATCGGTTCACGGATTGGGTGGAGCCGCCGGAACCTTGATGGTTGGTCTGTTCTCTACCGATGGAGGTTTGTTCTATGGCGGTGGAGCGAAACTTCTGGGTATCCAGGCAATCGGTGTACTGGCAGTCATGGCCTGGACTTTAGGTACCGGCTATATCCTGTTCAAGGTTTTGAAATCAACTATTGGCCTGCGTGTTTCGCGCCGGATCGAAGAGGAAGGTCTGGATGTTTACGAACACGGAGAATCAGCTTACAACTAACAGCCATAGGTTAGTTATAAGACGAGGGGGAGTTGTTTATTCGACTCCCCTTTTTGCGTTCTTACATTCCGTTTTCTTTTCCGAATCTGCGGGGCTTGTTCGTTTTTCAGATTTCCCTAACTTAGGAAACCTGAATCGTAAAGCATAAAGAATGGTAAAAGAACCTCAGCAAGTCCCTTTGCTAAAAAACCCCAACCTCCATATTATTTTTTCAATTACGCTGATTGCTGTAATGGGCGTAGCCAGTATTACGCCGGCCTTTCCCGACGTGATGCACTACTTTAAAATCACCCCCGTTGAAGTTGGATACCTCATCACGGCTTTTACCTTACCCGGAGTACTGCTCACCCCTGTCGCCGGGATTTTGGGCGACCGACTGGGACGCAAAAACATCCTGATTCCTTCCCTTCTCCTCTTCGGAGCGGCAGGTCTGGCCTGCATGTTCACCCGCTCGTTTCACATACTGTTGGTCTTCCGCCTCCTGCAGGGAATCGGAGCAGCCTCTCTGGGAAGTCTGAACATTACCCTAATCGGCGACCTCTTCTCTGGACAACGCCGGGCGGCTGCCATGGGATACAATGCCAGCGTACTCAGTATCGGAACCGCGTCCTATCCGGCTGTTGGTGGTATGCTTGCCATGTACGGATGGCAATATCCTTTCATTTTGCCAATTCTCGCAGTCCCGGTTGCCATTTGGGCGTTAACCCGTCTGAATAACCCGGAACCGGACGAACAACCCGACCTAAAGACTTACCTAAAACGAGCGTGGAATAATATTAATCAACGCGATGTTTGGGGATTATTCGTGATAAACATCTTCATCTTTGTCATCCTTTATGGTGCTTATCTCTCCTATTTCCCGCTATTGCTTGAAAACCGGCTACACGCCAACTCCCTGCAAATAGGACTCATGATGTCCGGTTTCTCAGTTGTTACCGCCATTACCTCCTCGCAACTAAAGAATATCAACCGATGGTTGAAGCCACGAACTCAGCTGATTTTCAGCTTCAGCTTTTACCTGATTACGATGGTCGTTATGTCATTCGCTTCTTCATGGGTCGTGCTTTTCATTCCGCTCATCACCTTCGGACTGGGACACGGCATGGCGATTCCGGGAATTCAGAATCTCCTGGTGGGTTTTGCTCCGATGAAGGAGCGAGCCGCTTTTATGTCAATCAATAGTATGGTATTACGTTTGGGACAAACAATCGGTCCAGTTTTTATCGGTTTCTTCTACGGTCTGGGTGGAATTTCCACCGCTTTTATTGCGGGAGCCGGCGTAGCCCTCACAATGATATTGCTAGCTGTCTTTTTCATCCAGTTAAAAACAGACACAAACGCAAACCACATAAGGAACCTTTCATCGACCTGATTTGTATTATTACTAACAGAAATAATTATCTCGACACATGCGCAAAGACGATATCAAACTCGGAGAAGCCGTCTCAATGGGAATTGGTGGAATGGTCGGAGGCGGAATATTTGCCGTTCTCGGACTGGCCATTTCCTTAAGCAAAGGAGGAACACCGGTTGCTTTTATGCTGGCCGGAATCATTACTTTGTTAACGGCATATGCCTACTCCAAGCTTTCGCTGAAATATCCGAGCAAAGGAGGAACTGTCAACTTTATTAACCAGGCATTTGGCAAAACCATCTTCAGCGGAGGCACCAACAACTTACTGTGGATTAGCTACATCATAATGCTTTCGCTATATTCGTCGGCTTTTGGCAGTTATGCCGGAAACCTTTTCCATGTCGTCAGTGACCCAACGCTCAACAAGCACCTGTTCATTTCGGGAATTATCATTTTCTCGACCATATTGAATTACCTCAGTGTTCGCGTTGTGGCCGAAGCGGAATCAGTTGCCGTATACATCAAGATGACGATTCTGACGCTATTCATTATTATTGGCGGTTACGGCCTTTTCCATGCTAATCATCTTACCCAGTTTGAATTCAGTAACTGGACCGGACCGATTAAATTGTTCAGCGGCGGAATGGTTATTTTCGTGGCTTACGAAGGTTTTGAGCTAATTGCCAATGCCTCATCAGATATTGTCAACCCCAAAAGAAATATTCCACGAGCTTATTTTATTGCCATTTCCATCGTCATTTTACTCTATGTGCTTATCTCATTTGTGACGGTCGCGTCCCTTTCGTTTGATAAGATTCAGAAAGCCCAGGAATATGTACTGGCCGAAGCCGCCAAACCGGAACTGGGACATGTTGGGTTTACCATCATTACGCTGGCAGCCATGATTTCCACGTTCACTGCCATTAATTCAACACTTTTCGGCGGAAGCCGTGTGAACTATGAATTGGGAATCGACGATGAACTGCCACACGAGTTCACCAAGCATTTCTGGAACCAGCCGGTGGGACTTCTTTTTACTTCGGCTTTTACGTTGCTTATCGCGAATACGCTTGACCTGGAAAGCATTTCTACATCCGGAAGTGCCGGCTTTCTCATCATTTTTGCGATTGTCAACCTGGCCAACGTCCGACTGTACAAAGAAACCGCCTCCAAACGGTACATTTCGATTGCCGGTTTTGTGATGTGCTCTGTGGCTTTTCTCTTCCTGTTAAAGAATCAACTGACAAACAATTTCTGGGGAATGATAATTTCACTGGGAATTATTGCGGCCTCGTTTGCCATGGAGTATATTTACAAAGCTACCGAGAAGAAGAAAAAAACCGAATCGGCTTACTCAAAAGACTGACAAAAAAATTCACGATTCAGAATCCGGGAAAATCAAACCTCCGGCCGATTTGACTGTTTTATGGAAAGAATACCCTAAAAACAAATCAAAATGAACCTGGAAGATATTACCCAATTAATCAAAGAAAGAAGAACACACCCCACTCGTTTTTTTAACGACAAGGAAGTTCCGAAAGACCTCATCAAACAGCTGCTTGAAAATGGCAACTGGGCTCCGAATCACAAGAAAACAGAACCTTGGCGGTTTGTTGTCATCAGTGGCGAAGGCAGGGAGAAATTTGTTTCGGAAGTGAAAACCGAACTGGAAGAAGCACAAAAAGACGGGGCTGACATTCCTGGTGATAAGGTCAACAAGTTTGCACTGCACTTCCGGAAGGCACCAGTAGCAGTTGCCATCGTGGCCAATATCGATGAAGAACACCGTCTTCCCGAATGGGAGGAAATGGCTGCCGTTTCCATGGCAGTGCAAAATATCTGGTTATCAGCTACCGCTGCAGGATTGAGTGCTTTTTGGGCGACGCCTCCGTTTATTAGCCAATTAGGTAGCTGTCTCGATTTGAAACCGAACCAAAAGTCGATGGGATTTCTATTCCTGGGCTACGCGAACCGACCATTCCCAGCCAATGGAAGAGAGCCCATTGAAGACAAAATTACCTGGAAGGAATAAGTCGCATACCCGTATTTTTTAGTGTATCCAAACAAAAACCACTAGTATGACCTCTTCTGAAGAAACAAAGCTGGCTATATTGATTGACGGAGATAACGTTCCGGGTAAAATGGTCAAAGAGATGATGCTGGAGATTGCCAAGTATGGTAATGCAACCATCAAACGAATTTATGGCGACTGGACCCGTCCGAACCTCAACAGCTGGAAGAATGTTCTGCTCGAAAATGCCATTACACCTGTTCAGCAGTATAGCTATACAACCGGGAAAAATGCCACCGACTCGGCAATGATCATCGATGCCATGGACATTCTCTATTCCAAAAAAGTCGATGGTTTTTTTCTTGTTTCCAGCGACAGTGATTTCACCAGGCTGGCAACCCGTCTGCGGGAGGCAGGGATGAAAGTGTATGGCTTAGGCGAGAAGAAAACGCCTGATCCATTCATTGCCTCCTGCGATAAATTCATCTATATCGAAATCCTGCAGGAAGATTCGGATACCGATTCCAAAACCGAAGGAGCATCCGGCACAAAAGGAAAGGCCAAACGGAAAAAGACGTTTGACAGAATTACCGGAAAAGTAATTCGCTTAATCGAATCAACCATTAATGACACGGCAGATGAAGACGGTTGGGCATTTATGGGTGACGTTGGGACGCTCTTATTGAAAAAACAACCCAACTTCGACCCGCGAAATTTCGGATATCCCAAACTGACTCCGCTCATCGACTCTATTGATAAATTTGAAATTGAGCCAAGAGCCAGCCAGCGAGGAAAATCTAACCTTATTTATGTTCGAAACAAGGAATAATACTTGTAAAAGTGATTAAAATGCTAGAGCGAATCCACTTTTAATATCTATTCTCCATATAACCACAAGGCAATATAAAGCTGAAATACAGTGATCTAACAAACTGTTTTCGCACACGGTGAATACACGGTTTTTTATTGTTTTATTAATAAAAGTCATATATTTACCCCTACGAACCATGTATTTCTCTCAATGACAGATGATCAGAAAATATGGAATGATTTCAAATCGAATAAAGACTATGCTCTTTCCCATATTTATCATCACCACATTGATTTGCTCTTTCGTTATGGTAGAAAGTTTACCAAGGATGACGATCTGATTAAAGACGCTATCCAGGAACTCTTTTTCGATTTAATCCGGAACAGAGAAAATTTGGGTGATACGGATAATATCCGGTTTTATCTTCTCAAGTCACTAAAGAACAAACTAATCAGGATACTCCAGAAAGACCAGAAATACGTACATCAAGAGACAGAAAAAAACGAGCCTGAATTTTCATCTGTCTATTCGTACGAGGAAGACCTAATTGAACGTGAAAACAGGGAACGAAACGAACAATTACTTTTAAAAGGACTAAATGAACTCTCTCCGAGGCAACGTGAAATCCTTTTTTACCGTTTTACCTGTGAACTTGACTATCCGGAAATCTGCGACATCATGTCTATCAGGTATGACTCAGCTAGAAAAATGGTTTTCAGAGCATTGAATGCACTCAGGAAGGTAATCAGCTCAAGCGATATTATGCTGTTTTTCCTGCAAAAATCAATTCAATGTTAATTTAGTTTAATTTTTTCTAAAATTTTCTGTCCACAAACTGCCCCCTCGTGTCTTTACTACTTAAAAGCATAACTGTAAAGACACCAGCAATTGAAAGTTAAGTACCTAAAATACACGACAGAGGAGCTGATTGACAACAAAAACTTCAGGGCCTGGATATTACACGGCAAAAAGAATAAACAGTGGAGTGAGTTTATCAATCTGTTTCCGGAATTTGAGGAGAAAGCGCAGACTGCCCGGAAAATCATCCTCTTTTTACACGAAAACGGAACAAGTTCGCAATCCGCTACGGTACATGAACTTTGGAACGAGATTCAGGAATTTGACAAGAAGATAAATCGGCGCAAGCAGTTTATTCGTTTCGGAGGATATCTGAAATATGCTGCCATCGTTGTCTTCGCTCTGCTGATTGCGGGCGTCGGATACCGGGTAATACGGAACAACGAAGGCCCTTATCAGTTTTCACAGAATCCGGCAGCCCAAGGCAACGACGATGCACGGCTGGTTCTTTCGAACGGACAGCACATTGCGCTTCGCAAAAACAAATCTTCTATTCGGGTCGACAACACCGACGACGCAATCAAAATCGATAACGACAGTGTCATCAATATGGCTCAACTCGACGCACATAACAATGGCCAGGGATTGAATGAGGTTACGATTCCTTACGGGAAAAATAGTTATATCGAACTGACTGACGGGACCAAAGTGTGGTTGAATGCTGGGAGTAAATTCGCTTTTCCTACCCGCTTTACAGGAAAAAAACGCATTGTTTACTTAACAGGAGAAGCCTATTTTGAAGTAAAACATAACGACAAGCAGCCGTTCGAGGTGAGTGTTCAGGGAATCATCGTCAAGGACATCGGAACCCGCTTTAACATCTCTGCTTATGAGTCCGATAAAAACATCGAAACCGTATTGCTGGATGGAGAGGTCGAATTGAAAGAAGCCGGTGGAATTGGTCTGCTGAACAAAGAAGTTGTGATGAAGCCTGACCATAAAGCTTCGTTCAATAAATCGGAAAAGGTTTTCAAAGTGGTTCCGGAACCCAATGCCGATCAGTACATCACGTGGATCAACGGATGGTATCAGTTCTCCGGGCAACGAATTGATGACGTATTCAAACGGCTGGAAAGATATTACAATGTCCGGTTTATTTATCGCCGGCCATTCCCTTCGTCGGAGTTAATTGCCGGCAAACTTGACTTGAAAGATTCTCTAAAACAGGTATTAACAACCTTGTCAGATATTGTTCCAATTGATTACCGGATTTCGGGCAATCAGGTAATCGTAAACCAGAGAGTAAATGAATTAAATCCGAGAAATTAAAAACGATGAAGGCCGGGAGTCTGCCAACTCCCAGCCTTCTGAAAATCAATGTAACATAAGTTTCACATTAACAGTCCAAATGTATGAAAAAAATTTGTAGGAAATTGTACCCTTCATCCGGGGGTACATCTAATCTCTTGCTTAAAATGAAGCTATTATTTGTCTTCGTTTTTGCCGCTTTTTCAACCTACGCGGCAACAAGTTACTCACAGGAAGTGATGTTTAACTTCAACCTGCGATCTGTCACTGTTAAACAAGTATTTGATCAAATCGAAAACAACAGTGACTTTATTCTGATTTACAACGAAAATGCTGTCGATTTGAACCGGACAGTTTCCGTTCGCGCAAGGAACGAATCTGTTCAGGATGTTCTCGACCAGGTTTTCAGGAATACCGGAAATACATATAAAATCTACGATCGCCAGATCGTGGTTAAAGCTCCGGTAGAATCTCCGAAAATGCCGAAAGTTTCCACTTCCGGTCAACAGCAGAAAACCATTTCAGGTACGGTAACCGATGAGGACGGAACACCGCTACCGGGAGTAACCGTCGTTATTCCGGGTACGACAACCGGTACCGTAACCGATATCGATGGTAAATTCTCGCTCGATATTCCGGCGGATGCCAAAAATCTTTCGTTCTCGTTCATTGGCTATTCCACCCAGGTGGTGCCGATTGGAGAACTGACTACATTCAATATCACCCTGAAGCCCGAAACTACTCAGCTGGGTGAAGTGGTGGCTGTTGGTTACGGTGTTCAGCGCAAAAGCGACCTGACAGGTGCCACCGACCGCTTAACCGCGGAAAATATGAATAAAAGTGTGGCCACTTCTCCGGTCGAAATGATGCAGGGACGCGTTTCGGGTGTGAACATTACCCAAAACAGTGGTGAGCCGGGGACCGGAATGACGGTACGTATCCGTGGTTCCAACTCGATCCGTTCAGGTCAGACACCTTTGTATGTTGTCGATGGCGTGCCGTTGGACAATGCCAATATTACTCCTGACGGTGGAACAGCGGCCGGTATCAACCAAAGTTCCAAACTTAATCCTATCAGCTTCCTTAATCCTGACGATATCGAATCAATCGACATTCTGAAGGATGCGTCCTCAACCGCAATTTATGGTGCACGAGGTGCCAATGGTGTTATCATCATCACCACCAAAAAAGGAAAACAAGGAAAAGGTAGCATTTCATATGACGGCTACATGGGAGTTTCACAAATCCGCCAAAAGATGGATATCCTAAGCGCCAGCCAATTCCGCAGCTACACCAAAGCTGACGGCAGTAAACTGCTCGATTTGGGAGCAAATACCGACTGGCAGGACGAAATCTTCACGACGGCCATTACACAAAGTCATAACCTTAGCTATGGGGGTGGTACCGAAAACTTTACCTACCGTTCGTCATTCGGTTATCTTGATCAGGAAGGTATTGTTAATGGTACCGGAATGAAGAAAATAAACGGTAGCATTAAAGTATCGCAAAAAGCCTTCAACGGGAAGCTGAAACTGGATGGAAACCTCACTGTTTCTCACATCGAAGATATGCGTGCTCCCATTTCGGAAACAGGTGGTTTTGAGGGTGACTTGATTCTCACCTCTCTGAAACTGAATCCCACTTATCCGATCTACAATCAGGACGGAAGTTACTATCAGCATTCCATCGACCAACGTAACCCGGTAGCGATGCTCAACCTGGTTGACGACCGGACGCAAACCGATCGCATCCTGGCCAACATGTCTGCGGAATACGAAATCATCAAGAATTTGAAATACAAAATTAATGTTGGTTTTGACCGCACCAATGCCGAGCGTCGGGTTAACCAGAATAAAAAGCTGACTTACCTGTCGAATAAAGGTGAAGCTGACATTAACAACATCACTGCCAATAACCGGATGGTCAATAACTATTTGACTTACCTGACGAAAATCGGCGATGATCATTCCTTCAACTTCCTGTTAGGTCAGGAATACCAATATGTGAAAGCCACCCGACACAATACCAATGTAAACGGCTTCCAGGTAGAAGACATCAAGTATACCAACAACCTGGGCTACGGTGATTTCTCCAATGCTGATGTTTCCTCGTCAGCCTACGAACGGGAACTTCAGTCGTTCTTTGGAAGGATTAACTATAACTACAAGCAAAAATACCTGGTAACTTTTACCGGACGTTATGATGGTTCATCCAAATTCGGTAAGAATAAAAAATATGGTTTCTTCCCTTCTGCTGCTCTGGCATGGAGAATTTCACAGGAAGATTTTCTGAGTAATTCGACAACCATCAGTAACCTGAAGCTCCGCTTAGGTTGGGGACGCACGGGTAACCAGGAAATTCCGGATAAAATTTCGTTGATGGCCGTAGGTACGACTGCCGACGCCAATGGGTATATAAATGGTGCACTGTCTCCCGGGATTACTTTCATCAGGACTCCGAATCCCGATATCCAATGGGAAACGACCGAGCAGACTGACCTGGGTCTCGACTTTGGCTTCTGGGACAACCGCCTGTCGGGTTCTATCGATTATTTCCATAAGAAAACCTATAATGTCTTATTGGAGCTTAACTCTTTGAAACCTGCAGCAACAGGTACACAATGGCAGAACGTACCCAATCTGAATATTTTAAACGATGGTATTGAGCTTTCATTGAATGGCCTGCTCGTTCAGAAGAAAGATTTCTCCTTTGAATTAGGAGGTAATTTCTCCTACATTAAAAATGAGGTAAAAAACCTTCCGGTTCAAAGAATAACAACAGGAGTTGCCAGCGGACAAGGACTGAGTGGTACATTGGTACAGGTTATTACCAATGGTGAACCTATCGGAACGTTCTACGGTATGGTATTCCAGGGATTCGATGCAAACGGAATCAGTACCTATAAAACCGATGCTGACGGCAATCCGGTAAAAGAATACTTAGGCTCAGCGCTACCCGACTTCACTTATAGCATGACCACTAAGATTCAATATAAAGGATTTGACTTTAGCATGTTCTGGTATGGATCTCATGGAAACAAGGTCTACAACAATACCGCGAACGCACTTTTCACCAAAGGTTCACTCGACAAAGGCTACAACGTAACCCAGGAAGTGTTCAACTCAAATGAAAGTCCGTCCAACTCCAATGCATACTCTTCTCGATTCATTGAGGACGCATCATTCCTGAGATTTTCAAATGTAACATTGGGATATACGTTCGATACCAAAAAGATCAGTTGGTTAGGAAATGCACGGGTATACGTAACCGGAAACAACCTGGCGCTTTTTACCAACTACTCTGGTTTCGACCCGGAAGTAAACGTGGATGCACAGTCAAACGGAATACCTTCTCTGGGAATCGATTACACCCAGTACCCGAAACCACGTACATTTACCTTTGGTGTAAACCTCAAGTTTTAATGCTTAAAAATGAGACAAATGAAAAAGCTTAAATTAATTAAATATAGTGCAGTGCTTTTCTTATTGGGAACGATGGCCTGTACCAATCTCCAGGAAAACGTGCTGGATGAACAATTGGGTACCAACCTGGTAAACGACCCTTCCAACGTTCAGGCATTAATCAATCCTCCATATGCAAGCTTAAGACATACAATCGAATGGTTTGACTACTGGGCTCTTCAGGAAATGTCAACGGACGAAGTTATTGTCCCTACCCGTGGTTCCGACTGGTATGATAACGGAGCGTGGCAGCAACTACACCTGCAAACCTGGACGCCTGATCATATCCGTGTTAGTAATGTTTGGAATGCTTTAACCCAGGGTGTCTCCCGTGCCAATACGGCAATTCATTACATCGGTCAGTTCCCTCAGGATGAGACTACGAAGTTGGATATCAATGAAGCAAGATTCTTGCGTGCTTACTATATGTACCTGATTGATGACCTTTACGGACAAGTTCCGTTCCGTCAGGCCGATGACCTTGATTTTTCGGCTGTTCCTGAAGTACTCAACCGTAAACAAGCAGTTAATTACATCGTCTCGGAACTGAAAGCAATATTGCCCAATCTGAAAACCAAATCAGACGTTGGATCTGCCAGGGTTACCCAGGGTGCGGCAGAGGCACTTCTGGCCAAAGTGTATCTGAACTACGAAGTTTATACCGGTGAGGCAAAATGGGATAGCTGCAAGTATTATTGCGATCAACTGATCAATGACCCGGATTATGCCGTAGCAGATGACTACTGGACCATGTTCCAAAAGGATGTTACCGAGAATCCTGAAATCATTCTTCGCGTCCCGATGGATGACAATGTTGACATGGGAAGTGGTAGTGTTTGGGTTAACTTCACCCTGCACTACAGCCAGACCTTTGGCAACATTACCAGTACATGGAACGGCCCATCAACAACGTCAACTTTCTTCGATACCTGGGATAAACAAAATGATGCTCGTTTTTACGATGACAGGATCAAAAGTGAAACCGGTTTCAATCAGGGATTTTTGGTTGGACAACAGTATGGACTGGATGGAACTGCTTTAAAGCAGCGTAATGGTGACCCGTTGGTCTTCGTTCCGGAAATCAACCTGCAAAGTTCGCCTGAAAACGCAGGTATTCGGGTGGTAAAATTTGCTCCGAATCCTGACACGCAAAATCAATTTTCTTCGCCAAACGATGTTCCGATCATGCGTATCTCGGACATCTATCTCATGAGAGCTGAAGTAGAATTGAGAATGGGTGACGAAGCTTCAGCTTTGGCCGATGTGAATTATCTCCGTTCAAAAAGAAGCGCCCAGGGCAAAACCTTACCGCAGTATACATCACTCACGCTTGATGACATTCTAAAAGAACGTGGTTACGAGCTGTATTGGGAAGGCTTACGTCGTCAGGACCTGATCCGCTTTGGCAAATTCACTGATGCATGGCAGGAAAAACCTGTAACAGATGCATCGAAAGAAATCTACCCGATTCCACAATCGGAAGTGGATATCAATCCAAATCTGACTCAAAATCCTGGTTATTAATCCGGGACAATTTCATAAGTGGATTAATAGAAAGATGCTGCCCCGAGATGGGGCAGCTCTTGTTTTGACCTGAGCCTTTCATGGCCGATTAGGAATAGCCAACAAGTACGGCGCTGACCTTTTTGGGTTCACTGCCCACAAACGAAATCTTACTTCCATCATGAAATATGTTCTTCTGTCGCTTCTCATTCTGGTAATCGGAAGCAATGTATCTAAAGCATCAAACGAACAGCAGGAAGGTTGGCAGATTACCGCAACCGATACTACCAATTATGTTGGCATATCCTTGGCCAACGGCCGAATCGGACTTGTACCATCTGCTGCACCATTCAGCGTAAAGTCGATCGTCCTGAACAACGTGTTCGATGAGTACATGTACAACAAAAAGGATCGCCTCATCACCAGCCGGGTGTTGCTGGGAATCAACTTTGCCAACTTAAATATGGTGATTGACGGCGATACAGTCACTGCAAAAAACATCTCTCGTTGGAAACAGGTCCTGAATATGAAAGATGCAAAGCTGACCACCTCTTTTCAATTCAAGGACAAAGCAACCATTTCTTACACCATTTACGCTTTACGCGGAATGCCATACGCCGGTATGATGGACGTCAACGTACAGGCACTGAAAAAAGACATCAAAATCTCGGTATCCGGACAAATCACTTGTCCGAAGGATTATAATCATGTGGTACAAGTTTTTAAAACGCCTCAGGACAATGAAATCCGGATGCCTTTATTGCAGACTGTGGCACTAAGTCCTACCGGGAAACAAAAACTGGCCACCACCGCGACGTTCGTTTTCAACGACAACGAGGAACCCGCGTTGACAGAATCGGTTCAATCGCCATTTGAGCATTCTCTCACTTTCTCCCGGGAACTAAAAAGCGGCAAAACTTTGAATTTTGCCTGGGCCGGTGCTGTTTGTACGTCGAAAAACTTCAGTGATCCGCAAAGCGAGTCAGAACGAATGGCTATCTACATCATGCGGGGAAACAAACAAGCAGCCATCGACCAACACATCCACCTGTGGCATCAACTCTGGCAGGGAGATATTCAGGTGGAGGGCGACCTGGAATCGCAGCGCGACATCCGTTTGGCCCTCTACCATTTGTATGCTTTTTCCCGTGATGATTCCAATCTCAGCCTGTCGCCAATGGGACTCTCATCGCAAGGTTACAACGGTCACGTATTCTGGGACACCGAAATATGGATGTATCCGCCGTTGCTGGTATTCAATCAGGGAATTGCCCGTTCCCTCCTGAACTACCGGGCTGCTCGTCTGGACAAAGCCAAACAAAAAGCATCTGACTATGGATACAAAGGCGCAATGTTCCCCTGGGAATCGGATGATACCGGAGAAGAGGCCACACCAACTTTTGCTTTAACCGGGGCTTTCGAGCAACACATCACAGCTGATGTAGGAATTGCCTTCTGGAACTATTTCCGGGTCACCCGAAATAAAGAATGGCTAAAAGATACCGGCTACCCGGTTATCAAAGCGACAGCCGATTTCTGGGCCAGTCGTGCGGTTAAAAACTCTGATGGCTCCTACTCCATCAACAACGTGGTGGGAGCAGATGAATTTGCGCCTAACGTGGATGACAACGCCTTTACCAATGGCTCGGCACAAACGGTGATGCGTTATGCAGAGAAAGCAGCTGAGTTACTCGATGAAAAGCCCAATTCTCAATGGGAAAAAGTGGCTTCCAATCTACGTTTCTACTATTTCCCGGATGGTGTCACCAAAGAACACAAAACTTACAACGGGGAGATCATCAAACAGGCCGATGTTAATTTGCTCGCGTATCCGCTTCAAATTGAAACCGACACTGCAGCCATTCGCCGTGACCTGGCTTACTACGAACCGAAAATGGCAAAAGAGGGACCGGCCATGGGACATTCAATCGTGTCGATTCTCTATTCCCGCCTGGGAAATGCCAAAGAGGCTTTCCGGATGTTCAAGAAGGCCTATGTTCCCAACAAGCGACCTCCGTTTGGCGCTCTGGCTGAATCAGCGACCAGCGACAACCCATATTTTGCTACGGGTGCCGGGGGAATGCTTCAGGCTGTCATCTTCGGCTTTGCCGGATTGGAAATCACCAGACAGGGCATTGTCCAACATACGCCATGCCTGCCTTTGCAATGGAAAAAGCTGACCATCACAGGTGTTGGTCCCGAGAAGAAAACCTTTACCATCGTTCATCACAAATAGTTTAGCTAGCACTTGTTCTTATGTTAATTTAAATCATTTTTTTATGAAAGTCAGAAAATATTTTGCTCTGCTGACGGTGGCCATTTTAACAGCCATGGCAGCATGCCAGTCACCCACGAAAAAGGATGACCAATCCATTCCAAACCGCAAATGGTGGAAAGAGGCCGTTGTTTACCAGATTTATCCGCGAAGTTTCAAGGACAGTAATGGAGACGGCGTTGGTGATCTAAAGGGAATTATCTCCAAGCTCGATTACATCAAAAGTCTGGGCGTTGATGTTATTTGGCTGAACCCAATTTACGCCTCTCCCAACAATGACAATGGTTACGACATCAGCGATTACCGAAAAATTATGAAAGAATTCGGGACGATGGCCGATTTCGATAGTTTGCTGAACGGCATGCACCGTCGTGGCCTGAAACTCGTACTCGACCTGGTTGTCAATCATACCAGTAGCGAACACGAATGGTTCAAACAATCACGCAGTTCGCGCACCAATCCTTACCGGAATTTCTACCACTGGTGGCCGGCCGAAAAGGGAAAACCTGCCAAACGGTACAGCTATTTCGATGTTGACAACAATGCGTGGAAATACGATTCGACCACCAATGCCTATTATCTGCACTACTTCGCTCGTTCACAACCCGATTTGAATTGGGAAAATCCTGAGGTGCGTAAGAAAATATACAGCATGATGCGCTATTGGTTCGACAAAGGAATCGACGGTTTCCGCATGGATGTGATTCCGTTTATTTCAAAGGATACGACCTTCCCTCCACTTCCGAAAAAATACCACGGTAACTTCCTGCATTACTACGCTAACGGACCACATCTGCACCAGTATTTGCATGAAATGAACCAGAAAGTGCTGAGTCACTACGATATCATGACGGTAGCCGAAGGTGCTGGCGTCACCAGCGACGAAGCCATGAATTTCGTCGATCCGAAGCGTCAGGAGCTGAACATGCTGTACAACTTTGAAGTGATGGGACTTGGTTTAAAAGGTGGAGAGTACCGCGACCTGGATTCCAACGGAGTCAGCCTGGTACAGTTCAAAAAGATTTACACCAAATGGGATAGCGTTTACGGTGAAAGAGGCTGGGGCACCATTTTCCTGGGTAATCACGATATGCCCAGAATGGTTACCCGCTGGGGAAATGATTCACCGGAATACCGCGAGCTCTCTTCAAAGATGCTGACAACTTTTCTGTTGACAATGCACGGAACTCCTTACTACTATTTTGGTGATGAACTGGGAATGGACAACATCAAATTCGACAGCATCAGCGATTACCGGGACATCGAAACCCTGCATATTTATGAGCACATCAAGGAAACCGGTGGTGACTTGCAGCGTTTCCTGAACAACGAAAAGATGATTGCGCGTGATAACGGCCGGACGCCTTTCCAATGGGATACAACAGCCAATGCTGGTTTTACTTCCGGGACACCGTGGATAAAAGTAAACCCGAATTACAAAACGGTGAATGAAGCAGTGGAAGAAAAAGATCCCAATTCTACCCTCAACTATTTCCGCAAAATGGTTCAGTTCCGGAAAAACAACCTCATAATGGTTTACGGAAAATATGAATTACTCGATCAGGACAATCCCAACGTGTATGCATATACCCGTGAACTCAACGGCCGGAAAATGTTGATTCTGCTCAACTTCACTGACCACCAGGCAGAAGCTCATATTCCGGTAAACATGAAGAATGCCAAACAACTAATTGGCAACTACTCGGGAACAGCTGAAAATGAAAATCCATTATCGTTGAGACCTTACGAAGCCAAAGTTTACCAACTCTGATTTGAGGATTTTACCTCGACACCAAAGCTGACATGTTTTCCACCACAAGGGCTCCTGCATTTGGAGCCCTTTTTTGTTTATAATGATTCCAAAATTCAATTAACTTAAATTGATATAATCCAGCAGTAATTTTTTTAAATATTTTTATTGTGTTAATTAAACACAATGAGAATATCATAGTCTAACAGAAAATTATCTGAGACACATGATTACTAACGAGACTAACCAAACCATTTATTATCAGTTTTTGATAAGCGATCTCTCCGATTTCGTCACTCCGGACATAATTGTCCTCACCCCTGTATTTGTCCCTTTATCAAATAAATCTAATTCATAAATAAATACTCAACCTAATCATGAAACAAATGAGAAACCAACTTTTTCTATTCCTGATTACTTTGCTCCTGATGAGTTTTTCATCCATGGCGCAACAAGCGTTGTGGGGAGGCCCCAACATCGTATCTCCTGAAATCAATAAAGACCACACCGTTACATTTCGTATTCAGGCTCCCGATGCCAAAGACGTTAAATTATCAGGCGACTGGATGCCCCGACAGGGATGGATTCCGGGGTCGGCCGATATGACCAAAGACACTGCCGGAATATGGACATACACTACGGATGTTTTATCTCCTGAATTATATAGCTACAACGCCATTATCGACGGCGTAAAAACAACCGACCCAAACAATGTTTACCTGATTCGCGATGTGGCATCGGTATTCAATGTTTTTCTGATTGACGGCGGTCAGGCCGATTTGTACAAAATCAATGATGTCCCGCACGGAAGGGTAGCCAGATGTTGGTATGATTCGCCAGGAAATAATACGACCCGCCGGATGACCATCTATACGCCTCCGGGCTACGAAAACAGCAAAGAGAAATACCCTGTTTTATACCTGCTTCACGGCATGGGTGGCGATGAGGAAGCCTGGATTGCACTGGGAAGAACCGCGCAAATCATGGACAACCTGATTTCCCAGGGAAAAGCCAAACCAATGATTGTGGTGATGCCTAACGGGAATGTGGCCCAGCAAGCGGCTCCGGGCGAGTCGCCTAAAGGATTTTATAAACCAACAATGCAACTGCCACACACCATGGATGGCCAATACGAAGCAACGTTCAAGGACATCATTAACTTTGTCGAAAGCAACTACCGCGTGCAGGCCAACAAAGCCGGACGTGCTATTGCCGGACTTTCCATGGGCGGTTTTCATTCGCTGCATATTTCCCGCTATTATCCGAACACATTCGACTATGTCGGACTTTTCTCCCCGGCCATCATGCCCGATCCAAAAGTTCAGTCAAAAGTGTATGCCGATTTTGACGCGACATTGAAGAAACAGATGGAAAACGGTTATAAACTCTACTGGATTGGTATCGGGAAAGAGGACTTCCTATACAAGTATGTAAAGGAATACAGAGAAAAACTGGATGCAATGGGAATGTCATACGTCTACCGCGAAAGCGATGGAGGCCATATCTGGAAAAACTGGCGCATTTATCTCTCTGAGTTTGCTCCCAAACTATTCAACTAAACACCTAATTCGCAATCTCATTATTGTGAAAAACATAAGAAATACCACACTGGATTATAGTTTACCAATATAGTCTCTCAACCCATGCTTCTTTGCCTGTGCTGAAATCGATCAGCATTCTGGCAAAGAAGCATTGATTTATCGGCAACACCTAAAACCAAACTAACTGAACTTAAGATGGACGACCTTACCAGAAGAGAATTTTTCCGTCGAACAGCATTTGGAATTCTTCCGGCACTCGCTTTGCCTCCTCTCGCTTATTCTTCATTGTCTTTTTCGTATACCGATGTAGAAGTTGAAACGGCTTATGGAAAACTTCTCGGAAGCAGAACGGAAGGCGTAAATATTTTCAAAGGCGTCCCTTACGCAGGAAGTGTCTCCGGAGAACGGCGTTTTTTAACGCCAGCCCCGTTAAAAGCATGGACCGGAGTGAGAGAAGCTAAACGACTGGGACCTCCTTCTATTCAGAGTCCTAACCAAACGTACGGCATCGATGAACCAGATCCGGCAGAGGATTGCCTGACACTCAATATCTGGACTCCCGCCAACGATAACAAGAAGCGGCCGGTAATGGTATACAGTCACGGAGGTGGTTATACGCACGGCTCCGCCGGAAGTGTGGCTCAGGATGGTTCTAACCTCGCCAGAATGTACGATGTCGTGGTGGTTGCCACTAATCACCGGCTGGGTTTGCTCGGATATCTTTACCTCGACCAAATTGCCGGTGATGAATATGCCGGTTCCGGAAATCGCGGTGTTCAGGATATCGCTATCGCGCTGAAATGGGTGAATGAGAATATTTCTGCGTTTGGAGGCGATCCGAACAATGTCATGATCTTCGGTGAATCAGGTGGCGGATTGAAAACATCCTGTCTCTATGCCATGCCCGAAGCGGCTCCCTATTTTCATAAAGCCTCCATCGAAAGCGGACCGGGTGTAATGATGAAAACAGCTGATGTCGCAGCTGAAACCACCGAGTTGTTACTGAAACAACTGGGAATAGCACGTAACGACTGGAGAAAACTCCTAAAACTTCCTCCTTCGGTACTTCTCGATGCGCAAGAGCAACTGCAAAAGATGGGAGACCTCTCTCAAATAGCGGGTTTCCATGGCATTGGTGCAGCCGGCAAAGGTGGGTTCGGTCCGGTGGTGGACGGAGTGGTCCTACCTACTCATCCGTTTGATCCGGTAGCCCCTTCCCTTTCGAAAGAAAAACCGTTGTTGGTCGGTTGGAACGAAGATGAATTTATCTTTTTTGCCATGTTCTCTGGCGACACAGAAGCCTTCCAACTAACGGAGGAAAAATTGTATCAACGAATTGAGTCCATTCTGGGAGATAAAGCACGATTGGTTGTCGACACCTACCGGGAAGCTTATCCCAAAGCCACACCAACTCAACTTTTCATTGCCATTCGCTCCATCCTGATAATGGGATTGGGCTCCATTACCATCGCCGAAAGGAAAACACAACAGGAAGGTGCGCCGGCGTATCTCTACAACTTCGGGTACAAATCGGATCTGAAGGTTCCGGGTACGGATTATGAATTTGGATCGATGCACGCGATGGACATTCCTTTTAAGTTTCACAACATCGATAATGTGCTGGATAAATCGGGTCACCGAAGTTCCGGTATGGCTGGAAATCGGGCTGAGCGTTTTGCTGCTTCGGACAACATGTGCCAACTGTGGACTTCCTTCGCCCGGACGAGTGTCCCTTCAGCAAAAGGACAACCAGCCTGGCCTGCTTATAATCTGAGCACCCGCCCGCTCATGAGAATCGATACCCAATGTTCAGTGATAAACGACCGCTACAAAACGGTGCTTAAAATGTGGAGAGAAATTCTAAACTAAAATGATGATGAAAATGAATGTCAAAAATGTTTTATGTGTTGCAATCCTTATTGCAATCTCGTCGGTAAATTGTTTAGGCAAAAGCGTTCATCAATCAGCTTTATTAAAATACGATAAGCAGATTGACGGCATTATCAAACAAATGACGTTGGAAGAAAAAATAAACATGCTGCATGCCAAGCACATGTTTGTTTCGGCTGGTGTAGAGCGTTTGGGAATAGCCGACATGATATATGCCGACGGACCGTTTGGTATCCGCGAAGAAATGCAGCCCGATGGTTGGATGCCCTTAGGATGGGAAAAGGACAAAGCTACTTTTTTCCCGACCGGATCGGCACTGGCCGCAACCTGGAGCCCGGAACTAGCTTATGCTTATGGCACCGGAATGGCCAGGGAAGCACGCTTGCGCGGAAAAGATATGATTCTTGGACCGGCCATCAATATTCAACGTATCCCAACCGGAGGGCGCACTTATGAATATTTGAGTGAAGACCCTTTTTTAAGCTCAAGACTATCGGTTGGTTATACCGAAGGAGTTCAGGATAACGGCGTCGCAGCCTGCTTAAAACACTATGCGCTGAACAACCAGGAAAACAACCGGGGAACCGTAAATGTAATTGTCGGTGAACGTGCCATGCGCGAAATCTACCTGCCTCCGTTTAAAGCGGCAGTTGAAGAGGCTGATGCATATGGCATTATGGCCGCTTACAACAAAGTGAACGGCTGGTGGTGTGCCGAAAATGATATATTACTGAATAAGATTTTACGTGACCAATGGGGCTTTGCCGGCATGGTAATCTCCGACTGGAATGGTACACACAGCACTGTTGATGCCATTACCAACGGTCTTAATGTTGAAATGCCCACTCAAAAATACCTTGGCAAGGCTTTGCTTGATTCTGTAAAGACAGGATTGGTATCGGAGGACATAATTGATCAGCGTGTTCGCGAAATACTCAGGGTCAGACTGGCCATTAAGCCAATCCCGAAAGAAGAAGCCAACCAGGAAATGACTTCTCAACCGGCACAGCAGAAAATTGCTTACGATGTAGCCTGCAAATCAATTGTATTGTTGAAGAATGACGGTTCACTTCCGTTAGATCTTAGCAAAAAACCTGTAATTGCAGTTATTGGAGCCAACGCCAAACAAACCATGGGACTTGGCGGAATGGGGGCAGGTGTTAAAACCTTGTATGAAGTAACACCGTTTGAGGGCCTGCAAAACAAAATTGGAGATAAAGCCGAATTGATTTATGCAAAAGGATACGAACCGATTGTTTTCAATTTCGCTGATTTTTTCAAGAAAAAAACACCTGAGGAACTTGAAAAAGAAGCCCGCGAAAAAGAAATCACAGCCAAAAAATTAGCCGCAGAAGCCGTAGATGTAGCATCAAAAGCTGATATTGTGTTATTCATCGGTGGGGACAACAGGGCCGTGGAAAGTGAAGGAAGAGACAGGAAAGACATTAAACTTCCGTCAGGACAGGATAATTTAATTCAGGCAATTGCCAAGGTAAACCCCAATATTATTACGGTACTCACAAGTGGCGCACCTAACGACCTCAATGTTGTAAAACCTGTTTCTAAAGCATTGCTTATTTCATGGTTTAACGGCACGGAAGGTGGAAATGCGTTGGCCGATGTGTTGGTAGGAAATATTTCGCCGAGTGGTCGTTTGCCATTTACCCTTCCCATTAAGCTCGAAGATTCGCCGGCTTATGCCTTAGGTAATTATCCGCAAGGGAAAAAAGGTGCCGATATCTTTGCCGATCTGGTTTCACAAACTGAGAAAGTGGAAAAATCGAAAGGCGCTGCATCGGAAGAAGACTTAAAAAACGATCCGAATACGGCCATCTATTCAGAAGAATCGCTGGTAGGTTACCGCTGGTTCGACACAAAGAATATTCCTGTAATGTATCCTTTTGGTTACGGTCTTACCTACACAAATTTTGAGTACACAGATTTGAAAACCACCAAGGATACCTACGGAAAGGATGATGTTATAACTGTTTCATTCAAAATGAAGAATAGCGGTTCGGTAGCAGCCGACGAAGTTGCTCAGGCATATGTCCATCGTATCAATCCATCCGTCGAATGGCCGAATAAAGAGCTTAAAGCATTCTCTAGAGTGACTTTAAAACCGGGAGAAAGTAAAACAGTTAAGCTGAATATACCGGTAAAAAGCCTTCAATATTGGAATGAAGCTAAACAGACCTGGGCCGACGACCTTTGTAATATCGAATTACAGGTTGGCGCCAATGTGTCCGATATTAAACTTCAAAAAAAGATTGCCTTAATGTAAACCTATATACTCCGGACCATTAATAATCAACCAGATACTGAACCCTAATTGTATTAGAAGAAGTGGTATTGATTATTAATGGTTTACAAAATGAACCTGAAAAACATTAAAACTAACCAGTTCATGAAAACAAACCGACGTAGTTTTTTCAAAACATTAGGTGCCGGAGCAGCCGGTGCCAGCCTGGCGTCTCTTCCTTTTTCAGGAATGGCAACCGAACAACCTTCAGTGAACGACGATGACCAGCAACTCTTTATTGGCGACGATATCGCGATAGCAGAAACAGAATACGGTAAGGTTAGAGGCTTTATTCTTCGTGGAATACACCAATTTCGTGGAATTCCGTACGGAGCCGATACAGGTGGAAAGAACCGCTTTATGCCGCCACAAAAACCGGAACCATGGAAAGAAATTCTGCCTGCCGTTTGGTGGGGAAATACGGCTCCGCAAATCATGGATGGCCGGTATGCGAACGCTTATGCTTCGTTTGTCGACCACTGGAATTACGATGATGTGAGTGAAGATTGCCTCAAGTTGAACATCTGGACTCCAGCCATCGATAAAAAGAAACGGCCGGTATTGGTTTGGTTACACGGAGGAGGTTACACCAACGGTAACGGTATTGAGCAGGATGGCTACGACGGCGAAAATTTCAGTCGCAAAGGCGATACTGTTTTTGTATCGATAAATCATCGCCTTGGTCCCATCGGTTTCTCTGATTTGTCTGGTGTAGGTGGAGAAAAATATGCCGATTCGGGTAACGTGGGCGCGCTCGATATGGTCGCCGCACTGAAATGGGTACAAAATAACATCGCCAATTTTGGCGGAGATCCTCGTAGTGTAACGATCATGGGACAATCCGGCGGAGGTGCTAAAGTTTGTATTCTCACTGCGATGCCCGATGCAAAAGGTACGTTCCACAAAGCAGTTCCCCTGAGTGGCTCGACCACCGAGGCGATGGACCAAAACTATTCCAGGAAACTGGGAGAATACGTTTTGAAAGAAGCCAATCTGACATCTTCCGAAATAGACAAATTACAGGAGATGCCCTGGAAGGACTATATTATTCTCGCCAACAAGGCTCTTAAAAAAATGAGGGAAGATACGGGTGAAAACAGAGGATTCAGAGGCGGTTTCGCGCCCGTAGCCGATGGAAAAAATATTCCGAAAGGAAAATTCTATACCGAAGCAAACGGACTTTCTTCGGATGTGCCGATGCTTATTAGCAGTACGTTCCATGAGTGGGCCATGAGCCGGACCAATCCGGAGCTGGAAAAAATGACAGCCGACAAAGCCATTGAAATGCTGAAAGAATGGGCTGGGTTTGGCGGTGGATTGGGTGATAAAGCCCCGGAAGTGTATGCTGCTTACGCCAAAGCGTTCCCGGATGCCAAACCGGTAGAACTGGCCATCATGATTAGCAGCAACCGCAAAGGGGTCATCGAGACGGCTAATGCCAAGGCCAATCAAAAAGCGCCGGTTTACGTAGCCTGGTTTGGTTGGCAACCGCCACTGTTCGATAACCGCATGCGGGCTTTCCATTGTCTCGATATCTCGTTCTGGTTCGCGAACACCGACCTCATGCTAACGCACAGCGGAGGTGGAAAACGCCCGAGAATGTTGTCGGATAAGATGTCCGGAACATTGCTTCAGTTCATGAAAACCGGAAATCCCAATGGTGGAGGACTGCCCGAATGGCCACGCTATACGGTCGAAAAAGGCGAAACCATGATTTTGAACGACCGCTCCGAGGTAAAAGATGACCCGGATCGGGAAGCCAGAAATCTAATCTAACGAATTAAAATGACCGGAAGCCACTTTTTCATTTTGATTAGTTCCAGTTAAACTCAGGCATTTTCCGGTCATTTTTCTTTTATTTTCCAGAATGTTAAATTATTACTGCGTCATTCAGACGCATTGATATTTAATACCTGATGAATTACTAACTAACACCATTTGCAAACACAACAATAACTTGTTTTTCAACTAACCTAAACTAAAAATACCATGACAACAAAACGCGAGTTTCTAAAAAAGCTTTCGCTGATTACTGTTGGAGGAATGTTGGGCGGAAGTGCTGCTCCCGCATTCGCATCCAAAACATTGAGTAAGATGGCCGGCCCTTCCAAGAAAGTTGGCTTGCAGATCTATTCGCTGGGAAAAGAGCTGACCGATGATGTTCCTAAGGGAATGAAAAAAATAGCCGATATGGGCTACAGTTACATCGAGCTGGCCGGCTACCGCGACAGAAAAATGGGGCAATACGGCATGGATGAGTATCGCAAGATTGTGGAGGATGCCGGTCTGGAAATCCGTAGTTCTCACGTTAATCCAACAACCCGCGAGTACAATAAAGGAAACGTCGGTCAGGTAGCCGATTTCTGGAAGAAAACCGTGGAAGACCATGTGAAACTGGGAGCCACTACACTGGTTCAACCCGGAATGCCCAAAATCGAAAATCATGACGATGCCGCCCTGGTTTGTGACGTTTTCAACCAGGCTGGAGAAATCGCCAAAGATGCCGGTATAAAATGGGGTTATCACAACCACCACATGGAATTCAAGCGTATTCTTACGGAAGAAGACAAAAAGAAAAATGCTCCGTGGTGGATGCCGGTCGGCGATGTCATTTATGACCTGATGCTGAACGGGACCAATCCGGATTTGGTGTTCTTTGAAATGGACGTGTACTGGACCGTAATGGGACAAAACGATCCGTTGGAATATTTCGAAAAATATCCGGACCGTTTCCCGGTATTACATATCAAAGATCGGGAAGTCCTGGGCCAGTCGGGGATGATGAACTTCGAAAATATCTTCAACAAGGCTTACGAAAACGGTTTGAATTCATATTACGTAGAACTGGAGAAAGTGAAAAAAGGCATGACCCAGTTTGAAGGAGTAAAACAATGCTTCGACTACCTGGCCAATGCTTCATTTGTTAGAAACAGTTAACAGCCCGTAAGCAATCAACTTTAACATTATGAAATCTTTCACGAAAATAGTCTCGCTTTCCCTGTTTGTACTCACTATCGGTATCTCAGGATGTAGCCCAAAATACACCACTGAAGACAAAGGTGATTTTGTGCTCGTCCATAATCAGGAAGGAGCTACCGTTGGCTATTCTCCCAGTTCCGGCATTCAACTACTCACTGTTGATCGATTGGGTTTCAAGGATCTCAATAAAAACGGTCAGCTCGACAAATATGAAGATTGGCGACTTCCGGTTGACGAGCGGGCGAAAGATCTGGCCGAAAAAATGTCCATAGAACAAATCGCAGGGCTAATGCTTTATAGCGCTCACCAGGCAATTCCCGGACGACCGGGTGGCTTTTTCACATCGACTTATAACGGTAAATCATTCGACGAGAGCGGTGCCAAACCCAGCGATTTATCTGATGAACAGAAAAAATTCCTGACGGATGATAACCTACGGCATGTTCTTATTACTACCGTGGAAAGTCCGGGCGTAGCGGCCCAGTGGAACAATAATGCCCAGGCGCTGGTCGAAGGTATTGGCATGGGAATTCCCATAAACAACAGTTCTGATCCGCGTCACACCAGTGTTTCAAACGCCGAATACAATGCTGGCTCCGGAGGAAAAATCTCCATGTGGCCGGGGACTGTCGGCATTGCTGCTTCGTTCGACCCAGGTTTGATGAAACAGTTTGGTGAAATCGCTTCCGCGGAATATCGCGCGTTGGGAATTGCGACAGCTCTTTCGCCGCAAATCGACCTGGGAACAGAACCTCGCTGGAGCGGCTTTGACGGAACCATGGGAGGAGATCCCGATTTGACAACCGATATGGCCCGGGCTTATGTCGATGGTTTCCAAACTTCCACTGGCAAAGATGAAATTGCCAACGGATGGGGTTACAAGAGCGTGAATGCGATGGTAAAACACTGGCCGGGCGGTGGTCCGGAAGAAGGTGGCCGCGATGCACATTTTGGCTATGGTGAATATGCCGTTTATCCGGGAAACAACCTGAAAGATCACTTGAAGCCTTTTACCGAAGGCGCTTTCAAACTGAATGGACCGACCGAAATGGCGTCAGCCGTAATGCCTTACTACACTATTTCCTTTAATCAGGATACGGTCAATGGAGAAAATGTAGGAAACAGCTACAGTAAATACCTGATTACCGATCTGCTTCGTGGCAAATACGGCTACGATGGTGTGGTTTGTACTGACTGGATGATCACCAAAGATGTGCAGGCTGTCGACCTGTTTCAGGGGAAATGTTGGGGCGTTGAAAATCTGAGCGAAGCACAACGTCATTACAAAGCCATCGAGGCCGGGGTCGACCAGTTTGGCGGGAACAACGAAATGGGTCCCGTCATCGAAGCATATAAAATGGGCGTCGCCGAACATGGTGAAGAATACATGCGAAAACGTTTCGAACAGTCGGCCGTACGCCTGCTACGAAATATTTTCCGGGTAGGCTTGTTCGAAAATCCTTATCTGAACGTAGCCGAAACTGAAAAAATCGTCGGTAATCCGGAATTCATGAAGGCTGGTTATGATGCTCAGCTTCGTTCCATTATCCTGCTGAAAAACCAGAATCACATCCTTCCGGTGAAAAAGCAACTGAAAGTGTATGTACCGATTCGTTACACACCTGCGGGTAAAAACTGGTTTGGCTTTTCAACACCCGAGAAAAAGGAATATCCGTTCAATATGGATATTGTCAATAAATATTTCGAGGTGGTTGACAATCCTGAAGAAGCAGACTTCGCGCTCGTCGGCATCGAAAGCCCCGACGGCGGAGTTGGCTACGATCGTGAGGATTTGAAAAAAGGCGGAAACGGGTACCTGCCCATCAGCCTGAAGTATGGAGAATACACAGCCGAATATGCACGCGACCCGAGTATTGCCGGCGGCAGTCCGTTCGAGGATTTCACGAACCGGACCTATAAAGGGAAAACCGTCACCACCCACAATCAATTCGATATGGGAATGGTGAACGACACCAAAGCCAAAATGGGTGTCAAGCCGGTTGTGGTTGTTATCAAAGTTTCCAAGCCGATGGTTTTCTCGGAAATCGAAAAGAATTCGAATGCCATCCTCATTCACATGGGAGTACAGGACCAGGCGATCATGGATATTCTGTCCGGAGCCGCAGAGCCTTCAGCTTTGCTGCCTTTCCAAATGCCGGCCAATATGAAAACTGTGGAAGAGCAAAAGGAAGATGTTCCGCGCGACATGGAATGCTATGTTGATTCGGAAGGTCACACGTACGATTTTGCCTATGGCATGAACTGGAGCGGAGTAATCGACGACGAACGGATAACCAAATACAAATAAGCTACCGCGAACCTTGTCCCTAACCATAAACATTTCTGATAGCTAAAAACAGAAAGGCCTGTAAGTCGTGAGATTTACAGGCTTTTCATTTTTGTGTCGGTCTGCAGGGATTCGAACCCTGGACCCGCTGATTAAGAGTCAGCTGCTCTGCCAGCTGAGCTACAGACCGTTTATCCAAACCTCAAAATTACGAAATATCCGGTGCCGTTGTTCTCTGTGAGGCCGTTTAATTCAAGGTATCGTCGCTGGTTTCTTGCGGATTTATTTGTCGACGACGCAAACAATTTTCTACTTTGATGGTATGTATGGAGTGATGAATGAAAAAGAACAAAATCGCTCACTCCGGGATATTGAATACCTGATTGTTGGCCAGGGACTGGCCGGAACCATGCTTGCATTTGAATTGCACCGACGCGGAAAAGATTTCGTGGTAGTTGATTCTCCTTCCGGTGAAAAAGCCAGTCGCGTAGCTGCCGGAATCATCAATCCGGTTGTTTTTCGCCGCCTGACAAAATCATGGTTGGTGGATGATCTTTTTCCAGTCCTGAAAGAAACCTACCGCGAACTGGAGCAACTCCTCTCCTGCCAACTGCTGCATCCGTTGAAGATTGACAAAATTTTAGGCAAGGAAGAAGGTTCGTTCTGGCTAACTAAATCTATTGAAAACAATTTGAAGTCCTACATTCATTCCGAACCGGATATCACTTTTCAGAAAGACGGCATAGAAGCTCCTTATGGAATTGGCAAAGTTTTTAACGCCTTCCGGGCCGATTTGCCATTACTAATCGACCGTTTCCGGGAATTTCTGATTCAGGAGAATCACTTTATCAGTGAAAAACTGGACACCGATGACGTTATCCGGGAAACCGGAAAGGTGCAATGGAAAAACATCACGGCGCAGAAAATCATCTTCTGCCAGGGATTCCGCGCCAGCGACAATCCATTCTTTCAGGCTGTTAAATTTAAACACACCAAAGGTCAGGTGCTGGATTTGAATATTCCCGATCTGGAACTTACCAACATGGTCAATAAGGGAATGTTTGTGTTGCCGCTGGGTGAAAATCGTTTTCGGGCTGGCGCTACTTACCGCTGGGATTTTCAAGATACAAATCCCGACGACGAAGCGACAACTGAGCTAACCGAAAAGATGGAGAAGATTGTCAAAGTTCCTTATTCCATAACCGGGAAACGAGCCGGCATTCGGCCAACAACACACGACCGACGGCCCGTTGTTGGTTTGCATCCAGATACTCCGGAAATCGGTATTTTTAATGGATTAGGCTCAAAAGGTGCTATGCTGACCCCCTTTTTCGCGCGCGAATTTGCACGTCTCCTTTGCGGAGAATCTGATACTATCCATCCGGAAGTTGATCTTCTCCGGTATTACCGAAAAAAATAGCCGGCTTAGGAACCGGTTTTAAATAAATTTGGCGGATTCTTCCACTTGATGCCGCATCCGGCTGAAGGCTTCTGATCTTCCGAAACCGGCTTTCCATTAAGAACTGCATCGAGCGCTGCTCTCAAATCTTCTCCGGTTACGGGTACATCATTCTTCGGACGAGCTTCGTCCATCTGTCCGCGATATACACATTTTAAATCCTTGTCAAACACGTAAAAATCGGGAGTGCAAGCTGCCATGTAAGCCTTAGCTACTTCCTGCGATTCATCGTACAGATACGGGAATGGGTAACCTTCTTTCGCGGCTGTCTCCTTCATCAATTCCGGCGCATCATCGGGATAGTTATCCACATCGTTGGAGCTGATACCAACAAAGCTAATACCTTTAGCTCCGTATTCGTTGGCGATGGCCGTGATTTCGTGGTTCACGTGCTTTACATACGGACAGTGATTGCAAATAAACATCACAACCGTAGCTATATCAGATTGGATTTCGTCTAGTGAAATATTCTTACCCGAAACGGTATCAGGCAACTCAAATGCCGGCGCTTTCCCGCCCAGCGGAAACATTCTTGAAAAAGTAAGTGACATAATGATCTTCTTCTTTCGTTCACTCCGTTTAACGAAAAGAATCCATCATGGTTTACGAAAAACAGGAGAAAGTCTGAATCAGGTAAGTTTTAAATCTTCCAGTAACCGGATGTAAATATCGATTCCATTCCGAATCTCTTCTTCCAGAATGTATTCATCGGGCGTGTGCGAACGAGCCGAATCGCCTGGACCAACTTTCACGGTAGTGTAGGGAATAACCGCCTGATCGGACGTTGTTGGAGAACCGTAGGTTTCCAGTCCCAGCTCAACACCGCGTTTCACCAATGGATGATCGAGTGGAATGCCCGAAGAGTTGAGTCGGTAAGAACGAGCCGTTAGTTTGCTTTCGAGCAGACCGGAAAGCTTATCGAAAACTTCTTCATTGGAGTAACATTCGTTGGTCCGAACATCGATGACGAACTTACAACTATCGGGAACAACATTGTGCTGATGACCGGCTTCGATTTGGGTTACGGTCGTCTTCACCGGTCCCAAAACGGGTGATTCTTCCGGAAATTTAAAATCCAAAAGATGCTGAATATCGTCCAGCGCTTTGTAGATGGCATTCACACCTTCGTTGCGGGCAGCATGCCCGGTCTTGCCAACCGCTTCCGCATCGATGACCAGTAACCCTTTTTCGGCGATGGCCAGATTCATCCCGGTAGGTTCGCCCACCAATCCCAAATCGATCGGTCCCAGCTCGTCTAAAATAGAAGCGACGCCATTGGTTCCGGAAATTTCCTCTTCCGCAGTAGCGCTCCAAATCAGGTTGAACGGCAATTCCGATAGCTCGTCGAAATAGCGGAAAGCTGCTAATTGTGCAACTACTGAAGCGCCGGCATCATTGCTGCCCAGGCCGGTCAGCTTACCATTTTGTACCACCGGAGTGAAGGGATCATTCGTCCAACCATTGGCCGGCTTCACCGTATCGATATGTGAATTGAACAACACAACGGGCTTCCCCTCCTGCCAGTTCCTGTTTTTCAGCCAAAGGTTATTTCCCTGACGGAAAGGAGAAAATCCCCAATCCTTTAACTGATTTTCCAGAAACGTAGCAACCGCATCCTCATCGCGACTTAACGACGGAATACCAATCATATCCTGCAGCAACCCAAAAGCGTCGCTGTGTAGTTTTTCAATCGAAAGATTCATAGTATAAGTAAACAGCTGCCTCCCGGACGGGAAGCAGCGTCAAATGAGTGTATTTGTTTATTCTTCCTCTTCTTCGTGGAAAAGTGCCAGGCGGGTTCCGCCTTTCGAACCGGAAAGGGCTGATGCGTTGGTTACAACAACCGAATTTACCCCCTTTTTCATGGCGTTAAAACCAGTCATTAATTTCGGAATCATCCCTCCATTCACCGCTCCGGTCGATTTCATCTCTTCGAATTCGGCCATGGTAATTTCATCAATCACCGAATCTTCATCTGATTCGTCCATCAGCACGCCACGTTTATCGAAGCAATATATCAGTGTGACCCGATAACTGGAGCTCAACGCAATAGCCAGTTCCGAAGCAATGGTGTCGGCATTGGTATTGAATAACTGACCATCGCCGTCATGCGTAATGGGTGCTACCACCGGAACCGCTCCGTTCTCCAGCAATTCGCGGAGCATGCGATTATTCACATTGACCACATCGCCCACAAAGCCGTAATCAACCTCGGCAACGGGACGTTTTTTGGCACGGACAATATCCAAATCGGCACCAGTCAATCCAAGAGCGTTGGTTCCCAAAGCCTGTAGCTTCGCAACCAGGTTTTTATTGACCAGGCCGGCATATACCATGGTAACCACCTCCAGGGTTTCTTCATCCGTGACGCGGCGACCTTCCACCATTTTCGGTTTAACGCCCAACTTTTCGCCAATGGCTGTCGCCTTGGTGCCTCCACCATGTACCAGAATCTTATTTCCGGCAATGCGCGAAAAATCACGAAGCAGACTTTGAAGCGATTCTTCTTCCTCAACTACCTTTCCGCCCACTTTGATGATGGTCAGATGTTCGATCATTTTAGTTCCTCCAGTATCATTTTTAGCACAGCCTGTGCCGATACTTCGCGGTTGGCAGCCTCCTGAATGACGATGGAATCCGGACTATCAATTACACCATCGGAGACAACCATATTCCGGCGAACCGGCAGGCAATGCATGAATTTTGCCTGATTGGTCAGAGCCATTTTTCCCTCGTCAACCGTCCAATTTCGGTCTCGGGAAAGGACCTGTCCATAACTACTGTAAGATGCCCAATTTTTTGCATAAATAAAATCAGCATTGGAAAAAGCTTTCTTCTGATCGTATTCAACCTTCATATCGCCCATAAATTCAGGCGCTAATTCATATCCTTCGGGATGGGTAACCACCAGTTCATAATCGGTTTGACGCATCCATTCCACAAACGAATTGGGAACGGCCTGCGGTAAAGCTTTTGGATGTGGAGCCCAGGTCAGCACCACTTTAGGCTTCTCTTTCGTTTTAAATTCCTCGATGGTTACATGATCGGCAAACGACTGCAGCGGGTGCCGTGTGGCGGCTTCCATACTGACGACGGGAACGCCGGAATATTCGATAAACTGGTTGATGATTTTTTCCTGGTAATCATCTTCTTTGCTTTTGAACTGCGCAAACGACCGCACTCCAATGATATCGCAGTATGAACCAATTACCGGAATCGCTTCCCGCAAATGTTCAGGTTTGTCTCCATCCATGATGATGCCCAACTCTGATTCGAGCTGCCAACCATCCTGATTCACGTTCAACACCATCGTGTTCATGCCCAGATTCATTGCTGCCTTTTGAGTACTGAGGCGCGTACGCAAACTCGAGTTGAAGAAAATCAGCACCATGGTTTTGTTTTTGCCCAGATGCTGATAAGCAAAAGGATTCTTTTTCATTTCGAAAGCGATTTTCAGCGCTTCGTTCAGGTCGGGTAAATCGTGTACGGATGTAAAATGCCTCATGATATATTTTTTCAGCTCGTTATATATTCTTGATAATTGATGAGATTATTTCGGACGGATTTGTCCGTCGCCTTCTATCAGCCACTTGTAGCTGGTGAGTTCTTCGAGAGCCATCGGGCCCCGGGCATGCAGCTTTTGTGTACTGATACCAATCTCGGCGCCCAATCCAAATTGAGCTCCATCGGTAAAAGCCGTACTGGCGTTTGTATACACTGATGAAGCATCGACCAATTTGCGGAACAAATCGAGATGCTCCTGATTTTCGGAAATAATGGCTTCGCTGTGCTTTGAACTATATTCGGCAATGTGATCGAGCGCCTCCCCGAAAGACGCTACGGTTTTGATGGCCATCTTATAATCGAGAAACTCGGTTCCGAAAGATTCTTCGGTTGCCGGCTTCAATAAATCTTCCGGATAATGCTCTTCCAATGCTTCCATTGCCTGTTCGTCGGCGAAAATTTCCACCTGACTTTCCGGCAGTAATTCCGCGAGGTAAGGCAAATCGCTCAAACGTGATTCATGGATAATCAGGCAATCGAGCGCATTACAAACACTCGGACGACGCGTTTTCGCATTGTTGATGATCTCGCGCCCTTTCTCTTCATCACCGAACTCATCGAAATACGTATGGCAAATTCCCGCACCCGTTTCGATGACCGGAATGGTTGCATTTTCACGGACGTAATTGATGAGTCCCTGACTCCCGCGGGGAATCAGCAAATCAACATAGCCTTGTGCATTGAGCAATTCACCCGTCGCTTCCCTTCCGGGAGGAAGTAAAGTCAATATATGAGTATCGAGGTTGAACGATTCCAATACGCGGTGAATAATGGACACGATAGCTTCATTTGAATCCGCTGCATCGCTTCCGCCTTTCAGCACACAAACGTTTCCAGACTTCAGGCATAGCGAGAAAACGTCGAAGGTTACATTCGGACGGGCCTCGTAAATGATCCCGATGACGCCAAAAGGCACACTGACTCGTTTGATTTGCAATCCATTCGGTCGCGTTGTTTCCGACAACACTTTTCCTAACGGTGATGACATGGAAGCCACACTTCGCATATCGGATGCAATTCCTTCGATTCGTTCCGCGGTCAGCTTCAGACGATCATATTTCGGATCGAATGGCGCCATCCGCTGCAGATCTTTTTCGTTCTCCTTCAGGATAAAATCCGTTTCCTTTACAGCTTCGTCGGCAACAGCCATCAACACCTGATTGATGGTCTCTTCCGTCACCAGATTCAGTTTCCGACTCGCCTGAAGCGCCTGCTCAAATTGTTCTCGATACTGCATGTCCGGTTGGTTTTATTTTTCCTTGTGTTTTTATAGTTCTTTGCAGGAATGATTCTTATCCCAGATAGAGATAATCGTAGTGGATAAATGGCTTTTCATATTTTGACCCCATCTCACGCTCCACAATTTTAGATGAAAAGCCGGCTTTCCCCAGTCCCAACAACTTTCCACCAGCATCTTTCACCCGCACAATGTCGCCGGTTCTAAATTGTCCCTGAACACCGGTAATTCCGATGGTGAGCAAACTGGTTGCTCGTTCGGAAAGCAGTGCATCGCGGGCACCGTCGTTCACAAACACTTCGCCGCGGGCAAAATCGTCGGAGTGTGCCAGCCATTTTTTTACTGTATTCGATTTCCGTTTTTCCGGCTCGAACCAGGTGTGTGGTAAATCCGAGTTCAGCTCCATCAAATCAGTCAGAATATTTAAATGAACACCGTTCGCAATATGAACGGCTACGCCCTGCCCTGCCAACTTCGAGGCGATAGAACTTTTGGTTAACATGCCTCCCCGGCCGAAATTCGACTTCTGAGTAGAAATTAATTCTTCAGAAACCGTTTCGCCAACAGCAATATGCCGAATCAATTCACTGTCCGGTTCGCCCGGGTTTCCACGGTATACTCCATCCACATTGGTCAGCAAAAACAGCGCCTCCACATCCATCATGGAAGCAATGAGGCCGGAAAGTTCGTCGTTATCGGTAAACATCAATTCCGTAACCGAAATGGCATCGTTCTCATTGATAACCGGCACGACGCCACTTTCGAGCAACGTGTTGATGCAATTACGCATGTTCAGGTAATGTTGCCGGTCGCTGAAGTTCTCCTTGGTGGTTAAAACCTGGGCACACGTCAGTCCGTGCTCCCTGAACAGGTCGGCATACCGGTTGATGAGCTTTACCTGCCCTACGGCGGACCACAACTGCCTCCTTGAAACCGTATCGTGCTTTTTCTGGGGCTCTACCTCAGCCCGACCTGCAGCTACCGCACCCGATGAAACGAGAATCACCCTGACACCTTTTTTTTGCAACGCAGCAATCTGATCGACAAAGTGCGCCATACGCGCAACATTCAGCATACCGTCTTCGCGGGTAAGCAGATTGCTTCCAATTTTTACCACAATGCTGGAGTAGCGGTTTGCCATGAGATAAATGCCTTTTTTCCTGAAAAGTAAATTTCAGGCGAATGGGGGTTTTACATTTCCGGAGACGGATACTTAACCGTTGTTAATTTTATTGTATGATACCAGTAATCCCTGAATCAACGCCGACGAAAATCCCTGATGTTCCATCGCGTTCAATCCTGAGATGGTAATTCCTTTCGGTGTGGTTACCTTGTCTATTTCCCTTTCGGGATGATGTCCGGTTTGCAGAATGAGTTCGGTAGCACCCTTCACCGTCTGAGCAACAATTTCCTGCGCTACTTCTGCGCCAAAGCCAATCTCAATTCCACCTTGCGTAGCCGCACGAATGAATCGAAGAGCAAACGCAATCCCACAGGCTCCCAGGACAGTAGCGGCTGCCATCAGCTCTTCATTGATGTAGATAACTTTTCCAAGCGTTTCGAAAAGCTCCTGAATCACCTCTTTTTGCTCATCGTTGCAATCAGGTGCCGAAATACACGTCATCGACTCCTGCAGCGCTATCGCTGTATTTGGCATTACCCGGAACGGAATCACGGTTTCGGGCAACCACGATTTCAGACTCTCGATACTTACGCCTGTCATTAGCGAAGCCACCATCTGCCCGGTAACAAGCGCGCTACTAATTCCCTGAAGGACACCTTCGGCCTGGTAAGGTTTCACCGCTACAATAACCAAATCGGCTCCTTTCACCGCAGCGGCGTTGTCTGCAGTAACACGAACACCTTGCTTTGCCAGGTCGTCGAGCAAATGCGGTCGCCGACGGGTAATCACCAGTTGCTTCGCAGGTAAACCGGCTTTCAAAAAGCCCTCGGCCATGGCCCGTCCCAGGTTTCCTCCTCCAATGATGCAAATATTCAGGTTCTTCATAGCTTTTCTCATTTTTGTCCTATTCTGCGTTACCACAAACCTAAAGCAGAACACAAATAAGACAATCAATTTAATACATTTTGCCGGTATTTTTAACCAATTATTAACCCAATACCCTTTTCAGCGACAATAAAAACCGCTCGGCTTGTTCACGGGTAACGGCTAAAGGTGGCAACAAACGGATGGTGTGAGTTCCGGTTACACCGGTAAATATCTTTTCTTCGAAGAGCAGCTTCTTTCGGATTTCTGCAATAGGCTCATCGAACTCCAATCCGAGCATCAGACCGCGGCCACGGACTTCCTTGATTTTGTCAATGCCAGTCAGCGACGCCATCAGGTAGTTGCCTACAACTTCAGCGTTTTCGATTAACTGCTCATTCTGCATAATGTCTAACACAGCAATGCTGGCAGCACAGGCAAGATAGTTGCCACCAAAAGTTGTTCCCAGCATTCCTTTGCGGGCTTCAAACTCCGGACTAATCAAAACGCCTCCTACCGGGAAACCGTTTCCCATTCCTTTCGCTATGGTGATGAGATCGGGCTTCACATTGGCATATTGATGCGCAAAGAATTTTCCGCTTCGCCCGTAACCCGATTGGATTTCATCCAGAATCAGGACAGTTCCGTACCGATGACAAAGTTTTCCGGCTTCTTCCAGGAAAGAAGGTTCCGGCACACGGCAACCCCCAATGCCCTGAATGCCTTCCACTATGACCGCCGCCACATCGCCTTCCATTAGTTCGCTTTCTAAGGCTTCTACATCATTCAATGGAAGAAAAGTCCGCTCCACGGTATCGTTCAAAGGTGACACAATGGAAGGGTTATCGGTTACAGCTACGGCTGCAGAAGTACGGCCATGAAACGACTTCTCGAAAGAAACAATGCGGGCTCTTTCTGTATGAAAGGAAGCCAGCTTCAATGCATTTTCGTTGGCTTCGGCACCCGAGTTGCACAGGAAAAGAGAATAATCTTCGTAACCGGAAAGTGCTCCCAGCTTATGAGCGAGTTCGCGCTGTAATGGATTCTGGACTGAGTTGGAATAGAATCCCATTTTCTTCAGCTGTTCGCTCAACATTTGAACATAATAAGGATGCGAATGCCCAACAGAAATCACGGCGTGTCCGCCGTATAAATCGAGGTATTCGACGCCATTTTTATCGGTGATGGTACACCCTTTGGCCGCCACCGGTTCTACATCGAACAGCGGATATACATCGAAAAGTTCCATGTTTTTTCGAATTTATTTTTGGGATTAAAATGCGACCGGCTTCAGGTTGAGCCCGGCGGTTTCCTTCAATCCGAACATCAGGTTCATGTTCTGTACAGCCTGCCCTGACGCACCTTTCAAAAGGTTATCGGTGCAGGAAAGAATAAGCAGTTTGTCGTCATGTTTTTCAAGGTAAAGCAGCGCTTTATTGGTATTCACCACCTGCTTCAGATCCGGATTTACCGGCGACAAATGCACAAACGGATGCCCTTCGTAGTAGCGCTGATACAGTTCGCGGGCTTCTTCCACTGTTCCTTCAAAATCGGTGTAAACCGAAGCGAAAATACCACGTGTATGATTTCCCCTTACGGGAATGAAGTTCAGCGGTTGCTCAAACTGCCCTTGCAACTGTGCTAAGCTTTGACAGATTTCGCCGAGGTGTTGATGTTGAAACGCTTTGTAAACTGACACATTGCTGTTGCGCCAGCTAAAATGCGAAGTTCCGGAAGGCGATTGCCCGGCTCCGGTTGAACCGGTAATGGCATGAACATGCACTTCTTTAGTAAGCAGACCAGCTGAAGCCAAAGGCAACAGAGCCAACTGAATACCGGTAGCAAAACACCCCGGATTGGCAATGCGTTTCGCGGTGCGAATCTCTTCGCGGTTCAATTCAGGTAAACCGTATACGAAGCCGTTTCCTTCCCGCTTTAGGCGGAAATCGTGACTCAGATCGATAATTTTTACGCGCTGCGGGACATCATTCTTCTCAAGATATTCGGCTGACTTTCCGTGTCCCATGCAGAGAAAAATCACATCAACAGCATCAAAGTCAATGTCTGAAAACACCAAATCGGTCTCCCCGATTAAATCTTTGTGCACCGAAGTAACCGGTTGCCCATTGTTACTGGAACTTTGTATACAGGAAACATCGGCAGCCGGATGATTTAACAGGATGCGCAAAAGCTCACCCGCCGTATAACCCGCACCGCCAACGATCCCCGTGCTTACTGTAGCCATTGAATGTGTTTATTTCTTATTGACTGAATAGAAAATCTTCAACTGGTTGCCCAGAATTTTGGTAAATCCTTTGGCGTCATCTGCTGTCCAGCCCTTGTTCATCTCGCCGTATTCACCGAATTCCGACTTCATCAAATCGTGCTCCGATTCAATTCCCACTAACTGGAAGGTGTACGGACGCAGTTTGATAATCACCTTTCCGGTAACATTCTCTTGTGTACTTTCCAGGAATTTTTCGATATCGCGCATCACCGGCTCCAGGTACATTGCTTCGTGGAGAAACATTCCATACCAGTTGCCCAACTGATCTTTCCAGTACTGCTGCCATTTGGTCAGCGTATGTTTTTCCAGCATCTGGTGTGCTTTGATAATAAGCATCGGAGCAGCTGCTTCGAATCCTACCCGACCTTTGATACCGATGATGGTATCGCCGATGTGCATGTCGCGGCCAACAGCCCACGCCGAACCAATTTCTTCCACCTCACGGATGGCATCTATCGTGCTGAAATGCTTGTTACCGTTCACACCTTTCAACTGACCTTTCACAAAATCGAGGGTCAATGTCTCCTCACCTTCCTTGGTCAGCTGGCTTGGATACGCCTCTTCCGGCAATGTCTGATTACTGGTCAGCGTTTCCTTACCTCCGATACTGGTTCCCCAAAGTCCGGCATTGATGGAGTAAGCCATCTTCGTATAATCGGCCTGCACACCGTGATCTTTCAGATAATTGATTTCAAACTCACGGGTCAACTCCATATCACGCGTAGGCGTAATAATTTCGATTTCCGGCGCCAAAACCTGAAAAGCCAAATCGAACCGAATCTGGTCGTTTCCGGCTCCGGTACTTCCGTGCGCCACATATTTGGCACCAATTTTTTTCGCATATTCAATGATGGCGATGGCTTGAAAAATACGCTCGGAGCTGACCGAAATGGGATAGGTGTTGTTTCGCAATACATTACCATACACCATGTATTTTATACCTTTCTGGTAATATTCTTCCGTTACATCGAGGGTTTTATGACTCTTCACACCCAACGCGTACGCACGTTTTTCAATATCGGTCAGTTCATCGGGCGAAAAACCTCCCGTGTTGGCAATAGCCGTATGAACTTCCAGATCCTTTTCTTTCGACAGGTAGATGGCACAATACGATGTATCCAAACCTCCGCTAAATGCCAGAACTACTTTTTCACTCATAACTGTTTATGCTTTTTTCCGTTAACCGGATAAGATGATTACTCTGGTTTTTTTCCGTTTTTGTTTTCGGCCAGTGCCTGTTTTTCGGCTTTGCGTTTATCGACCCATTCGCGAAATACCTGAAACGGAGTTTTTCCTTTTTTTCCGTTGCCATTTTTCCAGGCCGGATCGTAAAGCATTCCGGTACACAGGCATTTGCTCCGACCAGTTCGTTGCAGAATGTCGTAGTTCACACAGCTCTGACAGCCTTTCCAGAATTGCTCGTCATCCGTCAATTCCGAGAAAGTGACCGGCTTGTACCCCAAATCGGAGTTGATTTTCATCACCGCTAATCCGGTCGTCAGACCGAAGATTTTAGCTTCGGGGAATTTGCTGCGTGACAGTTCGAACGCGCGCTGCTTGATGCGGCGGGCCAAACCATGGCCACGATATTCTCGGGGAACAATCAGTCCCGAGTTGGCTACAAACTTGTTAGTGCCAAATGTTTCGATGTAACAAAAGCCGGCAAACTTATCGCCGTCGATGGCAATAATGGCTTTCCCTTCTTTTATCTTCGATTCAATGTATTCATGTGTCCGGCGCGCGATACCCGTACCGCGCTCCTTCGAAGCCAGGTCGATGGCATCGTTCACCTCGTCCACATACTTGATGTGTTCCTCTCCGGCCACTACGACCTTGATGGCAGCTTTTTCGTCTTTGTTATTCTTCTTTAACGGAAACATGTTTTTCCTTATTAATCAATTTTACCTTCCAGTTTGGGCATGGTCATGATTAACGCGTTGATGACATCATTACGGCCAACTCCCTCTCTGACAATGAGCAGAATGGTATCGTCACCTGCCACTGTTCCTAATATTTCAAATAAGTTCGCTTTGTCAATTACCGATGCAATGCTACTGGCATACCCCGGAAGCGTTGTCACAACCCCCAGATTTCCTGAAAATTCTACTTTTAAAAAACCGTCGGCCAAAAAGTTGGCATGCGAAATATCCGGCACCGACTCATCAGTATTCGCCAGATTTTCACGCAAACGGTATATATATCCATGTTGTGAATCGCTGATTTTCATCACTTGAAGCGATTTCAAATCTCGCGAAAGCGTCGCCTGCGTCACCTCGTATCCCTCTTTATTCAACAGATTCAGCAGCTCATCCTGGCTGCTGATTCGGTCACCTGAGATAATTTTTTTGATGGCCAACAGGCGTTGTGTCCGATTCTTCATTATGAATATTTATTTATTCTGATTGCAATTTTATGCATTAAAATCGAATAATTATGCATTTAAATGTAAATTTATTCATAATTTTGACCCATTCTCGAAAGCGAGGTGAATAATTATTAATTATTTTACATTGAAATTTTGGACATCAAGCAGGAAATAACCTATTTTTGTGCCGTGCAACATGTCTTTAGAATATTAGACAGACACGCTGAGAAATGCGTTTTTGCTGCCGAGTACAAGGCAGTGGGAACGCATTTTTTTTGTCCACACGTTTCGAAAAATCATATAAAATCAGCAATAAAATCAACCGGAAATGCAAAACGTGCAGAAAGCAAAATTGATTCTTGAGGACGGGACCGTATTCGAAGGGAAATCTTTCGGATACGAGAAGTCGATAGCCGGAGAAGTGGTGTTTTACACGGCAATGACGGGTTACCCCGAAAGCCTCACCGATCCTTCCTACACCGGGCAAATCCTGGTATCGACTTACCCGATGATTGGAAACTACGGCGTTCCCAACGACGTGGAAGAAGATGGTATTTTCAGGTACTTTGAGTCGGACAAAATTCATGTGAGCGCGCTCATTATATCTGATTATTCATTCGAGTACAGTCACTGGAACGCGATGAAAAGCCTGGGAGACTGGCTGAAGGAAAATGAAGTTCCCGGTCTGTTTGATATCGACACCCGCGCCCTGACCAAAATCCTCAGGGAAAAAGGTTCGATGTTGGGAAAAATCGTTTTCGAAGGAAACGAGATCGATTTTTATGACCCGAATGAAGAAAACCTCGTTTCCCGGGTAAGCGTCGACGATATTCAGACATACGGAAACGGCGACCACAAAGTAGTGCTGGTCGACTGCGGAGTGAAAAACAACATTATCCGGTGTTTATTGCGACGAAACACGACCGTCATCCGCGTGCCGTGGGATTACGATTTCAATACAATTGAGTGTGACGGAATTTTCCTTTCCAACGGACCGGGTGACCCGGCGATGGTGCAGGAAACCGTTGAAAATGTCGGCAAAGCGTTGGACGATGTGAAGCCCATCATGGGTATCTGCCTGGGAAACCAGCTGCTGGGACGTGCCGCCGGAGGTGATACTTACAAACTAAAATATGGTCACCGGAGCCATAATCAGCCGGTGCTGATGACCGGCACGGACAAATGCTACATTACTTCACAAAACCACGGTTACGCCATCGACGACAAAACCCTGCCGGAAGATTGGGAACCGATGTTTGTGAATGTGAACGACCAGACCAACGAAGGAATTCGGCACAAAACCAAGCCTTTCTTCTCTACCCAGTTCCACCCCGAGGCCTCATCGGGTCCGGTGGATACGGAATTCCTCTTCGATGATTTCATCACCAACATCAAGAAGTACAAAAAGCAATGAACCGGCCGAATGATACAGGCAACGCAACTTGTTCATTCATCATGCAAAACGATTGAAAACCATGCTCAATAAAGATATCAAGAAAGTGATTGTCCTCGGTTCGGGGGCACTGAAAATCGGAGAAGCCGGCGAATTTGACTATTCCGGTTCGCAGGCACTCAAAGCGCTGAAAGAGGAAGGCGTCGAGACTGTTCTGATTAACCCGAATATTGCCACCATCCAAACATCGGAGAATATCGCCGACAAGGTGTATTTCCTCCCGGTGACGGCAAAATTTGTGGAAGAAGTGATTAAGAAGGAGAAGCCGGACGGCATTCTGCTGGCCTTTGGTGGACAGACTGCCCTCAACTGCGGGGTTGATTTGTACCGTGGCGGCATTCTCGAAAAATATAATGTGCAGGTGGTGGGTACTCCGGTACAGTCTATCATCAACACCGAAGACCGGGAAATTTTTGCCGGCATTTTGGGCGAAATCAATGTGCGAACGCCGCGAAGCATCGCCTGTTCTTCCATCGAGGAAGCGAGGGCAGCTGCCGAAAAACTGGGCTTCCCGCTCATCATTCGTGCCGCCTATACCTTAGGAGGTATGGGTTCCGGCTTTAGCTCCAACATGGACGAGCTGAACAAACTGGCCGATAACGCCTTCTCCTACTCACCTCAAATTCTGGTGGAAGAGTCGCTGAAAGGCTGGAAAGAGGTAGAGTACGAAGTGGTGCGCGACCGCTTCGACAACTGTATCACGGTGTGTAATATGGAAAACTTCGACCCGCTGGGCATACACACTGGTGAGTCGATTGTGGTGGCTCCGTCGCAAACGCTTTCCAATGCCGAGTACCACAAGCTGCGGGAACTCTCCATCAAAATCATCCGCAAAATCGGTGTGGTAGGGGAATGTAATGTGCAGTTCGCCCTCGACCCGAATTCCGAAGATTACCGGGTGATTGAGGTGAACGCCCGTCTGTCTCGCTCGTCAGCGCTGGCTTCCAAGGCTACCGGTTATCCGCTGGCTTTTGTGGCCGCTAAACTGGGACTCGGCTACGGTTTGCACGAGCTGAAAAATGCAGTGACCAAAGTAACCACTGCCGCTTTTGAGCCAGCGCTCGATTACGTGGTGGTGAAGATTCCCCGTTGGGACCTCACTAAATTTACTGGTGTTTCGAAGAACCTCGGCTCGAGCATGAAATCGGTGGGTGAGATTATGGCCATCGGCCGCTCGTTCGAAGAAGCCATCCAGAAAGGTATCCGGATGGTCGGCTTGGGCATGCACGGATTTGTGGCCAACAGCGGGCAAGCAAAAATCGACGATGTGGAAGAAGAGCTTCAGCAGCCAACCGACCGTCGTATTTTCGCTATCGCGGAAGCCTTCCATCACGGCCATTCAGTAGAAAAAGTGTGGGAAATGACCCGCATCGATAAGTGGTTCCTGCAAAAGCTGAATAATATTTATATTCTGCGCAACGAACTGGAGAAACTCAGCAAACTGGAAGATATTCCTTACGAAATGCTCTTGCTCGCGAAAAAGCAAGGTTATTCCGATTTCCAAATTGCGCGTTTGGTTCTCAAGAGCGCCGATGAAAAGATCAACGGTGACCTGATTAAGGTGCGTGAATACCGGAAGAAACTGGGCATTTTGCCTTACGTGAAACAAATCGATACGCTGGCGGGAGAATATCCGGCGCAGACCAATTACCTCTACCTGACCTACAACGGTTCGGAGCACGATATCGAATTCCAGCACGACAATCAATCGGTAATTGTGTTGGGTTCGGGAGCCTACCGGATCGGTTCGTCGGTAGAGTTCGACTGGTGTTCGGTAAATGCCATTAACACCATCCGGCAGCAGAAGTACCGCGCCATCATGATCAACTACAACCCGGAAACGGTTTCGACCGATTATGATACGTGTGACCGGCTCTATTTCGACGAGCTCACCTTCGAGCGCGTGATGGACATCGTGGATTTGGAACAGCCCAAAGGAACGATTCTTTCCACGGGTGGTCAGATTCCGAACAACCTCGCCATGCGCCTGCACCGTCAACATGTCCCGATTTTGGGAACCTCGGCCGAGAAAATTGACAACGCCGAAGACCGGAATAAATTCTCGGCCATGCTCGATCGTCTGGGAGTCGACCAGCCACGCTGGAGCCAGCTGACGACCATTGAGGACATCTACAAATTTGTGGATGAAGTCGGTTTCCCGGTGCTGATTCGTCCTTCGTACGTACTGTCGGGAGCAGCCATGAACGTGGTTTCGAACCGCGACCAGCTGCAGCATTTCCTCGAACTGGCCGCTCACGTTTCCAAAGAGCATCCGGTAGTCGTTTCCGAGTTCATCGAAAATGCCAAGGAGATTGAAATCGATGCGGTAGCCAAGAATGGCGAAGTGGTGGCTTACGCGATTTCAGAACACGTGGAGTTTGCCGGAGTGCACTCCGGCGACGCAACCATCGTTTTCCCGCCGCAGAAACTGTATGTGGAAACCATCCGCCGTATCAAGAAGATTTCGCGGCAGGTTGCCCAGGCGCTGGAAATCACCGGCCCGTTCAACATGCAGTTCCTGGCCAAAGACAACGACATCAAGGTTATCGAGTGTAACCTGAGGGCTTCCCGCTCCTTCCCGTTTGTTTCCAAGGTATTGAAGACAAACCTGATTGAAATCGCCACGAAGGCAATGCTGGATGTTCCATTCGAGAAGCCGGACAAATCGGCATTCGAGCTCGATTACGTGGGTGTGAAAGCGCCGCAGTTCTCCTTCCACCGTCTGCTAAATGCCGACCCGGTGCTGGGTGTGGATATGGCTTCGACCGGTGAGGTGGCCTGTATCGGTGAAAATTTCTACGAAGCGTTGCTGAAGTCGATGCTTTCGGTGGGGTACCGCATTCCGAAGAAGAGCATCCTGATTTCGTCGGGACCGACCCGCGGAAAAGTGGAAATGCTAAACAGCGCCCGCATGCTGAAGGAGCGCGGCTTTACGATTTACGCAACCGGTGGAACGCACAAGTTCTTCCTCGACAACGGCATCCAAACGGAATTGGCCTACTGGCCCGATGAGGAAGACCAGAGCCCGAACACCCTGGAACTGATTCGCGACAAGAAAGTAGAAATGGTGATTAACATTCCGAAAAACCACACCAAACGTGAGTTGTCGAACGGCTACCAAATCCGGAGAAACGCTGTCGATTTCAATATTCCGCTCCTGACCAACGCACGTGTGGCCAGTGCATACATCTACGCCATTACCAAAATGAGTGAGGAGGATATTGTTATCAAATCGTGGAACGAATACAAGTAAAGCAAAACTCCATAAAATAAACAAAGGCTGTCTCAAACGTGCATCGCACAATTGAGGCAGCCTTGTTGGTTATTTAAAAAATATCTACTGTTCGTAGATCAGATTGATTTCTGACAACTCCTGCCCAATCTGATGAATCCCATTTAATATTTTCTCCGCCTGCTTGGCTGAAGGTTTCTTATGTCCCTGAATGTATTGAGAAAGGAGCGTTGGGTTCATTCCAATCTTGTCAGCCAGAAATTTGGCATTTAATACTTTGTAGTACTGAAAGAATTGATTGAAATCAATTTCGAACTTCAGATTCTCGTGCGTTAGCAGAATATCTTCATCTTCGAAATACAAACCGGCAGCTTCGTGCGCATTATTCATCAGCTCGGGAACGGTCCGACCGGTAGTAAAAATTGGATAATCATTGCTATACGCTGAAAATCCGGTATCGGTCTTTTCAACGATTATTGTTATTTTTTTCTTCATTGTTTTCATCGCCTTCATCCTTTTTTAATCCATCACTTTTTTATCCCTGCATCTCTAAGGATTTTCTTTTCGAGTCCTTTACCTACTTCCTGACTCCCGTGATTCGGAAAAATAATCACTCCTGTTTTGGTGGCATGCTTCATCTTTACATGCGACCCTTTCTGAGAAATCGGATACCATCCATCTTTGATTAATATTCGGTAAAGCTCAGAACATTTCATGAACTAAAGGTAAATTATTATTTACTTTTTGACAAATAAAACACAACTCCAACAAGTGAAACAAAGGCTGTCTCAAACGTGCATCGCACAATTGGGGCAGCCTTGTTGTGGTTATTAGGTTTCTCTAATTCATCCAAGGGGCGATAGCCCTTTAATCTTCGTAGCATCGTTGATTTGGTGATAATCTAGGGACGTAGCCCTGACATCTATCCATTTTCATACCATTCAAATAGATATTTCGGGTCATAATCCACATCAAATTTTTTCAAAAACGACAAATATTCGTCCTGAAATGATTGTTTCTTATGATGTTCAGGTTGGTTTAACACATATTTTACAACCCTGTCGATATGAGATCTGGAATAGGAAAATGCCCCATAACCATCTTGCCACGCAAATTTTCCTGGAATAAGATTCCTATCGTTTAACCAATTTGACGAACCCGATTTTACCTGTTCCATTAATTTGGATGGAGATATCGTGGGATGCATTCCTACAAAAACATGGGAATGATCGGGGTTACAATATATCGCATAGGTTTTACAATGGTGGTTGGTAATAATGCCACACATGACCTTTTCCAGTTCCTCCCTGAATTTTTCTTTTATAAAATTTCTCCTGCCTTTTACCGAGAATACATATTGGATATATAGCTGGGTGTAGGTATTTGCCATGTCTCTAATTGTTTGAGATTTTAGGGCTACGCCTAGGAGTGTTCGAAACATGAAAATCTTTAAAATTCTAAATTACCCCGTCGTTTTTCAACATTCTATTAACATGTCATCATAAGCAAATATCAAAACTTAAAGTTTAGTCATAAACATGTTGATATATTGGTAATTACTATTGTGGTAATGGTTGTGCAAACAATGGAGTTACAACTATCTTTACTACTATTAACGGGTATTTATCTTGACCAAAAGCACTTCAAATAAGCTTACTGCGGAGGAGCTATTAAAAATGATCCCCGATTCTCTTCTTGAAGATTTGAGCGATGCTACAGGAGTCGATCATCAGGTAAAAAAGATGTTCGGCAAAAATATGTTCTACCTGTTATTGTATGGTTACCTTGAAAGTACCAAAATAAGCCTTCGAGAGCTGGAAGATATATATAACTCCCAAAAGTTTAAATTCCTCTTCAATATTGATCAACAAAGTCAAACGCACTACAATTCTCTTTCAGACAGACTAGCCACAATGAATCCTGAGTACTTCAAGAAGATTTATGAATTTGTTTATGCCACCTTTGCAAAACGTTTTACCCCGGAAGAATCAGAAAGTCACTCAATTGTCCGGGTTGATTCTACGCTGGTAACCGAAACAGCAAATAAGCTTAGAGAAGGAATGATTGTCGGCAATCAGTACCATAAGAAGAAACAGGTAAAATATACCTTATTAATGACCGATATTTTTCCTTGTGGAGCAGAAATATTTACCAGTCAGGAAGAACATAATGAAAACAAAACCATTCCTTTAGCTATTTTCAATCATGCAGATAAATCCGGTATCTTTGTTTTCGATCGAGGGGTGAACAAACGGGATATTTTTACAGACTTTTGTGAGCAGGGGATACAATTTGTCACCAGAATAAACCCAAAAGCCAGATATGAGCTCATCAGTTCCGCCGAAATTAAAGTCCCAAAATGTAATAACCTGGTTATTATTAGCGATCAATTTATTCGTCTGTATAACCAACAAAGTAAACTAAGTGCCCCTTACCGACTAATTAGGACCCAAAGGGAGAAACAGGGAAAAGAAGAAATATGCTTTTTGACTAATTGTTTTGATTTGAATATTGAGGAGATAATAGCCATCTATCATAAAAGATGGGATATTGAAGTATTCTTTCGTTTTATCAAACAGGAATTAAACTTTTCTCATTTTGTATCGACAACGCTCAATGGAATCAAAATTGTATTGTACCTAACCCTGATTCTGGCTATTTTAATTCTGATGTATAAGAAAAGTAATGACCTCGGGTACAAAACTGCAGTGAGACGCTTCCGAATTGAACTTGATGAATTAATTACTAAAATGCTGATAACCTTCGCGGGGGGAGACCCAAGCCTGGTTTTTCGATAACTTCTTACAAGGTTTCGAACACTCGTAGGCTACGCCCCTCCTGTTTTATTTCGATTCATTTTTCTAAGAAGATTTGAGGGCTAGCGCCCCCTTTTCCTATAAGAAGGAACAGATTGCTACTCAACGGAAATTGTTTTCATCAACTAAAAGGTAGTCTATTATTTGCTTGCTGACAAGTAAAACACAACTCTTATAAATGAAACAAAGGCTTATGTTTTTCATCCAAGGGGCGTTAGCCCTTTAATCTTCGTAGCATCGTTGATTTAGTGATAATTTAGGGGCGTAGCCCTGACATCTATCTTTTTTCAAACCATTAAATACAGTATTCAAGTTTATTTTTTGGCTGGTACCGGAAGCCAGTTATCTATTTCAGTTTTCATATTTTCAATAATATGATCCACCAACATTTGTACCTCAACAATTAGCTCATCTATCATTTTATGATCAACCTTTATATATTCTGATTTTTTACTTGGATAACCATTTCTGTGTACTAAATTATGTCTGGTTAGTATCTTCTTTTCAAGTTTCTCGAAAGAAGGAAACTCCAAACCGAGGGCTTTCTTGTAGATTTTAGCAACCTCACCCAACCGATGATAATTAGTTTCCAATATTGCCTTACTAACCCCATCTTGGATTTTCCATCTTTTATTAGAGATTTCCTTTAGGCTAAATGTCCGTGAACTACTTTCACAAAATCTATTATAATATTTTCTATACCCGAGAACCATACAGAATAAGAAATCAGACAGAAACAATTCCATTGTACCTACCACTCCAATATAAATTTGTCTATTTAATACCGGCATCAGTTCACTGATTATATTTTGCTCTTTAAGTCGTTTCAGATAGTTAATCTCTTCTTTAAAAATTCTTAGTACATCTTCAGGACGTTGTAATACAAAATCAAATAATAAAAATTCTTCGAATGTCATATTCTCGTGTATGACATCCTCTGATGCGCAATAAATCGTGTATGGCATCAATAGATTTTTTTCGGTGATAATTAAGTCACCATTAATCACTTGTTCAGCAGCTCTTTCCCATTCATCAGTAGCATATGCGATCTCTTCCTTAACCAAATGAACTCCTGATTTGTAAATGATTTTCCCTTTAACAAATACAATGTCTTTCATTTTCTATTTTTTAAACTTAATTACACGAGATCAGGAGTTAGCCTAAATATACTCAATAAACTCAACATAAATATTTTACTTGTTTCAAGATTTACCCTTTGGAGGTTTGTGAAAACCTTTGGGTCCAAAAATTCGGACCATTCACGTTAGTGAATGACATGGGCGGAGAAAAGTGAAGGCTCGCACATTTATTAATGGCTTCCCTGACGAAAAGTGGAGGCTTGCACGTTTGTTAACGGCTTCGCCGGGGAAAAGTCGGGCTTTGCGCATTTGTTAACAGCGCCACCGGAGAAAATTACTCGTGGAATTCGACCTTCACGGTTTCGCGGAGGTCGTACAGCAGCCACTGCTTTTTCATCACAGCGGTGCGGTCGGCCTGCAGGAGTTTCAGGAAGTCCTTCACCCCCACCGGTTCGTTGCCGTTGCCGTGAATGAGCACAATGCTTCCGGCCGCTGCCGGTTGTCCCTTGGCCAGCCACGCATCGCTGCCAATGGGAATCAGGCCATAGCCGAGTACATTGTCCACCACCCGGTGTTCCGACACCAATCCGGGAAACCGGAAGAACACGGAAAAGAGCAATCCTTTTTGCAACATCGCGATTTCGGTTTGCAACACCTCGAATTTGAGATTGGTGTTGGGCTCCAACAGGAAATTCCGGTTGAGCGGCGCGTGCGGATTGTAGCGATGGTTGTAAGTATGGTTAATCCACGTGACAGCAATCTTGCCATCGGTATTCAGCTCTTTCAGCCAGGCGATATCTGCCGGATGCGTCAGCATGAAGCGGCCGGTAACCGACAAAGCCACCGGAACCGGTTTTTCGGTTTTGCCAAATTCCGAAATTAGTGAGGTAAAAATAACCCGGTCGAGCGGGCGGTGCGACGGACACAAATCGACGGTTAGCGTGATTCCCTTTTCTTTCGGGAAACCGTGAACAATACCGGCATCCTGCAAAGTAAAAGAGCGTTTTTCGGCGGTTTGAATGGCCCTGATGTAAGGCGTGTTTTTATAATCAGCTCGTATCTGCTGCCAGGTAAGCGGCCTGACCACGATATGCCGGGCCGGAATATTCATAGTCTGGAGGCTGTTCGGATCAACCCCGATGTAAAACAGTTCTCCCGACTCATCGTATCTCCGGATGATCAGTACTTGTTTTTGCAGGTAATCGCCTGTTCCAAACCAAACCTTGTAGTTGCTGATTTTTGTCTGAACTGCTGCGTCGGCATTGCCATGCACGAACACCATCATAACCATCACTCCTGAGAAAAGGAAGGACCTGGATTTTTTGTAAAAGCCTTGCACCATATGTTGTCCTGAAAGACCTGTCTGTTTCTTTGTTGATTTGTCTCCCGGGCGGTTGAAGGCTCGCTGCGGGTGGCTAAATATAGTGAATTAGCCGATCGGAAATTCTTTGACAACTTTTTTTAACAGGGCTTTCAGCACATACAACTTTCCCCCTGACGAACCGCCTTCCCTACTTTAAATTTCCCGGTAGGAAAACATCAATCGATGCGGTTGCGTTTTAGTGTTCGCTCAGGCAGAAAGGCCGGCGGTTGGATTTAAATATGTAAAACAATCGATAATATGTCCGGCTCAATTATTGAACATCCGGGTTAATTTTCCTAAAATTGCAGGCAAAACTAACCTGTCGGACAAACAAATGACTGTGACGGGAATAAGTACTGAACCGAAAAAACATGTATCTATGAAGATCTGGTATTCCTTATTCGCTATATTGATTCTCTTTTCGGCCTGTAGCCATAAAAAATCAAACAAGCTGAAGCACATCCCGTCGTTGCAAACCATTGACAAGCCTTACGGTCAGTTGACGAAACTGGAAGCAGACACAACGAAAGTAAGAGACTGGCCATTCCTGATTTACACCCCCTCGGAAGAGCGCATTAAGCACGAAACACCTGTTATTTTGTTTGTCCCGAACAACACAGGAAAAGCCACCGACAATTTCGATTGGGAAGCCAAGCAGGCCATCAAGGATGCCCGGGCCATGGCTCCGGAGCTGACCGAACAACTGCCGGTGATTTATGTAACGTCGATTTTTCCGCGCCCGCTGCAATACGAGCAGTGGAGAATCTATACGCACGCACTCGACCGCGACGTGATGACTACTTCGCACAAAGCATTGGCACGACTGGATTTGCAGGCCATCGAAGCCTTCAACGAAATTAAAGAGATACTGAAAGAGCGCTGGGGCATCGAAACCGACCCGAAGATTGCCGTCATGGGCTTCTCGGCTGCTGGTATGTTTGCCAACCGCTTCACAGCTCTGCACCCCGAAATGGTAAAAGCATCCGTGGTGGGCTCGCCCGGAGGCTGGCCCATTGCCCCGCAAGGAGAATGGGAAGGACGAACCTTGCGCTACCCGGTTGGTACCGGCGATTTCAAGGAATTGATTGGTAAGCCGTTTAATTTGCAGGCGTTCCGGCAAATCCCCATGTTCTTTTTCATTGGCAGCGACGACACGAATGACTCAGTGCCGTATGACGATGGTTACGACAAGGCCGACCAGGAGCTGATTTATAACCTTTTCGGGAAAGATATGCAGCAACGCTGGACCGAAGCAGAGAAGCTCTATAAGGCAGACAGCATCAATGCCACTTATGAAACCTATGACGGTGTGGCTCATAAAGTGACCGACCAAATGAAAGAAGATGCCATTTTATTCCTAAAGAAAAATCTTCAGTAGATTGTTATATTTGAAAAACCTGACTTTTCCGGCTACAACCTAACATCGGAGCGGTTCCAGAAAACGCCGCTCCCATTAATGTTTAGATAAAAAGTACAGGTTATGGCATTCAACAGACGTAATTTCCTCAAAACCTCAGCCCTTGTAATCGGGCTACTGACCATCGTTCCATCGATGCAGTCGTGCAGTTCAGGCCGCCGGCCCGAGCATGTTTCATTTGCCGTATGCTCGGATGTCAATGCCGATGTCATTCCGGATGCAGCCAGAAGGCTAAAAGATTTCGTTAAAGCTGCAGAGAAGAATAACGTCGACTTCATTATCTCACTGGGTGCCTTTTGCCCGCCCAAGCCGGAATACAAAGAATTCATCAACATCTGGAATAGCTTTGACGGCGATACGTACCAGGTCCTCGGGGAACATGACCTGGACGAAGCGTCCAAGAATGATTTCCTCCGCTTCACCGATATGCCATCGAACTATTACGCGTTCAAGAAAGGGAATGTCCATTTCATCGTGCTCGATACCAACTACCTTTTTTTCCGGAACGAATACATCGATTATGACCACGGCAACTTTTACGACGAGGTGAAAAAAGGCGTAAATTACGTTTCCCCGAAAGAACTGGATTGGCTGAAGAAAGAGCTGAAAAGATCGAATTTAACCACCATCATTTTCTCTCACCAAAGCCTGGAAAATCCCCAGGGTTGCGCCAATGGTGCCGACGTGCGGAAGATTCTGGAAGAAGCCAACAAAGAGGCCGGATACAATAAGGTGGTAGCTTGTTTCAGCGGACACGACGGTACAGATGTTGAAAAAACCATCAACGGCATTCATTACATTCGTATCAACAGTTTGTCGTACCGTTGGGTGGGCGAAGATTACCAGAGCGATAAGCACTACCCTGCCGCTATCGATCATAATTTCCCGCTGGCGAAGTTTACGCTTCCTTATAAAGATCCGTTGTATGGTATCGTGAAAATTACGCCTGGAAAACTGACGTTAACCGGCAAGCAGACGAGCTTCATTCCGCCCGAGCCTGCCAACCTGGGTGTTCCATACAACCTCAACGGCTCGCCCGTAACTCCGGAGATTTCGAATCGCCAGTTTACGTGGGAAAAACAGGAAAAATAACTTCACGTTGTACAGAATTCGGAAAATAATTTCGTTTTTTCAGTAAAATTCCATGTAAGATCTGTAACTATTCGGAAGGTGAATGAACCAATGTAAGTGAAGTTGCATTCACTAAACTTAATGAACGTGGAGTTTTTTAGTTACGCTTTCCAGGGAAAAACCAAATTCCGCTACTGGCTGCTCATGTTTTTACTGCTGTTTATTTTCGCGGAGATGTTGGGTTCTCTCCCGTTTATTGCAGTCATGGCCATCCAGGCAACGCGCGGTGTCGATTTACACTACTCTGCCAGTAACCCGATGGATCTGACCGGCATGGGAATTCCCCCGAGCGTCGGAATTATCCTGGCGATGATGCCGTTTGTACTGGGCTTTGTCGCTTTCGTAATTTTCATGAAACCCGTTCATCAGCGGCCTTTCAAAACGCTGCTGACGGGTGCGCGCCGCTTTCGCTGGAAACGTTTCTTCTGGGCTGCATCCGTTTGGCTCGTTCTGCTGGCGGCTTATTCGCTGGTAGCTCACCTTACGGGAATTGAGACCTTTCACTGGAGTTTCGATCCCTCCGGCTTTATCGGCCTCATTCTCGTGGCCATTTTCATTATCCCGCTGCAAACCGGTTTCGAGGAAATACTTTTCCGCGGCTACCTGATGCAGGGATTTGCCCGGTTGACGCTTACCCGTTGGGTTCCGCTAATTGTGACGACGCTGATATTCGGAAGTCTTCACTTTGCCAATCCGGAAGTACAGGAATACGGCGCGTGGATGGTGATGCCGCAGTATTTATGGTTCGGATTATTCTTTGGCATTTGCACCATTATGGATGACGGTCTGGAACTGGCCTGGGGCGCCCACGCCATTAATAATATTTTCGGCACGCTGTTCGTCACGCAGGAAGCGAGCGCCATTCCTACCAAGGCCTTTTTCATGATAACGAAATACAATCCATCGTTCGATATTCTGGCGCTTGTAGCCATTTCGCTGGTTTTCATCTGGCTCGCCGCAAAGCGGTTCCGATGGAGAAATTTTTCACTTCTCTTTAAAAGAATTCATTTACCTTTAACTGAATATAATCAAAACGAAATCATAGCCGAACCTGAAATTCAGCCGGCCAAATCAATTGACAATTCATCTTATTAACCTTAAAACCATGGAATTATTTTCAGCGCAAAATGTTGTAAAAAACTACAACAAGTTCCGGGCTCTGTCGGAGGTGAGCATTTCGGTAGCCGAAGGAAGCATCTTCGGGTTACTGGGTCCCAACGGAGCCGGAAAAACAACACTGATACGCATTATTAACCAGATTACCGCGCCCGATAGTGGTAAGCTGGAATTTAAAGGACACCCGCTCAAGTCGGAAGATGTTTACCGGATTGGTTACCTGCCGGAAGAACGCGGTCTGTATAAAAAAATGAAAGTTGGCGAACAGGCACTTTACCTGGCCCAGCTGAAAGGCATGAGCCGCCGCGATGCCATGAAGCAGCTCAAATACTGGTTCGAGAAATTCGAGATTACTCCCTGGTGGGACAAGAAAGTGATGGAGCTCTCCAAAGGGATGCAACAGAAAGTGCAGTTTATCTGTACGGTGCTGCACCAGCCCGAGCTGCTCATTTTCGATGAACCGTTCAGCGGCTTCGACCCCATCAACGCCGACTTACTGAAGAATGAGATCCTGCAATTGCGCGATAAAGGAGCCACCATTATTTTCTCTACACACAACATGGCTTCGGTCGAAGAGCTGTGCGATCACATTGCGTTGATCGATAAATCGAAAAAGATTCTTGACGGACCGACCCAGGAAATACGCCAGCAATACAAGTCAAACATTTTTGAAGTGGAATACCGGGGCGATTACGACAAGCTCACAAGGAATTTGGGCAACGCTTTCCAGATTCTTCATAACGAGCCGGCGGAAACAGCCCACAAACTCGCGGTGCAATTTGTCAATGGCAGCTCGCCCAATGAATTGCTTCGCAACCTGCTCGAGCATGTGGAAATTCTTTCGTTCAACGAAATTATTCCCAGCATGAATGATGTCTTTATTAAAGTCGTCACCGAGAATAAGCAAAACTAATTCAGGTGTCTGCAAAACCGTTCCACAAATTTCAATCACAGAAAAACATTGACTATGAAAAAAGTTGGTATCATCATAAAAAGAGAATACAACACGCGGGTTAAAAAGAAATCATTCATTATTCTAACCCTGCTGATGCCGGTCCTATTTGCCGCCGTCACCATTTTGCCGACCTACCTGGCTACCATGAACGATACGGAAGAGCGCACGGTAGCTGTTTACGACGGCTCGGGCATTTTTCTCGGAAGGCTGGAAAGTACGGAATACACCAAATTCCATTTCATTCCGAAAGAAGATTACGATAAACTGCGCGACAACCTGAAAGGCTCGAAATATTATGCTTTGTTGTCTATTCCGCCCAATGTCGTTACCACGAATAACGTTGAGCTCTTTTCAGAGAAGAACGTTCCCTTCGATTTGAAGAACAAGATTGATAACAACCTCTCCAGTATTCTGGAAAACGATAAACGATCGGCTTTACTGAAAGAAGCTGCCGTGCCCGATTTGGAACAGAAGCTGGAAGCTGCTCGGACCAATATCCATGTGAATACCATCCGCGTAGGCGACAAAGGCGAAGAGCATAAAAGCTCTACGGAAATCGCCATGGTCCTCGGCTACATCTTTGGCTTCATGATTTACATTTTCATTTTCATATATGGCACCATGGTCATGCGTGGCGTGATGGAAGAGAAGCAAAACCGAATCGTCGAAGTGATTGTCTCCAGCGTGAAACCCTTCGAGCTGATGATGGGAAAAATCGTTGGTATCGCTTTGGTCGGACTCACACAGTTTGCCATTTGGGTGACGTTATTTATTGGAATTTTCCAGGTAGCTAAAGGCTTCATTCCCGATATGTCGCCTGAGCAGACACAAAACCTCATGGCACAAAGTCAGATGAGCGGACAAATGGAAAGTGTTGCCCAAAGCAGTCAGGTGCAGGAAATCTTTTCCATGATGAGCAGCATCAACTTCCCGTTGATAATTGGTTGCTTCTTTTTCTTCTTCATCGGCGGTTATCTGCTTTACAGTTCGCTGTTTGGTGCTGTTGGTTCCGCCATCGATGCTGAAGAAGATGCACAACAGTTTACGTTGCCGGTCACCATTCCGCTTATCATCGCCATCATTGTCATGATGAACGCTATTACCAACCCGGAAGGACCGATTGCATTCTGGTTTAGCCTGATACCGTTTACTTCTCCGGTTGTGATGATGGTGCGAATACCGTTTGGTGTCCCTGTTTGGGAACTCATCCTTTCGATGGTTTTACTGGTCGCCACATTTATTGGAACCGTTTGGGTAGCTGGTAAAATTTACCGCACCGGAATCCTGATGTACGGTAAGAAACCAACCTGGAAAGAGCTGGGCAAATGGCTCACCTACCGGAGTTAAACCGGAGTGGTGAATTTTCATAATAATTAATATAAAATTGACTTGATTCATTCGGACAATTTTATCCGAAATATCGTATATTTGTCATAGCATGAATATCCTAAGAAGCCATATGTGCAATTGTTGTACCTGTTATACCGCTAACAGGAAGGATATTCTATGCGCAAGCTGATTCTGATTTTTTAGTTCCATAGAAAAACCTTCCCGAACCGGGGAGGTTTTTTTTTGTTCAATTATACTGTTACATCATAACCAATTATCAGACGAATTATGAAAGTTAAAACTATTCTGGAAACCATTGGTAATACGCCGCATGTACGTATTAACCACCTTTATCCCGACGATTACGAGGTATATGCCAAAGTGGAAAAAACCAACCCGGGAGGCAGTATCAAAGATCGTATTGCACTGCAAATGATTAATGATGCGGAAGAAAGAGGATTACTAAATCCCGATAGTATTATCATCGAGCCAACTTCCGGGAACACCGGTATTGGACTGGCTCTGGTGGCTGCTGTAAAAAAGTACAAGCTCATCCTGGTCATGCCCGAGTCAATGTCCGTTGAGCGCCGTCGTATTTTAAAGGCGTACGGTGCCCAACTCGAACTGACCCCGAAGGAACAAGGAATGAAAGGAGCCATCAATCGTGCGAAAGAGCTCGCAGAACAAAATCCCGGTTCGTTCATCCCATCCCAGTTCGATAATCCGGCCAACATCCAGGCACATGCTGAATTTACAGCAAAAGAAATTTTATCTGATTTCCCGGAAGGAATTGATTACCTGATTACCGGCGTAGGAACGGGCGGACACATTTCCGGTGTTTCGATGGAGTTGAAAAAACGCTTCCCCGATATGAAAACATTTGCCGTTGAACCGGAAACTTCACCCGTGATTGGTGGCGGAGCCCCGGGACCTCACCCGATCCAGGGAATTGGTGCCGGCTTTATCCCGGAAAACCTGAAAACGGAAACGCTGGACGGAACCATTCAGGTATCAAAAGATGAGGCGTTTGAATTTGCTCAGAAAGCGGCAGCAGAGGAAGGATTACTGGTTGGAATTTCATCCGGTGCATCGCTGGCCGCGGTGAACAAGAAAATCAAAGAGCTTCCGAAAGGCAGCCGTATTCTGACTTTCTCCTACGATACCGGAGAACGTTACCTGTCTGTTGACGGACTATTTTAATACACGATATTTTACATCGAAAAGGAGGATGGCAACACGCTGTCCTCTTTGTATTTGCTCTTCACTCCCACTCGAATTGCACTTCGCTTTCACCAATCCCCCAATAACAACATTGCGATTTTTCAGTTATCTTTCCCTCCCGTAACCGGATGAACCGGCAGATAAATAGATTTTCTGTAATTAACAGCCAAGCAAAAGATAACCGCAATGAGCCGCAAAGCCATAATCGATTTAGGCACCAATACCTGCAACCTTTTAATAGCAGAGTCACTCGCCAATGGTGAATTTGTCACGTTGTACGAAGGCAAGGAAGCTGTTAAGCTCGGCTTGGGTGGTATCCACAAACAGCTGCTACTGGCCGACGCCATTGAACGGGGATTGAACGCGCTGCACAAACATGCCCGTACCATCGACGAACACCAGGTGGAAGAGGTAAAAATATTTGCCACATCGGCGTTACGCGGAGCGGAAAACCGGGATATCTTTCTCGATGCTGTGCGCACCAACCTGGGCTGGGAAATCGAAATTATTGACGGCGATCGCGAAGCGGAACTCATTTTCAAGGGAGTTAATCTTTCGCTTCCGGTAAACGGCCAAACCATTCTGATTCTCGACATCGGTGGCGGAAGCAACGAGTTTATCCTTTCGCAGGGCGACAACATTATCTGGAAGCAAAGTTTTAATATCGGGATGGCCCGGGTGTTGGAAATCTTCCAACCTTCAGACCCGCTGCACCCGGATGAAATTCTCAAAATGGAACAGTGGTTCGAAGATGAGCTCGAAATGCTCTGGAAGATATGCGAAAACCACCGTCCCGGAATCCTGGTAGGTTGTTCGGGTGCTTTCGACACATTCACCGATTTGTACGAAGAAGTAGAGCCGGAAAGCAACTACCGAACCGCTTCACTTTTACCGGTGGGCGCCTTCCAAAAAATTCATGATACACTCAAAGGTTCAACCTTGCAGGAGCGCCAGAAAATGAAAGGAATGGACCCAATGCGGGTTGAAATGATTGTGGTTGCCTCGGTATTCGTTAACTTTGTGCTGCGCAAACTGGACATCGGTCAGATGTACCAGTCGCATTTCGCTCTGAAAGAAGGCGCGATGCATGAATTTATGTCCAACAAATCTGAATCCTGAAAATATTATGTCTAAAATCCTGGTCATCGACGACGAACGAAGCATCCGCAATACCATGAAAGATATCCTCGGCTTTGAAGGATATACTGTTGATTTGGCCGAAAATGGCCCTGAAGGTCTCGAACTGGTAAAAGCCAATGAGTACGACACCATTTTCTGCGACATTAAAATGCCCGAAATGGACGGCATTGAAGTGTTGCAACGCATCATGGAGATGCGGTCGGATGCTACGGTAGTCATGATTTCAGGACATGGCAACATCGACACAGCTGTCGATTCCATCAAAAAAGGAGCTTACGATTTCATCGAAAAGCCGCTCGACCTCAACCGGCTGTTGATTACCATCCGCAACGCCAGCGACAAGACCAACCTCGTTCAGGAGACCAAAGTCCTGAAACAGAAAGTCGATAAACAGTACGAGATTGTTGGGGAATCGGAGGCTATCTCACGGGTTATCGACATGACCGACCGGGTAGCTCCTACTGAAGCCCGTGTATTGATTACCGGAAGCAACGGAACCGGGAAGGAATTGGTTGCCCGTCGTTTGCACGAGAATTCTGCTCGTGTACAGGGCCCCTTTGTGGAAGTGAACTGCGCCGCTATTCCATCAGAACTGATTGAGAGTGAATTGTTCGGACATGAAAAAGGAGCCTTTACTTCGGCCAACAAACAGCGGAAAGGAAAATTTGAACAAGCTAACGGCGGAACACTGTTTCTTGACGAGATTGGCGACATGAGTCTTTCAGCGCAAGCGAAAGTTTTAAGGGCTTTGCAGGAAAATATTATTTCCCGCGTAGGCGGCGACAAACAGATTAAGGTGGACGTCCGCGTGGTGGCTGCGACGAACAAAAATCTACAGGAAGAAATCGAGAAAGGCAACTTCCGTGAAGACTTGTACCACCGCATCAGCGTTATTCTCATCCATGTTCCTGCACTTGAAGAGCGGAAAGAGGACATACCGTTACTGGCTGAACATTTCAACAAGCAGATTTGCACCGAATACGGTCAACAGCCAAAAGAAATTACCGAAGAAGCTATCAAGGAACTGAAAAATAAGAAGTGGACCGGCAATATTCGGGAATTCCGGAATGTTATCGAACGGTTGATTATCCTTTGCGACAAGGTTATTACCGACGAAGACGTTCGCATGTACGGAGGGAATTGATTTTTTCGTTAAATTCAATTGATGATTAGTTCATCACTAACCAATTAATCAATTGACTTATGAAACGAATGCTTTTCGCCATCGTCGTCCTGTTGGCCGGAATCCCTAACCTATTCAGTCAGGATATCCAGCTTCCCGAGCCCGACAAAACCGGCGGCATGCCTTTAATGGAAGCGCTCGCCAACCGACACTCTACCCGCGAATTTACCAATGACAGCATCCAGCCACAGACGATGTCAGACCTGCTGTGGGCCGCATGGGGAATCAATCGCAGAAACGGTAAACGAACAGCTCCCTCAGCCATGAACCGACAGGAAATTGACGTTTATGTGGCAACTCCCGAAGCGCTTTATGTGTACAATGCAACGACCAATCGGTTAAAGAGAGTGCTGAGCGGAGACATCAGAGCATTGTGTGGTTTGCAGCCCTATGTCGCAACCGCTCCGCTGAATCTCATTTACGTCGCCGACCTCGACAGGCTGCAACTGATCGAAAATTTCGATGACGCACCTTCGGACACGTATGCCAATAGCGGATTCATCGCTCAGAATGTTTATCTCTTCTGTGCCTCGAAAGGACTGGGATGTGTGGTCCGCAGCTCCATCGACAAAGAATCGCTGGGAAAGAAGATGAAACTGAGGCCGCATCAAAAAATACTGTTGGGCCAGACCATCGGGTATCCGGGCGCTGAAGAAGAGTAGCTTTATCTCTCTTTAGAATTTCATCAGTTTATCCAGTGAAAGTCGGGCCAGCAAGCTTTCGGTTGGCTCTGGGACCAGTATGTTCAATGATTTATTTTCGACCGAAAGGTGAAGTGGTTCATTATTAACGAAAGGTTCGCCATCCACCTGGTATCCCAATGTTTCGCCTTCAATCTGAATATCTTTTCCCTGGAAATATTCGCAGTACTTCGAACCATCGAGCTGACGGTTGAATAAACGTAGCGCTAAATCGGGTGCCATGCCTACCGGGAAAGGTTTGAGGATGCAGATATCAAGTAAGCCGTCGTCGACTTTGGCCCGCGGTGCAATAAACGCGTTGTTCCCAAACTGCGAAGTATTGGCCACCGTTACCACGAAAGCTTTCCGGCGAAATGTCTTCCCATCGATGGTAATCCGGTACGAATGCGGTTGGTATGTCACAAAATCGCGCAGTACATGAGCTACATAGGGAAGCGGCCCGCGTAATTTGCTTTTCGCAAAACGACCGGCAATGTGGGCATCAAACCCGACGCCGCAGACATTCACGAATCGGCGACCGTTAACCGTTCCGGTATCGATTACCTTCGGCTGACTGGTCACCATCTCTTTTAGTGCCCGGGCAGGCCACATCGACAGTCCCAACTCACGGCCAAGTGCATTGCCCGACCCCGCTGGTATCAAACTGAAAAACTTCTCACTTCCCGCTACCGCCGAGATAACCTCGTTGACTGTTCCGTCTCCTCCAACCGCTACAAAAACATCAAACCGGTCCCAATTTTCCCTGACCAGGTGCAACGCATTTCCTTTTCCGGTTGTAAAACAGGTCTCGACAGCAACAGCTGTCTCGCCAAATACGCGCGTTATCATTTCCGGGAAATGCTTCTTCCCGCTAATGCCAGCCACCGGATTGATTATAAACAGGTAACGATATGTTGGATTCCCAGTCATACGCTTCTTTTCAGGAACAAAAGTAACCTTTTCGTTTTTCCGGCAGACCGCGCGCCTTTCATTTCTTTCCGATTTATTTTGTGTCGTTGGGCAGTTCGTATTGCTTTTCAGCCGCCAAATCTTATTTTTATCTAGCTAATTTAACCAGATTATATGTCTAACGGTCTCGTCAATCCTAAAGCCAGTTTCGGAACTATGCCGGTATTCCTGACGGCATTATCCACCATTCTCGGAGCCATTCTGTTCCTTCGTTTTGGATGGGCTGTCGGTCAGGTCGGCTTTTATGGTGTCATCGGTATCATCATCATTGGTCATTTGGTAACCATTCCTACAGCTATGGCTGTCGCTGAAATCGCCACAAACCAGCGGGTGCAGGGAGGAGGAGCCTACTTCATCATCTCCCGGTCATTCGGACTGAATATTGGTGCCGCTGTTGGATTGGCGCTTTATCTTTCACAGGCCATCAGTGTGGCTTTTTATGTGATTGCATTTGGCGAGGCTTTTGAACCGGTTTTCGACTGGATTAGGGTAAACTACGATATTGTTCTGGCCGACCGAAGAATCATCACCGTACCGTTAATGCTTATCCTTTCGGTATTGATGCTGGTGCGCGGTGCCAACATGGGTGTAAAAGCGCTTTACTGGGTGGTAGCCATTTTGCTTACATCGCTCGGCTTTTTCTTCTTCGGCGATTCCCCCATCAAACCGGAAGTGATTAACCTGAGCAGCCGGATTCCGAATGGCAATAGCTTCTTCTATGTGTTCACCATTATATTCCCGGCTTTTACCGGATTAGCAGCTGGTCTGGGCCTTTCTGGCGACCTGAAACATCCGGACACTTCGATCCCGCGGGGAACCATTTGGGCTACCCTGGCAGGATTGATCGTCTATTTTTTGGCGGCCTACAAATTTGCTGTTTCTGCGTCGCCCGAAGATTTGGTTGGTGACCAGTTGATTATGCAACGCATTGCTGCCTGGGGGCCCATTATCCCGATAGGACTGGCTGCAGCTTCGCTATCATCAGCGCTTGGCTCTATTATGATTGCTCCGCGAACACTACAGGCCATTGGTGCCGACGATATTTTTCCGCAATTTAAACTCAACCAGTGGCTGGCAAGAGGCAAAAAAGCCGACAATGAACCCATCAATGCATCGACCATCACGATTATCATAGCCTTTGTCTTTGTTTTCGTCGGCGATGTCAACTTCGTGGCGCAAATCATCTCCATGTTTTTCATGATTACTTATGGAGCTATCTGCTTGATTTCACTGCTCGAACATTTTGCCGCCGATCCGGCTTATCGTCCGACTTTCCGCTCACACTGGAGCATTTCATTGATTGGTACATTGGCCTCCTTCTGGGTGATGTTCAAAATGAACATGCCTTATGCCGCATTTTCACTGCTGATCATGACGTTGCTTTATGTGTTCATTACGAAAAGCAAGCATGAGAGACGCGGGTTTAACAAGCTATTCCGAGGCGTAATTTTCCAATTGAGCCGCGAACTACAGATATTTGCCCAACGGGCAGACCGTGAAGACCGCGAATTGAGTTGGCGTCCATTTGCCATCTGCATTTCATGTGACACCTTTAGAAGGAAATCGGCATTCGATTTTATGCGTTGGATTTCACACCGCTATGGTTTCGGAACATACATCCATTTCATCAAAGGCATGTTGAACCGTTCAACAACCGCTGAATCGAAGATAGCTCTCGAGCGCTTACTTAAACTGGCAGCCAGCTTCCCCAACCGGGTTTACCTCGACACTATTATATCGCCGTCTTACACCTCGGCTATCGCACAGGTTGTGCAGCTTTCCGGAATTTCCGGACGGGGAAATAATTTGATTCTTTTCGAATTCTCCCGAACGGATCCGCATTCCATTACCGACGCCATCCAGAATTATCCTATGCTTGAGTCGGCCGGGTTTGACATTTGTATCCTGAATACCGGCTACCGTGGATTCGGTTACAAAAAAGAAATTCATATCTGGATTAAACCGGAAGACTACAAGAATGCGAATCTTATGATTCTTCTGGGATACATCACGTTGGGACATCCTGAATGGAAACGCGGTTTCATTAAAATATTCGCCATCGTTCCACACGCTGAGATGCAGGAGGAACGAAACCGACTAATTCGTCTGATCAAACAAGGACGAATTCCCATCAGCCAGTCGAACGTTGAGATGATACCGCTGGAAGAGGGTGAAGACCGGAAAGAGATCATTTCCCGTTTCTCTGTCGACGCTGACCTGACCATTATCGGTTTTAAAACTGAAAAACTGAAAAATGGTATCGAATTGTTTGACGGGTACGGCGATTTGGGCAATATTTTGTTCGTATCATCTAACCAACACAAAAGCATTGAATAGAAAAGCAGGAGAAATTGCTTGCTCCTGCTCAAATATTCTCTCAATATCTACCATTATCTCCACGGAACCATCACCCGGTCCAGACTTTTCCGTCCCTGAATATAGGAAAGGAAAATTCCGTAGTTGGTGAATGGAATACCGATGGCTTCCAAATCACGGATGCGTGCCTGCATTTTTTGGCCACTAATCATGCAGCCTCCACAATGAATAACCAGACTGTATTTCTCCAACTCTTTGTTTTCCTGGAACTCCCGGCCAAAGTTGTGCTCAACTTCTACTCCCGGAAAATGTTGCTGAATGTATCTTGGAATTTGCACAATCCCGATGTCCTCTTTGATCCGGGAATGGTTACAGGCCTCGGCAATTAATATCCGGTCACCTGCTTTGATGTGCTCCAGCGCATTGATTCCTTCGTGAAATCCATTTAGTTTGCCCCGACTAACATAGTTTATCATCATGATGGAGAAAGTGGTCAGCAGCATGTCATCCGGCGCCCAATCCTTCATGATGTCCATTGCCTGTGAATCGGTGACAATGGCTTTTGGACGACGTTGCAAACTGGCCAGGAAATCATCCCAGCGTTTTCGCTCAGAAGGATCGCCGCTGCGCGCTTTTCCTAAATCCATCCGGAAGGAAACCGGAAAGGCCCAGTGCCGGGTGATGTATTCTTCGGCCATTGCCTGCGGACGCAAATATCGCCCGGGCGGTGTTTCCTCATCCATCGGAATATTCAATATGTAAAACTGGTCTTTCTCGACAAAAGGAAGGAGCTCCAGTTGCTGATTCTTTGATTCGAAATTACCAAGAATAAACTCCAGCAACGGTTGGCGAGAGGCCGGGTTGTTGGCTGTTATTCTCAGTTTATGATGAAACTGAATGTAGGGCAACTCCCTCTCTACGTTGGCAATTCTCTCCTCATCGACAGCCTGAAACAGGTTGTAAATGACCAACAGCTGTTTGTCCAGCTGGCGTGCTTCTTCCAACACCAGCGCCTCTGTTTCAAATTCATCGGTAGATGGATCAATGATCAAAAGAACAAGGTCACATTCCTTTAGCGTGGATAAAACTTTCTTCTTCTTCTTTTCGCCAAGTCCGGTTCCTTCATCCAAACCGGCCGTATCGAAGAGTTTTACCGGCCCCATTCCGTGAATTTCCTGCAACGTTATTTTGGTATCGGCGGTAGTTCCCGGTGTTGAATCGACAATCGAGGTTTCCTGTTGCGTCAACAGGTTCATCAGGGTACTTTTCCCCGAATTCATCTTACCGAAAATGCCAATGTGATCGCGTTCGACAAGCATGGTTATTGATTTCTATTTGGTTACGATTATTTTCTCTTCCCGCCAATTTAGGAAACTTTTTTCTTGTGATTCAGGAAAACAGACAGGAAAACTGAAATAAGCCACCTTTCCCATAAAATGAAGGCTTTCCCGAAATTCTTTTTAGTTTTGCAATACTCAAACAGCAATCAATGGAAAGAATCGCAATTTTCCCGGGCTCTTTCGACCCTTTTACCATTGGGCACGAATCCATCGTCAGACGTGCCATTCCGCTTTTCGATCAAATCATTATCATGATTGGTTATAACTCGAATAAAAAGCCGTTCTATCCGCTGACCAAGCGGAAAGAGTGGATTAAGAAGGTTTTTGAAAATGAGCCGAAAGTCAGTGTTGGAAAATTCGAAGGCCTGACTGTTGATTACTGCCGGAAAGTTCATGCCCAGTACATTTTGCGTGGCTTACGTACCGCTGCCGACTTTGAGTACGAACGTGCCATTGCACAGGTCAACAAGAAGATGCATCCGGAAATTGAAACCGTTTTCCTCTTAACCACTCCGGAGCATACGCCAATCACTTCGACCATTGTGCGCGATATTCTCCGCCATGGTGGAGACGCCAGCATGTTCCTTCCCAAACAATTGGATATTCAGGAATTTTACACCGAACAGGAAGAATCGTGAGTTGATGATTAAAAGATTGTTTTTTATCGTTCTGTCCGGACTTAGTCTGGCCTTGCAAGTCAATGCATCGGAAGTAAATATCAACGGGGTTGCCCCGGTTTATGCCGGGAAGAAGGTTACGTTTTACTATCACCCCGATCCGGTTTTGTACCAGGATGTACCACTGGCTTCCACAACGATTAACAAGGATGGGAGCTTTTCGCTTTCGTTCTCCCTTTCCCAAACACGGCAGGTTTATTGTAATCTCGATAAATACCAGGGAGTTTTAGTCGCAGAACCCGGCCAGGAGTATCAAATCATCCTTCCCAAATATGTTCCTCTGACTGACGCGCAAAAGAAAAGCCCGTATTTTAAACCCATTCCTTATTGGTTGGGCCTGAAAAACCGGCCGAAAAACGATATCAATTTCAGGATACGGGAATTTGTCGAAGAGCTCACCCACGAAATCAACCAAAATGTAAACGACATATATCACAACGGGTCGCAACGGGTTGCCGGCGAAATCATCGCCAAATTAGAAAAGGCTTTTCCGGATACGAAATCTTCTTACTTTAATGTAACGAAAGAGTACTACTACGCCGGGCTCGAATATGATGCCAGCCAACGGAACCCGGATGCCGTCGTCATGAAATATTTTGCCACGCGACCGGTGGAATTGGGAAATGCCAAATACCAGGAGTTGTTCCGGACGATGTTTACCAATTTCCTGAAAAAGAAAGCTCAGTCGGTCGATTTTGAAAAGGTAACACCATTGGTAGACAGCGGCAACTGGAAAGGCCTGCTGGATTTCTTCACAGGAAAAGGATACCATACATCGTTTGCTGAACTGGCGATTCTGAAAGGTCTGAACGACGGTTTTTATTCTTCGTTTTTCGAAAAGGAAGGTGTTTTACTAACGTTGAAACACGCCGAAACGGAAGCGACGAATGCCGAATACCGGAACCTGGCCAAAGGCATCACGAAACACCTGACAGAAACGATGACCGGAAGTGAAGCTCCTTCGTTTAACCTAAAAAATAATACTGGAAAGGAAACCGCGTTGAGTTCTTTTCACGGTAGGTATGTGTACCTTAACTTCTTCAGCACCGATAACAACGAAAGCCTGCAGGATCTGAAATTGCTGAAAAATGTTCAGCAGCGTTTTCATCAGGTCCTCACGGTAGTTTCGGTTTCCATGGGCGACAATTTCGACACCGCCAAACAGTTGTGGGAAAAGAATGGTTACACCTGGCCTTTGTTGGATGCCTCAGGCAACCAAAAGCTTGCTGACGCTTATCGCGTAAAAGACGTCCCAACCTTTTACCTGGTAGGTCCCGATGGAAAATTACTGTTGTCGCCGGCACCGGCGGTATCCAGAGGTTTTCAGGCCGCTTTTGTCAGGGTTTTCCGGAGCACCGAGAATCAGCGAAAAAGAGCTGCTTCTTCCCCTTCCAATAAGTAGTGTTAGGGAAACACTTATGCAAGATGATCGTTTTCTTAAGTTGATTTCGTCCAGCACTTTTAATCGGTCTACTTAAAAAATCTTGTTAATTTTGCATGAAAACAAAAATCAACTACCGCTATGGAAGCTCTACAAATCGAGGTCGCCAAACGATTACTCGCAATAAACACCATTAAAATATCTCCGGAAACACCTTTCACATGGGCATCGGGCTGGAAAGCGCCGATTTATTGTGACAACCGCAAAGTGTTGTCTTATCCGGAAACCCGCAAATTTATTTATCAGCAGTTTGCCAAACTCATTAAAGAGAAATATCCCGAAGCTGAAGTAGTCGCCGGTGTGGCTACGGGAGCGATTGCTCACGGAGCGTTGGTTGCCGAAGAATTGGGCTTGCCATTTGTATATGTTCGCTCGAAGCCGAAAGACCACGGTCTGGAAAACCTCATCGAAGGCGATCTGCAGCCAAGCAAGAAAGTTATTGTCATCGAGGATTTGGTTTCCACTGGATTAAGTTCCCTGAATGCCGTAGCCGCTTTGCGCAACTATGGCGCCGACGTACTGGGAATGCTGTCCATCTTTTCATACAACTTCTCGATTGCCGCTGATAAATTCAAAGAAGCCAACGTTGAACTGACTCCGCTCAGCAATTACAACCTGCTGCTGAAAGTAGCACACGAATCGGGCGAAATTACCGACAGTCAACTGGAAAATCTGAACCGCTGGAGACAAGATCCGGCTCACTGGGGACGATAATCAAACGATATAATTCTATTTTTGCAGCCGGGCACTCGTTATCAATGCCCGGCTTTTTATTTAACCAAGACAAATACCATGGGAACAGAAAAATATGTGAGCGAGGTAAAAACCGTTGCGTATGAGCAAGGAGTTGTTTACCAGAAACTCTCGAATCTGGAGAATCTGAAACCACTGCTAAAACCTGAAAACATTGAAAAAGTACGCGAGCAGATACCCAATGCTCCGGAAATTAACATCGAGGATTTTGAGGCAACCCCCGATAATTGTTCTTTTAAAATCAGTCCTATCGGGAAAGTGGGAATGAAAATTGTCGAGCGCGAACCGGAAAAGAGTATCAAACTAACGGGCGACGGAACCGTTCCTTTCCAGTTTTATTTCTGGATTCAACTTGTCCCGGTCGATGATAGCTCTTGTAAGCTACGGCTTACGCTCCATGCCGATCTGAACCCGATGATTAAGATGATGGTGAACAAACATCTAAAAGACGGCATCGATAAAATGGCGGAAGCTATCAGCCGCATACCGTTTGATTTGAACGGAGACTCGTCGGGCGAAATCGAATCGTAATCAAATGATAAATTCCACCTCCTTCAGGTGGAATTGTTGTTTGGTCCCGTCGCGTCTTTCAACAACCAAACGCCCGATTTCGTCTACACCGGTAATTCTACCTTCGAACTCTTCGTCTCCGGCATGGTAAGGCGCCCACTCGTTCATCCGGAATAACCGCTCCTCATACGCTCTGTTGATTTTCTGTACCTCACCAGTCTTCAACTGCATATACCAGTCGTCCAACCGATCGCAGAGTTCTTCCAGACATTCATCCAATAAAAATTCTTTATCTGTCAACAATGATAAGGAAACCGGATTAGGCGCATCGCTGAGAAACTCCCGCTGGTTAATGTTTAACCCGATGCCTACAATGCTCGAAGCGATAGTTCCTTCGCGCAATGAATTTTCGATCAGAATTCCGGCAATTTTCTTTTTCCCTACGTAAATATCGTTGGGCCATTTAATGTGCACATCGGATACGTAAGCGCTCACAAAATCGGAAACAGCGAGCGCAACGGCTTTTGAGATGAGAAACTGGCTAAGGATGGGGACAAAATCCGGGTAAAGCACAACACTCATGGTGATGTTTTTTCCAGGCTCGCTTTCCCAATGCTGATTTACCTGTCCTCTTCCCTTTTCCTGGGCCGAAGTTGAGTAAACAATTCCTTCCGGCAGACGTTTTGTCATGAGTTGCCTGCTGGCATAGTTATTGGTCGAGTCTGTCCGGCTCAGATGTTCCATCTGATTGCCAATGATTGTGCGCATATCGTAATTACATTTTGAGTGTAAAGATGGCAACCAATTTTTCAATAACTTAACAAAATCGCAATTTTACAGCGATCTGGTTAAAAAAATTATCTTTGTAATTTTAAATTCAATACATGGTGAATAAGACCCGGAACAGCGATTCCGAACATCTTATCGAGGCAATTGTTGAAGGAATACGCCGCAAGAAAGGCCTCGATATCATAAATATTGACATGAAAAAATTGGGTAATACGGAATGTGACAATTTCATTATTTGCCACGGTAATTCCAATACCCACACCGATTCGATTGCCCACTCAGTTGAAGAAACCGTCGAGGAAATTGAAAATACCAGGGTTTGGCATAAGGACGGATATCAAAATGCTCAATGGATACTCCTCGATTATGGCGATGTAATGGTGCATGTTTTCCAGGAGCAGTACCGAAGGTTTTACGACCTGGAAGAACTATGGGCCGATGCCCAAATTATACAAATTGAATCAGAAAGTTGAACTCTATATGGCTGATAACAACATTAAAAATAATAACGGATCGGGCATGCCTAATAACAATAAAAAGCCTCAGGGCAATGGCAATAAAGGTCGCTTTAATCCCAAGTTTAATCCCATCTATGTTTATGGGATTATCATCTTGATCTTTATCGCTCTTCAGTATTTTGGCTCAGGCGGCTCACCCGTCGAAACCAACTGGCGCGAAGTAAAAAACACCATGCTGAAAAATGGTGACATCAAGAAAATCGTGGTTGTCAACCGCGAGCGTGCCGAAATATTTTTGAAAGACAGTGCTTACGCAAAATATAAATCGAAATTCGATCAGGGATTTGGTACGCCATCGAAAGCCGGACCACAATTTTATTTTATCATCGGTTCCGTCGACACGTTCGAGCAAAATCTGAAACAAGCACAGTCTGATGTTCCCGAAAAAAATCAGGTAATCCTCACATACGAAACAAGACGGGATATTTTCATGGAAGTGCTAAGCTGGATACTACCTATTTTATTGCTGGTGGGTATCTGGTGGTGGATTTTCCGCCGGATGAGCCGTGGTGCCGGAGGCGGAGGAGGAGCCAATATCTTCAATGTTGGAAAGTCGCAGGCGAAAGTTTTCGATAAAGACTCCCGTGTCAGCACAACTTTTAAAGATGTGGCCGGATTATCTGAAGCAAAACAGGAAATCGAAGAAATTGTAGAGTTCCTGAAGAACCCCGGACGCTACACCAAACTGGGAGGAAAAATCCCGAAAGGTGCTTTGCTTGTCGGACCTCCGGGAACCGGTAAAACATTGCTAGCCCGTGCTGTAGCAGGCGAGGCCAATGTGCCGTTCTTCTCCATGTCAGGTTCCGACTTTGTCGAAATGTTTGTCGGTGTTGGTGCATCGCGTGTGCGTGACCTCTTCAAACAAGCAAAAGAAAAAGCTCCGTGTATTGTCTTCATCGATGAGATTGACGCAATAGGACGTGCCCGTGGACGGAATCCTAATATGGGCTCCAACGACGAGCGCGAAAACACGTTGAACCAGTTGCTCACCGAAATGGATGGTTTTGACACCAACTCGGGAGTTATCATTCTGGCAGCAACCAACCGTGCCGATATTCTCGACCGTGCACTGATGCGTGCCGGACGTTTTGACCGCCAGATTCACGTAGAATTGCCGGATATTAACGAACGGGGCGAAATATTCCAGGTACACCTGAAACCTTTACGGAAAGGCGAAGATGTAGACGTTAGTTTCCTCGCCAAGCAAACTCCCGGATTCTCGGGTGCCGATATTGCCAACGTGTGTAACGAGGCCGCTTTGATTGCAGCACGCCGTAAGAAGGAGACCGTACAGAAACAAGATTTCCTCGATGCTGTTGACCGGATTATCGGCGGACTGGAGAAAAAGAATAAAATTATATCGCCCAGCGAAAAGGCAACGATTGCATACCACGAAGCGGGACACGCTACCGTTAGTTGGTTACTGGAACACGCGCATCCGCTCGTGAAAGTAACCATTGTACCCCGTGGAAAAGCATTAGGTGCAGCATGGTATCTCCCGGAAGAAAGACAAATTACGACCCGCGAACAGATGCTGGACGAAGTTTGTGCGACACTAGGTGGCCGGGCTGCAGAAGAAAACGTATTTGGTACTATCTCCTCCGGTGCACAAAATGACCTGGAGAAAGTCTACAAAACGACGTACGCCATGGTCTGCTATTTCGGAATGAGTGATGCAGTAGGAAATGTAAGCTTCTATGACTCTACAGGTCAATCGGATTACAGTTTCAACAAACCTTATAGCGAACATACTGCAGAACTGATTGATCATGAGATAAAAGATCTGATCGATGTTCAATATCAGCGAGCGCGGAAGATTCTAGCCGACAACGCTGAAGGACATAAGCAACTAGCTGAAAAATTACTGGAACGTGAGGTTATCTTTTCGGAAGATTTGGAAGCGATTTTTGGACCCCGTCCGTGGGACCCGCAGAAGGGACCGGAAAAAAAGATCGAAGTTCCTATGGCAGACAACAGCGAAAATAAGCCGCTGACTTCGCCTCCAACTACTTCGCCGAAAGATTCGCCAAAGGATAACAAAGAATCAGCATAACATGAAAAATCCCGGTGCCAGGGAACAAATACTCGACCGGATAAAAAATTCTGCCTTCAGGCAGAAAAGCAAACAAAACGGAATAACCGGAAAGGCGCAGGAAGAGCCCTCTCCGGTTTTTCCCGTTTCTAACCTGCATTTATCGGAACAGTTTCAGCAAGAACTGGAAAAAATACAAGGCCATTTTCATCTGGCAAAAAGCCGTGACGAACTGCTTGCCCAACTAAAAGGGCTTAAGGAAGAATACCGTTGGCCGTTTGTTTTTTGCCGCGATAAAGGCCTCCGGGAAATTTTGAAAGATGCCGGTTTAGAAGTATCTTCCGAAATGCAGCGTTTTCCGGAAACGAAGGCAGCTTTAACCGGTTGCGAATGGTTGATTGCCGAAACCGGAGGAGTACTGGTTCACTCGGGTAGCACCAGCGGGCGAAAGCTCCACTTTTTCCCGGAAGTGCACATGGTAGTAGCCGGTTCCAATCAGTTGGTCCGGACACTGGAAGAAGCGCTTGTCAGGCTGGAAGAGAAATATCGCGATGATCTTCCTTCACAAATTACACACATTGCAGGTCCCAGCCGGACAGCCGACATTGAGAAAACACTGGTAATGGGAGCTCACGGACCCAAAGCGCTGCACGTTTTTCTAACAGAATATGAATAAATAAGAAAGGGAATGTTATGGAAAAAGGTTGGAAACAAATTTTCATGACCGGACAAGACTTTAAGGCCCAGATGGCCAAAGACTTGCTTGAAGAGAACGGAATTGAAGCCCTTATCATGAATCATAAAGATTCAACTTTTACTACTTTTGGCGACATAGAAGTTTATGTCCGCGAAGAAGTAGAAGAAAAAGCGCTGGACATATTAAAAAATCTGAAAAGCGGGGAAAATTGAACGATCTGAAAGTCCGTACTCTTTGGGGAACTTTGTTTGTAGCTGTGCTTATCGGGGCCACCTGGATAAGCCCTTATACCTTTTCCCTGTTATTTGTCTTCATCAGTAGTTTTACGCTGAAAGAATTCTACGATTTACTGGCGAAATCGGGTGCGGTTCCTCAGCAAAAACTGGGAATATTTGCCGGGATTGTTCTTTTTCTGGTATCCTTTTTTATAGCCCGGGGAGCCTTGTCGGAAGCCTGGCTTCTGACGCTCATTCCATTGATGCTTTCCCTGTTTGTTGCCGAACTCTATCGCAATAAAACACTGGAAATGCCATTCCGGAATATCGCTTACACCACGATTGGTGTTATTTATATTTCGGTTCCTTTCGCACTGCTCAACTTTTTTGTCTATCCCAGAGAGTTAGGATATATGTATGAACCTAAAATATTACTCAGTCTGCTGTTTTTCATTTGGGCCAGCGATTCGGGTGCATACCTGATTGGTTCGAAGTTTGGAAAACACCGGCTGTTCGAACGTATTTCACCTAAAAAATCGTGGGAAGGTTTCTTCGGCGGACTGGCAGCGGCCATCATCGTAGCTGCAATCCTGGCTCAATTCTGGGACCAGTACAGCTTCGTCCCGTTGGCCATTATTGCGGCCATTACCGTGATTGCAGGAACCTTCGGCGACCTGATTGAATCCATGTTTAAAAGGAGCCTGGGAGTGAAGGATTCGGGAAATTTTATGCCGGGGCACGGCGGACTACTCGACCGCTTTGATAGCATTCTCATCGCTATTCCGATGGTATATTTTATCCTTGCATTTCTTCGCTGAACATTATTTACGTAAATTTGCCCAGCATTTTTAAGACCAACAATGAGAATACACAAAGAAGGCTATGCCATTATTGCAGTTGCCATACTGATTTGGGCACTACTGAACGGACTGGTATGGGAAACCCGTGAACCTTATTTCTTCGTGTTCATGCTGCTGATTTCAACACCGGTACTGGCATTAACCATTCGTTTTTTCCGGTACCCCGAAAGGGAAATCAATTCCGGGGAGAAAACAATTCTGGCACCGGCTGACGGGCAGATTGTTACCATTGAAGAGACAACCGAAACGGAGTATTTTCAGGATCGCAGATTGCAGGTTTCCGTTTTTATGTCGCTGTTCAATGTGCATGTTAACTGGTTACCCGTTGCCGGGAAGATCAAATACGTTAAACACCACAACGGGCGATATATGTCGGCTTACCTGCCAAAATCATCTACCGATAACGAACGGACTACAACCGTTGTCGAAATGGAAGATGGTACCGAAATTCTGGTACGGCAAATTGCGGGTGCAATGGCTAAACGCGTGGTTACGTACGCCAACGAAGGAGACACAATGGAACAAGGCGGTGAACTAGGCTTCATCAAATTCGGTTCCCGCGTAGACGTATTCCTTCCGGTTGGTACTGAAGTAACAGCCGACATGTGCGAAGCCGTTACCGGACGACAAACTATCCTGGCCCGACTGAAATAAAGCATCAAAAGCTTAGGCAATCATGCGCAAACACATTCCGAATTTTCTTACATCACTCAATATTGTCAGTGGTAGTCTTTCTGTCACCTTTGCTCTCGAAGGTCATATTAACCTGGCGGTGTTAACGATGTTTTTAGCGTCTCTATTTGATTTTTTCGACGGGATGAGTGCTCGTTTGCTGGAAGCTTATTCTCCTATCGGGAAAGAGCTGGATTCGCTGGCAGATATGATTTCATTCGGACTGGCTCCGGGAATGATTGTACTGACACTTCAGAAATATGCGCTTTTCGGCGATGTTCGCTCATTGGTAGGTACCACCGGTGGATGGCTCACCTGGGTTTTCCTGTTGAGTGCTTTCTTTATTCCGGTGATGTCCGGATTGCGGTTAGCTAAATTCAACATCGATGAACGGCAGGCTACTTCCTTTATCGGGTTACCTACTCCGGCCAATGCCATCTTCTTTGCGTCGCTGGCGCTAATTGCCGAAAACGGAAACATGCCGGCGCTGGACACGATTCTGCTCAATCCTTACAGCCTGCTCTTTTTCACGATAGTGATGTCACTGCTGTTGGTTTCTGAGATTCCGATGTTCTCTCTGAAGATTAAACACCTGAAATGGCGTGGTAACCAGGTTCGCTACCTGTTCCTCTTGACAACGCTTGTGCTTATCTATTTCTTCAGCTTTTACGGCATTACACTCTCCATCTTGCTTTATATTCTTATCTCATTCACATTGAGCCTGAAAAAGACGGTTTAAGCTTTTTTACCTGAAATTGATTTCGTCAGGCTAACTATTTCTTTTACCGAAAAACTTTGATGACGCCTTCTCCGCGAAAAGCGATAAAACGCAACGCACAGTTTCTCAATACAATATTCATCGATAAAAAAAGGGCCGCCTTTCAAAAGACAGCCCTCGATTCGTTTCAAACAAACGGATTATTCTTCTTCCAGTTTGTGTTCGTATTTTTTGAGCGCATACTGCACTGCTTTTAAGCTGATGTAGATAAGTATCGGCCAGCTTAACAACCATAATATCGATTCCAAATACATAGACTAAAGTTTTTTCGGTTTAATAAACGTGACCTTCACCCTCACCGCTAATTTCCGATTCGGTGATTTTCTCCCGGTTAATGGACTTCCATGCGTACCAGATATAGGCCAGTACGAAGGGAACCATCAACGATACGTAACTCATCACTGTCAAGGTAAATTTCGATGATGAACTATTCACAATGTTCAGCGACGACTGCAAATCGAAATTCGAGGGATAGTAGCAGGTGTTATTGTAACCGGCAACCAGCATCAGGGCAAATACGGTGAGTACCGTTCCGATTCCGGCATACCAAATTCCGTTGGTTTTGTCTTTCAACAGCGAACTGATGATTCCCCAAAGAACGCCAACAACACCAACCAGGAAGATGATCAATACCAGCGGCATTTGCAGGAAGTTGTGCAAGTACTTATAAGGTTCCATCGATACATCGAGAGTTTTCGGATCGTAAGCAAATCCTTTGATAAGCAACAGACGAATCACGAAATAGAGGAAGAATACCAGGAACGGAATGGTATTATACAGCAATTGTTTCTTCGCATTCTTAAAAATGGGCTCGTGATCGATGCTGTTCATGAAATACAATAATGCCAGAACGCGGGCCAGGAAAAAAATCGCCAGGCCCATCGCTACGTTACTGAATGTCAAAACAGCTTCTAATCCGTGTGCTGGATTTTCCCACTGCGAAAGGTTCATGTTGCTAACGGAAAAGTTCGCGCCGTTGAAAAATGTTCCAACCACAACGCCAAGGAGAACTGTTCCCAGCAATCCGTTGACAAACAGGAATGCGTCGAAAGTGCGCTTGCCCAGGAAATTACTCGGCCGGCTGCGATATTCGTACGAAACGGCCTGAATAATAAAGGCAAACAACAAGGCCATCCAGGCCCAGTAGGCTCCACCAAAGCTGGTGGAATAGAAAAGCGGGAAAGAAGCGAAAAATGCTCCACCAAAAGTTACCAGCGTGGTAAAGGTAAATTCCCACTTGCGACCAAGTGCATTGACAATCATGGTGCGCTCGTTACTGGTTTTTCCCAGTCGGTAAATCAGCGTCTGACCTCCCTGAACAAACATCAGGAAAACAAGTAACGCTGCTAAAAGTGATATGATGGCCCACCAATAGTGTTGGAGGGTTAAATGACTCATTGATCCAAACATGGTTAGTGTCCTCCGTCTTTAGGTCCGATTTTAACTTGTTTCGTCATGATTTTCACCTCGGCAATCAACAGCAGGGTGAAGATGAAGGCAAACATCCAGAAAGTTACCTGAACGGCGCTCGCATCGATGTGAGATACGGCTGCCACTGTTGGTAACAGATCCTGAATTACCCAGGGCTGACGGCCAACTTCGGCCAGTGTCCAACCTGACATCGAGGCAACGTAAGCCAGCGGCATGGTAATAATTGCCAATCGCAGGAACCATTTTTTCTTTTCCATCGTGCCTCTGGTCACCCAAAGAAGAGCGAACAAGAAGAAGAACACAAAATAGGTTCCGAGCATAACCATAATACGGAAGCTATAAAATACAAGAGGTATATCGGGGATCAAATCGGTCGGATTCTTGATGTATCCATATCCGAAATACTTGAAGTAATCTTTCTGGAAACTGTCGGACATGAACTTGGCACGCAAAGTAGCGGCTTCGTCTGTGTTTCCGTTATCCTTGGCCGTCTTGTAATCTTTCAATAGTTGAATGGCCTCTTTCCCCCGGGCAATCTTCTCCGGAGCCGACAGGATGTTGTGTTCACTGTTTCCATTCAGCATATCTTTTATCCCGGGCATAAACTGGGTGGTATTGAGATAAGCGAGAACGGACAAGCCTTTGGGAATCTCGACCCTGAAAAGGAAATTCTTCAGTTGCTTATACTCCGGATCAGATTGTTTGGTAGAAAGTACGCCCATGGCTATCAAACCCGGACCATTCTGACCTTCGTAAAGACCTTCCATGGCAGCCAGTTTCATTGGCTGATGGTAAGCCACCTGCTGCGTTGATGCGTGACCGAAGCCGATAACAAAAATCGAGCTGATCAGACCAAAAACAGCTGAAACCAGGATACTTTTCCGGGCAAAAACAATCTCCCGCTTTTTCAGAAGATACCAGGCCGAAATACCAATAACGAAGATGGCCGCTAACTCAAATCCTGAGAAAATTGTGTGGAGAAACTTGCTTGTCGCTACCGGCGATAGAAATACATCCCAGAAATTAACCATTTCATTCCTGGCCGTATCCGGGTTGAACTGCATCCCTACCGGGAATTGCATCCAGCCGTTGGCCACCAATATCCACAATGCCGAGAGGTTTGCTCCCAGCGCTGTCAGCCACGTGGATGCCAGGTGAAAACGCTTGCTCACCTTCCCCCATCCAAAGAACATTACAGCAATGAAGGTGGACTCCATAAAGAAAGCCATGATACCTTCGATAGCCAGCGGTGCACCAAAGATGTCACCTACAAACCAGGAATAGTTAGACCAGTTGGTTCCAAATTCAAATTCCAGGATAATTCCGGTAGCTACACCAATTGCGAAATTAATCCCGAACACTTTCATCCAGAACTTGGTAATTTTTTTCCACTCAGGATTTCCGGTCTTCACATAGATGGTCTCCATGATTGCCAGAATAAACGTAATCCCAAGTGTCAGTGGGACGAATAACCAATGGTACATCGCGGTGAGTGCAAATTGAGCCCTCGACCAGTCTACCAAGGATAGATCAAGTAATTCATTCATGTTTTACGATTATTTGATTAATTGATTATTTGATATTGGTCAGATTCTCGATGACGTGCTCTCCCCTTTCCTTATCGGTCTTAAAATTCTGCTTTAGCAAATCGGGAAAGAAAAACAGTTTGAGCACAAAAAACATCACAAACAGTTTCACTAAAATGATTACCCAGAGACTTTTTCCCCACGTCATCTGTCGGAAGCCTTCATAATAGAAGTGGACGATTTTCTTCAATATTCTCATTCCGTGTAAACATTATGTGCATTAAACAACTAAACCACTTAACAAAAGAAATTCCGAGTTGTTTACTTAGTTTCATTCTGAATAAGCGTGTCTACAATGAACTCCTTCGTCATTAAAATGTATGGAGGTTCATGTTAAGAATCTGAATGGCAAATTTTAATATTATGTAATGCTGTATTTCGTTTAGGTACAGTAATGTCCGCCAACATTTACTAATTGGAGCTCAAGATAAAATCATCGGAATAATATCCGTTCTCAGGCGATCATGTTTTACGACAGCTTTACACGAAACACAAAGCCCTAACCGACTCTGTTTCTGCAAGAAGAAAGTCCATATGACAAGCATGAAAATCATGACAAAAATTAGCTTTTACACCGAAAAGACTAATCATCTGTCATTTTAGAGGTAAGTTCCCGTACCAAACGGAACTGCGAAAGGAACTCGCGGGCAATGACGCGAAGAACGGTATAAACCGGTATAGCCAATATCATTCCGGCAATTCCGGCAAAACTTCCTGCCATAAGAATAACCAGGAAGATCTCAAGCGGATGCGCCCTGACACTGTTGGAATAGATAACCGGCTGGAATACCACGTTATCGATTACCTGAACAATAACAACCACTAACAACACCAGCAATATCAGTGGCAAAGTTACATCCGGGAAACTGTCGCCGAGGTGGGTTGCAATAGCCACCAATACACCAAAGGCTCCTCCGATCCACGGGCCAATGTACGGGATTACATTCATGACTCCGGCAAATACGGCCACGACCAGACCATGATTAAAGCCCAGACCGATGACGGAAAATCCGATGGTATCCAATATCATAACTCCTAACACCTCGAATATGATACCGATGAAATATCGTTTCAGCAGATGGTTGATAGAAGTCATCACGTGCCTGGCTTTCGTCTCATATTTGCTGGAAACAAAAACCAGAATAATGTGGCTGAACAACTGCTCTTCCTTCAAAAAGAAAAACAGAATGAAGGATACCGAGAAAAACATGAGAAACAGGTTGCCCAAAGTACCGGCAACCGAAGAGAACAAATTGGTGACCTGTCCCAGGTTCAACATGTTCGCCAGTTGCTCCTGTATGTACTCTTGCATTCCCGAATCGGCCCCGCTGTAGGCTATAAAATGCGGAAGTTTGTTTGAAAGATGAGCAAAAGCCACATCGAGGTAATCGACTACCGAAGTGACGTCGATGGCTGACAAATCCTTTATTTCCATTGCAACCAACGGAATTAACGCCGCCAAAAAACCAATGGTGGCAGCCAGCATGAGGAGAAGTGTAATCAGTGCGCTACCCGTTTTCCCGAGATGCTTCTTCTTAATTGAGATACGCTGGATAGCCCGCATTAAAGGTCTTCCGATGAGCGAAAGCACAGCTGCAATCAGGATGTAGGCTACAATATTTCTAAAATAGAATAACAGGAAAATCAGGATACTAATCCCGACGAACAGGATGACATTGCGGGTTCGCTGGTTCATATATTTAGCATTTCGGATAAACAAAAATACAAATTAGTTCCTCGTTTTTCATCAGTAATTCAATTTATCCCAATTCGCTGTTATCATTCCGGATACCGCGCGGACACCAACCACCTAACACAAAAAAAAGAACTGCCCCAAACGGACAGTTCCTTTTCTTTTCAATCGAACAAAGAATTTACAGGAATCGCTTCCCGTTTTCACTATCTAATTCTTAGTGGATTATTCACTTTTTGTTTTAATAATGCGATATCCAGAACATCCAGCACTGTGTCGACGAAATGGAACTTCAATCCCTTAATGTAAATGGGCTTGATCTCTTCCAGATCCTTCTCATTCTGTCGCGACAAGATGATTTCCTTTATACCGGCCCTTTTCGCTGCCAGTATTTTTTCTTTAATACCGCCTACCGGCAATACTTTTCCACGCAAAGTAATCTCGCCGGTCATGGCCAGGTTTCGTTTTACCTTCCGCTGCGTAAAAGCTGATGCCAGCGACGTAGCCATGGTAACTCCGGCCGACGGACCATCTTTGGGAATTGCGCCTTCCGGAACATGAACATGAACGTCCCACTTTTCGAAAGCCTGCGATGTCATGCCCAATTCAGGTGCATGCGAACGAAGATATTCCAGCGCGATGGTAGCCGACTCCTTCATTACTTCACCAAGGTTTCCGGTTAACGTGAAGCGCCCCTTCCCTTTACTTAAGCTGGTTTCGACATAGAGAATTTCACCTCCGACAGCCGTCCAGGCTAAACCGGTAACTACTCCCGCAAACTCGTTTCCTTCGTATGTTTCGCGGGTATAAATTGGTACCCCAAGATATTCCCTGACATCCTCAACTTTGAGTTTCTTGTTATATTTTTCACCAAAAGCTTCTTTCCGTGCTATGCGACGAACGATTTTAGCTAACTGCTTATCGAGCTCGCGAACGCCGGACTCGCGGGTATAATTTTCAATCACCTTCGCCAACACTTCTTTCGGGAACGTCAGGCTTCCCTTTTTCATTCCATGATTTTTCAGCTGACGCGGAACAAGGTGCCTTTTGGCAATTTCGGTCTTTTCCTCAACCAGGTAACCGCTCACATCAATCAACTCCATCCGGTCGCGAAGTGCGGGCTGAATCGTGCTCAGTGTATTTGCGGTAGCAATAAACATCACACGCGAAAGGTCGAAGTCAACGTCCAGGTAGTTGTCGTGAAACTCAGAATTTTGTTCCGGGTCCAAAACTTCCAGCAATGCGGAAGCCGGGTCGCCGTGAAAATCCTGGGAGACTTTATCAATCTCATCCAAAATAAAAACAGGATTGGCGGAACCGGCTTTTTTCAGATTCTGAATAATACGGCCAGGCATAGCGCCGATGTATGTTTTCCGGTGACCACGAATTTCTGCTTCATCATGAAGACCTCCTAAACTCATCCGGATGTATTTCCGCCCCAGCGAACGAGCGATAGACTTACCCAACGACGTTTTACCTACCCCGGGAGGCCCGTAAAGACAAACGATCGGCGATTTCATGTCGCCCTTCAATTTAAGAACGGCGAGATGCTCCAGAATACGTTCCTTCACTTTCTCCAGACCATAGTGATCTTCATCCAGGACTTTCTCAGCGTGCTGTAAGTCGAAGTTGTCTTCGGTGTATTCGTTCCAGGGAAGGTCGAGCAATGTTTCGAGGTAACCAACCTGGATGGAATATTCTCCGGCGGCCGGATTCATCCGATTCAGTTTCTCCACCTCTTTTTCGAAGAAGCCTGCCATTTCTTCATCCCACTTCATCTCGGCGCCCCGCTTCTTCAACTCCTCAATCTCTTTTTCAATGGGATTGCCGCCAAGTTCATCCTGGATGGTCTTTATTTGCTGATGAAGCAGATACTCCCGCTGCTGTTGATCCAAATCAACTTTTACTTTACGTTGAATATCCTTCTTCAACTCCATCACCTGAACCTCACGAACCAACAGCCCCATCAATTGATTTCCACGACTGCGAATGTCATTTTCTTCCAGGAGATCCTGCTTTTCGTGCGCTTCCAGCTCAACATTGTTACAAATGAAGTTGATCAGAAAGGTCGGACTTTCGATGTTCTTGATGGCAAACTGCGCTTCCGGCGGCACATTGCCGGTATATTTCATCAACTTGAGTGACAAATCCTTCAGCGATTCGAGCACCACTGCGAATTCAGAGTCATCACTCTCCAGCTCATATTCGTCGTGAGGATGAACCAACGCTTTCAGGTACGGCAGTTGCTCTGTAACACCGGCGACCTTAATTCGTCTCTTTCCCTGGATGATAATGGAAGTAGTACCATCGGGCATCTCCAGAATTTTCAGAATTTCCGCCATGGTACCTACCGGATATAAATCTTCTGTCTGCGGCTCTTCTACTTTGCCGTCTTTCTGGGTAACCGTTCCCAGCAATTTATCGCCGGCATACACATCGCGGATGAGTTTCAGCGACTTCTGGCGTCCAACGGTGATGGGCATCACTACGCCCGGAAACAAAACGGCATTTCGTAGCGGTAATATTGGCAGACTTTCCGGCACCTCCACCGATTTAAAGTCTGACTCGTCACCATCGGCAATAATTGGTATGAATTCTCCCTGGTCCTCCATCAAACTGCTAAATACGAACTTATGTTTTTGATTATTTCGTTTCATGTATGATCTCTCTAATGACATTTTGTCGTTGTTTTTCGTTTTCACAAGCTGTGGGTTAACAGGTCAATTCCTATGCCAAACCCCCGTTTTTTGCTTCGTTGCCAATTTCTCCAGCCGAATTACAGAGGGAAAGTGATTATTACAACAAAAAAAGCCCCGTAATGATTTACGAGGCTTCCTTCATATACTAAAAGTAGATTACTTTTTTCTCTTATCCATGTGCTTCTGGTAACGGTTCATGAACTTATCAACACGTCCAGCCGTGTCGACCAATTTCATTTTACCAGTATAGAAAGGGTGAGAGGTACTAGAGATTTCCAATTTGATCAATGGATACTCTACACCGTCAACTTCAATATTTTCCCGTGAAGGGGCAGCCGATTTGGTGATGAATGTATGTCCGTTAGACATATCCTTGAAGACCACCATTCGATAATTTTCCGGATGTATTCCCTTTTTCATTTTTTCCTCGTTTAATATCTTATTCTGAATTTCTTACTTTCCCAAACGGTTTGCAAAGATATATATAGTTCAGAAATCTGCAAAAGAATTCAACAAAAGATTTGTCTAAATAATATACTGAAACTGAACTGAAATCAATCTTCTTTTTCGGTTTCAGTTGTGTTAGTTTTTTCTTTGTTTTTGCGTTCCTCCCTCAAAAGACGCACATCTTTCATTAATTTAGGTGCACGCTCGAATGGTTGATTCGGATCGAACAGGTAACGCATCGTGTAATGGGTCTTGGCATGTACTCCACCCACCGATTTATACATGGCCACCATTTTCGGATTGAAATCGCCAACCCACGACATTTCAATTTCGTTGTACCAATGCTTCCGCTTCATCACTTTGTCGAGGTGCCAGAAGATGGCTGACTCCAAACCGGAACCCTGGAATTTCGGGACAACTCCCATAATAAGAATCCGGGTACGGGTAATCGTTTTCTTCTTTTTGTAATACCAGAATTTCAGCACGTTCTTCAAATTGACTTTGCCGTCGAGCTTGACGAGAATCTGGTTCCAGTCGGGAATCATACCAAAGAAAGCAACCGGCTCATCGTTGTGGTAAGCAAACCACAGAAATTCTTCGTCGGCGATGAACTTAGCCAACCTGACCATTCCGCGGATATCATCCAAATCAACCGACTGGTGATTATCGTGACGCGCCCAGGCCTGATCGTATATTTTTACAAAATCCTGGATGTATTTCTCAATCTTGCTGAACCGGACATGCTCGAAATGAAAGTTTGGTTTCTGAGCTACCCAGCCGGCAATTTTCCAAAACCTTTCGGGGAACGGATCTTTATGATTGAGGTGATAGCTGTATTGTTCGAAGTAAACCTTAAAGCCATAAGCTTCGAAAAAATCACGGTAGTAAGGCTTGTGGTAAGGCATACCGAACGCCTGCGGCTTAAATCCGTCAACCAGCAATCCCCAGTTCATCAGGTTTTCGCCAAAATTAACCGGTCCGTCCATGGCTTCCATTCCGCGTTCCTTCAACCAGTTTTTAGCTGTTTCGAATAACAAAAACGCGGCCTCCTGGTCCTCGACACACTCAAAGTATCCCATTCCACCGGTGGGTTGCTGAAAAGTGTACGCTTTGTTTCCGTTGATGAAAGCTCCTACCCGGCCGAGTAATCTGCCGTCGTCATCTGTCAGAACCCACCGGGTGCCATCGCCATTTTTATAAAAGGCATTTTTCTCCGGATCGAAGGTGTTATCAATCATCACCTCCAATGGTGGCGCCCAGTTTTCATCGCCACGATACACTTCGTGTGCTACCTGGTGAAAAAGCTTGCGTGTTTGTTTATCCTTTACTTCCCTGACTTGCATATTCCTTGACTTGGTATTTTCTCCGCTAAATTAGAGTAAAAATTGAAATTGACAGTATCAATATTTTGATTAGCTGAATAGCTCTCTGAATGACTCATCCTTTATCGTTCAGCATTTCCTGAACATATTCAGATTCCAGTTCATCAATAATTTCTTCCGCCACCATTTGTGACACAGGCGAATCGATGGTTTGCAGTGTGCGAGCGAGCATAATGGCCAGCTTGTTTAGGTTTTTATTTCTTCGTCCGAGATGCGTAAACGACCGAATGAAGATGCTCGATAGCTCCGGATCTTTCGACAAAGGCGGCAACACCTCGAAGAATGATTCGAATTCCTCATCAGCGGTTGTTTTATCTGTCATGGCCAGCCGTCCCATCATCAGTAAACCGGTCATTTTCACCAGGTTTTTCTTTTCCAGACACCACTCTTTTGCCTTCTGAAAAGCGAAAGGTGTATAGACAAACAAGTTCATCGACGCCTGCTCCGCCATCTCAATATTCGGAAAACTCTTTACCCAGTAATCCAGTTGTTCCTCAGTTACCTGCTCAGGTTCATCGAGCAGCGTAGCCAGTATCATTGTTTCCCGCCACTGTTTGTTCCACAGTTTCAGCGCCAGTAAATGATTCCTGTCGTAAACCGACGCCAATTGCCGCAACGAAACCACCGATGCTCCCAGGTTGACTTTATATTCCAGTCCACGCTTAGTCATCATTTCTGCAACAGCGCCATTTTGGATAGGGCGGAGTTTCCGGATGATTTCCTGGTAAGTATTTTCGATTTTCGGATTATCAAGCAGGTATTCCATTATTTCAATAAATGACGGTTTCTATCAGAACAAACAAAGTTAATATTCCTGCAGAAAACAACAGGTGCCTTTTCCCATCGAGGTAATCGGTCAACGATACGCCTTCGCGTCGGTAAAGCCTGTAAGCAAGATAGTATTTTTCGAACAGATAGGCGATAACGGTCGCAACAGCAATGCCTTCCAAACCAAGCGGGAAGGAAAGCAGTACGCTCAATCCGACATTGATGAGAATCTCGTAAAACGAAGCTTGGCTGATGAGCTTTGTCTGCCCTATTCCGTTCAGAATGGTTTGTGGAAAAACGAGTCGGGGAATAATGAGCAGCAAATAAATATTGAAGATAGAAGCCGATTCGGCGAAAGCCTGGTTAAAAATAACAGGGAAAAACCAGGGCGAGGAAATCATCAATACAGCGGTGAGCGGAAACATCCAGTTCATCATTTTGGCCGACCGTTCCCGGATTTCCTTCAAATGATCTTCAAAGCCCGAAGATTTTCCAAACTTAGGCAACATGGAATTACTGAATGCATTTGCAATGAGAACAACAAAAGGTAGCTCGCGGGCACCGAACCGGAAAATGGCAAATGCCGCTGAATCGAAACGAATAGTTACCAGCCAGCCGTCGATGTATTGTGCAGAGCCGCTAAGCAACGTCGCCAAAATGAGGGGCCACGAACGCAACAATAATTTCCGCGCCAGTTCTCGTGAGAAAACAACCGATGAATGTCGGAAAATCAACTTTACCAGCCAAACGAACCGGAGCAAAGCAACCAGTCCGAGTATCTTCAAGATTGTTTCAATACTTCCGCCATAAAGCAATGCAAACAGAATAAGAAAAAACTGAAGTCCAACTGTACCGGCACCGTAAAGGAGCAACTCCACCGAACGGTTCTTAATTAAATAAATATACACCGTCAGGTTAGCTGGTATCCCGAAAACCACGAAAAGAAGAAACCAGTACCAGGCGTGCCCCGAAAGAAATGCCAGCAGTCCGGCTTTGTAAAGAATGGTAAATACCAGGGCGGTTGCCGTCGAAAATACCAGGAGCACAAAAAATGCGGTAAAGAGAAATGGTGATTTTTCTCGTCCGCCATTTGACACTTCGGCTCCGGCCATGGGCAGCGCTCCTTGTATCAAGCCGTTCACCCAGAAAAAACTGGCCAATCCGGCCCAAAAGAGGAAAGACTCGTATTGACCAATGTTGCCGACACTTAGTTTGGAGTGGGTCAGCAAAACACCAATCGAAACAAGCATCCCGAAGCGGAGCAATTGAAAAACCTGCAACGATTTTCCGCTATTCCAACTCTCTTTTCGTATCAAATTTTAATTTTATTGTTTACCCGAAAGACCAAACTTAATGATTCTCTGCCGGATGAAAAATTATCATTTCCGTCCTACTTCATTCTGTCACAAAATCATCCTGCCGGCCTTGGATTATTTGACCATGCAATGAAATCGAAAGATGAGATTTTTTCCAATATTTTTTGTCCGATGATTTGTAGCAATCAAAAAACATTATCTATATTTGCATCCGCAATCGCGAAAAATGGTGGATGTAGCTCAGTTGGTTAGAGCACTGGATTGTGGTTCCAGGGGTCGTGGGTTCAAATCCCATCTTCCACCCTACTTCGACCGGTTTCTGAAAATTCAGAAGCCGGTTTTTTTGTTTTAATACTTCTCCTTTTTTCCAACCTCCATTTCTCCTTCTTTTCATTCCGAATTTAACATTTTTCTCTATTGTATTTTCTACAATAAGCAAATTGTCAATTTTCCGTTCACCACTCAAAATTGAACGTTCACCACTCAAAATCGACCGTTCGTCAAAAAAAGTTGTTCATTTGAGTACAATAGTTTTAATTTATCACTAACAGTTACCCAAAGCTATTAATCAACCACATAAAACCGTTCATCTATGAAAGTCAAAATGTTTAATATCGATGGTGAAGTTCTATTCCTGAAAAAGATTTCCACAAGGAATTTGGAAAGGCGTCGCTCCCCGGAAGATAATAAAATGAAAAACCTCAAAAAAGGCATCTATTTTCTTCATTACGACTTTGAGACCAGTCAATTCACAAAAAAAGTCGTAATCAGTTAAAACTTTCCACCAGAGCCGGGCAGTAGCCCGGTTTTTTTATCTCCTTTCTTTTGCCAGTATTTCCCCAATTCGTGGATTTCTCCTGAAAAAGTCCTAAATTTCATCTACATATGATTTGGATGTCCACCCGGACAAAAACTAACCCACAACCTGCTATCCGATGAAAAAAGTGACCTTCCTGGTTTTGTTGTTCATCACGCTGCCCCTCATCTCTCCGGCGCAGGAGCAAGAGAGTAGAGTGCTTTCGAATAAAGTGAGAACCATTGTTGCCCGCGACCGTTTGGACGGCTGGTACGCCGCTTTTAACCTGGGATACTCGCCCATCGATGAGCGCAATTCGGTTATTTTTGGTCTTCGTGGTGGCTGGGTGATGGGACATTCGTTTACCCTCGGCTTAGCCGGAAATGCTTTTATCTCTCAAAAGAACTCGTTGAGCAATATTCCTGAACTAAACCGTTACCTCGCCGGCGGATATGGCGGACTTTTGCTGGAACCCATTTTAATGCCGCGGTCACCCGTTCATTTATCTTTCCCCGTGATTGTCGGAGCCGGAGCGATTAATTACTGGGAAGGCTATGATACCCTATCGGGAAGCGCCTCAGTTGTTCCGGCCAATTACCACGATTTAAGTCCTTTTTTTGTTGTAGAACCCGGATTAGAAATCGAATTCAACGTCTCCCGATTCTTCAGACTCGATCTGGGCGGAACTTATCGGTTCACCAACAAAATCAAGTCGAGTAATTTCGCGCCCGATGTACTCCAAACCTGGACCGCTTATCTCAATTTCAAATTCGGCCGGTTTTAATAGAAACGACTTCGGTTTGGTCCCTCTAACTCTCCAATCTTCAATAAACTGATCCTCGTCTTGGTTCGCATCTAAAAATATGGATACATTTGCGGTTCAAAACGCAAGAACTGTGAAAAACAAAATATCAGTATATCTGGCCGTTACCATGGCAATGGCTTTTTGGGCCATCTCATTTGTATGGGTCAAAATTGTGTACCAGGCCTATGGTCCGCTAACCACCGTATTTTTCAGGCTGGTAATAGCCACCATACTGTTGTTTGCATACACAAAAATCACGGGCAGACTGATGAAACCGGATCGGAAAGACTGGAAAGCATTTATCCTGCTGGCCTTTTTCGAACCTTTTCTCTATTTCATGGGCGAAAGCTTCAGTCTGAAATATGCTTCAAGCACCGTAGCAGCAGTCATTGTGGCTACCATTCCTCTTTTTTCGCCACTAGCTGCATCCCGTTTTCACGGAGAAAAAGTATCGCCCCGAACCATTTTAGGAATCATTCTCTCGTTTGTCGGGGTAACCGTGGTTGTTCTGGATACTTCCGAAAACCTGTCTGCTTCGATATTGGGAATTACACTGGAGTTTGTCGCCGTGGCCGCCACCGTTGGTTATACCGTTGTTCTGAAAGGTTTGACAAAAAAATATAATACGACCAGCATTGTTGCCTATCAAAGCTTCATCGGCATTTTTTACTTCCTGCCGTTTTGGATGACATTTGAGATGAACAGCTTTATCCATACGCCGGTCAATGTCGATTCGCTTGTCGCAATTTTAAAACTAGCCATCTTCGCTTCCGGATTTGCTTTCCTGTTTTTCACATACAGTGTAGGTAAATTGGGCATTAACAAAGCCAATATTTTCATGAATAGCATTCCAGTATTTACAGCCATTTTTGCCTGGCTGATTTTGGGAGAAACACTTTCGCTCCAGAAATTAACCGGAATCTCGATTGTAATTGCCGGACTATTCCTGGCGCAGATGAGAATCAGAAAAAAAGCCCTCAATAATACTCAGGATGAAGTACATCGAAGTGAATGCGAAGAACGTCCGGGAACTATCTCAGCGCAATGAAGACGAAACCCGCAAATTCTTCGCTCAGTTAAAGAAAAAGAAACCCAAACAACTCGATAGTGTTGTCGCCCGTTTGCACGACGAGGCTTTTCAGGAATTCGACTGCCTCGATTGTGCCAACTGCTGCAGCAACTTCAGCCCGATTATCACCGAAAAGGACATCGACCGGCTGGCGAAACATATGAAGATGAAACCGCCGGCTTTCATTGACCAATATTTGCATGTTGATAACGAAGGTGATTACGTTTTCAACCAAACGCCTTGTCCTTTTTTGATGCCGGATAACTATTGCATGGTGTATGAAAATCGGCCAAAAGCTTGCCGAGAATATCCGCATACCAACCGCCGCAAGTTCGTTCAGATTCTGAACCTGACACAAAAAAACCGCGAAGCCTGCCCCATCGTCTATAAAATCGTAGAGAACCTGAAAGAGGAAAACTGGTAAACCACGTTTCTACACTATTCAGCAAAAAACATATCTTAGCATAATCATTGCGGTTTCCCGGAAGGGAACAAAAGGCACGAATAATTCAGGCTTACGTGAAAACCAGACTAATTATTGCATTATCGCTTCTAGTATCTCAAATGGCATTCGGTCAGGTTGGCGGTGAAGGAACGTACCGGTTCCTCGATCTGACCACCTCGGCACGCGTGGCCGCATTAGGTGGCAACCAGGTAGCGTTGGATGATAACGATTTGGATCTTGTTTTTCACAATCCGGCTTTGCTGCGTGACACGATGCGCAATCAGCTTGTGCTGAATTACGTCGATTATTTTTCCGATATCAAATTTGGTTATGCTTCTTACGCCTGGCGCCTCGATAAAATAGGGACGGTTGCCACGGGTATTCATTTTATCGATTACGGAAAATTTATCGAAGCACGCGAAGACGGCACGATTACCGGCACTTTCCGGGCAGCCGAATACGCTTTGAACATTTACTGGGCCAAACAGATAACGCCTCGCTTACGCGGAGGAGTCAACATCAAACCCATTTACTCTGTTCTCGAAACATATCACTCGTTTGGATTGGCCGTGGATGCCGGTCTTATTCTTTCGGGACGCGACAACCAATCCACTATCGCGCTCGTGGCAAAAAATATTGGCACACAAATTACCACTTACTACCAGAATGGCGATTACGAAAAACTGCCGTTCGATTTGCAATTCGGTTTTTCCAAGCGACTGGAACACGCACCACTCCGACTCATGGTTACCGCTCATCATCTTACCAATTGGGACTTAGCCTATAACGAAACGACCTCCGGAACAATGACTTCGACACTAACAGGAATGACATCCGAAAGTGGTTTTTCCAAAGCGATGCGGCATCTCATTTTCGGTGTAGAATTACTACCCAGTAAGAATTTCACGATTCGGGTGGGCTATAATCATCAACGCAGGAAAGAGCTATCGGTCGAATCCCGTCCGGGAATGGTTGGCTTCTCTGCTGGTTTTGGCGTTCGCATTTCCAGGTTCAACCTGAGCTACGGACTCGCATCTTATCATATTGCCGGTGCATCACATCATTTCTCTATCAGCACGAACCTTTCCCAATTCCTCCCCTGATTCAGCGGATATTCCATTCCTTTTCTTCAGTAAGAAACTTATCTTTGCCCTGCAAACTGAGAATAACATGTCTGAAAATAAAAAAATAGTCATCGCTGTCGATGGCCACTCCTCCTGTGGAAAAAGTACGCTGGCCAAAGCGCTGGCATCCCTTTTAAACTACGCTTATATCGACACCGGCGCGATGTACCGTGCTGTGACCCTTTACGCCCTGCGGAATGGATTGATCAATGACAGCAAGGTTGACGAAACCGGTTTAATCGCTCAACTCAATCAGATTAAAATTACATTTCGATATAACGAGACAATCTCGAAAAGTGAAACGTACCTCAACGATGAAAACGTAGAAGAAGAAATCAGGCAGTTGCCGGTTTCCCGGAATGTCAGTCCGGTGGCAACTATCGGTGAAGTGCGGAAACATTTGGTGGCGCTTCAGCAGGAAATGGGAAAAGACAAGGGTATTGTGATGGACGGAAGAGACATTGGAACAGTGGTTTTTCCGGACGCGGAATTAAAGATATACATGACGGCTTCGCCGGAAGTAAGAGCTCAGCGCCGCTATGACGAGCTGAAAGCCAAAGGGGACGATGTTTCTTTTGAAGAAATCAAAGCCAACGTTGTGGAGCGGGATTACATCGATGAGAACCGCGACGAGAGTCCACTCCGAAAAGCAGATGACGCCATTGTTCTCGACAATAGTCACCTCACTCCTGAAGAACAGTTAGCGTGGGCTAACAAAAAAGTTATGGAAAGATTAAATCGCAATGGAAATTGAGATTGACAGCAAATCGGGATTTTGCTTCGGCGTAGTGAACGCGATTCAGAAGGCTGAAAAAACGCTCGAAACTGAGGACAGTCTTTATTGCCTGGGAGATATTGTTCACAACAATACCGAAGTGGAACGTCTGTCCCGAAAAGGGCTAAAAACCATCGATCATAAACAGTTCTTTCAGCTGAAAGACTGCACCGTACTACTACGCGCTCACGGCGAACCACCTTCCACATATGAGCATGCCCGTAAAAACAACATCACACTACTCGACGCCACCTGCCCTGTGGTTCTGAAACTTCAGGAGAGAGTTCGTAAAGGTCAGAGCCAACAGGAAGCGCGTAACGGACAAGTCGTTATTTACGGGAAAAAAGGCCATGCCGAAGTAAATGGTTTGGTCGGTCAAACTAACGACAAAGCGATTGTCATCCAATCACCAGATGATTTGGAGCAAATCGATTTCGACCGGCCGGTGGAACTGTTTTCTCAGACGACGAAAGACATGGAAGGCTTCTATCAGCTGGCCGAAGCGATAAAACAGCGTGGTACCGAGGTTATCATTCATGATACACTTTGCCGGCAGGTTTCCAACCGCGTTCCTCGTATCAGGGAGTTTGCCCGTCGTTTTGATTTGGTGCTGTTCGTTAGCGGGAAAAAAAGCTCTAACGGAAAAATGTTGTTTGGAATCAGCAAGGAAACCAATCCCAACTCCAAATTCATCTCCTCACCGGATGAAGTCGAAGCGGAATGGCTTGAAAATATTCAAAAAGTCGGTATTTGCGGAGCAACCTCCACTCCCTGGCATTTGATGGAAGACGTGGCTGAGAAGGTCAGAATACTGACGAAATAATCAAATAATTTTATAATTAATTAACGGTAGTGGTTGTTGTTAAGAAAACATCGGCGCTACTTTTGACCCGGATTCAAATTTTTCAGAAAATGAAGGAGAATGTTCTTAACATGCCTGATCCCAATGTGTACAGCGACTGTCGCATTAAAAAAATAGCCGTTTTAACATCGGGAGGTGATGCGCCCGGCATGAATGCAGCCATTCGGGCCGTTACCAGAACGGCTATTTACTTTGGCCGGGAAGTGGTCGGAATTTACTACGGCTACAAAGGAATGATCAACAAAAACTTCCAGACCATGAAATCCGGTGATGTCAGTAATATCATCCAGTCGGGCGGAACGATTTTAAAATCTGCCCGGAGCAAGGAGTTCATGACGAAAGAAGGCCGTGAGAAAGCATATCAAAACCTGAAGGAAGAAAACATTGATGCTTTGGTGGTCATTGGCGGTGACGGAACTTTTACCGGTGCACGTATTTTTGCCCAGGAATTTAATTTCCCCATCGTCGGTGTTCCGGGAACCATCGATAACGATTTGTTTGGAACCGACTTTACCGTTGGTTACGATACCGCTCTCAATACCATTGTCCAGGCTGTTGACAAGATTCGTGATACCGCAACGGCTCACGAGCGTCTGTTCTTCATCGAAGTAATGGGCCGCGATGCCGGTTTCCTGGCGTTGAACGGTGGAATTGCAGCCGGCTCCGAAGCGGTTCTGATTCCTGAGTTCGATACGGATATAGGAACACTCGAAACTTACATCGAAACGGGATACCGAAAAAATAAAAAGTCATCTATCGTTTTGGTGGCTGAAGGCGATAAAGCCGGCGGCGCTTTTAACATTGCTTCCAAAATTGAAAAAGAATACCCACAATACGACGTTCGGGTAACCGTATTGGGACACGTACAACGTGGTGGTTCGCCAACTGCATCCGACCGGATTTTGGCAGGTCGTTTAGGGGTTGCTGCGGTAGAGGCATTGCTGGATGACCAAAAGAGTGTGATGGTAGGAATCGAGTTCGATGAAATTGTGCACGTACCGTTCAACAAAGCCATCAAAAATGAGAAAGCGGTCAATCAACACTTGTTAAGAGTACTGCGCATGCTGTCAATATAATTCTGTCAGAAACCGAAAATATTTGCACGTTAGCCGGAGTTTTCTCCGGCTTTTTTGTTCTTTAGGGAAATCAATTAGTTTTGCTTGAAACTGTTTTTACATCAATGATACACCACCCACAGCGCTTTGTCGATGTTATTCTGCCACTTCCGTTGCCGGGAAAATTTACCTATTCGGTGCCGGAAGAGATGAATGGAGAATTGCAGCCGGGCGTGCGGGTCATTGTGCAGTTTGGAAAGAAAAAGTTCTATTCAGCATTGGTTCACCGAATCCACAACGATGAGCCCACCGGGTACGAAATCAAGTCCGTAGAAACGATACTGGATAAGCAACCCGTCGTTCATCCCGAGTTGTTTGAATTTTGGGAGTGGATTGCCTCGTACTACCACTGCTCACTGGGCGAAGTGATGAAAGCAGCTCTCCCATCCGGACTAAAACTGGAAAGCGAAACCCGGGTGATTTTCAACCCGGAATACGAGACTGACAAAGATGAACTGTCTTCCCGGGAAAACCTTCTGTTGACTTTTCTCCGTAACCGAAAAATATCGTCAGTTTCCGATTTGAACCGTGCCGACCAGAAAGGCAACGCCTATTCAGTCATCAAATCGCTGTTGAACCGGGGTGCCATTTCGGTAGAAGAATCGCTTCGCCCCGGTTACAAACCAAGGACAGAGACATACGTCCGCCTGGCCGAAGAATATTCCGGCGAAAGCCAGTTGACAGAGTTGGTAGATGACTTGTCGCGTGCACCAAAACAACAGGAACTATTGATGCGGTTTCTGGAATACACGCGTTTTGGTAGTGCGGAAGCATTGGAAGAATACAACAAGAAACTTCTGCTGAAAAAGGTCGGAACCACGACTGCCACACTCAATACACTCATCCAAAAAGGAATTTTTAAACCGGTTGAAAGACGCGTCGATCGCATCAGTCAGTATGCGGGGAATATCCGTGATGGATTTGAGCTGAGCTTGGCACAGGAAAAGGCTTACGCCGAAATCGAGCAACACCTCGAAGATAAACAGGTCACCCTGCTCCACGGCGTCACTTCCAGCGGCAAGACAGAGGTTTATATCCGTCTCATTGAAAAATATATTCAGGAAAAGAATCAGGTTTTGTACCTGTTGCCCGAAATCGCCCTGACGACTCAAATTGTGCAACGATTGAAGCAGGTGTTTGGCGACAAAGCCGGAATTTACCATAGTCGCTTCAACGATGCCGAGCGAGTAGAAATTTGGAACAAAGTGCTAAACTTCGATCCGGAATCGGACGAAAACCAGTACCAGGTTATCATCGGGGCACGTTCGTCGGTTTTTCTTCCTTTTCGGTTTCCTGGATTGATCATCGTAGACGAAGAGCACGAGAATTCATACAAACAGTTCGACCCGGCACCGCGCTACCATGCCAGAGACGCAGCCATCGTGTTGAGCCATCTGACAGGCGCAAAAGTTCTGTTGGGAACTGCTACACCAGCCATCGAGTCGTATTACAATGCCCTAACGGGAAAATACGGCCTGGTAGAGCTTTCCGAGCGTTTTCAGCAAATTGAATTGCCGAAAATCCTCACTGCCGATCTGCGGGATGCATATAAACGCAAACAGATGCGCGGACATTTCACGCCTCTGCTCTTCGAGGAAATTGAAAAAGCACTGGAAGCAAAAGAACAGGTAATTTTATTTCAGAACCGTCGTGGTTTTGCTCCATTTATCGAATGCAAAACCTGCGGCTGGGTGCCCAAATGCAAGCATTGCGATGTAAGCCTGACCTACCACAAACACAACAACTCACTGGTTTGTCATTATTGCGGCTACACACTGCATCATCCGTCTAATTGCCAGGCATGCGGAAGTGCTGAAATTACCACCAAGGGATTTGGTACCGAGAAGATTGAAGACGAAGTTTCGCTTATTTTCCCGAATGCCCGGATAGCCCGAATGGACCTGGACACCACCCGGGCACGAAAGTCGTTTGAGAAGATCATTCATGACTATGATTCCGGAAAAATCGATATACTGATTGGCACGCAAATGGTGACCAAAGGCCTCGATTTCCAAAACGTGAGTGTCGTTGGTATTCTCAATGCAGACAATCTGCTCAATTATCCCGATTTCAGAGCATACGAACGCAGCTACCAACTCATGGCACAGGTGAGCGGCCGGGCTGGCAGGAAACACCGGCAGGGAAAAGTTATTATCCAGACATCGGAGCCCGACCACCACATCATTCAGCAAGTGATCGAAAACGACTATACCGGCATGTACAAAGGACAGCTGGCCGAACGAAAGCACTTCAAGTATCCACCTTATTACCGCCTGATTGGTCTCGTTTTAAAGCATCGCGACAAGCGTGAACTGGAGCGCATTGCCAATCAACTGGGCGGCATGCTGCGACGTTCATTCCGTAACCGTGTGCTGGGCCCCGAAGATCCGGTCATTAACCGGATACAAACCTGGTACATCAAACAATTCTGGCTGAAGATAGAGCGCGATATTTCCATCGTCAGCGCCAAGAAAAAACTACAGGAAATCCTGGATGAAGCCAAAATTCAACCGGGCAACTCGGGTGTTCAGATCAACATCGATGTGGATCCGATGTAAGCGTTCTATTCATAATTATGATAATTATTTACAGTCTGAGCAACTAATGTTCCACGCAAAAAATGTTATCAACGTTCCACGCCTAAATTAAAATCGTGTACTTACTGAATGTCTGTTTATTACTGCTATTTTGCTTAGGATATAAGCAAAAAATTGTTGATAAACGGAGCGTTATTAACAATCTATGCCCCCCGATTCCGTTCTACATTTATCTGTTTACATGTAAATTTTTAATTTTGACAAACATTCTTAATCCAAAACAAACGTAATGGGAAAGATTATTGCATTAGCGAACCAAAAGGGTGGCGTGGGTAAAACAACCACGGCTATCAACCTTGCGGCAAGCCTTGCTGTACTGGAGCAGAAGGTACTTATTATCGATGCCGACCCCCAGGCCAACGCTACGTCGGGCGTAGGATTCGACGTTCGCAACGTTACCACAAGTATTTACGAATGTATCGTGGATGACGTCGATCCGCACAAGACGATTCTGAAAACCGAAACAGAAAATCTTGAACTTCTTCCATCACACATCGATTTAGTTGGAGCAGAAATCGAAATGCTCAACCGCCCAAATCGGGAGATGGTGATGAAAAATGTTTTGGAGAAAGTCCGCGATGATTATGATTTTATTTTGATTGACTGTTCTCCCTCTCTTGGACTTATTACTGTCAACGCTTTAACAGCTGCGGATTCTGTAATTATCCCTGTTCAGTGTGAATATTTCGCACTCGAAGGCTTGGGGAAACTGCTCAACACCATTAAGATCATTCAAAACCGGCTGAACCAGAAACTCGAAATTGAAGGTTTCCTTCTGACGATGTACGATGCCCGTCTCAACCTGTCGAACCAGGTTTACGAAGAGGTAAAAAGGCATTTCCAGGATATGGTTTTTGAAACCATTATTGCCCGGAACATCAAGTTGTCGGAAGCTCCGAGCTACGGTGTACCGGCTATTTCATATGACGCCAGCTCAAAAGGTGCTGTCAGCTACCTGAACCTGGCCCGTGAATTATTGCAAAACAACGAAATGACAAAACTCAACAGCAAACAAGCTGTAGAACAATAACTCGAACACTAATCATTTTTTAATTTCTGAATTATGGCCAAACGAAATGCTCTGGGAAGAGGACTGGGCGCGTTGATTGATGATGCCGATCAGGTAAGAGAAGCTACCTCGGTTTCCAATGAAGTTGAATTGTCGAAAATTCAGGCGAATCCATTTCAGCCCAGGACCACTTTTGACGAAGAAGCACTGGAAGAACTGGCAACTTCTATCCGCGAAATTGGTATCATCCAGCCGTTAACACTTCGGAAATTAAATGATGAGCAGTATCAAATCATTGCCGGAGAAAGACGTTTTAGGGCGGCAAAAATTGCCGGTCTGGACAAAGTTCCCGCATTTGTCAGGGAAGCTGGTGATGAAGAGATGCTGGAGTTGGCTCTTGTCGAGAACATTCAGCGTGAAGACCTGGATGCGATCGAGGTAGCCCTCAGTTATCAACGACTGATTGAAGAGTGCGATCTCACCCAGGAAAGCCTGAGTGAGCGTGTTGGGAAAAAGCGTTCAACGGTGTCGAACTATCTGCGCTTGCTTCGTCTGCCTGCCGTTATTCAAAAAGGCATTCGCGAGCAGGAAATCAGTATGGGACACGCCCGGGCATTGGTCAACATTGCCGAGCCGGAGACACAGGTGATGATCTTCAAGCAGATTGTCAAGTATGATTTTTCAGTCCGGAAAGTGGAAGAGATCGTACGGAAAATCAACTCCGATGATGGTGAAGGCAGTGCCAAACCCAAGAAGACGCAAAGTTTCCCCGAAGAGTACGGAGAATTGAAAACTCACTTGTCGAAATACTTCAATACCAGTGTCGATTTCAAAATAAATGACAAAGGAAAAGGGAAAATTGTGATTCCTTTTACCGATCCAAAGGAATTAGAACGGATCATTGGCATTTTTGACAGACTGAATTCCTAAATTTGTGTCGAAAATAAAGAATCGACATTTTGAAAAAATTTTTAACGGGGCTACTCATCATCATAGGCCTGCTAGGGAATAGCATAGCGAGCCAGGCACAGGTGCGGAAAGCGGTGAAGGACAGTGTGAAGATTTCTGAAAGTCTCTATCACAAAAAGCATTCGCCGAAAAAAGCGTCAATATATTCGGCCCTGTTTCCAGGTCTTGGGCAGATATACAATAAAAAATACTGGAAGCTTCCAATCATCTATGGAGGCTTTGCAGGTTTGATATACGGATTTAGTTGGAACAATAATTTGTATAACGACTATTTTGAAGCGTACCGGACCATATCGCAGTACAGTAGCCCAAGCCAATTAACGGCACAGGACAAGGCATACCTCGACAAGTTTATCAATAATCCCTCGATTGATCTTACCAACTCCACTCATTTCAATTATGTGACCAAGCAATTGCAAAGTGGTAAAGATTTCTATCGGAGAAACAGGGATTTAACAATTATTGGTATGTTTGCATTGCATGTGCTAAATATCATTGATGCAAGCGTTGACGCAAACTTTTTCGATTATGACATCAGTGATGATTTGAGTATGCGGATCGCACCTGCTCCAATGAATTATTACGGCAGGCAAACAGTTGGCGTTAAGGTCAACATCAAATTTTAGAGAACGATATGATGGGAAAGTGGAAGAAAATTACATTGCTCGTGGCTTTTGCGGGATTAATCCCGGCGACACTGGTTGCCAAGGATGATTCCAAGACCAGCCGGGATTACGATTTAAAGAAGGCAAGGTTTATTGCCGTTACCAAACTCGACACCGTCGACAATGGTTACGACAAGACCTATACCCTCCCGAATGAAGATTTAAGCGAACTTGAAGCACAGAAACTCGATTCGATGGTCAACACCTGGTATGTCCAGAATGCCTTCGAATTTGATAGTCTCAGTTATAATACTCTACCCGACTCATTGAAGAAAGCACTTCCGGATTCTGTTTACATCAACAGACTTCAGGATATTAATTCGTACATCGATCTGTCTTTCAACAATACCGTCAAGAATTTTATCACGCTCTATACCATCAAACGTCGCGACCAGGTAAAAGTGATGCTGGGGCTCGCCAATTATTACTTCCCGATATTCGAACAGATTCTCGATAAATATAATCTGCCGCTGGAACTGAAATACATGGCCATCATTGAATCGGCATTGAACCCGAGAGCTTTCTCCCGGGCTGGAGCTTGCGGTCTGTGGCAGTTTATGTATGGAACGGGTAAAATGTTAGGACTGGAAATCAATTCATTTGTTGACGAACGTCGCGACCCGGTGAAATCAACCGAAGCTGCGGCCAAATATCTCCAAGATCTGTACAACATTTATGGTGACTGGCACCTGGTGATTGCGGCATACAACTGTGGCCCGGGCAACGTAAATAAAGCGATTCGCCGTTCGGGAGGCACCAAAAATTACTGGAAAATCTACTATCATCTTCCGCGCGAAACCCGTGGTTATGTGCCGGCATTCATTGCTGCTGCGTATGTTATGAACTATGCAAAAGAGCACCATCTGGCCCCCACTCAACCTTCGTTTGATATTGTAACTGATACCATCCAAGTTCACAATTATCTCAACTTCCAACAGGTTTCAGCGGTGCTGAATATTCCGGTGGAAGAGCTTCGTGATTTAAACCCGCAATATCGCAGAGACATTATTCCAGCGACAGCGAAGAAGGCATACACGCTGAAGATTCCGGCCAATAAAACCTCGGATTTCATCGATAAGGAATCGTTTGTATTCGCTTACAACCGCGATAAGTTCTTCCCCAACAACAAAATTGTTGTTCCCAGTCGCCATTATTCCTACTTCACTCCGGGTGATGTGGCAGGCAAAGACAAAGTTTACTATACTGTGAAACGGGGAGACAACGTGGGCTTTATTGCAGAATGGTTTCATGTGAGAGCTTCCCAGGTAAGGTACTGGAATAATATTCACCGAAACCTGATTCGCGTTGGACAGAAACTGGTCATTTATGTTCCCAAAGGAAAAGGAGCACATTACAAGCAGTACAACTCAATGACCTTCGCACAAAAGCAATCGGGTAAAGTACCTGCCAACAGAGCAGCTCAGTCAACAGTAGATACTGATGGCCCGTATACTATTTACACAGTGCGCAGGGGAGACAATCTCTGGACGATTGCACGGAAATATCCGGGAGTTTCCAATTTTGATATCATGAAGATGAATGGAATCAAAGATGCGAAAAGCCTGAAACCAGGCCAACGGATTAAAATTCCAACGAATGCATAAAGTAAAATGAAATAAAGAACAAGGGCTGGCGAACACCAGCCCTTTTCTTTTTTCTAATTCATTTTGCACCGGAGTAATTTTGGAGCACTCGAACTCCGGCGAGGTAAAAAGGCAATTAGAATAAAAAGGAGTATGTGCAATAATAACTTTTTATGTCCATACATACAAATTTTCGACTTAATTTTCAGAGTCATAACTCCTTTTCTTCCCATCACCATTCCCATTAAGAACTGTCAGCATCCTGCATTCTTTATTTCCTTTTCAACTCCACTTTCATTCCTCTATTTACAATTTTTTACTTACTCTATTTTCCTGATTTCATGGTGACTCCTGCTTCGGAAAAATGACAGTAAGTCCGTTTCCCGCCCATATTCATACGGGTTCTAAATATTTCTATACCTTTGTACCGCTTTCAAACAATGGGGTGCCTTAAATAACAGGCTGAGAACATACCCTTTGAACCTGTCCGGGTAATTCCGGGTAGGGAACATGTGTTACTCTACTCCCATTGGTTTTTATTCATCTAAAAACCGATTTAAAATGAAAAAAATTCTTGCTTTATGGCTGCTGCAGCTGATCTTCCTTTCAGCGAATGCGCAGAACACGTTGAACGGACGTGTGGAAAATGAAAAAGGCCAACCGCTCATCGGTGCCAATGTTGTTATCGAGAACACATTTGTCGGGATGCCAACCGACCCAAACGGAGAGTTTCGTTTTGAAAATTTAAAAACAGGAAACTACGTGCTAAAAGTTTCTTACCTGGGATACCAGCCGGTTTCCCGAAAAATTACCGTACCGGTAAAAGGAAAACTTGCCATTACCATGAAATCTTCAGCGGTACTGGCTGATGAAGTAATTGTTTCGGCAACACGTGCCGGAGACAAAACGCCTGTTGCCTATTCCGATGTGTCGAAAAAGAGCATCGAAGAACAAAATATGGGACAAGATATTCCCTATTTGCTGAGCATGACACCTTCGTTGGTGACAACATCGGATGCGGGAACGGGAATCGGCTACACAGGTTTCCGTATTCGGGGAACCGATGCCAACCGTATTAACGTGACTGTTAATGGTATTCCGGTAAACGACGCAGAATCGCACGGTGTATACTGGGTAGACTTGCCCGACCTGGCTTCATCGCTCCAAAATGTGCAGGTTCAGCGCGGAGTGGGAACATCGACGAACGGAGCCGGCGCATTTGGTGCAACCATCAATATGCAAACGAACAATCTGAACAAAGACGCTTACGCGGAAGTGAACTCTTCTGCCGGCTCGTTCAACACGTTTAAAAATACAGTGTCGGCCGGGACCGGTTTATTGAATGGAAAATTCTCTTTCGACGCCCGACTTTCCAAAATTACTTCGGACGGTTACGTCGACCGCGGTTGGTCCGATTTAAAATCGTACTACCTCTCAGGGGGATATTACACAACCAAATCAATTCTGAAAGTCAACATCTTCTCCGGTATCGAAAAAACATATCAGGCCTGGTATGGAATTCCTTCCGATATGCTGGCGACCAACCGCCGGTATAATCCGGCCGGTGAGTACACCGATGCTCAGGGGAAAGCGCACTATTACAACAACGAAACCGACAATTACTGGCAGGACAACTACCAGTTGCTGTACTCCCATCGCTTCAATGAGCATCTTAATATGAATGCGGCACTGCATTACACGTACGGTCGCGGATATTACGAGGAATACAAGCCCGACCAAAGTTTCGTAGATTACCTGATGACGCCTCCGACCATTGGTGGCACACAGGTACAGTCGACCGATTTAGTGCGCCGGAAATGGCTGGATAATGATTTTTACGGAACAACTTTCTCGTTGAACTATGACAAGGGTAAAAATAGTATGACACTTGGAGGTGCCTGGAACCAATACGACGGCCGGCACTTCGGAAAAGTAATCTGGGCTCAGTATTATGGTGAAAATCCGATTAACCATCAGTGGTACTATTCTACCGGACTTAAGACCGATTACAACGTATATGGCAAGTTGAACCACCAGTTCTCCTCGAGGCTCAATGCCTATTTCGATTTGCAATACCGGCATATCGGTTACAAAATCGACGGGAAAGACGACGACTTGAGGGATATTACCCAGAGTCACTCTTTTGACTTCTTCAATCCCAAAGTGGGGATTTACTATTCGCCAAATGACCAGAATAAGATGTACGCGTCGTTTGCAAAAGCTCATCGCGAGCCAAACCGCAGTAACTACGTCGATGCCGCTCCGAATGGTCCCATGCCTACATCGGAAAACCTGAACGATTACGAAGTCGGCTATAATTACCGCTCCACGAATTTCGCTTTCGGTGTCAACTTCTACTTCATGGACTATGTCAATCAGCTTATCCTGACTGGCGAAATTAACGATGTTGGCTCAGCGATTATGACCAATGCTCCGAGCAGTTACCGTGCGGGAATTGAATTAACCGGAGGTTGGCGAATTTGCAAGTCGCTCAGGTGGGATGCCAATGCTACTTTTAGCCGGAATAAGATTAAAAATTTTACCGAATATGTTGATGATGCAGACAACTATCCCCAGCAGATTTCCAACTACCTCGGAACAACCGACATTGCTTTTTCTCCGGATGTCGTAGCGGGAAGTAAAATCAGCTGGCAACCAACAAAGCCGCTTTCGGTGAACTTCTCGTCCCACTATGTTGGGAAACAATACATCGACAACACTTCGTCTGAAAACCGGAAACTGGATGCTTACTTTTTCAGTAACCTGAAAGCTGACTATCACATCCCGACGAGCCTTTTCAAAGAGTTAACCTTATCGGTTATGGTGAACAACATCTTTAACGCGATGTACTCAAGCAACGCGTGGGTTTACTCCTATTACGAAAATGGTGTAAGAAAGAAGATGGATGGATATTATCCGCAGGCAGGTATTAATTACCTGGTCGGAATTCGAGCCAGATTCTAGAATCTGAGGTAAAAAAGGAAATAAAAAAACCCGCTCAAGGCGGGTTTTTATTTTTTAGTCTTGATTGCCGTCACCAATGACAGCCTGAATACCTTCGTTTGTCAATACAAACTCTTTGTCTTCCTTAATGCAGAAACCTTTCTTCACATTCTTGTTCAGACAGTCGCTGGCATTAGAAAGCTTTGGAATTCCGGCTGCTTTCAATTTCTTGGAGATCATCGGTGTAGAGAATTTCTGGGTTCCCTGTGAGTGCAGATAGACTGCAGTCGCCAAAAATTTCCGCACCTGATTGTTATCGGCTTTTTTCTCTTTCAGGTAATCCAATAACGGATCACTTGATACAGGTTTTTTCGCCTTCACTTCACGCGGTTTGCGACCACGACGTGCAACAGGACGAGCCTCTTCGGCTGCCACTTCTCCAACTTCTTCCCCTGCAGAAGCTGCTGCAACCTCGCCTCCTAAACTTAATAATCCAGGAGCGCGATCGAGAATACGTCCTAATTGTACTTCCACCCATTCCTTTTCACCCTCGCACGAGAAACGGAATGAACCTAATGTTAATTCAATTTTTGAGTCGGCCATTTTTTAGAATTTTAAATATGCTGCTATCAGAAATGTGATAGTATTCAGAATACTATCGAGCCAAAATTACAACACTTATAGCTATGTTGCAAGCAATTTATTTTCAATGTTCGATTATAATAGCATTTATAACATATTTTAAAGCATGCTTGTTCAAATCGAATATAAGATTGAAAACCAATAACAAATACCAAGGACCTTCCTCTTTACTCAACGCATACATAGCCACAAAAGCGTCAAAAGGCAGCTATTTTCTATAACTCAGGCACTAGTTATCCTCCATTTGGTTCAGGATGTTTTCTACTTCTTCCTCCGTCTGGTGTAACCGATCTTTGCACACCTTAATCAGATAGGATACTCTTTTTACCTTATCGGAAAGCTCATCCACATCAAGTTCTTCACTTTCCATCTGCTCGAGTATCTCTTCTATCTCATTGACAGCCTCTTTGTATGAGATCTTTTTCTTTGTCATGACTGATTTATTTTTTTGATGATTTATTTTCTTTATTTAAAACACGACTGGTAAATGTGCCGTCTTTCAACAACGTACGAACTTCGTCGCCTTCTTGTAATTGCGCTGTTTCTTTCAACGCTTTTCCGTTATGATAAGTAATCGAATAGCCTCGCTTCAGAATATTCAAAGGATTCAACAACTCCTTTCTCTTTTCTGCAAGTAACAAATGGTTCTTTTCAGCAGAAAAACGATTTTTCGATTGTCTCTTAAGCTTTTCCAACATGGCATTCATTCGCGATCTTCCTTCCTCCATCTGATGTGCTGAAGCCCGACTGATATAATGAAGGTACTCATCCAATTTGTTCCGGTTATCATGTATGAACCGTCCGGATAATTCCTTTATCTCATCTTTTTTCCGGGATAACCGGTATTCGTTATTCCGCAAAACCTCACTGACAGAACTTTCCAGCTGCCAGCCATAACGGCTTAGCTTCTTTTGCCGGTTAAACAACAACTGCTGAACCACAGGCTTCAGGGTTTTAACAGCACTATCGAGCCGCTGCCGAGATTCTGCCAAAATATTCTCCACGGAATTGACAAACTCCTGTTGCAATTCATCCAGGTGGACATCAAACTGCATGACTCCGGCAATCAGAAATTCGGCTACAGCTGTCGGTGTTTTCATGCGCGTATGCGCTACCATATCGCTGATGGTATCATCCTTTTCATGCCCTATACCGGTTATCACCGGAAGGGGAAACTGCGTGATATGAAAGGCCAGTTCGTAATCGTCGAAACAACTTAAGTCGAGCTGTGAACCTCCCCCGCGAATGATCACCACGACGTCGAAGAAGTCTTCGTACAGGTAAATATGCTCCAGTGCAGCAATAATTGACTCTTTGGCCTGGTTCCCCTGCATCAGGGCCGGAAAAAGATGCGTGTAAAAACGGTAACCGTAAGCATTGTTATTCAATTGATTCTGAAAATCCTGATAACCCGCCGCCGTCGATGAAGAAATGACCGCAATTTTCTGCGGAACCATGGGTAATTCCAGCTCTTTGTTCATCTCAAATACGCCCTCGTCCTTCAACCGGTTGACTACTTCAAGCCGTTTCCGGGCCATGTCGCCCAGTGTATAAGTTGGGTCAATATCCCGAATATTCAGGCTGAAACCATACAGCGGATGAAACTCAACGGTGGCATTCACCAGTACCTTCATTCCTTCCGAAAGTGGTTGTCCCGCCGTTGTCTCAAAGAAGGGCCGAAGCATCCGGAATGTATACGACCAAATGGTTCCACGGGCCTGTGCCAGAACTTCATCAGAATCTTCATCCTTTTCAACGAGCACCATGTAGCAGTGTCCGCTCCGATTGACTTTCATCTCGGATATCTCTGCAATTACCCAGACTGCTGTCGGGAAAGCGTCCTGAAGAACTCCTTTTACCCGATTATTTAGTTCAGATAGTCGTAATTTATTTTCAATTGATGAAGCCATGTACACCTTACTTCTTTATGAGTTTATGGTTCTCCGTTACTCCTTTTGTAATCACCTGCAGAAAGTACAAACCTGACGGCAGTGAACCCGGATTTAACCATTGGATTCTGCCTGACAAACGTTCTTCTTTCAAAATTGTTCCTGTGCCGTTAAGCAATATACAGGTAGCCGAAGTATCATCCAATAGCCCCGGCCCCTGGTACTCCAACCGTATGTTGTTCACAAAGGGATTGGGAGATACTTTCCATTGCTTTTCTGATTTATCTTTAGTTACCGTCTCCTGCAAAAGTAACGACGCCTTCTCGAAATCGGGAATACCATATCCCAGGTAATTATCCGGCAAATCGTACTGACTGGCACTTTGGATAACGGCATCGATTATTTCTGCCGATGTTTTTTCCGGATATTTCTGCCACAAACAGGTAGTCAGGCCGGCGACAAGCGGAGAAGCAAATGAGGTTCCGTTTGACGTGCCGATCTCATTTGGATATTTCTGAATCCATGCATCCCATCCGCAGGCAGCCACTTCCGGCTTAATGCGACCGTCAGCCGAAGGACCGATGGAGCTGAATCTTGCCCTCTCCCCTGCTATATTGACCGCCGCCATGCTCAAAATTTCGTTTGCATCGGCCGGCGCAATGATGTGCTGCCATGCATTATCTCCTTCATTTCCGGCACTGACGCAAACAATCATTCCTTTCTTTTCGGCCAGTTCCACAGCCCGCGTAATCATCAATGTTTTTCCGTCAAGCTCATCATAGCTTAGGTTATCCGCCGGATCATCGAAAATAAAGTAGCCCAGCGAAGCATTGATAACGTCGGCTCCGATGCTGTCCCCCAGTTCCAAACCAGCAATATAGTTGTCCATCTCAACCGGGTATTCCGAATTCTCATCTTCTGTCCGAATGAGATAATAACTCGCATCCGGTGCTGTTCCAATCAATGTGCCGGGCGAATTCGCCGCCATAAGCGAAAGAACATTCATGCCATGCTGATATTCCTGGAAAACATCGGATTGGGGATTGACAAAATCACGGGTTCCCAGCATTCTGTTTTGAAAGAAAAGTGAGTCGAATACAGTCAGCTGATTCGCAGCACGGAAACCGGCATCAAGAATTGCGATCAGCATGCCTTGTCCTTTAAAACCATTTTCGTGCAGAATTTTCCCGTTCAACTGCGCTACCTGCTCGCTGGAATAGCCATAAGTGTCGTCAGGTTCGCTTTGTGCACTTTTTGTCGCAGGCACTTTAATATCAACCCACTTACTTTCAGCACTTTTCAACACATTTTCCGGTCTGGTTAGTCTTATCGAACGAACAAAATTCCATTCCGAAACGCCGGCAGTATCTTCCGGAGACACAACCGCAACTGTTGCAAAATTGAACCAGCGGGAAGTGTACAAAACTTTAAATCCATGCTTCTTCAAACTATCGAGATAAACAGCAGAGACCGGCAAATCTTTTTCTTCTAACGGAATATGGTATCGGGTGCGACGCGAAAGCGCCCGTTCTGACAAAAAGTTCTCCGGATGCGACAAATCATAAGCCGAGCCAACTTTATCGGTAAATTCGATGCGATACCTTGCACCGGTACTTTGCGCATGAACCAACAAAGGGAAATACAATAATATGATTAGCCAGGCTAGTTTCATTCAGGAGCTTTTCAGTAAAATTAATTTTTCCGGACAATGAAACAGAATTTTCGTTCATTCTTCTTTGCTTGCAGTTAAAACATCCTTGCTAAATCGACTTTACCAACCTCCAATTTTATATTTTTGAGGAAAAGTGTTGTGATGAGTTACTGGCGAAAAGTGCGTGGATTTCTGTTTCCAACCCGTTATTTAGTATTTTGGGTGGCAGCTGTCGTTTTCCTGATAACGCGGTTGGCAATTCGCTTTCCGCAATTGACTGATGATTGGTATTCCCACAGACTCTATCCGGTTATTGCCACCGTCCTTTCGTTCTTCAGTCGTTTTGTACCTTTTTCGCTTTGGGACATCTTCTGGACAGCATTTGTGCTCGCTGCCATTGTTGTTATTCTTTTACTGATATTCCGGAAAATCAGGTTCACTACGACACTACGGAAGACCTTGCAGTTTCTGGTCATTCTTTACAGCTACTTCTACCTCGTTTGGGGCTTCAACTATTTCCGGCCTTCTATCGAGAACCGTCTTCATTTCCCTTCCGGGAAATTGCCGGATAGTCTCTTCATCAAAACACTGGATACTTTAATCGCCCAAACCAATGCATCGTGGATGGAAATGGACAGCCTGAAGAAAGCCGACATGAATACTGCTATTGAAGCTTCCTATAAGGCCAACGCTGACTTTTTACAAATTACTTATCCTAACGGTTACCGTCGGCCGAAAACGATGCTCTATTCAGGGTTATTTGCCAAATCAGGCGTGAGTGGTTATTTCGGGCCGTTTTTCAACGAAGTTCATATCAACGGGAAATTGTTGCCCACCGAATATCCGTTTGTGCTGGCGCACGAAAAAGCACATCAGTTTGGAATGGCACGGGAATCGGAAGCCAACTTCTGCGCTTATGTGGTTTGCAGCACGTCCTCAAATCCATATTTGCGGTACTCAGCCAATTTTAACCTTATACAATATTTTTTGGTCGATGCGCTTCCGCTGAAAAACTATCGCGATTACGTGAAGAAACTAAGGCCCGAAGTGGTTGCTGACATACGAGCCGAACAAAAATACTGGCGAGCGTTGCGAAATGAGAAGCTGGACCGAATACAAACGGCTGCCAACGACGCCTACCTGAAAAGCAACAACATTAAGCAGGGAACTCTAAACTACAACCAGGTAGTTGAGCTGGTTCTTCGCTGGTATGAGCAAAAGGAGAAACATTAACGTCGGGGTGCCATATATCCGGACGGATCATTGCGATACTTTTCCGGGTCTTTCAACACTTCCCGGTTTTTCTCCATCTCGTTGAATTCTTTCTGCTGAGCTTTGTTCAGTACATCGGAATTCAGCAAAACACCCTTATCGTATTTCAGGGTATATTTTAAAGTTCCGTCCTGGTTGTAAAATTTCCAGTCGCCATTGCGCAGATTATTAACGTAATTTCCTTCAATCTCGGGGTCGCCGTTCTCGAAGTATGCAACCGTCAATCCATCTCTTTTTCCGTTGACGTAAACCATCTCGAACTTAAGCTTGCCATCGGGATAATATTCGCGCACAACTCCGTTCATTTTGCCTGCTTCCCACTCACTGGTCCGGGCCGGCTTTCCGCTCTTAAACCAGATGGTATCGGTTCCCATGTGCAATCCATCGAGGTAGTGCTCACATGATACGATGCGATCGCCATCGAAGTAGGTCCAGGTACCCGATTTTTTCTTTCCCAGGAAAACCCCCTTAGCTGTTCTTTTACCTTCCTTATTATAAATCTCGGCAATGATACTGTCCGAACCGGGCACATAGTGCATCCGGGCCTGCAACTGACCGTTGGGATAATACCGTTTCATTTCACCAACCGGCTCACCGTCGACAAATGTTCCTTCGTACTGAATATTACCATTGGGATAGTGGCCAATCCAATGACCTTGCTTTAAACCGTTGGAATCAGTTTGATTCACCGGCTCCTGAGCAAATCCGAAGCTCATAAATCCAATGAGCATAGTAAACACAATGAATAGTCTCACATGCGTTGTTTTTAATTACCCAAAATCTCTTTTCAACAAGAAAAGCAAACAGTCTTTGGCATTCCAGGTCAGGACAATTTCCCGACTAATATAAAATAAAAAGACCGTCTTCTGAACAGAAAACGGTCTTTTTGAATTATCCTTGGGTTTATTAACCTCCAAAGTCGTCGAACAGTACGTTCTCATCCGGAACGCCCAATTCGTAAAGCATTTTGGTTACCGCGTCATTCATCATCGGCGGTCCGCAGAGATAGTAGTCAATCTCTTCGGGTTCCTCGTGCTTGCTCAGGTAATTGTCATAAATCACCTGGTGAATGAAACCTGTCGGGCCATCCCAGTTATCTTCCGGAAGCGGTTCCGACAAAGCCAGATGGAATTCGAAATTCGGGAAGTTCTTCTCGATGTCACGGAACTGATCGTAGTAGAAAACTTCTTTCCAGGAACGGGCACCGTACCAGAAAGTTACTTTCTTATTCGATTCTTTCACCGTGTGGAACAGGTGGAACAGGTGCGAACGCATCGGTGCCATTCCGGCTCCACCGCCAATGAACATCATTTCGTTATCGTTATCCTTCAGGAAGAATTCACCGTAAGGTCCTGAAATAGTCACCTTATCACCCGGCTTCAGCGAGTAGATGTAAGAGGAACAGATTCCCGGATTCACTTTCTGGAATCCACCGTTAACCCGGTCGAACGGAGGCGTTGCAATACGGATGTTCAGCATCACAATGTTGCCCTCTGCCGGGTGGTTGGCCATAGAGTAAGCACGGTAAGTCGGTTCCGGATTTTTCATCTTCAGATCGAACAAACCGAATTTCTCCCAATCACCACGGAATTTTTCGTCGATCTCGAAATCCTTGAAGTCCACTTCAGTTTTCGGTACATCAATCTGGATATAACCACCTGATTTGAAGTCGAGGTTTTCGCCTTCGGGCAGTTTTACCACAAATTCCTTAATGAAGGTAGCCACGTTCTTGTTCGAAACAACTGTACACTCCCACTTCTTGATACCCATCACCTCCTGCGGGACGCGCATTTCGATATCTTCTTTCACTTTCACCTGACATGAAAGACGCCAGTTGTTCTGCTGCTCTTTCCGGGTGAAGAATCCGGTTTCAGTCGGAAGAATACTTCCGGCTCCCGAATCGACCTGGCAACGGCACATACCACAGGTACCACCACCACCGCACGCTGACGGCAGGAAGATTTTATTATTTCCTAGTGTTGAAAGTAACGTAGAACCGGGCTCCGTTTCAATCGTTTTTTCACCATCGTTGATGTTTACAACGACTGACCCCGATGGGGTTAACTTCTTTTTCGCATACAGCAAAATACCAACCAGCAGCAGGATGACCAGAAGGAATACCACTACGCTGGTGACGATAACTGCTGTTTGTGTTGCCAGAATTATCATGATTTCAATTGATTTTATCATTTAACTCTTAACCCTTTCGGAGATTAAAACTTAATTCCCATAAAGCCCATAAATGCAATCCCCATCAGTCCAGTAATGATGAATGTAATACCCAGTCCACGAAGCGGAGCCGGTACATTCGAGTACTGAATCTTTTCACGGATGGCCGCAATAGCTACAATCGCCAGGAACCAGCCAACGCCGGAGCCTAAACCATAAGCTGTTGCTTCGCCGATGTCCACAAATTCACGCTGCTGCATGAACAATGAACCACCGAGGATTGCACAGTTTACTGCAATCAGGGGAAGAAAAATCCCCAGGTTGGTATACAGAGCCGGTGCATATTTTTCAACGACCATCTCCACCAACTGTACCATCGATGCGATAACAGCGATGAACATGATGAAGCTAAGGAAGTCCAAATCAACGTTGGCAAAGTCTTTACTCAACCAGGTTAACGCACCTTCTTTCAATACATAGTTCTCAAGCAGGTAATCCACCGGTACGGTGATTCCCAATACAAATATGACTGCAAGCCCGAGTCCGGTAGCCGTTTTAACCGATTTTGATACCGCCAGGTAGGAACACATTCCCAGGAAGTAGGCGAATACCATGTTGTCGACAAAGATGGACTTGACAAACAGGTTAATATAATTTTCCATATCGCTTGTTCGTTTTTTCTGTTTCCGATTAGTCCTCTATCAATTCACGGTTTTTGGCACGCTGTACCCAGATGATGACACCTACAGTAACCAATGCCATCGGAGGCAGAATCATCATACCGTTATTGGAATACCATCCTCCGTTATCGATGTACCAGCTGGCCGGAATCACATGGTATCCCCAGAGAGTTCCCGAACCCAGAAGCTCACGGAAGAATGCAACAATCACCAGGATGAGGCCGTAACCTGCACCGTTACCGATTCCATCGAGAAATGCCGGAATCGGTTTATTACCCAATGCAAATGCCTCCAGACGTCCCATAATGATACAGTTGGTAATAATCAGACCAACGAATACCGACAACTGCTTACTTACATCGTAAACATATGCCTTCAGAATCTGGTCGACCAGAATCACCAATGCAGCAATAACAACCAACTGAACGATGATACGGATCCGATTCGGAATGGTATTACGAAGCATTGATATAATTAAATTGGAAAATGCCGTAACCACGATTACAGCCAGCGACATTACCACAGCCGGTTTCAACTGAGCGGTTACTGCCAGTGCCGAGCAAATACCTAATACCTGAACGGTAATCGGGTTTTTGCTGTTCAGCGGGTCGGTCAGCAATCTCAGGTTCTTTTTTGAGAATAAAGGTTCCTTGTCGCTCATTTTATCTTATTTTTTTAAAGAATTCAGTGTATTTGCTCAAATCAACCTGAAGCATCTTCTGCAATCCTTTACTGGTAATGGTACCACCCGAAATGGCATCCACACTGTGTTTCGGATTAGCTTTACCTTTCTCACTTGATTTGGCCACAAAAATGGAAACAAATTTTCCTTCAGAATTGAAAATCGATTTGCCGGTGAATTGCTTTTGAAATCCTTCGGTGGCAATTTGTGCTCCCAGTCCGGGTGTCTCTCCTTCGTCGTCGAAGGTTGCGCCAAAAATGGTGCTTCCATCGCTGTCAAAAGCAAGATATCCCCAAATAGGTCCCCACAAACCGGTTCCCCTTACGGGAATGATGTATTTCTTACCTTGATCGCCCAAATCGGCAACATACACAGGTAATTTCTGTTCATCAGCCGGCTTGGCATGTTCCTCTTTCAGGTTAACGGTAAAGGCATCACCTTTGATTTGCTCGCCTTTGGTGTTAACAACGTATGAGTCGGTAATCGTCTTTTTGTAGACTTGCTCTGCCTTATCCGCGCTGACTTCGATATTTAACGACTTCAGTATGCTTTGTTGTTTCTCAATCTTCACATTCTCCTGCTGCGGTGCTTTCAGCTTCATGGCAGCAAACGACAGAACCGCCGCTACCAAAACAACCATTACCGAAGCATATATAAATGTGTAAGCGTTTCCGTTCTTATCCATTTCTTAAATATTTAGGCTTTAACAGTTGCGCGTTTCATTCTTCGTTTAATGTTGCTCTCTACCACATAGTGGTCAATCAGCGGAGCAAATACGTTCATCAGCAGGATGGCCAGCATCACACCTTCAGGATAAGCCGGGTTGATAACCCGAATCAGGATAGCCAGGAATCCGATGAGGAAACCATAAATCCATTTTCCTTTCGGTGTTTGTGCAGCCGAAACCGGGTCAGTAGCCATAAATACGACACCGAAGGCAAATCCACCCATGATGAAATGCTCCCAGAACGGAACGGCCATATAAGCATTCACAGCAAAAATATTCAGCAGAAGTCCCATAACGGTTCCACCCAATACAGCTGAAAGCATGATTTTCCAGCTTCCAACTCCGGTCCAAAGCAAGATGGCTGCACCAATCAGAATGGCCAGCGTTGATGTTTCACCTATGGAGCCTGGAATAAATCCGAAGAACATATCGGAAACGGAATACGTGATGGGATGTCCCTGTGCTGCTTGCGCCATTGCGGTCGCACCTGAAAAACCATCGACTGCATGGTTACCAGCTCCGATTCGCGTCCAGACTGAATCGCCTGACATGAAAGACGGATAGGCAAAGAAGAGAAACGCACGTGCCGTAAGTGCCGGGTTCAGTATGTTCATACCGGTTCCACCGAATACCTCTTTACCGAAAATGACGGCAAAAGCGGTGGCTACTGCAATCATCCACAGTGGAGTGTTGATTGGCATAACCAGCGGAATCAGCATACCTGATACGAGAAATCCTTCGTTAATCTCGTGCCCGCGCATCTGCGCCGTGGCAAACTCAATTCCCAATCCGGTAACATACGAAACGACTACGATTGGTAAAACACGAATGAAACCATAAAAGAAAGTCTGCCAGAAATCAGCAGTTTCTCCCACAGCCAAATTGTGTTGATAACCTATGTTGTACATGCCGAAAAGCAAAGCGGGAATCAGGGAAACGACAACAATCACCATTGTTCTCTTCAGGTCAACATAGTCACGGATGTGTGTTCCGTTCTTATTGGTATGATTCGGGACGAACAAGAATGTCTCGAATCCGCCAAAGACCGATTTGAACATGTGAAATTTACCACCCTTTTCAAAATGGGGCTTTGCTTTATCGAACAAATTTCTAATTGCTTTCATCGATATATTTGAATTATTTTCAACTAAAAAGACAGTCCGTTAGCCTAACTCTTTGATCATGGAGTCAATGCCTTTTCTCAAGATGCTCTGTACCTGAATTTTTGAGGTACAAACATACTCGCAAAGCGCCATATCTTCTTCCACAACATCATAGATACCCAATTTCTCCATCTTGTCGATATCATTGGCCAAAATGGCTTTCAACAAGTACACAGGAAGAATGTCCATCGGTAATACTTTTTCGTATTCACCCGAAACAACAAACGCACGTTCTTCACCGTGCATATTGGTATCCAGACGGTATTTCTTCTTCTTCGAACCGAGCCATGAGAAGAAGGTATGAGACGGACTAAACTTATTCAATCCGGGGAGGGCCCACCCGAAGGCTTCGTAATAATCGCCTTCCGGGATAACCGAAACCATCGAATCGTAAAATCCTAAGAATCCATCTGATTCGATACGGGTACCGGTTAGTACGTTTCCACTGATAAAACGAACATGATCGTTGGTCAACCGGCCGTTGAACAAACCTGCCAGGTTAGCACCAACCCACGTACGGTAATAGCGTGGTTCTTTCACCTCGGAGCCCGCAAAAGCAATAATTCGGGACGGGTCGTAAATGCCTTTCTCAAACAGTTTACCTATGGCAACAACATCCTGCGGCTGAATCGTCCATACGACTTCATTCTTCGCAAGAGGAGCAACGGTATGCAATTGAATGCCTACATTCCCTGCCGGATGTGGTCCCTGGAAACGGTTGATTTCAACGCCTTTTGAATTGGCAAATACTTTGTTGGCACCTTCAGCCGGAAGACCCAGATAGATTTTACCATCGGTCAGTTTACTGAGGGCATCCAAACCTGTCTGCCAGGCGCTCTCTTCACCGCTAAGAATGTAATCATAATCAGGAGCCAGAGGGGCACTGTCGAAACACGAAATGAAGATATCCCTGGGATTTTCGTCCGGGCGCGCCACGATTCCGTAAGGTCGCATTTTAAACGCCGGCCACAAACCCGAGCGGAGCAATTCCTCACGTACTTCATCGCGGCTTAAATCAGCCGGATTAGCTTTCCGGAATTCCTCAGACAGGTTCTCACCATCTGCCTTCACAACCACCTCTAAAATCTTGCGACGCTCACCCCTGTTGACGGCAACCACCTCGCCGCTCACCGGAGAAACATACTTTACTTCCGGCTGATACTTGTCAAAAAACAGCGGAGATCCGGCTTTTACCTTGTCTCCCTCTTTTGCTGCAAGTTTCGGGGTAAGCCCATGAAAGTCGGTAGGTTTAATGGCGAAAGTGTCGGGGCGATCCATTTGTTCCAGGATCTTCTCTGCCCTACCCTTAAGCTGAATATCTAAACCTCTCTTGAGCTTTATAACGTTTGACATTGTAGTGATTTGAATGATTAATTTGATGCACAAAAGTAAATATTTAGGTACTTTTTCACAATCTTTGCTCTAATTTATAAGCACATTCTAAAATATTCATTCCCAACGCTATTCAATTTCTAAAAGTGAATCTTGCAAATGTCTGAATATATGTATGTTTTAGGACCTTGATAGTTAATTTAGTTTTTCGTTAATTTTATGCCATGCATCATAAATCCACCATACGTATTATTTTCATCCTCACGGCTTCCCTCCTCTTTGGGACCAGATTATCAGCAAAAAATTTACCGCAAAAAGACAATCCCGATAACGAAAACCTCCTGACGAATCAGGTTTATAGCGATAATATTCATACTGTTCAATTTTACAGGGAAGGATGGGAATTTTCGCAGCCTGTTCTTGTTTTGGGCTCCGACCAACATTTGGTTCTTAAATTCGATGACCTTTCCGGTGAAGCGCAGACCTACAGTTACACCATCAAACACTGCTCTGCCGACTGGACTCCTTCCAGTTTGATTGAGTCGGAATACCTTGATGGCTTCTTTGAAAATACCATTGATGATTATGAATATTCGGTGAATACAACGATTCCGTACGTCAATTACCTGCTCCGAATTCCGAACGACGATGTCAAACCGAAAATTTCGGGCAATTACGTTTTAACTGTCTGGAACAATTACGATCACACAAAACCAGTGCTCACCCGGCGTTTTTTTGTGGTTGACCAAAAAGTGAGCGTAACCGGAAAAGTAAAACCAGCCACTTACGACAGCTACAGGGGACCGAATCAGGAAGTTGATTTTGCTATACAACACCCCGATTTTTCCATACAGAATCCGCGCGACGAAGTGAAAGTTTTGCTGATGCAAAACGGGCGCTGGGATAATGCAAAAACGGATTTGCTTCCGCAGTTTATCCGCGAAAACTCGTTGGTTTACGACTACAGCGAAGAAAACGTATTCAAGGGAGGAAATGAATTCCGGAATTTCGACATGAAAAGCCTGAGGGTAAATGGGAAAGGCATTGCCGGAATCCAATATCTGTCACCGCTTTTCCATGTTACTTTGTACCCTGACAAGGACCGCCACGGACAGGATTACCACTTTGAAAACGATTTGGACGGGCATTATCTCGTGAAACAGGACAATGTGACTGACAGTGATGTAGAAGCCGACTACGCGATGGTCCATTTTTCACTCGACATTCAGGCACCGCTTACCGAAGGAAACATTTATGTGTTCGGTGAACTTTCGGGCTGGCAGCGTAATCCGTCCAACCAGATGGCCTACAGCATCGAACGCAAACAATACGAATTGGCCCTGCTGCTGAAGCAAGGATTTTACGACTACGAATATGCTTATGTCCGGAATGATGATGGCAAGATCGATACTTCGCTGTTGGAAGGCAGCCACGTGGAAACCGAAAATAATTACCAGATTTTTGTTTACTACCGCGGCATCAGTTCGCGCTACGACCAGTTAATCGGCTACCAGGTTATCAATTCGGCCAATCAGTAATGTCTGCACACAGGCCGAAAGACATTTCCAACACCTCGGAAACCGTCAGACACAGAAGAGGTAATTCTTTCGTGTAACATTTTTGTATTACTTTCGCGGCGCAAATTTTTATCGACAAAAAGATCATGCGCGAAAGATTAACTGCTTTTCTGAGACTCTTCATTTTCTGGTTTTCCTATTTTATTAGTGCCCGAATATTTTTTACCGTTTACGAAGTTTCGCTTACGCGGAAATATGCTTTTAGTGAAATCCTGCTCGCTTTTCTACACGGTTCCCGCCTCGATCTGTCGGCCACGGGCTATTTTCTGATGCTAAACGGATTGATCCTAACGCTGTCTATCATTGGTGGAGCGAATGTCTTCCGGAAAATCATTCTCGGAATCAATCGTTTTTTTATTGCACTCTTCGCGCTGGTCATTGTAGGCGATGCCGAAATTTACCGTAACTGGGGCAGTCACCTCGACAGCACTCCGCTGATGTACCTCAACACTCCCAAAGAGATGTTGGCATCGACCTCTGCCGGAAGGTGGGTCCTGCTCTTTGCCTTAATCTTTTCCTTTGCGGGATTATGGCTGTACCTTTTCAAGAAATTCGTATCTCCCAAAGTCAATTTCTCAAATGCCGTCAGGTATACCTATGCGCTCCCGATGCTGTTGCTCACCGGCGCAATGATTCTTCCCGTCAGGGGAAGTCTGGGAATTGCTCCCATCAACACCGGCTCGGTTTATTTTAGTAAGGATTTGTACCCGAACCACGTAGCAGTCAACTCGGTCTGGAACTTTTTGTACAGTCTGAAAAAACTGCGCAAGATGGATCCACCGTACCGTTTCATGCCCAATGAAAAAGCAGATTCATTATTTCATAACCTCTACGCCCATCAAGGCAGTACAAAACACCTTCTGAAAACAGAGCACCCCAATGTTGTCTTGATCCTGTTGGAAAGTTTCACTGCAAAAATGATTGAACCGCTCGGCGGTGTTCCCGGAATAACTCCGAACCTGAATCGCTGGTGTCACAACGGAATTTTATTTGACCATATATATGCCTCGGGCGACCGCTCAGCAAAGGGAATTGTGGCCGTAGTGAGTGGTTTTCCGGCACAACCAACAGCGTCCATTATCAAGCTTCCGCAGAAAACACAACTGCTTCCGTTCATCAGTCGTGAAATGAAAACCGTAGGCTACAATTGCAGTTACTACTACGGAGGGAATGTCGATTTTGCGAACATGCGTAGCTATATTACCCTTGCCGGATTCGATACCATAGTTTCGAAGAAAGATTTTCCGGAAAAAGACTGCAATTCCAAATGGGGAGTGCACGACCACATCATGTTCAAGCGACTGTACGACGATATCTCAAAAAGCAAGGGACCATTTTTCAAAATGCTGTTCACGCTGAGTTCCCACGAACCGTTTGATGTTCCCATGAAGACAGTTATCAAAGGAAACGATGAAGCATCGAAGTTCATGAACTCGGCTTATTACACCGACAAGTGCCTGGGAGCGTTCCTCGATTCGGCCCGGAAAAGTAGCTGGTGGAACAACACATTAATCGTTATGGTAGCCGACCATGGACATCCGCAGCCAGGGAATTCGTTGCCGACCGATCCGCTCAAATACCACATCCCGCTACTATTCACTGGCGGAGCTTTGGCGGTTACCGACACCGTTGTTCATACCTATGGAAGTCAAACCGACATCGCCGCTACGTTGCTACACCAGTTGAGCCTGAACGCGAACCAATTTCGTTACAGCAAAGACTTACTGGCCGACAGCACAAAAAGTTTTTCCTTTTTTGCGTTCAACAATGGTTTCGGATTTCTGAGCGATTCGGCTACTCGTGTTTTTGACAACACTGCAAAAGAATACGTCACATTAAAGGATTCGACGAAAGAGAACGACGCTTTTGGAAAGGCTTATTTGCAGGTAATGTGGAACGACTTTTTGAATAAATAAGACAAGGTCAATTCAGGGAAAATCTCAGGCAATTAAACAACACGGAGGAATCCGTTGCCCGCTTCGATAGGAATCACAAAAAAGAATTTGGAACCTTTTCCCGATTCGGAGGACACCTCTAACCGCGATCCCAATTTATCGACAAAATCCTGAGCAACCGATAGTCCAATTCCTGTTCCGCCATATTCGCGGGTCAGGCTGTTATCGAGCTGATGAAAGCGCCGGAATATGTCTTTATGCATTTCAACCGGAATTCCAATGCCGGTATCGCGAACAAAAAATTCAATGTTATTCTGCTCCAGCAAACGATAACCAAATTCAATTTCGCCCTCATGTGTAAACTTCACGGCATTGTCGAGCAGGTTCTCCATGATATCCCTGATTTTATTGCCATCGGAGTAAATGGAAAACTGCGGATTATCGTTACCGGTTGAAATATTCAGTAGCAGATGTTTTCTTCCGCGCTGCTCTTTTTCGTAAAGGAACTGCCTGTGCAAATCGACCATCAGGTTATTGACGGAGAAGAATTGCTTTTTGACTTCGATCTGGCCACTTTCAATCCGGGCCAGTTTAATCATATCGTTTATCAGATGCAGCAGTGTTTGTCCGTTCTTCGTGATGAGCTGAAGGTATTTGTCACGTTCGGCTTTGGGAACTTCTTCTGCAATCAGCATGTTCGAGAAACCGAGAATAGCGTTCATCGGGGTACGCACCTCATGCGAAATATTCTGCAGGAATGCTGATTTGAGTCGATCGGCTTCTTCGGCCTTTTTCTTGGCTTCTTCCAGTCGTTGCTCAGCCAGTTTTCGCTTGGTAATATCGCGCGATACGGCCATCACTGCAACGTCTGACAATTTCACCATCCGCATTTCAAACAAACAGGTTCCCCTACCGGGAATCTCGAGTGCATACTCGATGGTTTCAATCGCATCGAATTTAATGACCGTCTGTATCGAATGAAAAACCTGTCTCACCATTCGCTCGGTAAATCCCACTTCAAAAATGGAGCTGCCAATAATCTCGTCAGGCGCAATATCGATTCCCTCCTCTTCCTTGGCTACGTAGTCAATGTAAGTTCCATCCTTGTCGATGACGAAGAAGATATCAGGGATGGTTTCCAACAATAATTTATACCTATGCCGGCTGGCAGACAAATCATCTAATGTTTTTTTCGCCGCCGTCACATCGCTGAACATTCCGATTAACTCTTCGGATTCGAGATGGAGGATGGAAATTTCGTACCACTTCTCCATATGCGGGACATAAATTTCGTGTTTGCTTTTCTTCCCGCTAAGGAAAATCGCCTGCCAATCGACTTTGTCCCTAAATATCTTTTGAAAAACAGATGATGCCGGACGGCCCCGAACTTCGCTATTCTTCACACCGAACATTTCCTCAAATGCCGGATTGACCCGTAACATCCGCAACCCCGTTTTCTGTCCCTGCTCATCCCGAATGTACGACATGTGCAGTATTCCGTCAGGAATCTGAAGCAGAATACTACCGACTCGCCGTTGCTGCATAACAAGTCGATCGGCCGTTTCCTCTAATGCTCTCCGATTAAACGAAAAAATAATGTAGGAAAGGAACCAAACCACCAGGTAAATGAGCAGTGGATTGATATAAGGATTATGGTCGGGCCAGAAAACAGACAAAATATATCCATGATCTTTTACCCACCATGTATGAAGAAATAGCGTGGTAAACGATATGACGAAATAAATGAGAAATTGTATCTGCCTTTCGGCGAAGATGAGCAGAAAGAACAACCCAAAAATCAGCGCACTTATCGTAAGTGGAATAGACTGCTCAGGTGGCAGCATGGCATATTCCGAAGAAATAAACAGAAAATAAACCGGGATTGGAAGAAGATGAATGAGACCAACCGCAGCACTTCGCTGACCTTTACTAACAAAATAATAACCGAGAATTGCAATCCCGAAAAGGCTTAACTCTCCCTGATAATTATTACGGGTCGGGAAACTAAATGAATCAAAGATAATCCAGCCGGATGTAAGAATAATGGCGGCGAGATAAAAAAAGAAAAGCGTCCGGATTTTTCTCAGATCTCCATGAGTTGCTGCAGGATATGCTTTTCCAATAAAGTTGAATAATTTTTCAAACATCTAATCCCCAGGGTTAGTTTTGCAATTTTAAGCAATTAAAAATAGTAATTTTTCTTCCTCCTACAATTTCGTCTTTTTTCTGTCTCGCTTCCTCACCGCGTGAATAAAGGGAACAGCTCTAAAGCTGATTTTTATTAGCAAATCTCTACATCTAAATCCATAGATTTGTTGCAAAAGGAATAAAAAATTTTATCCTAAACATATATAATAACGCAAAAATACAGAAAATCATGCCCAAAGGATTCTTTAATATTCCTGAAGTAAAAAATGAGCCGGTAAAGAGCTATGCTCCAGGCACACCGGAACGTAAGGAATTACAGGAAAAAATCAAAGAACTGCGCTCGATGACAGTTAGCCTTCCAATGATTATTGGAGGAAGAGAAGTAACAACCGATAAGAAGATTGAAATGCGCCCGCCGCATGATTTGGGGCACCTGCTGGGACACTATTACCAGGGTGATGCTTCGCATGTAAGTCAGGCAATCGACGCTGCTCTTGAGGCCCGCGAAAAGTGGTCCAAGATGTCATGGCAGCACCGTGCCGCTATCTTCCTGAAAGCAGCCGACTTGCTCTCAGGTCCGTATCGTTCAAAAATCAACGCTGCGACCATGCTGGGACAGTCGAAAAATGCTTTCCAGTCAGAGATTGACGCAGCCTGCGAGTTGGCAGATTTCTACCGCTACGGTGTGAAATGCATGGTTGATATCTACGAAATGCAACCTGAGTCTTCAAAAGGAATATGGAACTACGCGGCTTACCGCCCGCTCGAAGGTTTCGTTTTCGCTTTGACTCCTTTCAACTTCACGTCCATCGCCGGTAACCTTCCGGTTGCTCCGGCACTGATGGGTAATACCGTTGTTTGGAAACCATCGAAAACCGCTGTTTATTCTGCAGCTGTTATCATGGAAGTGTTGCGCGAAGCAGGCGTTCCGGACGGAGTCATCAACCTGGTTCATGTGTCAGGACCGACTGCAGCTGATGTTGTATTCAGTCATCCTGATTTTGCCGGAATTCACTTCACCGGTTCAACCGGAGTCTTCCAGAACATTTGGAAAACCATTGGTGAGAATATTCACAAATACAAAACTTACCCGCGCATCGTTGGTGAAACCGGCGGTAAAGACTTCATCTTCGCCGACAATACAGCCGACATCGATGCATTGGCTACTGCATTTGTTCGCGGTGCTTTCGAATACCAGGGACAAAAATGTTCTGCAGCTTCCCGTATTTACATTCCGAAGAGCATCTGGCCGAAGGCTTGGGCAGCTATCGAAGCTCAGTTGAAAACCGTTAAAATGGGTGGACCGGAAGACTTCACCAACTTTGTTAACGCGGTTATTGACGAATCTTCTTTCGATAAACTGAAAGGTTTTATCGACAACGCTCAAAAAGATGCAGACGCTGAAGTAATCTTCGGAGGAAAATGCGACAAGAGCAAAGGTTACTTTATTGAGCCTACTGTTATTCTGGCTCATAAGCCTGATTACATCACCATGCAGGAAGAACTGTTTGGACCTGTAGTAACAGTTTATGTCTACGAAGACGACAAACTCGACGAAACACTAACCATCCTGGATAATACCTCGATGTACGCGTTGACCGGAGCTGTTTTCTCTCAGAACCGTTACAGCATTGAGAAGATTATGGACCGACTGGAAAATGCAGCCGGCAACTTCTACATCAACGATAAACCGACCGGAGCCGTTGTCGGACAGCAACCATTCGGTGGAGCCCGTGGTTCGGGAACTAACGACAAAGCCGGTTCAGTTTTCAACTTTATTCGTTGGGTATCGATGCGGGCAGTTAAAGAGAACTTTGTTCCGCCGCACAACTACATGTATCCAAACTTCCTTCCCGATAAGGAGTAGGATAGTTAAGCATACTTTCATAGTTCAAGAGGAACCTTTTTGCAGGGTTCCTCTTTTTCTTTTAAAAAGGATTGTTTTAATTTGAATAAAAATCAGAAAGTCAACATGCCGAAAATCCCACGGATATTACTCAGAATTGTAGCCAATAAATATTTGCTGGCTTTTGTAATATTCTTCGTGTGGATGACTTTTCTGGACGATCACAATTTTATTTCGCTGTTTCAAGACCAACAGAAGCTCCATAAGTTAAAAGCCGACAAAGCTTATTATGAGCATAAAATTGAATCGGACCGCAGGAAATTAAAAGAGTTACAGACAGATTCTCAAAACCTTGAAAAGTTTGCCCGCGAGCAATACCTGATGAAAAAGAAAAACGAAGACATCTTCATTATCGAAGAAAAATAATTCGTTTTTTAAACAGGCATAGTTTTTGTTTTTCACGTATTTGCATGGCAGAACCAGACCTGAAAAGGCATGGCTGCGGGCTTTAGGTATTTGATAAATCATGATTAATTTCTAATTTACTTAAGAAGAACAACCGATTATGCAATTCGATTTCTTCAAAATAGAAAGCCAGATTGCTCCGAAACAAGGTCGAATCATTATTTCGGAACCTTTCCTACCGGGAAATTATTTCAACCGGTCGGCAGTTCTTCTTGTGGAGCATTCAACAGAAGGAGCGGTTGGATTCATCCTCAACAAACCGGTCGATTTTCCGGTACACGAGTTTATGAATGAGTTCACCAATTTCGAAACGCAGGTTTTCATTGGTGGGCCAGTAAGCACTAATATGATTTACTTCATCCATACGTTGGGTAATTTGGTTCCCGGAAGTGTAAAGGTAATGGACGACCTCTATTGGGGCGGCGATTTCGATCACCTTAAAACGTTGATATCCTCCGGAGTTGTTAATCCAAATCAAGTTCGCTTTTTCCTCGGATATTCCGGATGGAGCGAAGGACAACTCGAAGCAGAAATTAAGGAGAATTCGTGGCTCGTAGCTGAGACCAACGTAAAAAGTATCATGGGAAGTGACCAGAATTTCTGGCTCGAAAGTGTCAAACAAGTTGGAGGTCGTTACAGCATGTGGCAAAATTTCCCGGAAGATCCGAACTGGAATTAATCAATCATCGATATAACATCAGCCTTTTGCACTGCGAAAGGCTTTTTTATTTTGCGCCATCAGCTGCAGTTTTTTCACGATTTCGAAAGTTTTGGTATTGTAGTATCGCCGGTTTCCAATCCCCATTACCCACTGAATTCCCAAAGCATTGTCAATCAGAAAGACCTCTTCTGCTTTTTCCAGTTCAGCAGTAGTAATCCTGTCATTTTCAACGGTCATAAAACCGGCCTGACGGGCTGCTTCGCTAACCATCTCGGTTAGCACCACCTTGTACCCTTCACTTTTTTCGGAAGGTACATAAAGAACATTCTCCTGAATGAATCCGAACGATGTACCAATTCCTTCACAGCAAAATCCGGCGTGGTTCAGCAAAATCATGTTCTGACGGCGCAGCGACTGCGCCTTTGCTGCTGCAATCATCCATAGAAACCGACTTCCGGTTTCGTACGGATTCATCACCGTATCCGATTTTTTCCCTTCGTTAAAGATGTCAATCAGCAAACCGTTTTCGTTCATCGGGAAAAAACCTCGGGGAATTTCTTCTGCCGTCAGCAGTACATCGGTTCCTTTCATTCCGGGAAAAAGATAAATGACTACTCTCCCGGCCAGGTAAAACTTGTTCTTGTTCAGTAAGCGGGAAACATCGCGGCGCAGACGGGCTCCTGCCAAATCGAAATCTTCAGGAAGAGCAAGGTTTACAGCCCTGGTGGCAGCACACAAATAAGCGTAGTTTTGCTCGTGAAACAGGATTTCGTTGTCCTCGGTTCGAAACCAGACTTTGATGCCGGCCTCGAGACGGAACAACTCATTTCCTGCAAACAACTTTTCGTCGGCACGAAAAAATTTGCCGTTATATAGAACAAAACCACCTTTCACTGAATTTTGTATTCTTTTAGAAAGTTAAGGCTTATACACGTCGTCCAGAATGGGTTGAATGGCATCACCCCAAGGCTTGTTAGTTTCCACCCGAATTCGTTGCAATCCGGCTCGCTCAGCAGCTTCCATATCGATATCCGAGTCTCCGATAAACCACGAGTGTTCGCGATCGATCTCATACATTTCAATCGCTTCATCAATCAGCAAAGTCCCGGGTTTGCGGCATTCGCATTCCTGAATATCGGAATGGTGCGGGCAATAAAAGATGTCCGTTAACTGCACTCCTTCGGCTTCAAGCAATTCCCGCATATACCGATGCACCCGGGCCACGTCTTTGTGGGTGTACTCTCCCTTATCGATCCCTCCCTGATTGGTAATCACAATCAACAGGTAACCTGCATCCTGCAATTTCTTCAGGTTGGCACCAACGCCTTCAATTAACTTGAAATTGGCTGTGGTATATATGTAATATGCCGGCGTTTTATCGTTAATCGTTCCATCACGATCGATAAAAACTGCTTGATTGTTTCCCATTTAAAACAGGTTATTGATGAACTCGATAAACAACGAAGGACGAATAATGATGGGCAGTATAAACCCAAATATCGCCCCAAGGAAATGAGCATCGTGACCCACATTATCCACATTCCGCTTGCTCATCTGGTATGAATAGACCAGGTACAGGACTGCGAAAACAACTCCCGGAATGGGCAGCAATCCGAAGAAGTAGATTTTGTTCCACGGGGCAAAGAAGATGGCAGAAAAAACAACGGCTGAAACCGCCCCGGATGCTCCGACTGCATTATAGTAATAATTGTTTTTTTGCTTGATTAAACCTCCCAGGCTTGAGAAGAGAATCGCTCCAAAATACAGTACCAGATACAGGTAAGTTCCGCGTGAACCGAAATTCAGGTAATAATAATGCTCAACGGCAGTACCGAACGACCAAAGCACAATCATGTTAATGAGCAGGTGTTCCCAGTTCGCATGCAAAAAAGCGTGAGTGAAAATCCGGAAATACTCCTTCCGGTGAACAACCTGATAGGCGTTGAATTGCAGACGTCCCATCACATCCTGCTGCGAAAAAGCCAGAATTGAAACCAATGAGGTGATAATGATGATAATAATTGTCATACCTGATTTCTTAATGTAAAATTTTATAAATCAACTCACGAAGCAATTCACCACTGTCGGTCGAGCCTCCGCGGGCACCTTTCGATCGCATATCGTATTCGCGCAATAGCGCAACAGCGTTCACCGAACGTTTGATGTTATAATTCCGGGCCGCATTAACATAGTCGCGGATGAAGTAAGGATTAACCCCGATAGCTCCAGCCGCAGCTTTTTCGTTGGTTTTATTCTCCAAAAAATGATAGGCCAGAATCTTACGAAAGTAAGAATGCAATATCCCGATGACAACCGGAAACGGATGCATCTTTTGGTTGTCGGCAAAGTAATTGACAATGCGATTCGCCTTCAAAACATCACGCTTTCCAATTGCATTCTGCAACTCAAACGCGTTGTAGTCCTTGCTAATACCGATATTACGTTCTACCTCATCTGGCGTAACACTCATGCCCGGAGGTAACGAAATGATCACCTTCTCCAGCTCACTCACAATCCGCTTCAAATCGTTACCGATGTGGTCGGCAATCAACTGGGCCGCGCGAGGCTCCACCCCGTAGCCTTTTACCCGCAGATATTTTGTGATCCAGGCCGGTATTTTACTTTCGTAGATGGGTTTTGCTTCGAAATAAACTCCATTTTTTTGCAGGGCCTTATAAAGCCGCTTGCGCTTATCTACATTTTTGTATTTATAGTTGATGACCAGCAATGTCGAAGGTTGCGGATGCTCGATATACGGAGCCAAATCTTCGATGTTTTTGATATTCTGTGCTTCCCGGACTACCACCACCTGGTGCGAAGCCATCATGGGGAAGCGGCGGGCCGCCGTAATGATGGTATCTACGTCGGCGTCCTTGCCGTAAAGAATCGTCTGATTGAAGCCTTTTTCCGCTTCGGTTAACACATTACTGGTTATCTCTTCACTGATTCGATCGATAAAATAGGTTTCCTCCCCTTCTAAAAAATAAACGGGTTGGTAATGCTTGTTTTCTATGTCAGATAAAATGGCATTAAAATCCATAATTAATCGAATCTCAGGTGTTTGACGGATTTTCCGTTATTATTCAACTCGAGTAGCGATTCAATACCGATTTCCAAATGTTCATCCACATACCTGCGGGTTACTTCCTTATCGCTGGCTTCGGTTTTTACCCCGGTAGAAATCATAGGTTGATCGGAAACCAGCAACAGCGCTCCACTCGGAATTTGGTTATAAAAACCTACCGTGAAGATGGTGGCCGTTTCCATATCGACTGCCATGGCGCGGGTTTTTTGCAGGTAACGTTTGAAACGCTCATCGTACTCCCAAACCCGTTTGTTGGTTGTGAATACCGTACCGGTCCAATAATCCCGTTTGTGATCTCGAATAGTGGATGAAATGGCCCGCTGCAGGCTAAATGCCGGAAGCGCTGGAACTTCAGGCGGCAAATAGTCGTTCGATGTACCATCGCTGCGAATGGCAGCTATCGGTAAAATTAAATCGCCCAACTCATTCTTCTTCTTGATTCCTCCACATTTCCCCAGGAAGAGGACACCGTGAGGATCAATCGCGCTGAGTAAATCCATTATCAATGCCGCATTAGGGCTGCCGATACCGAAGTTGATGATGGTAATGCCATTGGCACTGGCATTCGGCATGGCTTTATCCTCACCCACAATGGGCACATTGAATTTCTCTGCAAACATCTCGACATATTTCTGGAAATTTACCAGCAGAATATAATTTCCAAAATCATCTAAACTACGCCCAGTATAACGTGGTAGCCAGTTTTTTACAATTTCTTCTTTTGTCTTCATCTGTCAATTTTATGCAAAATTATCAGCTTTTTCCTTTTCAGACCGCTCATCAATCATAAATTAAACAATTAGTTTTGCCTGAGCAGAACAATATGTGATGAACTTAAATTTGCCGAAATACAACCTGCGTGTTCGCCTGGCTGACGGAAAAAAGAGTGTCTTTGATCCCTGTCGAAAAAAATGGGTGCCGCTAACGCCGGAAGAGCGGGTCAGGCAATTGTTTATTCGTTACCTAAACGAAGAAAAGCAATACCCTCTATCGTTAATCGCGGTTGAAATGTCCTTGCGTATTAATCGCAATGCATTTCGCAGCGACATTGTTGTTTTCGGTTCACAGGCAGCACCGCTACTCGCGGTGGAGTGCAAGGCGCCCCAGGTGAAAATTACGCAACAGGCATTCGACCAGATTGCCCGCTACAATATGCAGCTTCAGGTAAAATACCTGGTGGTGACTAACGGAATGGAGCATTACTGCTGCCGTTTTTTACCCGACACCAACAGCTACGAGTTTTTGTCGGCTATTCCGGATTTTCAATCTCTCTAATCTTCCGGATTGATCAACTGAAAGAGATGCTCATCCTTCCACCCTCTGGCATCGCGAATCCAGTCTTTCCGAGTCCCAGCCAACTCGAATCCGAATTTTTTAAATAACCCGATACTGGCTTCATTGTTCGCATCGATATTGGCGTAAACCGCATGAAGGTTCAAACGGCTGAAGCAGTATTCCAAAACAAGTTTCAGTGCTTCAGATGCGTAACCGTTTTGGCGGTCTTCCTTTTCAGCAATCAGAATCCCAATACCCGCACGGGAATGGTGTGGTTCAAAATCGAAAAGATCAATCGAGCCAACAGCTCTTCCTTCTGCATTTTCAATCATCAGGCGAAGCTGTTTACTCTCGTAAATATCTTTATCTGAATTCTTGATATAAAGCGCAATTAAATACTTCGAAAACGGCGCCAATGTGTCGCTGACTTCCCAAACTTCGCTGTTGTTTTCCCAGCGGTACAGCAACTCAATATCTTCGGGCTCTATCGCCCTCAACGTGATTTTATCACTCTTCAGGTATTGTGTCATACGATTTAGTATTTCCCAGTTTGGATATATTTCGTCGAATTATTTCCAGATCGTTTAAAATCCGGTAATCTTTAGCATACAATGTATTAATTTTTTTCACATCCACGTGGCCTTCCCAACGCCTCGAGGAATCGGCACATGATAACACTCCGGGAAGTAAAACCGGCAGTTCAATATCAGTTTCAGTCTCTTCCGATGAATAACCTACCCAGGTTTTATTTCCCTTCAACACTTTAAATATGTTAGAAAAGTAGAATTTTTTTGAGTGAACAAAAGGCAAAATAAACGGAGACAGAATAAATCCCAGAAGGGAAACTGTCACATCCAACATTCTTTTCCTCCTCCTGTTTTCAGGCAAACTGATGGCATTAATATCAAACAAGATCAAATCGCCGGCATCGTTAGCCGAATGACTGGCAATGAAAAAACCCCCTTCGGAATTAAATATCCTGAACCGGACCGACTGACTACTTGCCTGAACCATCGAGCGAATCATTTCGCCCGCCGGAACATCTTCGGCACAGTACACAATTTCGTCAACGTGGTTAATGCGGGCAATTTCCTGAAGCTGAGCTAATGTACCAAGCGTGTCACCGGTTTCATCCTTCTCATCCAACACAACCCCACCCAACCATTGAAAGCGGTTGCCCTGGTGAGCTAAAACCTCTTTCACTTTTTGAATTTGCTCATGTGAGCCCACTGAAACAATGCGGTTACTTTTTCCCTTCCCGACAGGATAATTGAGCCATCCCAGCTTTGCCATAACCAGCCTCGCCGGCAATAATGCAATCAGTCCCCAACCCGCAGCCAGAATAACGATAGCCCGGGAAAATCGGAACGCTTCCCCCATTAGTGAGTAGGCAACCAGTAAAACCAAGGCGGCCGTGAACCAGCTTCGCAAAAATCCACGAATGCGCCAATGCCGGTTATATGCCCCCGATAGCATGAGGGTGACAACAAACAACAGCACATATGTGGGAATAACCGTTTGCAATAAATCCCGGGAATAGTAACCCGGCTCGTGGGCAATTTGCTCCCAGGCAGGAACCAGCCAGCTAAACCCGGCAAACATCAAGACAGCGTCGACTAAAGGCTTCCACAGCCATTGCAAACTTCGCTTCAGCAAACTAAGAGAAGCCCTAAAAAAAATAGCGAGACGAATCATTAGGCTGAACAGCCAGGCACCGGAAGTCGCATAATGCTTCCGCACGAAAATGAGCATGGCCTTGTAGAACAGCCGCACATAATTGAAACTTCCTTTACGTGTACTTTCTCCTTTGTAATGGATAATGGTTGTTTCCGGGAAGTAGTAATTCTCGTACCCGGCTTGCTGAATCCGGTAGGAAAGATCGATATCCTCGCCGTACATAAAAAAGGTTTCATCCAGCAAACCAATTTGGTCAAGTGTTTCCTTCCGAAGTAACATGAAAGCACCCGCTAGTACATCGATGCGGTTGGTTTCGTTTTCCGGAAGATGCCCCAAATAATAACGGGCGAAAACAGGAGAGTGTGGGAATAGACGAGTAAAACCGAATATTTTATAAAACGAAGCCTTCGGTGTTGGAAACCCTCTTTTTGATTCCGGCAGAAACTTGCCACTCCCGTCAATCATTCGAACCCCAAGTCCACCGGCTTTGGGATGTTTATCCATAAAAGCGATTACCTTCCGGAAAGTATCTTCCTGCACAATTGTATCGGGATTCAGCAGCAGAACATATTCTCCTTTTGCCTGACGAATAGCCTGGTTATTCGCTTGGGAAAAACCAACGTTCTCATGGTTGACAATTAACTTTATCCAGGGAAAGGAATCCCTCAGCATCGCGTACGAACCATCAGTCGAATTATTATCCACGACAAATACTTCCACATCCAATCCTTCGGCTGCTTTCTGCACCGAAGCCAGACATTGGGATAGGAAGAATCTGACGTTATAATTGACAATAACGACTGATAATTTCATGGATGAACGGTTTATTCGTTTTAGTCAGGTTACTAAAAGTCCGGGAACCGTCGGTTCCTTACTGCCCGAGCGATTGTTCGAACAACTGCCGGTTGATGATGGAACGTCCCAACGTTACCTCGTCGATGTATTCCAATTCATCTCCGATGGATACACCACGCGCCAGCATAGAAACTTTCACTCCGGAATTTTTTAATTTCTTAAATATATAGAAGTTCGTGCTATCTCCTTCCATCGTGGTGCTCAGTGCCAGAATTATTTCCTTCACATCGCCTTCTCCGACGCGCTTAATCAACGAATCAATTTCGAGATCAGCCGGCCCGATTCCATCCATCGGCGAAATAATTCCGCCCAACACATGAAATACACCGTGATACTGCTGCGTATTTTCGATGGACATTACATCCCTGATATTCTCGACGACACAGATGGTACCGTGGTCGCGGGATTCGTTACTGCAGATGTTGCAAACCTCGGTATCCGAGATATTCCGGCAAACTTTACAGTGCCGTATTTCATCGCGTAAGCGGGTAATGGAATTACTGAAACGATGCACATCCTCTTTGTCCTGCTTCAACAAATGCAGCACCAGCCGTAATGCAGTTTTTTTACCAATGCCCGGAAGCTTGGCAAATTCTGTTACAGCATTTTCCAATAATTTGGATGGGAAAGTATCCTGGGTCATGTTTCGCGAATTCAGTGTGCCCAAAGGTAAGAAGCATGCCTGAAAAAGAAAAGCGTTTACAGGAAACCCGGAATGGCCTTAATCATCGAGCTGAATGATAATCTGTTCCTGCGTGTCGGAATCCAGTTCTACAAACCGAACAGTTCCCGAACCCAAACGCACCATCACATCCCGATAATTTTCCGGATCGCGCCGGGCAGCTTCCAACGTGTTCCGGTCCAACACACTGATCACCATCTGCCCAACACCAAGTTGCCTTAGTGCCTCGAGAATGGTGATTTGCTGTCCTTCGTTAAGGTTTTTACTTACCTGGAAAAGGTGCATTCCGTTTCGCTGCAGGATTTCGGTATCAGGAAAAGTTATTTTTTCAGGATGTTTCTGTAAAATAATTCGATGATTCAGCGAGCAATCCAATAACGTCTTCGCTTTTCGCCCGTCTGCACTGGCAGCTGTTTTTCGGCCAAAGGCCATATTTATTTTTCCGTTTGCCGGACAATGAGCAAAATGGTGCATGCCTGATTTTTTGGCGTATCGGGCACCGGCATCCGATAACAATTGCTCAATTCTGCGAATAAAATCGTCAGAGTGATTTTTTATATTTCTTCTGTAAAGCGACTTGGACAGCAGCTCCCTTTCATTCTCAAAACCCTCGTAATCTTCACCAATAATGTAACTCAGTTTAACCGGGTAGAGTAATTTATCCTGAAAAACAACTGATTCTATCGCAGCCAGACTATCGCCAACATTTTTGATACCGGCCACTTCAACTCCACTTCCCAAAAATGGAATATCATCATCCAAAATCGAATGTCCGTCAGAAATACATTGGTCGTGGAGGAGGGACGCAAAAATAAAGGATGCCTCCCGGTTCATAACGGTATAAAGTATTTCCTCCTGGATGGCCAGGGCTTCTACGAAATATTCTACCTCCCGGGAAAAGGCATCCCATATGCCATCCAAGTTATGAAATTCGGCGAATTTTCCAAAGTCGGGACCGACTTCCACTCCTGAAATAAAATCACGTCCGCCGTTCATTGATAACTCAAGTATCTTTAGAAGGTTCACCGCACCAGCCGGACCACCAATGCTTCGATGCCAAATGACAAAGCCGCCATTTCCGTTCGGAATATATTGTTCAGCTTCTTCTTCCGAGACACCGTAAATTTGATTGATGTACGGAATGAGCACAGAATCATTGAAGAGCAACGGATTGATATTTCCTGCCGACAGCAAGCCCGCCGCCTGGGTATAAAGCGATTCATCCTGCCCATCGTAATACCGCAGACAAATTTGTGGCAATGCTTCTTTTACGGATGCACTGGTTCTCAAAGCAATTTGGGCAAATAGGTCCGCTGTTTCTTCATTGGGCCGTCCTTTTCCTCCAATAACCAATCGTCCTTCAGCACCTAACTGCCGCGCATTGATCAGGCGCCAGAACGATTCCATCAACTGAAGCGCCAGCTCTTCGGTGAGCTCTCCACTTTCGATATCGTTTTTTAAAAAATCACCGAGTGTAACATCGAGACGACCGTAATTCCCGGTTCCCGACAAGAGTGAAAACAGATGGATTAACTGAACGGCTTCGCGGAAAGTAGTCGGCTTTGAGTCGGAAATGGTCTCCAGGGCTGAAGCCATGTGCAGCAATTCCGCTTTGCTTTCTTCATGGATGCATTCGTCACTTAAGTCGCGGGCGTAAACTGCATATTGATTAATCACACGAACGAGGATATCCAGCACTCCCAGCATGGAATTTTTCATCGCCCGTTTTTTATCGTCTTCATCTTCCAAAGCAACCGATTGGAGTTCGGCGCGAAGTCCGGGTATTCCTACTTGTACCAGCTTGGAGTAATCAGGATTAATACCGGAAATGCGATAATAAGGCTCAAAAACACCTTGATTTCTGAAACGCCTCATCTTATCGGGAGTAAACTTTTCCTCGGCCTGTCGCTGTGCCGACCTGATTTTAGCAACCGAATTTTCGCCCCGCCAAAAAGCTTCCAGCGTTCGCAGACGTAACTCTAGTTTAAAGGTCAACTGCGGATGCTCTAACATTTTCTGCATCCTTGCCTCATCGTAAAAGTAGCCCAAATAACCTTCATAAATGGAAATTCCTATCGGCAATGGTTCTACCCTTCCGACGAACCGATCTCTTTTACCGACAGGTTGCATTGTAGCCGGAAATAATACCTCCAAACAATGCAACTCTCTAACCGAGGGCTCCGCTGTTTGGAATTCCTGGTAAACCCGGGTAAACTTTTCCATTATGCAAATCTTCCTGCGGAGACTTTTCATATCAAACTAGTTTCATTTACCTGATAAATGTAACTTTCCGTTTCCAAATTATATCCGTTACGTTATCTGTCTGCTAACGACAACTTCATGCCAATTTAATTAAAAATACAAGCGATGCTTCACCATTTTTGAAAACGACTGCCAAACAACACGTTAAAATATGTTAATTAATTACGTATTGAGAATTTCAATTAAACCTTCGTTTATCATTCTTATCTTACGGAAGTAATCATTAATATATCTCAGATGAAAACAAAACTTTTATTTGTCCTGCTAAGTATGTTCATGGGAATCACCATGGTAAATGCACAGCCACGTCGCGGCAACATGTCGGCAGAAGACATCGCCAAACGTCAAACGACTCAAACAACTGAAGCACTGAACCTGAATAAGGCGACCTCAGAAAAGTTATACCAGATTAATCTGAAATATGCTGAAAAAATGAAAGAGGCTTTCGCCGATCGAAGCTCCGACCGCGAAGCCATGCGCGATGAAATGATGTCGATAAGGGAACAAAAGAATAAAGAATTAAAGCAACTTTTTACCAAGGAACAATTCGAAAAATACCAGAAACACCAGCAGGAAATGATGCAGCAACGAAGAGGTATGAGAAGATAGCAGAAGCCCCGGATAACTTCCGGGGTTTTATGTTTCTATTACAGATAGTCAATCTCAATCCCTCGCTTCGTATTGTAAGTTCACTTCCAGCTTGCGGTATTTTCGCCGGTAGCGCTCAAACAAAATATACAACAACACTGACGCTGTCAGACCGATGGTCAATGATTCAACCCATGGGATACTGAAGCCTTCGGGAGCAAAGAAAAGATAAGTGGTAATTACTGTCGTCATGAATAGTGCTGGCAACAAAGTTATCTGATACATCTTGTTTTCCTGCATCAGGTAAACCGTTACCGCCCACAAAACAATCGTAGCCAATGTCTGATTCGACCACGCGAAATAACGCCAGATCACACCGAAATTGATTTGAGTCAATAAAAATCCGACGGCAAAAATGGGGATGCTTACCAACAATCGGTTCCGGATAGGACCTTGCGGGAATTTCAAAAAGTCGGACACAATTAACCGCGCACTACGAAAAGCAGTATCACCAGACGTGATAGGTGCTGCAACTACGCCTAGCAACGCAAGCAAACCACCGACTTTACCCAACAACGAGTTGGAAATTTCATTTACTACAAATGCAGCGTTTCCCTGCTGAGCAATCATTACGTCGTTCAACTTCCCCACTCCTCCGAAGAAACTCATACTAATCGCCGCCCAAATCATGGCAACAACAGCTTCCGAAATCATGGCACCGTAAAACACCCGGCGACCGTATCTTTCATTGGTAATACAACGGGCCATCAGTGGAGATTGCGTAGCATGAAAGCCGGAAATGGCTCCACAGGCAATGGTGATAAACAACATCGGGAAAACCGGAAACTGTTCGGAGGCGTGATGCAGATTCCTGAATGAATCGAACGTTAGTTCCGGTATCGGAATTCCTTTTACCAGAATAGCAACCATCAATCCAACTGCCATAAACAGCAGGGAAAATCCGAAAATAGGATACAGCTTACCAATCAACTTATCGATGGGCAACATAGTGGCTGCCAAATAGTACACAAACACGAGTGTCACCCAAAACGCAACACCTCCAAAGCCGGAAGTCATATCGCTCAGAATTTTGGCTGGTCCCATAATGAAAACCGCTCCGACAATCACCATCAGGAAAACCGTGAAAGCCCGCATAAACTGCTTCATGCCGTTCCCCAGGTAAATCCCGGTTATTTCGGAAATACTCAAACCATTGTGCCGAATGGACAGCATTCCTGAAAAATAGTCGTGCACGGCTCCACCGAAAACAGCTCCCAACACAATCCACAGGAAGGCCACAGGTCCCCACATAGCGCCGGCAACTGCACCGAAAATAGGTCCCAGTCCGGCGATATTCAGAAACTGAATCAGGAAAATTTTCCACCAGGGAAGCGGAAGGTAATCCACTCCATCATTCATCGTCACAGCCGGCGTTTTCCGCCTGGGATCGGCTCCGGCCATTCGCTCCACAAAACGACCGTAAAAATGGTATCCTAACAGAAGAAAGGTCAGTGAGGCAAGAAATGTAATCATCGGTTTGACGGTTGGTTTCAGCAGCGAAAAATGCAAAATATTCTGGTTTTAAAACCAATCCGTGAAGCTATTATTCAACACGCCAACCAACATGCCTAAAAAGAAAAAAGGCCTGCAGGTAAAACCTTGCAGACCTTCTGTAGCGAGAGCCGGGCTTGAACCGGCGACCTCATGATTATGAATCATGCGCTCTAACCAGCTGAGCTACCTCGCCATTTTTTCGCGATTGCGGGTGCAAATATAATATGTTTCCGTCACCTGTCAACAGCTTTGCCCAAATTTTTGGAGTTTTTTTCACCCTTCTGATAATGCTCGTGCTTGCCAAACTGGAATAATTTACTATTTTGCAGTAAAATGTTAACCCTCATTTTAACTTAACTTACGTTCAATAAAACCACGATGAAGAAACTTCAGCTCGAATATAATTTCAAATCATCTCCTTCCGTATTATTTAGCCGATTAAGTACCGCCTCCGGATTATCAGAATGGTTTGCCGATAATGTGATTGTTCGGGGAAAGAATTACACATTTATCTGGGACAGCACAGAACAGGAAGCCGAAATGTTAGGGAGCCGTCCAAACGATATGGTGCGTTTTCGCTGGACAGACTGTGATGAAGATTGCTATTTTGAATTCAAAGTGGCCCGTGATGAACTAACCGGTGATGTTTCGTTGGTAATTACCGATTTTGTTGAAGAAGATGAAATTGACGATGCCAAAGATCTTTGGGACTCCCAAATTGCAGAGTTGAAACACACCCTTGGCTCCTAATCCCATTTGTTCAAAATCCCAAAAATACATTAGCTTTGTGGAGGTTTGAGATTTGACTTATAACTTTCATGAAGCAACTATATAAATATATGATTAAACGGTTCATTGGACCGTTTTTCATGACGTTTTTCATCACGGTTTTCGTCCTTCTGATGCAGTTTTTGTGGAAGTACCTGGACGAATTTGTGGGTAAAGGTTTGGATGGAGGTGTTATTGCCGAGTTAATGCTCTATGCCATCTCCAGCCTCATTCCGCTGGCCTTACCACTCTCCATGCTCCTCGCTTCAATTATGACATTCGGGGATTTGGGTGAAAACAACGAGTTGCTCGCCATGAAAGCTGCCGGCATTTCGCTTACACGCATCATGAGGCCGCTGATTTTCCTGAGTGTTTTCGTTAGTGTGTTTGCCTTCTATTTTGCTAACGATATTATGCCGGTTACCAACCGGAAATTTGCGGCCCTACTACTCAGTATTCGCTACCAAAAACCGGAGTTGATAGTAAAAGAGGGCGTTTTCTCAAACGAAGTGGACGGCTACTCCATCAAAGTCGGCAAAAAGTCCAAAAAGTCCGATAAGCTTTACAACATCATGATCTACGATCACACGAAAAACGAGGGAAACGTCTCTGTTACCGTGGCTGATTCCGGGACCATGAAAATGAGTGAGGACAAAAAATATATGGTCCTGACGCTTTTTGCCGGTCAGGCCTACACTGACGTCGAATCCAATCCGCGTAGGCGCAATAATAAAGAATATCCTTTCCGCAACGATAAATTTGACAAAGAAGTTTTGATAACCCCGATAAAAGGGATGGACTTCAAGCGGAAGGATGAAAGCACTGTTGGCAACTTTTACAAAGCGCTTAGTCTGAAGCAGCTGTCATCCAGCGCCGATTCCATGGCAAAAGAACTGGACAAACGAAGGACCGATTTTGCTGTCAAACTCAATTATTTGCCACCGCTTACGCGTGAAGTTGTTTCATATGCCCGGACTGACAGTGCTGCCAAGTCCAAATTAACGATGGATGAGTATGTGAATGTTGACAGCATGCTGAGCCATATGAACCAAAATGTGAAAATGGATGTCATTAACCAGGCACTCCGGAATGCCCGTTCCAATAAGCGTTCGCTTCAACAGGCAAAAGATGATTTGGAACTTCGAACCAAATGGTTAAATAAATATTGGGTCGAGTGGCACCGAAAATTCACGCTTTCGCTGGCATGTCTCATCTTCTTCTTCATTGGAGCACCTTTGGGAGCCATTATCCGAAAAGGTGGACTGGGAATGCCACTTGTTATCTCCATTGTCCTTTTCATCTTCTATTACATTATTTCCATGACCGGAGAAAAAATGTCGCGTGAAGGTGTTGGGCATATCTGGGAAGGGATGTGGTTCTCATCCCTGTTGTTTTTGCCGGCCGGTATTTTCCTAACCTACAAAGCAGCCAACGACTCTGTCATTCTCAATATGGACGCATACGCCGAATTTTTCCGTAAGCTGAATCCTTTCAAAAAGAAAAAAAAGAGGAATGAAGAGGAACAGCCTAAACAAAATGAAAATCCTTTCACTGGCCAATAAAGTACCTTTTCCAAGAAAAGATGGCGGCGCCATCGGCGTATTGAATATTTTGGAAGGCTATGCCGAAAATGGGCATCAGGTTACCCTGCTGGCCATGAATACGCCCAAACATCATATCCCGGAGAATGAGCTGCCAACTGATCTTACGTCGAAAATAAGGTTCCTGCTGGTTGATGTGAATACCAATATCAAGGTACTTTCCTTACTTGTTAACTGGGCTTTTTCGTTAAAAGCATACATCCTCGAGCGCTTCGTTTCGCCACCTTTTGAAAAACAGTTGCTCAAACTTTTGCAGGAAGAATCCTTCGACTTTGTGCAATTGGAGGGACTCTATCTCTGCCCCTATATTCCCATTATCCGACAAAATTCGGATGCCCGGATAATCCTTCGGGAACACAATGTGGAACACGAAATATGGGAGCGAACGGCAGAGGTTGAAAAAGGATTTAAGCGGTTTTACCTGAAAAATATGGCGAAGCGACTACAGAAAGCGGAAATTGGTTTTCTGAACCAGTATGACATTCTTTCTACCGTAACCGATAGAGACAAAGAAAAGCTCAATCAGTTAGGCAACCGGCAACCCGCAATCGTTATGCAACCTGGCTTTGCCATCGAAACGAAGCCGGCAAGTGAGCTCACAGGTCCTTTGTCAATTGGTTTTCTGGGTGCACTCGATTGGATTCCTAACCAAATTGGATTGAAATGGTTTGTGGAAAATTGCTGGCCGCAAATCCATTCCGCACGGCCCCAAATTCAGTTTTTTGTAGCCGGAAGAAATGCTCCCGAAGATCTTGTTGAATTCCTGAAACAGTCGGGGATTAGTTTCTTAGGCGAAATTGAAGATGCGCACGATTTTATCTCCTCCCGAAGTATTCTCATTGTACCGCTTCTTTCGGGAAGTGGTGTCCGGGTCAAAATTCTGGAAGGTCTGACAATGGGAAAAGCCATCGTAACCACCAGCATTGGTGCGGAGGGTATCCCGGTACAATCAGGCAAAGAGCTGATTATCGCTGATGCGCCGGAAGCATTTGCAAAAGCTGTAATTCAACTACTCAATAATCCCGGGCATATTCAGCAATTGGGTCACGAAGCCTTCCGATTAGCCTCCGAACATTACCGTTACGACAAAGCCGTCATTCCTTTTCTCCAATTTCTTGAAAAAGAAAAGGAGGTGCACCATGCCTGATGTGGCTGTTTTTGTGTTTTGGTTCTGCGTTTTCATCATCTTTTATTCTTTCGGAGGATACGGAATCTTTCTCTGGATCGTGCTGAAATTACGAGGCCTTTTCAAAAAAGAAGCTTCCTCTTCCCCGAAAGGGAAAATAGCTACCGAACCTAACATTTGTATTTTAGTCACTGCTTATAACGAAAGCGCCCATGTGCGCCAAAAAATCGAAAATTCGTTAGCGCTCGATTATCCGAAGGAGAAACTCCAGTTAATTTGGGTGACCGACGGTTCTACCGATGACACACCGGACATCGCATCCACCTATCCACAGGTTCAGGTATTTCACGAACCCGAACGCCGGGGGAAAGCTCACGCCCTCAACCGGGGAATGGCATTCGTTAAGGCGCCTTTGGTTGTGTTCACGGACAGCAATACGCTTTTGTCGAAAGGAACGCTCCAGGCCATCGTTCGGGAATTCGAGGACCCCGAAATCGGTTGCGTGGCAGGAGAAAAACGAATTGCCGAAAGTAATTCTTCCGGGCCCGTTGCTTCGGGAGAAGGATTGTACTGGCGAATTGAATCATGGTTGAAAAAACTCGACAGCCGGTTCTACAGTACCATCGGTGCCGCCGGGGAAATCTTTGCCATCCGGACAGAGCTGTATTCCGAAATGGAAGAAGATACCTTGCTGGATGATTTCATTCTTTCCATGCGAATTGCCATGAAGGGATACCGAATTGCTTACACAGAAGAAGCATGGGCCACAGAATTTGCCTCTTCCAATCCGCACGAGGAGATGAAACGCAAAGTCAGAATTGCCGCCGGGGCTTTCCAGGCAATGGTCCGACTATCGGAACTTCTGAATCCATTCCAATACGGAAAACTCACTTTCCAATATGTTTCGCACAAAGTTCTTCGCTGGACACTCGCTCCGATATCGTTGCCCGTTCTGCTGCTTTCGGGAATATACCTTTCATTTCAGACGTCTGTTCCCGGGGTAATCATTTTTCAGTCAATCACCGCTTTGCAACTACTATTTTACCTTATCGCACTGACTGGCTTTCTGTTGCAACGAAAAAACGTACAGTCAGGCTGGTTCTTCGCTCCCTACTATTTCATGCTGATGAATTATGCCAGTTTTCCCGGTTTTATCAGGTATTCACTGGGTAAGCAGACGGTATTGTGGGAAAAGGCTCAACGTTCAGACTCATTCCACGAAGGATTTTCTTAATTTTGCGCTCGAAAGTATTTCTGGCTTTCGAAAAAATAAAAAAATGACAGACTTTAAACTCAATACCATCGACGAAGCAATACATGATATCCGTAACGGGAAATTCGTGATTGTGGTAGACGATGAGGACCGTGAAAATGAAGGTGACTTTATTGCAGCCGCCGAGAAAATAACCCCCGAAATGGTCAACTTCATGGCCAAAGAAGGGCGAGGACTGATTTGTGCACCTATCACCGAAGAGCGGTGCAATGAGTTGGAACTGGAGATGATGGTTGGGAAAAATACCTCCCTGCACGAAACTCCCTTCACCGTTTCAGTCGATGCTGTAGGCCCGGGTGTTACAACCGGGATTTCTGCTCACGACCGTGCTGTAACGATTCGCTTATTGGCAGATCCAAAGACCAGGCCTGAAGATTTGGGCCGTCCGGGACATATCTTCCCGCTAAAAGCGAAAAACCGGGGTGTTTTGCGCCGTTCCGGACACACCGAAGCGGCTGTCGATTTGGCCCGTATGGCAGGTTTGCAACCGGCAGGTGTTCTGGTCGAAATCATGAACGAAGACGGGACCATGGCACGTCTGCCTCAACTGGTGAAAATTGCAGCGAAATTCGAACTGAAGATTATCAGTATAGCTGATCTGATTGCATACCGTCTGAAAACTGAAAGCCTCATCGATCGGGGAGAGGAAGTACATTTACCCACTTCTTATGGCGATTTCCGACTCATTCCTTTCCGGCAGAAATCGAACGGAGTAGAACATATGGCCCTGCTCAAAGGAAAATGGAAACCCGGAGAACCTGTTTTGGTAAGGGTTCACTCTTCCTGTGCCACCGGCGATATTTTTGGTTCGCTTCGTTGTGAATGCGGCGACCAGCTGCATAAGTCAATGGAAATCATTGAAAAGGAAGGTCAAGGCGCGATTGTTTACATCCAGCAGGAAGGCCGTGGCATCGGTTTGATGAACAAAATCAAAGCTTACAAGCTACAGGAAGAAGGCCTCGACACTGTTGATGCCAACGTTCATTTAGGCTTCGATCCCGACGAGCGCGACTATGGAGTAGGCGCACAAATCATTCGCAGCCTGGGAATCGAAAAAATGAAGTTGATGACCAATAATCCTGTAAAGCGTGTCGGACTGGAAGGATATGGATTGAAAGTCGTAGATACCGTCCCGATTGAAGTTAAACCGAATCAGTTTAACGAGTTTTACATGAAAACTAAGCGGGACCGCATGGGACATTCCCTTGAACAATTCAACTACGGTGACCGCACCAAAGAATAACGATATGTAAAAAAGGAGGTTCATCCTCCTTTTTTATCTTATGTCCGTTCTTTTGGATTTCAATAAACATATTGTTGAAATTAGCCAAAACAGGGACGAATGGGATACCCAACGTATCTTTTGACAATTGTTTGTCCATTATAATATTTGACAAGGGAAAATATTGGGGTAACTTTATTAACGAGGATTTAGGTTGGTTTAGGTTTAGTTTTGGTTTAGACCTAATTTTTCTGTTTTTAAGGTTTCCCTGAAAATTTTCTTCCATCTTTCAGGGAAACCTTTTTTTGATTTTTTTTGAAGCATTTATGATGTGGGATGATATAGAATACAGCGATAACTTAGAAGAGGGTGATGATTTTTATCTCACCAAAGAAGGCTACCGGGTAATGACAGAGAAATATCTGCGGGAACGCGGTTACTGCTGTGGTAATGGCTGTAGGCATTGCCCTTATTTCCCGAAAGCGCAAAAAGGAAATCGTAACTTACGGGAATAGCTCTATTCCTTTTTCCCAAAAAAAAGAACCGCAGAAGAACATAAAACATATAAACTGAAGATTATGCAGGGTAAAGACATTCGCATTGTTTTTATGGGTACGCCCGATTTTGCTGTTGAGAGTTTAAAAGCACTCGTGGAAAACGGTTACAACGTGGTTGGGGTTATTACTACGCCTGACAAACCCGCCGGCCGCGGGCAGAAAGTACACACCTCCGCTGTAAAACAATACGCTATGTCACAAAACCTACCCATATTGCAACCGGAAAAACTGAAAGACCAGGCTTTTGTTGAAGAACTTAAGTCCTGGAAAGCCGATTTACAGGTAGTCGTTGCCTTCCGGATGCTCCCCGAAATTGTCTGGAGTATGCCACCGATGGGCACGTTCAACCTGCATGCCTCTCTACTGCCGCAATACCGTGGAGCGGCCCCTTTGAACTGGGCTGTTATTAACGGGGAGCAAGAAAGCGGCGTTTCCACCTTCTTACTTAAACATGAAATTGACACCGGTAATATTCTTTTTCAGGAAAAAGTTTCTATCGGCCCAGACGAGACTGTGGGCGAATTGCATGACAAACTGATGGGTGTTGGTGCAAAATTGGTTTTGACAACCGTTGATGCATTAGCAGAAGGAACTGCCAAAGGCATTTCGCAGGATGTGTTGATTGCTCGCGGTGTCAATGTAAAACCTGCACCCAAAATCTATAAAGACGATTGTCGGATCGATTGGAAACAACCGGGAGCACAGATTCATAATCTGATTAGAGGACTCAGCCCTTATCCTGCATCGTGGACCGTTTTCCAGGAAAAAGAAGGGAATAAGGAAATTTCTGTCAAAATTTACCGTGCCCATTTCGGGAAAGAAAATCACGACACAACTCCGGGAACGGTAATTTCGCCCAACAAAAAGGAACTAAAGATTGCTTGCCCCGATGGATTTGTCAGTATTTATGAGCTGCAAATGGCGGGTAAAAAACGCATGAACGTGGACGATTTTCTCCGCGGTTTTCAGAATGCGGAACAATTTCAGGCCATTTAATTCAAATAATTAACGCCTGCGGGGCTTCTTTTTCCTCAACCAGATTTGCTGTCCGGGACGCGGTTCGTCACCCTGTTTCATCCTGTTTTTGCGATACAATGATTTCAGGCGAATGCCGTATTGCTGCGATATCTGCCACATGGTTTCACTGTCGCGGGCAATGTGGTAATCATTCCCCCTGGCCGCCCGACCGGGTTTCATTTCAAGATAAACAATCGATGATTCGGCTGGCTCGTGTCCTTTATCGGTATCATTGTATTTGTAGATTTCCCATTCTTTCAAGCCATATTCGGCAGCCAACTCTTCGTACGTATCACCTTTGCGCGCACGAATCGACTTCGTTCCATTTCGCTCAACTACCGATTGACTGTCATCCGACAAATCAATGGAAAAATGGTCAACACGGTTATCATCGCTGCGGGATGTTTGTGTATTTCTATCAGACCGATCATTTCCAGTGCTCACTACTGCATCTTTCCCGTCGTAGTTTTTATCCAAATCGTAAAGCTGATACTTTTCGATAATGTGAATCAATCGTTCCGGATAACGCGGGTCTGTAGCATAACCGGCTCTCTTCAGGCCTCTCGCCCACCCTTTGTAATCGGTAATTTTGAGCTTGAATAACGAGGCATAACGCACATTGTTTCTCAGAAAAAGCGAATGATCGCGATAAGATTCCCACGCCGACTTGTATTTCCGAAAACACTCCCTACGCGAATCGTCATCGTGCCGTACACTTTTTCCCGTCCATCCGTTGTTGCATTTTATGCCAAAGTGATTGTTCGCATCACGCGCCAGCGACGAGTTCCCATCTCCGGATTCCAGACATCCCTGCGCCATAGTAATACTCGCCGGGATATGAAACTGGTTCATTTCCGCGATAGCAACCTTGGCAAAACGATTGATGTATTGTTGCCGGGTCATCCGGTGCGCTTCGTCACCCCGGGCTGTAAAGCCGGCCAACAACATAATAAAAGCGATGAAGAGGGAGCGTATCTGGGGTCTCATATTTTCGATTTTATCCCAAAAATAAAAAAAAAGAGGTTCCTCAGCAGGAGAATGACAGCATTCGCGCAGAAATTGTAAATTTGAACCAAACATGGTATACCAATTACGGAACTCCTGCTTCTAAAGCGAATACTGGTGGAGTCTTCCGGCTCAAGTTACCAGCATAATTATTTTTTCGTGAAAGAGATAGTTTTCAGAATTGCACTGACCGAATATTCCGGTATTGACGAATTACCGGTTACCGAAAAAGAACTTCTGCAAAAAGCGCGTGAAGCTACTAAAGACGCCTATTCCCCCTACTCCGGCTTTAAAGTGGGTGCCGCTGTTTTATTAGAAAACGGACAAACCATAACCGGAAATAACCAGGAGAATGCTGCCTATCCATCCGGTTTGTGTGCTGAACGGACTGCCCTGTTCTATGCCAGTGCTCAATATCCGAATATTCCAGTTACCATGATAGCGGTATCGGCACAAAAGCAGGAGCTATTAGTTGATAACACAGTGAAACCCTGCGGAAGTTGCCGGCAGGTAATGGCAGAGTTCGAAGACCGGTTTGAAAAACCGATACGGATTATCCTTGACGGAGAAGACAGAATTGAAGTACTCGACGGTATCGATAATCTTCTGCCATTGCGGTTTAAAAAAGAAGCGTTGGATTAATCGCTACAACTTCATTTGAGCAAAATGATCCCAAACAGCGTCACGAGGAGTGAGTGCCGTTATCGAAATGTTTTCCTGGCTTACCGGATGAATGAACTCAATACTTCGTGCATGCAGGTGAATACCCGCATCTTTATTCGACCGGGGGAAACCATATTTCAAATCACCTTTGATGTGCAAACCAACAGCGGCTAACTGCGCCCTAATTTGGTGGTGACGACCGGTGTGTAGTTCTATTTCCAGTAAATGGTACCGGTCCGAAGAAGCCAGATAGTGATAGGTTAGCGAGGCTGCTTTACCGTTAGCCCGACGAGTGCTGTAAGCCACCGACTTGTTCTTTTCCGGATATCGAACCAACCAATGCTCCAATGTATCCTCATCTTTAGCCGGGCGATTATCTACTACAGCCCAGTAGGTTTTTCGGATTTCACCCTTATTGCTGAAAAGTTTATTCAGACGACTCAATGCTTTAGAGGTTCGGGCAAACAGTACGATCCCACTGGTAGGCCGGTCGAGACGGTGCGTCACGCCCAGGAAAACATTGCCGGGCTTTCTGTATTTCTTCTTCAGATAAGCCTTGACCTCATCCCCTAACGTCGCATCGCCGGTTTTGTCACCCTGTACGATATCTCCACAACGCTTATTAACGGCAATAATGTGATTATCCTCGTATAAAACCTCCATATCTGAATATTCTGAAAACTGGCAAAGAAAACAAAGATCAATGAATTATTCACCGACCTTTGCTCTGGTTATTGAATCAATATTGTTCTTTGTCGTTCGGGAAATCCTGTGATTTTACATCCTGAATGTAATTCCCCACGGCACCTTTAATTTCTGTCGCCAGGTTGTGGTAACGTCGCAAAAAGCGGGGAGAAAATTCCTGCGTAATTCCCAACATATCGTGAATAACGAGCACCTGTCCGTCAACGCCGCCACCTGCTCCAATTCCGATGACCGGAATTTTCAGCTCCTTCGCAACACGCTCACCTAAAGCGGCCGGGATTTTTTCGAGCACGATGGCAAAACAACCTGCTTCTTCCAGCAAACGAGCATCTTCAATCAGCTTTTCAGCTTCTGCATCCTGTTTAGCCCGAACGGTGTAGGTCCCATATTTGTGAATCGATTGCGGCATCAATCCCAAATGTCCCATCACCGGGATACCTGCAGAAAGAATACGTTCCACCGATTGAATCACTTCTTTACCACCTTCCATCTTCACCGCATCAGCATGCGTTTCCTTCATGATGCGAATGGAAGAAATCAACGCCTCTTTCGAGTCACCCTGATACGTCCCGAAAGGTAAATCAACAACAACTAAAGCCCGGTTAACTGCCTTCACCACAGATTTACCATGATAAATCATCTGATCGAGTGTAATGGGCAGCGTTGTTTCATTTCCGGCCATCACATTCGAGGCTGAATCGCCCACCAGTATCACATCGATTCCGGCTTCATCCACCAATCTGGCCATACTGTAATCGTACGCGGTAAGCATCGAAATCTTCTCACCCCGCAGCTTCATTTCCGATAAAACGTGGGTCGTTACCCGTTTTACTTCTTTATGTACTGACATGATCACTCAAGATTGATTTGTAGCCTACAAAATTACCAAAAACCAATGGTATGATTGTCTTTCTAAATGGAATTATCCTCAAATCGTATTTACATCAAAAGAAAAAGGGACGCTTCCGATAAACGAAAAGTCCCTTTCATATCACATATCAGCGGATAAATTATACCCGGAGGAAAATTCTTTTCTTATACAGATAGTACAGCAACAACCATTCGAAAGCAATGCCGCCAATCGTGAGAATGACCATTCCAAAATCGCCGGCCGGATTGGCTAACCAGCCCAGGAAGAATTTCGAAATGTTCGCCAGGCTCATGCCAAAAATCCTGACGACCATGTATATCGTGATAGAGTTCAGGCCAATCACCTGGAAGAACAAAATCCATCCCTGCCATTTTTTTACATCAATGATGTAATAGAATAACGACAACAAAAGAAAACTAACACCTGCTGTCAGCAAGTCAAACGGGACAGTCCACATCGCTTTGATGATGGGATAAAAAGTAGAAAGAAGCAACGCTACGACCACTAAAGCAGCCCCGCTAATGACCAGAAAACCGGCTTTTCGGGTACTCGCGGCTTTGCCATCACGGAGAATCGTTCCAGCTAATGAGCCCATGAGGGTTACAGCCGTTGCCGAAACAATACACAAAAGCCCCTCGGGATCGAACGTGCCACCATATAGTTTTCCCGGTAGGAAATGCTGATCAATCCATGAATTGACACTACCGACTTTGGTCATTTCGCCGGCACCAAATCCGGGCACCGGAACTGCCAACTGAAGCAATGCTATACCCAGCAAAATTCCTCCGAGCCAGAACAGCCGGGTACGAACTTGTTTGGTGTTCATGACAATGAGCGCAGCGAAGAAGTACGCCAGACCAATTTGTCCCAACACACTGGCATACCGCAAATCAGCAAAACCATTCTCGAAGGCGCCATTGTAAAGCAATCCAAAAATAACAAGTGTCAGCATGCGCTTCGTCACCTTATTCACCAAATCTCTTTTGGGAGTTCCCTTTTCCAATTTTCCAGTGATGGCATAAGGAATCGCTACACCTGAAATAAACATGAATAAAGGAAAGATGAGATCGTAAAAATGAAAACCGGCCCAGGGGACATGCTCCATTTGTTCAGCGATTACATTCAGCCAGCCCCATTCGGTGGCTTTCGCCAGAAAGACGACCAGTGTTCCGCCGCCGGTAATCCACAACATATCAAATCCGCGTAAAGTATCCAGCGACACCAGACGCTCGTTAATCCGGTTAGGATTGTGTTCAGCATTCATAAGAGTTGGATTTAGTTTGCAGGCAGAAATTTAACGATAATGTTTTGACGAACAAATTAACTCATTGCATTTCAGCTCATCGAAATACCTATCTCTTCTGAATTAATTGGGAAACTCCCTGTCCTGACACCTGTCCTCCTCTGTCGTTTTGTCACGAAAGATGACAGCCTTCCTTCAGTAAATACTACTAGCGGTGTCAATTTTTCACAAAAAATGGCCGAAAACGGATTGGCACAACGATTGATTAATACTGGGCGAAATTGAAAAAGAAATCAACGAACGTATAAATTAAAATACTTTATCAGCAATGGGAAAAATTATTGGAATTGACTTAGGAACAACAAACTCCTGTGTCTCGGTAATGGAAGGAAATGAGCCGGTCGTTATCCCGAACAGCGAAGGGAAAAGGACCACACCATCCATTGTAGCTTTTGTTGAAAATGGTGAACGTAAAGTTGGTGATCCGGCCAAACGTCAGGCTATTACCAATCCTCATAAAACTGTATTCTCCATCAAACGCTTCATGGGAGAAACATTCGACCAGGTTCAAAAAGAAGTCAAGCGTGTTTCTTACGAAGTAATTAAAGGAGACAACAATACTCCGCGTGTAAAAATCGACGACCGGATGTATTCTCCTCAGGAAATTTCGGCTATGGTTCTTCAGAAAATGAAGAAAACTGCTGAGGATTACCTGGGACAGGAAGTGACAGAAGCGGTAATTACCGTACCTGCATATTTTAACGACTCACAGCGTCAGGCAACCAAAGAGGCTGGTGAAATTTCCGGTTTGAAAGTTCGTCGTATCATCAACGAGCCGACTGCCGCTTCACTGGCATATGGTCTTGACAAGCGTGACAAAGACATGAAAATCGCCGTATTCGACCTCGGTGGTGGTACTTTCGATATTTCGGTACTCGAACTGGGCGACGGCGTGTTTGAAGTAAAATCAACCGACGGTGATACCCACTTGGGTGGTGACGATTTCGACCAGGTAATTATCGACTGGTTGGCTGACAGCTTTAAAGAAGAAGAAGGTGTTGACTTGCGTCAAGACCCCATGGCTCTTCAGCGTTTGAAAGAAGCTGCTGAGAAAGCCAAAATCGAGTTGTCAAGCTCAACTTCTACCGAAATCAACCTGCCGTACATCATGCCGGTGAACGGTATTCCGAAACACTTGGTGAAAACCCTGTCACGCGCACAGTTTGAAAGCCTGGCTGATTCGCTAATTACAGCAACACTCGAGCCTTGCCGTCGTGCGATGAAAAATGCAGGCGTTTCTGCCGCTGACATTGACGAGGTTATTTTGGTAGGTGGTTCAACCCGTATTCCTGCTGTGCAGGAAAAAGTAAAAGAACTGTTTGGCAAAGCTCCTTCGAAAGGTGTGAACCCTGATGAGGTTGTGGCCATTGGTGCTGCTATCCAGGGTGGTGTACTGACCGGAGAAGTGAAAGACGTGCTGTTGCTCGACGTAACTCCGCTGTCACTTGGTATCGAAACCATGGGTGGCGTGATGACCAAATTGATTGAGGCCAACACCACCATTCCTACCAAAAAAACGGAAACGTTTACGACGGCAGCCGACAATCAACCGTCAGTTGAAATTCACGTATTGCAGGGTGAACGTCCGATGGCGGGAGGAAACAAATCCATTGGCCGTTTCCACCTCGACGGACTGCCGCCAGCACCACGCGGTGTACCACAGATTGAGGTAACTTTTGATATCGACGCCAACGGTATTTTGCACGTAATGGCAAAAGACAAAGCTACAGGCAAAGAGCAGTCGATTCGCATCGAGGCCTCATCTGGTTTGAGCGATGACGAAATCAAACGGATGAAGCAGGAAGCTGAAGCAAACGCTGAAGCCGACAAGCAGGCCCGCGAGAAAATCGATAAGCTGAACCAGGCTGACAGTCTGATTTTCCAGACTGAAAAGCAGATGAAAGAGTTCGGTGACAAATTGCCGGCTGACAAAAAGGCTCCGATTGAAGAAGCATTGAACAAACTGAAAGAAGCACACAAAAACCAGGATTTGGCAGCTATCGATACGGCTACTGCCGAGTTGAACCAGGTTTTCCAGGCTGCTTCACAGGAAATGTACAATGCAACCAATGCTGAAGCCAACGCTCAGGGTAACCCGCAAGGCGGACAAACCGGTGGTCAACAGGCCGGAGGTCAGCAAAAAGGTGGTGACGATGACGAAGTAACGGATGTAGATTTCGAGGAAGTAAAATAAGCACCCAATATATATTATTCCACATTCATGCCCGTTCCCGACACAGGGGGCGGGCATTTTTTGTGTGCCATATGTCTATTTTTGCTATGTTTGCTTCTATCTGATAAATCATCCCGGCACTCTTTGGCTTAACAGCGAACCATGCAACAAACCCACGATATCCGACCATCAAAGCTTCTCATCATGGAAGGAATGCTGATGTCGTTGGCATTTGTCCTGCCGTTTTCCGAGGCGCTGGTCAGCATCATCACTGTTTTGATTTTTGCATTCTCCTGGCTCATCATTTCGCCTAAAGAAAAATACCAAAGCTTTCGCAAAACCCCGCTGCCACTTTTTCCGGCCGGCATTTTCATTCTTTACTTACTGTGGACGACAGGAACTCATCATCCGGCCAATGCCATCGACGAAATCCGACGCAATGTTTTCTGGCTTCTCATTCCGGTAGCCGTTGCCTATCTTCCTTTAAGCCGAAAACAAATTGACCGCATTCTGTATGCGCTGGCTTTGGGCGTCATCATCAGTTCGCTAGTCGCTTTGATACGATGGCAATTCAGCGAAAGCTTCGGAATAACGGACATACGGGATGCAACGCTCAATCCGCATATCGGCCATTCGCTGTTGGTTAACTTTTCCTTGTTCTTTCTGCTACTGGAAATTTTCCGTTACCGGGAAGACGGTTGGAATATGCGTCAGATTTCACGACTTGCCGGTGTCCTGTTTTTATTGATTTTCGATTTCTGGCTGCATTCATTGCTCGGATTACTGACCCTTTTAGCAACATTCATTGCCCTTTCTTTTTTCACCTACCGGGAAATTCCCAAAAGGTTGCGAAAATACGTTTGGGGCGGAGCCGTCGTTCTCATCATTATTCCACTGGCGTTAACCGGCCGGGAACTATACAGGCAATTTCACACGTCCATACCACAACCAGCTCGGGTGGCCAAATTCACCGCGAACGGGAATCCGTATCAAAACGATTTTAATAAAACCTTACGGGAAAACGGCCATTTCATCTACCTCCAAATTTGTCTGCCGGAACTCCGAAGAGAATGGAACAAACGTAGTGCGCTGAAATTTTCAGATAGAGATGCCAATGGTTTTCCGGTGAAAAGTACCTTGATTCGATACCTGACTTCCAAAGGACTGACAAAAGATTCGGCCGGAGTTGCACAGCTGAGTAATGATGACATTCGCGCCATCCGGGAAGGTTTTGCCAACTGCCGCTATGTTCCCGAACGAATGAACCTTTCGGCACGAATCTATCAAACCATCTGGGAGCTCGACGCCTACCGCTCCAATGGAAATCCGAACAATAAATCGCTGGTACAACGCTGGGCTTATACCCGCGCCGCTTTGTCGATTATTGCAGAGCATCTGGTTTTTGGCGTTGGCACCGGCAACGAAAAAGACGTTTTCAACGAAATGCTTTCGCGGCAAAATCCGAAACTTCGACCGGCTAATTTCAGTCATGCCCATAATCAATACCTGAACTACCTGGTGACATTCGGAATCGTTGGATTCGCTATCCTGATGTTTCTGCTGATCTACCCGCTGTTTCGGGTTGGAAAATTATCAGTTCTCACAGTCTTTTTCCTGCTAACCATCGGCATTGCGAACCTGGGAGACGACAACTTACAAACCCACACCATACGTACCTTTTTTGCTCTTTTTTATACCCTGCTTGTTTTCGGTTTTGCCAATAGTGCGAAAGAAACGGCAGGCAATTTTGTCTCAAACAACAATCATCAATGAAACTGAAAATCCTTGTCATTCAGCAAAAGCGAATCGGAGACGTTCTCCTGGGAACAGTTATTTGCAATCAACTTCGAAAGATGTATCCCGAAGCGCAAATCGATTACATGATTTATGCGTTTACCCGCGAGATGGCGGAAAACAATCCCAATATCGATAACATCGTCGTTTTTAATGATTCCGACCGGAAAGTCGGCAATTTGCTGAAGTTCGCCTGGAAAATCAGAAAAGCCAAATACGATATTGTCATCGACGCATATACCAAGATGGACAGCTGGGTGACCACTCGTTTGTCGGGAGCGAAAAAGCGGATTTCGTACAAGAAATTCGGACGTGGACTTTACTACAATATTCTGGTCGATAAGCACAGCCGACCTGCTTCTATTGCCGGACCTGTCATCGAGGAGCGTTTGGCACTATTGGAACCGCTGAAAAAAGAAGGCATCGAGTACGACCCGTATCCGCGCCTTTACCTAACTGATGAAGAGAAAGCTGAAGGCAAACAACTGCTCGAGGAGGCCGGGGTGGATTTGGAGAAGGAGATAATTGTGGCCGGCATCTACGGAAGCGTGGAGAACAAAACTTATCCCGAAGATTACATGCTGGCGGTCATCAAACATTTGATGGAGAATTATTCTGCGCAAATCATCCTCAATTACTTCCCAAATCAAAAGGATGCTGCCCGGGCTTTCGCCGAAAAGCTGGGCCATCCCGAACTTGTCTTTTCCGGTTTAACCGGGAAAAGCCTGCGTGAACTGGCCAAGATCGTTACACATGCCGATGCCTATATCGGGAACGACTGCGGCCATACCAACCTGGCAAAAGCGCTTGAAATTCCAACGTTCACCATCTTCTCTCCTTTCATCGCCCGCGAAAGCTGGGGAATTTTCGACGACGGGAAAAAGAATCTTTCTGTCCATCTGAACGATTTCAAGCCGGAATTAATACAGGGAAAACCCTATAAACTGCTGAAACAAGAATCATCGGGCCTTTATCGCGATTTCCTTCCGGAAATGGTTATCGGCAAGCTTGACACGTACCTGCAAGGTCTTAATATTTCTTAATTGATTTACCGGTAAACAGAAAAGTCTGTTTGTAAAACAATTCTTTAACTACTTTTGTGGCGGAAAATTTCTACAAGATGAAAAAAATAACTCTGCTTGCACTGTTTGTGGCCCTGCTGTTTATGGCAGGATGTGCCCCGAAAACACAGAAATATGTATACAACGAAGGCACCGTTTACACCACGCTTTATCATTTTATCTATTCTAGTCCTGACGGAAAAGATTTTAAGGACTCAATAGAATTAAAGATGAACGAATTCGGAAACTCGCTTTCCACCTTCATTCCGACTTCCACCATTTCACGTATCAACAAGAATGACTCGACGGTGAAAGTAGATCCTTACTTCAGGAAATGTTTCCTGAAAGCTGAAGAGGTTTCGAAGAAAACCAACGGTGCTTTTGATATGACTGTTGCTCCACTGGTCAATGCCTGGGGATTTGGGTTTACCAAGAAAGACAGTATCTCGAAGCAACTAATCGACAGTTTGATGCAGACCGTCGGTTACCAAAAAGTGAAGTTGGTCGGCGACAAAATTGTGAAGGAAAACCCAAATACGATGCTCGATGCCAGCGCTATATCAAAAGGTGAAGCGGTTGATATGGTTTGTGATTTTCTGGCCTCGCATGGTTGCAAAAACTACATGGTGGAAATCGGCGGAGAAGTACGGGCGCATGGCGTTAATGCCAAAGGAGAAACTTGGCGTATCGGGATTAATAAGCCCAACAACAAGGGATTGTACGACGACAACGACCTGGAGGATGTCATTCACCTCAAAGACAAAGCACTGGCCACTTCGGGAAATTATCGCAATTTCTATGTGAAAGATGGCAAGCGATACGCTCATACTATCGATCCTCATACGGGTTATCCTGTTCAGCACAGTCTGCTTAGCTCTAGTGTACTCGCCAATAACTGCATGACCGCCGATGCTTATGCAACTGCCTTCATGGTAATGGGGGTTGAAAAAGCCAAAAAGATTGTGGAGAACGATCCGAATCTGGAGGCGTATTTCATCTACGCCGGCGACAACAACATGAATATGGTTTGGTATTCCAAGGGGTTTAAAAACCTCATCATAAAATAACTATCGGAATTCATCCGAAAAGAAATCCCGTAACATCAAGGTTGTTGCGGGATTTTTTATGTCATCACTTTTTCAGCAGCTTCGTTACCATGGGCGACTGATTTTGCTGCCACACTTTCAGTAAATAAATTCCCCTGGAAAGATTCGGAAGAGATATACTGAAATGGTCCTGTTTTTCAGCTCCCGGTGTTCTTTCCGCCCGGTACACCATCTGCCCTTGCGAAGACCACAGTTCAATCTGCATCGGTCTTCTGCCAGTCGTTTCAACCGAAAGGTTAATCTGATCGACAAATGGATTGGGATAAGCTTTAATTCCTGAACCTGCCAGTGAAGGTTTGTCTTCTATCCCGGTTTCCAACAACCATTGTGTGTCCATCCAATCGAGACGATCTTGCAACCAATCCTTCAGGTAATTAATCTCGGAAACATAGGACGAACCAACAAAAGCATTCGGCCAAACATACTGCCCGATGATAGGCCAGCGCTTATAATTCCGGTCGATGGCATCACCCAGCATCGTTACCTGCTCGTTGATATAATTGCTTAGCGAGTCGTTGTTAAACGAACTATTCCGCAATTCTGTCCAGCGGTCAAATAACGCTTTTCGGTAAGGCTCATCCTGCATCAACCGGAACCACCAGTGCATACAATTGGGCTCGTCGGGTCCGAAGTGAGTGTACACCCATTGGTCGGTGGCCAGAAAATCCGGCGCATAATCCACATTACCGTATGCCAGATTGAAATCCCACAACGGTCCGGCGAACAGCTTGCCGCCGTTCGAGTCTTTCTTCTTGTAAAAATAGGTGCTATAACGGTACGCATCCACGTTGTTACCCAACTCCGACATGATTTGAATATCGATGAACGAGGTAATGTCGATGTATTTCGGATAGCCGTTCACGGGGTCCGCAAACTGACTGCCGTTGAGCATATTCTCGAACCCGGTGATAAAATCCTGAATGTAACCTCTCTGCTCGGTAACAATATCTTCTGCCTTTGGGTAGTAATAGGAAAACGCATACCGCCGGGCATTCATAAACGTAGTTTGCGGATACGAATAAAAGTAATCATTCGCAGTGAGTCCATCCAGTTTGTCGACCCGGACAATGTATCCTCCGGTCAAATCGTCGCCCGAAATTTCTTCTTCTTTCAGTTTATTGATGTCAACCCGGCTTTTATCACGCTTGATTTTTTCGATCAACAAATAAACGCCGTTGTAATTGCCATTCAGATAAACTTCGCAAAAGCGAAAACGCGGTTGCCATTGCCCCAACTTTGCACCAAAATAGTAGGTCAGTGCATTCCGTAACATCGTTTTGTCGCTGTAGGGAGCATACAAAACCCAATCACTCTCCTCCGGCATTCCCAGTAAAGTCACTGTAGAATCTTCACCAGCCTCATTACGGACTTCGACGGAATATGATTTTTTCGGAAACATCTGGGATGATTGTCCGCGAATCTCAATACCAATATCTCCGTCGTAGTCCGTTGGCTCATCGTAAATGGAATTCTTTGCTCCTTCCCCGTTGTTGATAACCTGCATCTTCGCCATGATTTTAGGCTCATCAGGAATCGTTTGCCCCTCTGTACTTATCATGATTAAAGGCAGATAGGAAAACTCTTCGGCTGGTTCGGTAAACCAGGATGGAACCGGACGATAGTCATTACTTGTGTCGGTAATCCCCAAACTCAACCAGGTCGAAGACGATAAATCGCTCGAGGTAGCATTGGCATTATGTACCTGCAACGCCAGAATATTCCTTCCGTTTAGCAGATACTGTTTTAAGCTGTCACGATGAATCAGAAAAGAAGGTGGAACACCTCCTTGCGGAATCTGCGCTTCGTAGTCGTACGAATCAGCAAATTGATCATGCGGCGGACGAACTCCTGGGGTACCAATATTGGCACGGGCAATTTCATGTCCATTCAGGTAAGCTACAAATCCATCGTCAAAATCAACATGCAAAACGGCCCGGCCAACTGAAGCTGAATCGACAATATCAAACTCGGTCCGCATGTAAACCGATGTACACGAAGGAATCACTGTCCCGTCATCGTTATCGCCGTAACCAATACCTCCGGGGCCCTGCTCCCACGTCGAATCGTCGAAGTTCAAATCGGCCCAGCTAAGCGGCGGTTCGGAAGTGCCAATGAAATAGTGCCATGTATCATCGTCGTAAACAACCGATTCCCAATGGTCAACATCCTGTGCCGACAACCGGTTGGTTACAGCCACAAGCAAAAAAATAACAGCTAACGCGAAAGGGACACGAATGGAAAGCATGATTGGTTAATTGTTTGGTTTAGATTAGTTCTGAAATCAAGGTAAAAATAACAAAATCTCAAAATCTTAGCTCCGGAAAGTTTCTTGTTCCCGACATACAGAAGACCTTTGATAAATATAACCGAAATTACTTTTCCTTTTGGTCAGAAATCCCTGTTCTAAATAGTGGGTACCACTTGACTTCTTATCTGTTTCGCCTTATTTTTAATAACAATAACATTCCCCTCCCCGGAGTTCACCATTCACCAGTGAAACGGAATACCTATGAAGTATTTTTACCTTGTTGTCCTGCTTTTTTCTGCCCATACTATTTTAGCCAGCTCGTTACCACGACCGGTTGAATTGTCCGACCCAATTTTGGTAAAAGACTGGCAAAACGGAAGAGCGGTGAACGTTACCCTGGAAATCGATACACTTTCTCCGACTCATTTTTTCCTGGAGATTGCCAAAATCGATGGCCAACTATTGCGTCAGGTGCGTTTTTACGGAGCCGGAGAAAAGGTTTCTCTCGACAATCTTTCTCACAAGCTGAATAAGAAGAAAGTGATAGAAGACGGAATTTTCAAACAATGGTACCCCAATGGCAACCTCTACTCGACGGAGACATTTCAAATGGGGGTTCCGACCGGAGTCAAAATAGTCTACCATTCTAACGGAGAAAAAGAATTCTATTGCGTTTACGATCCACCGGGGTTCATCTCCGAGCTTCATTCATATACCCGGACAGGCAAAGAGGTAAATGTGAATAAATACCTCGATAACAAAATTTATAGCAAAGTAGACCGGGAACCCCAATTCCCGAAAGGTGAAACAGCACTACGTCTGTACATCAACCAACATATCAACTACCCCGAAGAAGCTTTGAAAAAGGGGATCGTCGGCGAAGTGGTCGTTGCGTTTGTGGTCGACGAAAACGGACGAATTATCGACCCGGAGGTTGAAAAATCTCCCAGTCAGCTTCTTTCACAGGAAGCAATTCGTATGGTCAGCCACATGCCACGATGGCAGCCGGGGTTCCTGGCAGGTTATCCCGTCAAATCGCGAAAGACTGTTTCTATTATGTTCCGGGCTTTCTAACCTTCCCCAACTACAATTTTATTACCATCTAGCTTGTTACATTTCTCTCTCAGTATTCATTATTCATGCCGAACAAAAAAAGCAATGAACCGTAAGGAAGCGCTGTCTGTTCAAACACTGAACAAACAAAAACCAGAAGACAATGCAGAACAGACAGATTATATTAAAGTCAAGGCCTGTTGGACGGCCAACCGGAGATAATTTTGAATTGAAAGAAATCGAAATACCAACTCCAGCCGAAGGAGAACTTTTGGTGAAATCACTCTACATTTCAGTCGATCCATACATGCGTGGCCGAATGAGCGACGCCAAGTCGTATGTCGAACCGTTCAAGGTAGGAGAACCTATTAATGGTGGTGCTGTAGCTGAAGTGGTAGAAAGTCGTCATGCTGGGTTTTCCAAAGGAGACGTCGTTGTTGGACGCCCGCTGGCCTGGCAGGAGTTGCAGGTTGTCCCGGCCGAAACAGTTAACAAGATTGACAAAAATGCTGCACCGCTGAGTTACTATTTGGGAATCCTGGGCATGACAGGAATGACCGCTTATTTCGGTTTACTCGATATTGGCAAACCCCAAAAAGGTGAAACTGTTGTGGTGTCAGGTGCGGCTGGAGCCGTTGGAACTGCCGTGGGACAAATTGCTCAAATTCAGGGTTGCCGTGTGGTCGGAATCGCCGGAAGCGATGAAAAACTTCGTTACCTGAAAGACGAACTCCATTTTGATGAGGTTATCAATTACCATGAAGAGAAGGAGATGGAAAAAGCAATCGCTGATGCATGTCCCGACGGAGTTGATGTTTACTTCGACAATGTGGGCGGCGAAATCTCCGATGCAGTGATGGCGAACATCAACAAATTTGCACGCATTCCAGTCTGCGGACAGATTTCACTCTACAATGCCACGAGTGTTCCGACCGGCCCTCGCATACAACCCACCATTCTCAAGAAAAGCGCGTTGATGCAAGGATTTATCATCAGCAACTACCTTGACCGTTTCCCGGAAGGAATAACCCAGCTCACCGAGTGGGTGAAAGAAGGAAAACTGAAACATCACGAAACCGTTGTCAAAGGATTTGAGAAATTACCGGAAGCTTTCATCGGACTATTCGACGGCGTGAATACCGGAAAATTAATTGTCGAAACAAAATAAAACCCCCAAGATACAAGAATATGAACCCTAAATATGCTTCCCTTTGGGAACCGTTCCGTTTACCGGTTTCCGGAATTGATTTGAAAAACCGAATCATGATGGCCCCCATGACAACCTGGTCCGGCAACTCCGACGGAACCGTGTCGGACGCCGAAATTGAATACTACAAAAAACGCTCGGGCGGTGTTGGCGTAGTCGCTACTGCCTGTGCCTACGTCCAGCCGGAAGGCAAGGCATTTTCAGGCCAAATCGGGGTACATTCTGATGACATGCTCCCCAGCTTGAAACGGATTGCCCAAACCATTCAGAAGGAAGGTGCCAAAGCAATTCTGCAAATCCATCACGGAGGAAGAATGTGCCCTCCCGGTGAGGTGCCGGACGGTCAGCCTGTCAGTGCGAGCGCTGTTGCAGCTGAACGTGAAGGAGCCGCCGTTCCGCGGGCTATGACCGAAGAAGAAATTCTGGCCGCCATCAAAGCTTATGGGAATGCCACGCGACTGGCGATTCTCGCTGGCTTCGACGGGGTGGAAATTCATGGAGCCAACACGTATCTAATTCAGCAGTTCTTTTCACCGCACTCTAATCGCCGGACCGACGAATGGGGCGGTACACTGGAAAAACGGATGAAATTTCCGCTGGCGGTGGTCGACGATGTTTTGAAAAATGTCAAGCAATACGCTACATCTCCTTTTGCGGTTGGTTACAGGCTTTCGCCCGAAGAGGTGGAAGAACCAGGTATTACCATCGAAGACACATTTCAACTGGTGGATGCCTTGGCTGAAAAGCCGTTGGACTACCTGCATATTTCGACACTCAATTTCTGGGATGGTTCCATGCGTGATGATTCAGATAACCCCTCACGGACGTTATTGATACAGGAACGCGTTGGCAACAAAATTCCGGTTATCGGAGTAGGTTCTCTTCACACTCCCGACGACGTACTGAAAGTCGTAGAAGAAGGGAATGTACCACTGGTTGCATTGGGACGTGAGTTACTAATGGAACCGGAATGGGTCCAGAAAGCTCAGAATGGTTCGGTAGATAAAATTCGAACAACGCTTTCTGTTCACGATCAGGATGAATTGGTGATTCCGGACAACCTGTGGCACGGTTTAATAACCCGCAAAGGCTGGTTGCCGGTTGTAGACAACGAATAAAAACGAAAAGAGGGGGAACACATGTTTTCCCTCTTTTTATTTCTTGTAGTTCACGGAGCGCGGACTGAGCCAAGTTCCCCGGAAGGGTGCCAGGAAATAGTAGGCCAGCAAGCGGCGATACAAATGGGTGTACTGGTTTAACCGCCGAACGAAGAAAAACGGAAGTCCGAAAATGGCGGGTACTAATTTTCCCAGAAGGACACCTGTCATGACCACGAAATGCAGACCGGCAGCAGATAAACCGCAGTAGTGCCGCGAGAGATAAACGTGCCTGGAAATAATGACTTCCGATTTGGTTAGCGCCGTAACCCTCGGATTGATGCGCGTGGCTCCTCCGTGGTTGTGAATAATTGAAACGTGGTTATGCAAAGCCACTTTCCCCCCGGCATCGGTTGCTCGTTTGCACAAGTCGACATCTTCATAGTACAACCAGTAATCATCATTCCAGCCGCCCAACTCTTCGAACTGCTGCTTCGAAATCATCACCACCGAACCGGAAACCCAATCCGGATAAATAATCTCCTTTTCGGAAGAAAAACGTGCTGCCAGCTCGGTCTTTTTTACTTTCCGGTAGACCGCACGCAATATTCCGCTTACCGTGAATAACGTAGGGAAAAATCCATAAGGGCGTTCTTCACGACCATTGCTGTTTTTCTGTCCGCAAGAAAGAATGGTTATTGGAGCCTCGCGCCGAATAGTTGCCAGCAATTCCTTTACTGCTTCTTCTGACGCAACTGTGTCGGGATTCAGAAAGAGGAAATACTCACCGGTTGAAACTTTGGCTCCCAGGTTGCATCCGCTGGAAAAACCGTTGTTACCACTATTCAGATGAAAACGGAACTCCGGAAATCGTTGTTGAAAAGCCTCCAACTTGCCATCATTCGAGCAGTTATCGACCACATTCACCTCGAAAGAGAATTCCTCTCCACTAAAGTTTTTCAGGGCTTCCAAACAATTCGCCAAATGTTTCCACCCCCGGTAATTGACTATAATTATGGATAAATCAACCAAAGCACAACAGTTTGTTTGCGTCACGAAAATATAAATTTAACTCATTGAAGTTGGCAAGAATCTCACTTATTGACTCTTTCATGCATAAAAAACAATCAACTGCTCTGCCTTCAGTAAACTGACAATCTGTCCTTTGTCTGCAAATTTCAATTTATTATCCATGGAAATGAGAGCGAATTATGGATTCTTTGTTTAAATTACGCCGTATTTTGTATCGAAGAGAAAGATGTATCGCAACCTTATTGCGTTATTGACCGTAGGCATTTTACTCACTGTATTGGGTATTGATACCAGTTGGGGTAATGAAAATCACGCGGTTCGTCCGGAAACAAGTTCGCATTCCGGAACAATCTCTCACATCCTCTCACCATCCATTATTTTTGAAAGCGGTGTTACTGATTTTCCCGGAACGGAAAGTCAATCACTGCCGGTAATGGTTCGCCTTGCCGGGAACACCAAATCGACTTTTAACTTTCAAATTTTCCCGAATGCACTCCGCCAGCCTTTCATCACCCGGAAAAGGCCGATATACATCATGGTGAGGTGCCTTCGAAATTAGCGTAATCACGTCATACGAATGAAAAAAAGTCCCGGAGATGACCTTCCGGGAAGAACATTGATGTATAGTTACATTGAAAAAATAAAGAGATGGAAAAACAAGAAGTACAACAGGACAACAGTGCAGAAAACGGCAAAAAGCATTTCAATAAAGACATCTTTTTGATGGTGGCTGTTATTGCCGGACTCATCATTGTTCTGGTAGTCATCAAACATTTGATGGGACTCCAGTAAAAACTCCGGTTTTTGATTAAAACATAAAAAAGGCGCCAATACAAACCGGCGCCTTTCTCTTTTATAATAACTCTTTCAGTTATCTTTTCTCGTAGGGAGCATGCTCTGGTTTTCCTTTGTAATCTTTTAGTTTGTTATTTACCCATTCAATGGCCCGATCGAGCTGCGGATCGTCTCCTTTCGCTTCTTTTGTCAGGTTTTCTTTCACCACGATATCCGGGTCTACACCATGACCTTCCTTGAACCAGGAACCATCAGGGTTGTACATCCGGAAGGTTGGTATAGTCACATAACCGCCGTCAATCAATTCGGGGGCACCGGTAATTCCAATCAAACCGCCCCATGTACGGGTACCGATAAGCGGGCCTAATCCTGCTTTACGGAAGAAGTCGGGGAATGCATCACCTCCGGAACCACTCCAACCATTAATCAGCATGACTTTCGGACCGAAATTGGCTTTGGGTGGCCACGACCAGTCTTTTCCATCACGAACCGCAAAGTAAGCCAGATTCTTCCTGTTAAGTAATTCTATGAAGCGATCCGGAATTTGTCCGCCACTGTTGAAGCGCTCATCGATAATCAGCCCCTCTTTATTCCACTGAGCCATATATTGACGAACCAGATCATTCTGACCGTCGATTCCGGTACTGCGAACATAAATGTATCCAACTTTTCCATCGGTGGCTTTATCTACTTTTTCGCGTTTGGCTTCTATCCAGGCAAGGTTGCGTAACCGGCTTTCGCTGCTTAACGTCTTAACGACTATTTTGCGGGCTGTTTGCATATCCGGTTTGCTGTTCACCATCAACTCGACAGTTTTGTCTGCCAAGCCCTGAAATGCTTCATAGGGCTCTTTATCGGTGGTAATAGGACGTCCATTCACACTCAGAATATAATCGCCTGCGTGCACTCTCAAATCAGGAGCCGAAAGCGGAGAACGAACTTCCGAATCCCATGGAGCTCCATTAATGATATTTTTGATCCGGTAATACTTACCATCTGCTTCCCAATTTACGCCCAGGTAACCGGTGTTGGTCTTCTTGGCATTAGCCAGGTCACCACCACCACGGTAGGTATGCGACGAACTCAACTCACCGATTAATTCGCCCAACACATAATTCACATCCCAACGGGTAACGGCATCATCGAGTAATTTGCCGTACTTCACTTTCTGTGCATTCCAGTCAACACCGTGCATGTGCTTATCGTAGAAGAAATCACGTTCGAAACGCCATACATCATTAAATATTTGTCGCCATTCGGCACGAGGATTTACTGTCATCACCATTTCATCCAATGGCAAGGCTTTTTCCAGCTTTTGTTCGGACTCAGGCTTAATGATATACAGGTTATCTCCCTTCCGCACCAACATCTTTTTGCCGTTGGCCGACAAACGGTAACCATCTGCATCTTCAACTACGGTTTTTTCTTCCCTTTTTTTCAGATCGTAATATTTCACCGGATGTTCTGTCTCCTTGCCGGCATCAACTTCTGTCTGGTAGAAGATTTTTCCGTCTTTAGCACTCAACCCACTATAATCGTTGGCATCCGGAGGAAGAATTGCCAGTCGTTCTTCGAAATTATCGAAATCGATACTGACCGATTTGACCTCTTTGCCGGCATCTTCCTTCTTGTCATTCTCTTCATCATCGCCGTTTTCCTTTTTCGATAAATCGACCACATCGTTGCGTGGAGCTACCGCAGAAGGAATATCTTTTCGCAACGGAATAGCAGCAATTTCTGTTGTTTTCGGATAGATAAACGTATTATCCAAATCGCTGTACTGCGGTTTGAAAGAACGCCCCGTCAACAGGAACAGGTATTTTCCGTCAGCACCAAACACCGGATTATGGTCGTCATAATGACCACTGGTTACCTGGTGTTTAATTTTATTCTGGGTATCATAAATGAAGATAGCATCGTTGCGATTGTCAAGTCCTCTGTCGTAAGTCAGCCAGCGACTATCGGGCGACCAGCTGCATGAAAAGCTTTGCAGTGCTCCCTGGTACATCCAAAGTCCTTTGTCAACTGAAACCACCTTGTTGGATGGGATATCGAAATAAGAAATATTCATTGCCTGATCGATGAAAGCAATTTTCTTGCTATCAGGTGACCAGTACAAGTGATAGCGATATCCGGAAGTAAAGTCTGTTACCTTCTTCGCCTCACCGGTCTCCACGTTCTTCAGCATCAAATTGTATTCGCCCGAAGCGTCGCTCCAGTATGCAATGGTCTTTCCATCGGGTGACCAGGCACCAAAGCGCTCTGCCGAACCGGAAGATTGTGTTAAATCGGAAACCACGCCATGCTCGGCCGGAACCGAAAACAGATCACCGCGAGCCATGACCAGCGCCCGGTTTCCATCGGGTGCGATATCAGCCGACTGCATCAGGTCTTTCACTTTCTCCTGCTTCGGCATTACTTCCAATTCATCCGTTACGACCTTAACATTCACTTCATGGTATTGGTCGTCTTTCAGATCCATCAGGTAAAGATTGCCATCCGCTTCGAATACGATATCGTCAGGTCCCAGAGACGGAAAATGGACATCGTAATCGGTGAAGTGAGTCAACTGAGTCGATTTGTCAGTGGCAATGTCATACACCCAGATGTTGTATCGTTCTGCTTCGCCGCGGTCCGACAGGTAGTAAACCTTGTTACCGTGCCACATCGGAAATTCATCGCTGCCATCATCGCGGGTAATGTTTTTCGAACTGAAGTCCTTCAAATCGAAAATATAGATATCCGGAGCCCAACCTCCGCGATACCGTTTCCAGGTGCGGAAAACACGCGACTTGTAGTTCAACGCGAGCTTCGTGCCATCGGGAGAATAGGAAGCAAAATCACCGTAAGGCAACGGTAATTTCGTTGCTTCGCCACCGGTGGCTGCAATCGTGTACAGCTGGTTAAAGCGTTGTCTTCCGCTTTCGCGGGAAGATGCAAACAGGACACTTTTCCCGTCGGGCGTCCACCCAACCGTTCTATCAGTGCCGCTGTCGAAAGTTAACCGCTTCGGGACTCCTCCCATTGTCGGAATTACATAAACATCTCGGTTGTCGTCATAACTTGCCGAATAAGCTATTTCGCTGCCATCGGGCGAGAATTTAGCGAACAACTCTTCTCCTTTGGGGGAACTCAACCGGTGAGCAACTCCGCCTTCTTTAGCAACGACCCATAAGTCGCCAGCATAGGAGAAAACGATGTTTTTTGCAGAGACATCGGGAAACCGAAACATTCGCGCATTTACCTGCGCGTTGGAATAAAACACCGTGCTGCAAAGCATTAGCACCGTGCCAATAAACGTGAACAATCTCATATTTTTACTATTTGGGTTATTAGACATTGGTAGTCGTAAATCATTACAGATCTCATGTAACCGATGCATACGAAATGGTGGGAATCATAGCATCACACTCTATCCCAAACAACAAAACACCTTTCCGGTTTTCCTCTCGAATCAAATATGCATGTAAAACATTTCTTTTTTAAGACAAAACCTTCGTTTTCCTTATTCCGGTTACCGATTCACTTCTCAGAGCCGGATATATTCAGTCAAATCAGATGTCAGAATCCGAAAAAGCTCATCCATCTGGTCGCTCCTGGTTTGGCCAAAAACAAATCCAAATAATGGATAGCTTTTGTAATCCACTCTTCTCAGTTCAAGCGGATTTTCAAAGTTCTTCATCAACCTTTCATAATCGAAAGACCGAATATCTGCGCCTTCTTTGCCGGTACTGTTATCGAGAACCACAACACTGAAAACCTCACCATCTTTTTCCGCCAGCAGCTGATCCCAATCCGGCTCTTTCTTTGAAAGGAAATAATCGTAAATATTAAAACCATGTGCATGCCAGGCCAAATCGGGTGTGGTGCACCATCCGCCAAAACGCATCGGGTTTACCTCAATCGGAACGATGCGGCCATTGTTGTCAATCCGAACTTCGACGTGCGCTGCAAAATTCTGAACACCGGCAATCATCCCCATCTCTTTCAGAAAATGCTTCATCGGCTCCAGATTCGATGAGATAACCTCTTTTGAGGTGATGTAAACCCGGTCACTCATATCCTTATCCGATGAAAAAAGGTGCTTCATAATATTCAGAATAACCGGTTCTCCTTCGGCGTTATAGTAGCAATCGATGGCATACTCGGTTCCTTCGATGCTTGCTTCAGCGATGAATTCCGTCGAATCGAATACCTCTTTGGGATAAAGATCCTGAACAAGCTTTACCTCTTTAGTTATCTTTTCAACAATGCCGGGCCACTCATCCGTTTTATCGACTTTATAAACTCCCATGCTGAAAAAGCCCACCGCGGGTTTAATGATGAATGGGAAAGAAAAGCCGGAAATATCAGTTTTAGCCAATTCCCCGAAAGGGATACTTTGAAAAAAGTAATCGGGAAACAGGGGACGAAGTAATTCGCGAAATCGAACTTTATTTTTGAAAAGATTAATCCTGCCTGGTAAACTGGTAAAGGAAAGATGTTCCTCAATCCAATGTATCGAATTTTCGGAATTGGTATAAATCAGTTGCTCCGGATTTCGCTTCATCCGTTGAACGGCCTCTTCTACTGAAATGGTAGGTTGTTCTTCCTCAGCGAAGACTCCCGCTGAAAAAGAATTACGAATTACGGGTATCCGGTACTCTTTAATGGTTTGTTTGAGAAAATCTGAAACGTAAGGTCCTTCTAATAAAATCATTATCAATTCTGATTTAGTAATGGCATGCAACTTCAAATTACTGAAAAACGAATGTACTCTTTTCCTTAGAGAATTAATGTGCTAAATATTACGAAAGCAGAAATTATCAAGTACCCCCGGACTCTTGTCAATAGGCTATTTTCACGAAAAATAAAAGAGAATTATACACCCTACATTACTTTAGATTGATTCCAATCTTTGAAAATCAAATTCGGACACCCAAGTCTTTATATTTCTGAAATATACACTTTCAGCAAGCCTGATTTATAAAGGGATACAAAAGCTTATCAAACCGAACGAAATTTCAGTATATATAGCTTTGTCTATATATGCTTCTAAACATTTGGATGTTTTAGTATTTATACATCTTGATGTAAGTATAAGTTTGTATTTTTCAGCACTCTGAACCACAAAATCATTTAAATATGAAAAATCGTCTATCAAAAAGTCTTTTATTAGGACTTGTTTTTTTGCTGGGAAGCGGAGCGGCATTTGCCACGGATGGTTATTTTAGCCCTGGATATGGAACCATCAGTAGCGGCTTTGCCGGCGCTGGAACAGCATTTTACGAAACATCATTAATTGGAGGTAACCCTGCTGGGAACGTATTTAACTCAAGTGAATTGAGTTTTGGTATTGGTTTGTTTAATCCGAACCGTCAATATACCATCACTGGTAGTCCTTCAGGCTATCAGGGTACTTTTGGTCTTACTCCGGGTACCGTAAAAAGTGATTCGAAGCTTTTTATTATGCCGAACATCGGTAAAAACTGGAAGCTGAATGAAAACAACGCTTTAACGCTGTCGATTTACGGAAACGGTGGTATGAACACTAACTACCCGACACAAACATTCTACGACCAGTCTGCAGACCATACAGGCGTCAATCTGATGCAGATGTATGTGGATTTGGCTTACTCATTCAAGCTGGGAGAAAAACACAGCTTGGGTATTTCTGCTTTGTTGGGAGCCCAATCTTTCGAAGCTAAAGGTTTGGCTTCTTTCGCTCCCTTCTCAACAGATGCTACCAAACTGAACGGAAACGGAACAGACTATTCGGCCGGCGTTGGTTTCAAAGTTGGTTATATGGGTGAGTTGTTCAACGGTTTCTGGTTAGGTGCCAAGTACCAGTCAAAAATCTACATGGGCGCATTCAAAGACTACGCAGGCTTGTTTGCAGAGCAGGGAAAATTCGAAATTCCTTCGAACTGGAGCGTAGGTGTTGCCTACCATCTTTGCAGTGATTTTACTGTATTGGCTGATGTAAAACAAATCAATTACACCAGCTCAAAATCAGTTTCCAATCCGATGATGACCGCTACCGGAATGAATCCACTGGGATCAGACAACGGTGCCGGCTTTGGCTGGAAAGATATGACCATCTACAAAGTTGGTTTCAACTACACAGGCATTGATACCTGGACTTTGCGTGCAGGTTATTCATACGGAAAACAACCGATTCCCGCCAGCGAAGTGATGTTCAACATCCTGGCCCCGGCTGTTAACGAAAGCCATATTGCACTTGGCTTTTCTAAGAAAATCAACGAAAAAGGTAATGCTCTGAATTTCGCCTTCAATTACGCATTGAATAATAAAGTTTCTGGTCCGAACCCTATGGAAGTTCCGGGTCAGCAGACAATCGAATTAGAGATGAATCAACTCTATTTCGAAATCGGTTTTACCTTTTAATGCCTACTTAACTACAGTAACAAACGCGGATTAGACACCGCATTAAAAACCCCGGATTACTGCACCTACGTAATCCGGGGTTCATTTTTCCAGTCAGGATATCTTACTCACCGCTGGATTGAGAATGATGTTTCCTTCCCCACAGTCCTTCCATTTCCTCCAGTGTTCTTCCTTTGGTTTCCGGAACGACTTTCCACATAAACACTGCGGCCAAAATTCCCATGATTCCATAAATCCAATAAGCGAATCCGTGATGGAATGCATTGGTTAGTGCAGTCGAATCATTCATAATTGGGAAAGTCCACGAAACGATAAGATTCGCAACCCATTGTGCCGCTACCGCGATGGACATCGCTCCACGAATGGAGTTGGGAAAGATTTCCGCCAACATTACCCATGCAACAGGTCCCCACGATACAGCAAATGATGCCGTGTAGAGCAACATGAAAATCAGTGCTGCAATTCCCACATTTCCGATATAGAACATCAAACCTAATGCGAGCATCGAGAAGGCCATTCCAACGGCACCAATAATCATCAGCGGTTTTCGTCCCAGCTTGTCAACCGTTAAAATTGCTACTACCGTGAAAGTCAAATTAACAGCACCAACAATAATGGTTTGCAGCAGCGATGTGTCGGTTCCCGAGCCCATATTCCGGAAAATCTCCGGTGCATAGTAAAGAACCACGTTGATGCCGACAAACTGCTGGAAAATGGAGATAAACACACCGATGATAATCACCAAGCCTCCAAAAGAGAGCCAGGGTGCTTTTCGTTCAACCAATGTCTTCTTAATATCTTGCAAAACAGACTTTGACTGACTCACTCCTACCAGTCGGTTCAGTACCTTTTCCGCCTTATCATCCTTGTCCGCCATCACCAGATAGCGTGGCGATTCCGGAACGATAAACAAAAGGAAGAAGAACAATCCTGCCGGGATGGTTTCAGAAGCAAACATCCATCGCCACCCGATGGTATCGAGCCAGGTATCGTTTCCCTGACTGGCAATAGCGTAATTCACAAAATAAACCACCAACATTCCGAAAATGATAGCAAACTGGTTCCATGATACTAACTTTCCACGAATGCCAGCCGGAGCAATCTCGGCAATGTACATCGGCACAATCATCGATGCCAGGCCAACACCAATACCTCCAACCACGCGGTAGAAGATAAACGAACTCACCAGTTCAAAACCCAGGAAGTTCATCTTATCAGGAATCGCAGAGCCGATAGCAGACAAAGTAAACAGGAAAGCTGCCAGCATCATTCCGTTGCGACGGCCAAGCGTTTGACTGATGTAACCCCCCAGCGATCCACCGATGATACAGCCCACCAACGCGCTGGAAATCGTAAAGCCATTAATGGCGTTTGCCATTCCTTCCGTTAGCTCGTTCGTTTGTGCCCAGAAACGGAAATACCAGATCAGGATAGCAACAATGGCTAATACCGCCATGTAAATCCCACCCTTTTTGCTTCCGTAAAGCTTCACCAGAAAACTGCCCAGCAACACTGCAACGATAACCAGACATAGCGAAACGATAAATTTGTATTCCAGAATCACTTGTGCGGCAAGAGCCGGATCTGAATATAAAGGAGTGATAAAAAAGCTCTTGAGTGCTCCGGTTGCCCCGGAAATAACAGCCGTGTCATATCCAAATAACAGCCCTCCAAGTGTGGCAACCAGGGTGAGTGCAAAAATATATGTCGCACTTCCTTTATTACTTTTCATACGTTGAATAATTATTGGTTTAGATTCTCTCTAATGTCTCAGTCTACAGAGATTCCGGCGGTTGGTGCCACAACTCTGCTTCAACCTGACATTTCTGTTTACACCGAAAGTGTTGGCAGTATTAAAACTGAAAACCTGTTTCCAATGAGACCTCTTCATTCCTCTCCTCCTGTCCGGGAAAGGAAGAAGAGAGTCTCAATACTTTGGAAAACAGGAACAGTCCAAATTATATGCTGATTAAATGTACCAGTTGATCATCTGCTCAAACAGCTCTTGCTTGCCGCTGATTTGCTCGGGTTCGCCCACTTCACTGGCGACTTCACGCAACTGTTCGAGGGTTAGTTTACCAGCCTCGAATTCGGCTCCTTTACCGCTATCGAATGAAGCATAACGTTGTTTACGACGCTCCAGATAATCGCTTTCGTTCAGAATTTTGTCCGCGATAATCAGACCACGGGCAAAAGTGTCCATACCGGAAACGTGAGCGATGAAGATGTCCTCCAGGTCGGTAGAATTACGACGCAGTTTTGCATCGAAGTTGATACCACCGTTGGTAAATCCACCTGCCTGAATAATTTCCATCATGGCTTCGGTTACTTCGTAAATGTTGGTTGGAAATTCATCCGTATCCCAGCCGTTCTGATAATCACCTTTGTTGGCATCGATAGATCCCAGCAAGTTGGCATCGGCAGCCATTCTTAACTCGTGTGTAAATGAATGACCAGCCAGCGTAGCATGGTTTACCTCAATATTCAGTTTGAAGTCTTTATCAAGATTGTGCTGACGCAGGAATCCGATAACCGTTTGCGAATCGTAGTCGTACTGATGCTTGGTCGGTTCCATCGGCTTAGGCTCGATAAGGAAGGTACCTTCGAAGCCATTCTTGCGGGCATAATCACGAGCCATCGTGAGGAATTGTCCCAAATGATCCAGTTCGCGACGAGTATCCGTATTGTGAAGACTCATATAACCTTCGCGTCCGCCCCAGAATACATAGTTGGTTCCACCCAGTTCGATGGTCGCATCAATAGCATTCTTAATCTGTGTTGCCACATTCGTCAACACGTTGAAATCCGGGTTTGTGGCTGCACCGTTCATATAGCGCGGGTTACTGAACACATTAGCAGTTCCCCAAAGCAATTTAACGCCGGAAGCCTCCTGCTTGGCTTTCATTTCAGGAAGCAACTGTGCCAGTCGTTTTTCAATTTCAAAAACAGAACCGTCACCTACCAGGTCGGTATCGTGAAAACAGTAGAATGGCGCATTTATTTTGGTAATGAATTCAAATGCTGCATCCAGTTTTTCACGAGCGACATCCATTGGATTAGCTGCAACTGCCCAAGGGAAAACTTTCGTTCCGGGACCGAATGGATCACCACCTTCGCCGCAGAACGTGTGCCAGTAAGCAACTGCAAAACGCAAGTGCTCTTTCAGTGTTTTTCCGGCTACAACACGATTCTCATCGTACCATTTAAATGCCAGCGGATTACGTGAATCCGGTCCTTCAAATTTAACCTGCCCGATTTCGGGAAAATAAGCTTTCTTTCCTTTTAAAATTTCCATGATTATTTGATTAAAGGTCTGTAAACGTTATATATTGAATTGCTTTAAATAAATCGATTCAGTGTATCTAACCATTTTTGATAGGCCGCTTCCGTTGCTTCGACTTTGCTCTGGTCCGGCTCAACTACTTCCAACCTCTTCAACCCGCTGAAAGCTTCTTCGAAACCGGAATAATATCCAGCTCCAATACCCGCTCCACGTGCTGCTCCTACCGAACCATCGGTATTGTACAACTCGATAGTGGCTCCGGAAATATTGGCCAGTGTTTCACGGAAGACCGGACTGAGGAACATGTTGGCTTTACCGGCGCGAATAACTTTCGCATCGATGCCCATCTCTTTCATGATATCCATTCCGTAACGGAAAGAGAATACTATTCCTTCCTGCGCAGCACGAAACAGGTGCCTGCGATCGTGGATATTGAAATTCAGTCCGCTGATTTGTGCTCCAATTTCCTTGTTTTCCAGTACGCGTTCAGCTCCGTTTCCAAAAGGAAGAACAGAAACACCGTCGGAACCAACCGAAACCTGCGCCGCCAAATCATTCATTTCAGGATACGATAAGGTTTCATTCCCCACATGGCGGTTCAACCAAGAATTAAGGATACCGGTACCGTTGATGCAAAGGAGTACTCCCAGGCGGTTAGCTGTTTCCGAATGGTTCACGTGTGCAAAGCTATTCACACGCGAAAGCGGATCATATTTCACCGTATCGCTCACGCCGTACACAACCCCCGATGTTCCGGCTGTCGTAGCAATCTCTCCGGGTTGCAGTACATTCAGCGAAAGCGCATTATTAGGCTGATCGCCGGCACGATATGCTACGGGAATACCGGCCTTGATGCCCAACTCTTTTGCGGCTTTATCGGTCACCAATCCCTGGATGCCAAACGTGGGAACCAATTCGGCGGCCAGGTTATCCTGAAAACCAAATTCCTTCATCAGCATTTCCGAAAGCCCGTTTTCACGGAAGTTCCAGAAAATTCCTTCCGACAGGCCGGAAATCGTTGTTCTTACTTCCCCGGTCATTTTCATACCAATGTAATCACCGGGCAGCATAAACTTATCGATGCGACCGAACAGTTCCGGTTCGTTCTCCTTCACCCACTTTAGCTTGGCAGCCGTAAAGTTTCCGGGGGAGTTCAGCAAATCGGCCAGGCAACGCTCTTCACCGAGCTTCTCAAACGCATTCTGCCCAATTTCCGAAGCCCGGCTGTCGCACCAAATAATAGAAGGCCGTAATACTTCCTGATGCTTATCTACCAGCACCAGGCCGTGCATCTGGTAGGAAATCCCGATGGCACCAATGGCGTTGGCAGACACATTACCAGCCTGCATCGCTTCCTGTGTTGCCAGCTTCAGGTTCTCCCACCAACCCAATGGCTCTTGTTCGGCCCAGCCCGCCTGCTTGGCGGTAATAGCCATTTCCTTTTTCGGATAAAAAGCCGAACTGACGATTTCGCCGGTTTCTCCGTTTAAAATGGAAGCTTTTACAGACGAGCTTCCTACATCAAATCCCAGTAGATACATTTGTTATGATTGTTTTCTTGGTTTGTCATTACTATTCTGCTCTGTTATGTTTACCTACAATGATTCCCGTATGACCAGGTGGGTTGGAATCACCCGATCGAGCTTTTCATCGCCGGTTACAAAACCCGCAGCCGCTTCTCCCATCTTCACAAAATCGGTTGAAATAACCGTAATGCCTCCCATCACAAACTCTTTCATCGGGGTATCGTTATAGGACAAGATTCCAATATCGCTTCCCAGCTGAAACTTCTTGCTGCGCACCTGCTTCAACAGGCTGCCCAGATCAATATCCTCAAATACCAGATAGGCCTTTCCGATGGTCATTTCCAGCTTCTTCACCTCTTTTACAACCGAAAATCGTAGACCTTTTTCCCTACAAAATCGCTCAATCGCTTCCACTGAATCGTAAGGGTGATACGTATATTCCGGATATACACACACAATTTCTTCGTACTTCTGCAGAAGATGTTGGCCTTCTTCCAGACACCGAGTGACTGAATCGCCAAAATCCTGGTAAACATGAGAGTGTTCCGGGCCGGCATTTATCTTCCAGTCGATAACCAACAGCCTGTCAGCCGGTATTTTCTTTATAATGCGGGATACATCAGGATGGTCGAAATTCATCACAATGTAGGTATTGTACTTCCCCACACTGTTTTGAATAATGCTTTCGAAAACATTGATGTTGTAGTGATGAAAATTCACATCGACCACGATATCTTCCGGAAGCGACTCTTTGAAAGATGAATACAAAACCTCCTTATAAGCCTTGAATGTATCGAGAAACAGAAACACACGCTGCTGATTGCTGGCGACGAAATATCCTTTGTTGGGAATGGCCTCGACAATCCCGCGCTTTTTGAGCTCAGCATATGCTTTAAAAACCGTATCCCTCGACATCGACGACTCCTTAATCAACTGATTCACCGACGGCAGGGCATCTCCTTCCTGTAAAGCTTTGCGGTTAATGGCATCAATCACAGCATCGACCAACTGCTGAAACTTCAGCACCGTTGAATCCGGGTTCGGTGTAAACGAAAATTCATTCATAGGTTGAAATTTCACAACATCTATTCTGTTCTGTTGTGTTCTGCTAAATTAGATCAAATTTTCTTTCGAAAGCACAGATCAAAACATTTTTTACAGCATAAACCGAAAACGGAATGTGGTAAAATCGGCTCAACCGCCTTTATTTTCCTGAATAGATAAGAAATGTTAAAACCTCAGCACCAGTATAATTATATGTAAACAAACGGTCGGTTTCAGTCGTTTTCACATAAAGACGTCCCTACTTTAACCATCATGTCCTACTAAAAACCTTCAATCATGAAAACGAAAGCAATCATTCTGACGATTTTGATATCAGCAGGCATTCAGCTAACTGCAAAAGCGCAGGAAAATGAGACCGATGGGAAAAAACCGGTGTTTGTTACCGGCATTGTATTTGACAGGAAAGAGATGAAGCCTCTTCCGGAAACGGTATTCATGGTTAACCATCAGAATAGTTCAATCACCGACGACGATGGGAAGTTTTCGTTCTGGGGTTCACCGGGCGACACCATCACCGCCAGGTATGTAGGATACAAAGAGGTAAACATGGTTGTTCCGGATACCTTATCCGCTTCGGAATACCTGATGGGAGTTTTCATGTCGCCCGACACCGTGCAGATTAAAGAGGTTATTATCTTCCCGAGAAACTACAACCTGATGAGTGAAATGAAGCAATTGCCAGTGGATGAGAAAAATCTGATGAATGCTCAACAGAATGTTGACTTGGGAACGGTTCAGGGATTGACCCGATCGCCAAAAACGTATGATGCTGACATGAATACCCGGAATACCATGCGAAAATACCAGATGCAGGCGGAATATAAAGGATTGAAAGTAAGTCCGGCAAACAGTGTGGGCATCTCAACCGGAACCATTACTCCATCGAACTTTCTTTACGGAAAACCGATTCTTCACAAGGGAAAACTGAAAAAACAGGTCATTTCGAACAACGAACAGGATGTGGTTATTGGCCGATACCAGGCTTATCTTGCCAAAAAGTGGAAAAAATACGATGAGAAGAAAAAGGAAAAACAAAGAGAGGTGAATCCGAATTAATAGCTCGTCATATGATCGATAAACAAAAAAAAGACCGCTCAGTGAATTGAACGGTCTTTCTTGCTTTTAGGAGCCTATTTTGTCATCCGCGGACAAACAGAGCCTTGATGATCAACCAGGCCATGTTCGGATTTTCTTTCAAACGGCGGGTTGAATAACCAAACCACTCCACTCCATAAGGTACGTAAACCCTCATGCGATGACCGGCACTCATGATGCGGCTGCGCAAATCAGGCGTTACTCCATACAACATCTGGAATTCGTATTTGTCCTTAGGTGTATTGTATTTCTCGAGTAATTCGAATGCTTTATCAACGAGATATTTGTCATGCGTAGCAATACCAACATAAATCCCGTTTTGCAACATGTACTCCAAATCCTCTAAATAGTGATCGCGAACTTCCTGGTATTTCTTGTAGGCAACTTCAACCGGCTCGACATAAATACCTTTACACAACCGGAAATTCAAGGGAGCTTCCTCTGAATGCATATCCATCAGGTCGCGAACATCACTCAGCGTGCGACGCATATACGACTGAACAACCAATCCTACACGGGTAGGAAATTCAGCTTTCAACCGACGGAAAATCTCAACTTCAGCGTCTGTGCAGGTGGAATCTTCCATGTCTACCCTGATAAAGGAATCACACTCATCCGCTGCGGCAACAATTTCGCGGATATTCTGGTAACAACTCTCCTTGTCTAGCAACAAGCCGAACATCGACGGTTTTACCGAGAAATTACCATCAATCTTCTCGTCGGTAAACCGCTTGATAAGCTCGATATACTGTTTCTTATTCTCAGTGGCTTCTGATAATTCTTTGATATACTCACCCAAAATATCAACAGTCACCATGGTCTGTTCAGCATTCAGTTTTCTCGATTCCCGAAGTGCATCTTCAATATTTTCACCAGCAATGTAACGTTTGGAGAAAATCCAGACCAACTTTTTAGGCATGTAAGGCAGGATTCCTGCTATCATTTTATTGAACATAGTCGTAATAGTACTAGTTAGAAAATTTTACTCTTTTTCATCAAGAGGTAAAAGTAGTAAACGCAAAAGGCCCGATTTATGACGTTTATCAAGAGTAAGGGCTAATTTATTTCATGAATTATCAGAAATTGGTTTTCGCAGCCAACAAAATTTAAGGCGCATCCTTTGTGCATTCAGCAATTCGGTTATATTTGTCATTCCTAATTCCATACAAACAATCATTTTACGATTCATATGAAAAATAACTCTACACTCATTCATGTTATTTTGGCACTGGCTGTTATTGGCCTCTATGTATTATACTTTACAGGAAATCAAAAAGGCCAGTCAGACCAGGCAACCACTGAAACACAAACGGGAAATGAACCAGTTAAGGTGGCATTTGTAAAACTCGACTCTGTGTTGGTCAACTACGATTTGGCTAAAGAATTAAACGATAACTTCAAGAGCAAGCAGGATGCTTACACTAATGAGTACGGCCAAAAACGAATCAACTTTGAGAAACAGGCCAACGCTTTCCAGGAAAAACTGAAGCGCGGTGGTTTCCTCACTCAGGAACGCGCCATGCAGGAACGCAACCGCCTTATAGGTATGCAGCAGGATATTCAAAAACTGGACAACGATCTTTCCAGCAAATTGCAATCCATGCAACAGGAAATCAATCAGCAAATAATTGATAGTATTTCCAACTATGTGAAAATTTACAATGCTGATAAGAAATACGATTTGATTTTCAGCAACGCCAATCTTCTGGAAGGTTCTGATCAGCACAACATCACCCGCGAAGTGATTACAGCGCTGAACAAGCGTTACCACAGTTCGAAAAAGTAAGACCCAATTACGATATAACTTGAAAGCCCTGCAAAATCAGGGCTTTTTTTGGCATTATGCATAGCTTCGATTCCTACCTGAAAAAACATGCCGGTTTCCCGCCGTTCATTACCGAAAAGCCGGAAGACCAACTCTCGTGTTGCGTGGTAATTCCGTGCTACCGCGAACCGGAATTGTTCAAAACCCTGGAATCGTTGTTGTCGGCCACACTGCCCTCTCTCCCAACCGAAGTCATTGTGGTGGTTAACTCACCCGAAGCGGCTCCTTCTGATGCCCTTGAAATTAACCAACAAACTATCGCTCAATTTCAATCCTGGAAACAGAGAACTCCATCCGGGAAGATTAGCTTCAAACTTATTCACATCCCGGAACTCAGGAAAAAATGGGCCGGCGCAGGTTGGGCACGCAAAATTGGCATGGATGAAGCCATTTGCCGATTCAACCTTGCGGGAAATGAAAACGGAATCATTGTTTCGCTGGATGCAGATTGCCGCGTATCGCCGAACTACTTTGTGGCGATTGAAGAAGCTTTTCAGAGTTGTTCTAAATGCCAGCTCTTCACCATTGGATTTGAACACGATCTGCAAGAATTCGGTCTGGATGCTAGTCTCCGCGAAGGAATTACCCGGTACGAATTGTACATGCGTTACTACCGGCATGCCATGCAACTAACCGGTTATCCGAATGCTATTTATACGGTAGGTTCAGCGTTCGCTGTACGGGCCGGAGCCTACGTAAAACAAGGCGGCATGAACCGCAAAAAAGCAGGAGAAGACTTTTACTTCCTCCACAAAGTTGTCCAACTGGGAACGTTCGGGGAAATCAGTGAAGCGCTGGTTTTTCCGGGAATCCGAACGTCTGACCGAGTGCCGTTTGGAACCGGGCCAAAATTGGCTCAATTCCTTTCCGGGGAAGACTCCATGGAAACGACTTATTCCTTTCGGGCTTTCGTAGATCTGCAGCCTTTCTTCCGGAAAGCAAATGAACTTTACCACCTGAATCAAGAACAACTTGCTGAAACAATCGATGGTCTTCCGGCACCGCTTCGTCGGTTTTTGATGCAGTCCGGAGCTACCGATATGATACTTGAATTGCAATCCAACTGCTCTGGTGATAGCATTTTTGCCAGACGTTTCTTCCATCGGTTTAACGCCTTTTGGATACTAAAGTACCTGAATTTTGTGCACGACGAGGATTTTAAACCGGAATCGTTGCTGAAAGCCGCCCGGCAACTATTGCAGGCGAAGAGTATCGAAAGTGGAGCATCCTCCGATTATTCTACACTTCTTCATATTTTCAGAAATATAGATTACCCGAATCATATTTGAACTATCTTTGCACCAGAGAAAAGAGATGTTATGGTTTTAGTAAAGGTAATTTTACTGGCCGTTGCTCTTGTTTCCCTGGCTTTCTTCGGGTTAGCCTTACAAATTGTTCTTAAAAAGAATGGGAAATTTCCGGATACGCATGTCGGACATAACCGCGAAATGAAAAAGCGTGGTATTGTTTGTGCTAAAACATTCGACCGGATAGAGCAGGCAAAAGTAAAGAAGGAACAGAAGCTTAAAAACCTGAAGCTCGCGAAGTAAACGGTATATAGCTTTGAAATAATCACACCGGAGAAATCGGGTGATTATTTTTGACTTCATTTAAGACCTTTTTATCTCTTTTATTATTACTTTTGAAGCACAAAACGTTAATGCTATGTTGAAATTGTTTTTACTTGTTTTGGGCATGATCAGCTTCGTATTTTTTGCTTTGGGATTGCGTTTTCTCAAAACAAAAAAGGAAGTCACCGACCCGACTCTGGCCGATCTGAGAACAGGCACCGGCTGCGGTTGTGGTGGCGGAAGCTGCGGTGTCAGTACCGATTCATCATGCCATACCGATTTATAATAATCAACGACTTTAATCAGAAAAAGCCGGACTACTTATCGTAGCGCCGGCTTTTTTTATGACCATTAATTTCTTCTGATTAGAAACGCGATTCTACAACGTCCCAATCCAGAACTTTCCAAAATTCTTCAATGTACGCGGGACGAAGGTTTTGCTTATCCAGATAGTAAGCGTGTTCCCACACATCACAAGTTAACAACGGTGTTTTGCCATCGCGCAGCGGGTTGCCGGCATTGGCGGTCTGGACAATTTCCAGCTTACCGTCAGCATTCTTTACCAACCAGGCCCAACCCGATCCGAAAAGTGTAGCGGCAGCGTTGCTAAATTTTTCTTTGAAGTCTTCCAATGAACCAAAATCACGCTCAATAGCCGATTTCAGTGCTCCTCCCGGTGATGTTTTGGGTGAGCCCGAGAGTTGGAAAAAGTAGAAAGTATGATTCCAAACCTGTGCTCCGTTATTAAAAATACCGCCCTCGCTCTTCTTGATAATCTCTTCGAGATCGGCATTTTCAAAAGGGCTTCCCGGAACTAATCCGTTCAGTTTGTTTACATACCCCTGGTGATGTTTTCCGTAATGAAATTCGAGGGTTTTCTTACTAATGTGTGGTTCAAGCGCATCGAGTGCGTACGGCAATTTAGGTAATTCGAATGCCATGATAAATTTATTTTAAAGGTTAATGATGATTTTACTGCAAGAACGAACGACGATCGAAATTTGTTCGCTCTTTTCATGGCAAACTACCCCTAAAAGCAAAAAAAAGCCGGAGCATCACCTCCGGCTTCTCAAACCAAAAAATCAATTAACCTTTAAAACGTCTATCAACCTCGTCCCAGTTGATAACTTTCCAAAAAGCTTCGATGTATTCGGGACGCTTGTTCTGATACTTCAGATAATAAGCGTGTTCCCATACATCTATACCTAAAATGGGAGTTCCTTTCACATCAGAAACATCCATGAGCGGATTGTCCTGATTCGGTGTGGATTCCACCTTTAGTTCGTTTCCATCCTTCAGTAACCATGCCCAGCCCGAACCGAAACGTCCGGCTGCTGATTTTGAAAATACATCCTTGAATGCTTCGAGTGAACCGAATGCAGCGTTAATTGCGTCTGCCAATTCACCTTTAGGCTCTGAACTTCCACCCGGTTGCATTACATCCCAATACAGGTTGTGGTTGTAAAACCCACCTGCGTTGTTACGCACAGCCGCCGGAAATTTTGATACTACCGATAAAACTTCTTCAATGGTTTTACCGTCCAATTCGGTACCTTCGATGGCGTTATTCAACTTACTGGTATACCCTGCATGGTGCTTCGTGTAGTGAATTTCCATGGTGCGGGCATCAATGTATGGCTCAAGAGCCGTATAATCGTATTTAAGTTCTGGTTGAATAAAACTCATATCACTAATGGTTTTTAGTAGTTCAATGTTTTTCAAAAGTAATCTTTATTTGGATTTGTTCCAAATTAAAATAAAAACTTTTTTGTCCTTTTTCTTCACTCTATTTTTGTGGCCTGAAAATGAATATTTAAGCATCAAAACCTCAACACCTTGAACCGAAAAATACTTGACCTCGCCATTCCCAACATAGTTAGTAACATCACCGTTCCGTTATTAGGTCTTGTGGATATGACCCTGATGGGGCACCTCGGATCAGCCGTTTATATCGGCGCTATCTCGCTTGGCGGTGTCATCTTCAACTTTTTGTATTGGATGTTTGCCTTCCTGCGAATGGGAACCAGTGGATTTACGGCACAGGCAACCGGCAGGAAAGACCGGAAAGAAAGCGAATTGATTCTGGGACGTTCTTTTGCTCTGGCGCTGTTTTTCGGCGTCTTGCTGATTATTCTGCAAGTTCCAATCGAATGGGTTAGCTTCAGTATTCTCGGAGGAACCGAAGAGGTCAAGCAATTGGCCAGTCAGTATTTTTATATCCGTATATGGGCTGCACCCGCTACCATTGGCCTCTATAGCCTGAACGGCTGGTTCATCGGGATGCAGAATGCCAAAGTTCCCATGACGGTGGCTATTATTATTAATGTAGCCAACATCATCTTCAGTGTACTGTTTGTGTTTGCTTTCGGAATGAAGGCCGACGGAGTAGCCCTGGGAACCGTTCTTTCGCAATACATGGGTCTGTTTCTTTCGCTTTGGTTTGCCCGGGAAAAATTCGATGCTCCATTATCGCGCCTTTCGAAGAAGCAGGTTCTCGATATAAAAGCATTACGGATTTTCATGCTAGTGAACAGCGATATTTTTATCCGGACGCTTTGCATCATTGGTGTTTTCACCTTCTTCACCTCGAAATCGGCCGGAATGAACAACACGGTTCTGGCTGTTAATTCCCTTTTACTTCAGTTCTTCATGTTCTTCTCATTTTTCATGGATGGCTTTGCTTATGCAGGTGAGGCACTGGCCGGGAAATATTTTGGAGCCGGAAGTAGAGCCAAGCTCAAAAAGGTGAGTCAGCTGCTGTTTCTTTGGGGTACTTCTTTAGCGATTGTGTTCTCGCTAATCTACCTCTTTGCAGGCAACCAGATTGTTGCCCTGTTGACCGACCAGGTTTCGCTCAGAAAAGCAGCCCGGCCATTTATCTGGTGGACAGCATTGGTTCCCATCAGCGGATTTGCCGCCTTTATCTGGGACGGCATTTACATTGGGGCTACCGCTTCGAAAGGAATGCGCAATAGTATGTTGGCAGCAACCTTTCTGCTGTTCGTTCCTGGCTTTCTGTTGTTCAAAGATTCCATGGGAAACGACGCCCTGTGGCTGGCGATGATTCTTTTTGTATTCGGGCGCGGACTGTTTCAAACCATCCTGGCGAAAAGAGCAATCTATAGACGAATACACTAAAGCCTGGATAGCTTGTATAAATAAATTTTCAAAAAATTATACATTTAACGCTACCCATTAACTTTTTTTTTAAATTCGTATTGTCTAGACAGAATCAATCTTATTTTTTAACCTTTAGCCTTGCCCACCAGACATGGCTTTTAACTCAAATTCATTATGAAAAAATTAATTCTCCTGCTGGTTATATTTCTACCGATTGTTTCTATGGCACAGGAAGTAAATCATGGCTTTTTTACCATGTTCGGGAGCTCTGTACTTATCACTACAAACAACAGGTTGGTCAGTAGTAAATATGCCGACACCTTTGCTAATGCAGAAACACAAAATCAAGTTCCTGTTTCCCCAAATGGCAATATCTATTCCGGAAGTCAATATGAATTCGACTCAATGAGTGGATTAGGTATTAACGTTATAGCCGGATGGTATATTACGCAGAAGTTTTCCCTTGGAGCAGGAATTGGCGCACAGCCAAACACTGTTCCTGTGTTTCTGAATGGGAGATACTGTTTGACAAATAAAGCCAACGCACCTTTCCTGGTAACGGACGTTGGGATATTCACAAAGTTACTCCATGCCAATAGTGGACATTTTTACCGGTTAGGAGGAGGTTATCGTATCGGATTAGGAAAAAGCCAAAAGACTCGCCTGCTTCTTTCGCTAAATTATGATCGTTCTTTAATAAAAGACGGAGCCTATTACTGGTCAGGAAACGATTTTAATTCAATGATTGCTCACTATGTTGACACACATTTCAACAACCTTGTTTTCTCTGTTGCTGTAGAATTATAAACTGTTTCTGCCAATATTTAATTCCCCAATCCGCTTATCCAATAACCATTATAAGCGAATTGGGGAATATTTTATTAGTAATTGAAACTACTTCCTCCCAGAAATTCGCGCAATACGGAAGTAGGTGGTATTTCCTGCGATGAGATTGGATAAAAGTAGGAAATGAATACCAGCAACCGAACAGCTTCAGCATATTCCGGCGCGTTCTCAGGAACAAGTTCAAGCAGATGTTCTGCATACCGTTTTAGAACACCTAGCTCGTAAATCAGAGCTGAGTTAAACATGACATCGGCATTTTCCTGGTAAGGGAAAATATGCGTATCCTCTCCCCTGCGAACGCTCGGCCAGCGTTGAATAGTTGTTCGGGCATCGTATCCGCGGTATTTGCTATCGCGAATAATGCGCCTCAACAAACGGTTGTCCGTCGTGGGAATATACGTGTGCTCATCGATGGAAATCTGGGTCAGCGCCGAGATGAAAATTTTGAAAATCCGCTCGTTGTCAATTCCGGGAATCAAACCAGGATTCAACCCGTGAATACCTTCGATGATGAGAATGCTGTTCTCCTCCAGCTTCAGCATCTCCCCTTTGAACACCCTTTCCCCGCTATGGAAATCGAATACCGGACGTTCCACGGTTTCACCGTTCATTAACTTGGTCAGGAACTCGTTGAAATACGCAATATCGATGGCTTCCAAAGCTTCAAAATCATATTCACCCGACTCGTCTTTTGGGGTGTGTTCCCTATCGACAAAAAAGTCATCCAGCGAGATGGAAGTAGGCCGCATTCCTACAACAGCCAGTTGAATCCCTAACCGCTTGCTGAAAGTCGTTTTTCCCGAACTCGAAGGTCCGGCTATCAGTACCAGGTTCACCTTATTGCGACGGGCATAAATCTGGTTGGCAATCTCCACGATTTTCTTTTCGTGAAGCGCCTCCGATATTTTAATGATTTCACCGGCTCGTTTTTGCCGAACCTTCTCATTCAGACCGGCAATATCTTCTATCCGAAGAATTCCGGCCCATTCCTTATGCTCACGGAATATTTCGAAAAGTTTTTCCTGGCGAATCATCGGTTCCAACTCTTCGGGAGAGTCCGGATTGGGAACCCGCAACAGAAGTCCTTCATAATATTTCTCTAACCCAAAGTGCTTCAAATAACCGGTCGAAGGCAATACGTGACCATAGAAAAAGTCACGCCTTTCGGCCAGGCAAAGAAGCGGCGCATAAATGCGGCCATATTCCTTGAAGAGTTCCGCTTTGCGGTGCAAACCTTCCTGCTCAAAAATTTTAACAGCTTCTTCGGTCAGTACCCTTTTTCGGGAAATAGGTAAATCTTTGTCGATCAACTCATGCATTTCCTCCCGAAGTGTCCACACATCCTGATCGGTAAGCGGTCTTCCTAAATTCTCTATTTCACAGTAGTAGCCTTTCGATATCGCATGATCGATTTTCAACTGCGCTTCAGGCCAGATATTCCGCATTGCCACATACAAGACAAACGAGAGCGACCGAAGATACATACGCTGCCCATCGGTGTTGCTGTAATCGAAGAACTCTATCTTCTTCGGCTTGACCAACTCAAAATCGAGTGGTTTTACACGGTGGTTCACGTAAGCTCCCAAAATAGGAGACGGTAATGAGACTTCCATACTACCGGCTATTTCGCCGAGTGTGGTTCCCAGTGGGAAGTTGCAGAGCTTTCCACTGTTTTCGCATTGCAATTCAATATCTCTTACCATAAAAAGGCTGTTTTCTGGTGAATGGGTGCATTAAGTTAGTACATTTTGTTCAATTGCTTCCAAAATGTTCACTGCACTTTTCGGAGGCAAACCTCCCTGCATTTATTTTCTTTTCAACTCTTCTTTCAGGAACCGTGCCGTATACGAGTTGCGGTGTTTGGCGACCTGTTCCGGTGTTCCGGAACAAATGACTTTTCCACCAGTTCGTCCGCCTTCCGGCCCAATATCAATGATATGATCGGCCACCTTAATTACATCCATGTTGTGCTCGATCACAATCACTGTGTTTCCTCGTTCGACCAGCTTGTTTAAGACATCGAGCAATACCCTGATATCTTCAAAATGAAGACCGGTAGTGGGCTCATCCAGGATATAAATGGTTTTGCCCGTATCGCGTTTGCTGAGCTCGGATGCGAGTTTCACGCGCTGCGATTCTCCACCCGACAAAGTCGTTGATGACTGTCCTAACGTGATATAACCCAGTCCCACTTCCTGAAGACTTTTCAACTTGGTTAAAATCGACGGGATATTCTCGAAGAATTCAACACCCTGATTGATGGTCATATCCAGCACATCGCTGATGGACTTTCCCTTGTGACGGACCTCCAGAGTTTCGCGATTGTAACGCCGGCCATTGCACTTATCACAATGCACGTACACATCCGGAAGGAAATTCATCTCGATAACCTTCATCCCGGCTCCCTGACACTCTTCGCAGCGCCCGCCTTTCACATTAAACGAGAAACGGCCAGGTTTGTAGCCACGAACTTTCGATTCCGGCAACATCGCAAAGAGATTACGGATATCGGAAAATACGCCGGTGTAGGTTGCCGGATTGGAACGTGGCGTCCGTCCCAGCGGTGACTGGTCGACCTGGACTACTTTATCGATATGTTCAAGACCTTCAATTTTTTCGTAAGGAAGCGGATCTTTCACCGATTTATAGAAATGCTGACTCAGAATCGGCTGCAGAGTTTCGTTAATGAGCGTTGATTTTCCACTTCCGGAAACGCCTGTAACGCAGATGAATTTTCCTAACGGGAATTCGACATCAACCTTTTTCAGGTTGTTACCGCTCGCTCCTTTGATGCGAAGCACCTCACCGTTTCCTTCTCTCCTCTTTTCCGGGATGGCGATCTTTTTCACTCCGGTCAGGTAAGCTGATGTCAGCGTATCCAGCTTTAACAGCTCTTTCGGATTTCCGGCAGCAACGACTTCACCACCATGCCGACCGGCAAACGGGCCCATGTCTACCAGGTAATCAGACTCCATAATCATGTCGCGGTCGTGCTCCACTACCACCACCGAATTTCCGGTATCCCGAAGTTGCTGCAATGAATTAATAAGACGCAGGTTATCGCGGTGGTGCAAACCGATACTCGGCTCGTCGAGGATATACAGCACGTTGACCAGCTGCGAACCAATTTGCGTTGCCAACCGGATGCGCTGCGATTCCCCACCGGAAAGACTCCGCGCCGAACGATCGAGCGAAAGGTATTCCAACCCAACGTCCAAGAGGAATCGTAAGCGATCCCGAATTTCTTTCAATACTTCCGAGCCAATCAGTCGCTGTCGTTCGGTTAACCGCGACTCGATGTTCTCGAGGAACATCGAGAGTTCTCCAATGTCCATCTTCGACAGTTCGGCAATATTTTTTTCGTCAATCTTGAAGTGGAGCGCTTCTTTATTCAACCGTTGTCCGTTACAAACGGGACAAACATTGGTCTTATGAAACTGATCCGCCCACTTTTGCGCCTTCTTAGACGGGTTATCGCTTTTCTGATTGACGATATATTTCACCACACCTTCGTAGCTCATCATGTAATTGACTGAGCTGCCCAGCGGCGTATTTTTTAACTGAATTCTTTCACTCGTGCCGAAAAGAATGGCATCGATGGCTTCTTCAGGGTACTTACTCAAGGGAGTTTTTAACGTCACTCCATATTTCTCAGCCAACGCTTCGATTTGCCAAAATATCAGCGAGTTTTTATAGGAGCCTAACGGTGCAATTCCGCCTTTGGCAATACTTATTGACGGATCGGGAATAATCTTGTCAATATCGATTTCGGTTACTTCTCCCAGACCGTTGCACTTCGGACAAGCTCCCTGCGGCGAGTTAAATGAGAAGCTGTGCGGCGCCGGTTCGTTGTACGAAATTCCGGTCGTCGGACACATCAGGTGACGGGAATAATACTTGGCTTCATCACTTCCTTTTTCCTGGATCATGATGATTCCGCTTCCGTGTTTCATGGCTGTTTCCACCGAATCGCGCAAGCGCTTTCTGTCAGCCGAATCCACCACCAGCTTGTCGATGACAATTTCGATGTGGTGATTCTTGTAACGATCGACTTTCAGACCATGCGTCATTTCGCGCACCTCGCCATCGACTCGGGCGTACAGAAACCCCTTGCGGCGAATTTGCTCGAACAATTCACGGTAGTGCCCTTTACGCCCTTTTACTACCGGAGCCAGAATAATGGTTGGTTTGCCGTCGAAACGCTCCAGGATCAAATTGATGATCTGCTCGTCGGTGTACTTCACCATTTTCTCGCCGGTGTTGTAGGAATAAGCAATGCCGGCACGGGCATACAGCAACCGGAGAAAGTCATAAATTTCAGTGACCGTTCCTACTGTAGACCGCGGATTTTTATTCGTTGTTTTCTGTTCGATGGAAATCACCGGGCTTAAGCCACTGATTTCGTCCACATCGGGGCGTTCCATGTTGCCCAGAAATGAACGGGCATACGCCGAGAAAGTCTCGATGTAGCGTCGTTGTCCTTCTGCGTAAATGGTATCGAATGCCAGTGACGATTTTCCACTTCCCGATAGGCCGGAAATCACCGTCAGTTTGTTGCGTGGTATCTCAACATCAATGTTGCGGAGGTTGTGCACACGTGCACCCCTCACAACAATTTTATCTTCTTTGTTCATTCAATCTGCTTATTCGTCCTGGTCGGAAATAGAATCCTGCTCTGCCTTATTCACTTCCTTGTCCCAATGAAAAGTGCGGTAACCTTCTTCAGGTAACCTGATGACGTAAGTCTTTCCTGACGGATTGGACAAAGTTGTTTCCCTCAACCAGGGATTGAAATATTTCAATATTTTATAATTCACACCATGCTCCCGGGCAAAATCGGCAAAATCATCTACCGGCCCGTCGATTGTTATGTTATAGGTCGGAATGATCGGATAGATTTCGTCCTTCGGGACTTTAAATCCATAGTTCTCCGGATCGCTCAGAATCAATTTCAACGCCAGTATGCGATAAACATACCGCCCGGTTTCTTCACCTAATAACAAATCGTAATAATTGTGGTTCTTCTGACGAACAATTTGCCGCGCCACACCGGTACGGCCAGCATTGTAAGCCGCTGCCACCATGGTCCAACTACCATATTTCTCGTAATTGTGCTTCAGGTATTTGCAAGCGGCCTGCGTGGCTTTCACCAGATTGTACCGTTCGTCCACCTCATTATTCACCTCCAAACCATAATCGCGGGCGGTCGGTTTCATAAACTGCCAAATGCCCACAGCACCCGCCGGACTCACTGCCCGGTCGAAAAAACTGCTTTCGGCCAAAGCCAGATATTTAAAGTCATCGGGAACGCCCTGTTCCTTCAGAATGGGCTCAATCACGTGAAAATAGCGTGGTGCCTTCTTGATAAAAAGTAATGTTTGAGAATGAAAATAGGTATTCACCAACATCTCCCGATCGAGTGCTTCCTTCACATCAAAATCCTGTAAAGGAACCGGTTCGCCGGCAAAGTTAAGCGTATCGGGTAACTCAGGCGGACTGAAATAAACCTTTCCTGTATTGTCATTCAATGAATATGGCGATTTGGTATTGTCATCACTGGTACTGTTGAAAAACAATCCTCCGATGATAACTCCAATGGCAATTACCGATAAAAAAATGGAAATGCTGTTCAGACTCCCCCTCTCGCGTGATAAATTCCTCTCCTTCAATTTTCCAGGGTTTTAAATTCGAGTTTCAAAGATAACCTTTTTGAAAACCGATTCAAACCCCAAAAGCAGGCAGAATTTTAATTAAACGCATAGGTCAATCCCGTGTAAATACCCAACTGGTACGGACGGTAATTGATTTCACTGCTGGTACTAATGGAATTGAGATAATATTTTATCCTTGGTTCCAGTGTCACGGTCACCCGCTTACTCAACTCATATCCCAACCCGAGGCCAACGGTTCCGGCATAAACCAGATCGCGCAGTTGACTGGTTTCACCACTTTGCGTCTTCACTCCGCTTTCGTAAAGAGAAGCATTGTTGCCGACCAAAATGTTGGTGCTCATTCCTCCGGTTAAATCGACATTCACTTTGCGGTCGATGAGATGGTAGGCTACCAAAACCGGAACCTCAATATACTCCAGGTTCTGCTTCAAATCGGCATTGCTGGCATAGGCAGTAGTACTAGTGCTCATACCATTAGACGAACTCACAGCTAAATATGCTCCGTCCTTTATTGACGACGGCGGTTTCCGGAAGTTAACCATCCCAACTTCGGTATTAGCTGCATAGGCTGTCGAGTTGGAATTAACTCCGTAGTCAGTTCTGACGTTCGCAAATTCCGGATTATTGTCGCCAAAAACGGGAACCCGGCTGGTGTTATGCCTGATCTTTGAGTACACGATACCCGATCTGACTGATAACCGCTTGTTGAGCTTATAACCAAACATCACTCCGCCTGAGAATGTAGGTTCTGTGGAAGTAGAGGACTGAGAGACACTTGAAAACGCATTGGCTGCTGCATACAAATCGCCATGACCTCCTGATGACGACTGTCCTGAAAAAAGAGGAGATGCTTCTGCTGCCAATCTCCATCGATTGATCGGTTTATTCTCTTTTTCGTCCTGGTACTTCTGAATGTTGTCAGCAATGATGCTCTGGTCATTCAACTTCTGTTTTAAAGCTGCCAGTTGCGAATCGTTATCATTGTCCAGCCCCAAATGCTTTGACAGGAATTGAATCCAGCTTTCATTTCGACCTGACAATGCGGAGTTACTACCAGAAGGAACAGACGGTATGCGGGCGTTGATTTCCGACATGGTCTCATCCTGCTTTCTTTCGGCCATAGCCAAAACAGCCGCTTCGTTTATCTGTACAGTATGATTGCTTCCGTTACCGGGACCTCCGATCATTTTCACCGGCATCACAGAAGCCGAAAGTGTAGACATTTTGACCGGAACAACCGTTTGCGTTGCACCAGGTGTAGTTTTTTCACCGGCAACGTCAGCCGGTTGGGGCGTAACCGTTTTTTGCGGCACTACTGCCACTTCGTTTGCCGCTTGCTCCTGGTGTGGTTGGGTTACAACCCATCCGGCGATAAACGCCAGAACCACCGCAGCTGCAATCGACAATCCCTTTATCAAAGCCAGCCTATACGCTTTCTTCCGCTTGTCCAGCGAATCTTCGATATTTTTCCAGACATACATAGGAGGAGTTTCTTCAAATCCCTCCAGCCTGTCCCGGAAAAGCTGGTCAATATCGTGTTTTTCAGCTAACATATTGTATTGTTGACTTTGCTCCTTTCAACACCAAATTTTTCATATACTTTCTTCTGTAATATCACTCGCGCCCTCGACAGGTTCGACTTCGAAGTTCCTTCTGAAATCCCCATCATTTCCCCAATCTCCTTGTGGGAAAATCCTTCAATCGCATACAGGTTGAACACCATACGATAACGGGCCGGCAGTTCCTGCACCAACTTGAGCAATTCATTGGCATTAATCTGCGCCAACAAATCTTCACTCAGTTGTTTCCCCTCATATAAGGTAATATCCTCTACCGGATACAGATTATTTTGCTTGCGGAATTTTTCAAGTGACGTGTTTACCATGATTCGTCTCATCCACCCCTCAAACGAACCTTTAAACTGAAACTGGTCAATCTTGGTAAAGACCCGGATAAACCCCTCCTGAAGATTATCCTCCGCTTCGGTGGCATCTTTGGAATACCGCAGACAGACCCCGTACATCTTGCCTGCGAAGCGTTGATATAACAGGGACTGCGACTTTCGGTCGCCAGCGGAGCATTTTTTTATGATATCATCCAGGTCGGTCACGCAGTATACTTTAGTTCGAATTCTCGATCAAAAATCAGGCCCGAATCAAATTAAACTGCAACCTAAATAAATTCCACCAATATAAGAACGCAATGCACGAGCTATTTCTGTTAAAAAATGTTGATAAACTCTCTGTATTTGGGGATGAATATTCATTCTCATTTCATTTAGATTAACCGGTATTTTTCTAAACTCAATGATTAGACGCAAAGCCCGTCGCAAATGGTTGCGTCACTAGTCAGAATTTTATCTACGCAACCAATTATGCTTTCCTCCCATCTAATTCCAAAATGCCAGGCCATGAAGTTAACAAAACTAGTTACCCTGATTCTATTGCCGGTGTCGATGACCGGTTGTTCTTCCGGGGCGAATGATAATACACCCGGAACCGACATCAAACTCGATGAGAAGTCGACTGAAATAGTCAATTCAGATAATCAGTTTGGCTTTAACCTGTTCGGCACATTGATTGAAAACAGTGAAGCCGGCACCAACCTGATGATATCACCATTAAGTATTTCAAGTGCCCTGAGCATGGCCCTCAACGGAGCCAATGGTGATACCCGTACCGAAATGGAGCAGGTATTGTCGTCAAGCGGATTTACGACGGATGATATTAACTCTGCCTACCAGAAATTAATTCCCGCTTTGCGGAATTGCGACACCAGCGTCGACCTCGATATTGCCAATTCCATCTGGATTCGGAAAAATTTTGATGTACTGGAAAAGTTCATCAAAGTCAATAACGACTATTACGACGCGGAAGTTACCCGACTTCCCTTTGATAACACTGCCGTGAATCAAATCAATGATTGGGTCAGCCGGAAAACGCACGATCGGATTCAGAAAATGGTGACCAACATCGATCCGAATGATGTGATGTACCTGTTGAATGCCATTTATTTCAAAGGAAGCTGGGCCGAGAAATTCGATTCGGATGCCACACAGAATAAGCCATTCACACTGACCGATGACAACACAGTCAACGTTCCGATGATGCGGAAACACCTGAAGCTGTCGTACCTGGCGACCAACAAATTTCGGATGGCGGCTTTTCCTTACGGACGGGGGAAATTCAGGATGCTCGTAATGCTGCCCAACGAAGGGGTATCAAATACCGAGATATTGCAATCGCTGGACGCCGATTCATGGCAGACTTATTTGAAAGGAATGAGCCAACCGGTGGAACTGGATGTTTGGCTGCCCAAATTCACCTTTTCGTGGGAAACCGGACTGAAAGACGTGCTGGCCTCCTTGGGAATGCCCAAAGCCTTTTCGCAATCCGAGGCAGACTTCACAAATATCAACAGCGACGGAAGATTATACATCAGCAAAGTGAAACATAAGACATTTATTGAAGTAAACGAGGAAGGAACGGAGGCGGCTGCTTCCACATCAGTGGGAATTAGTCTTAATTCCATTGGGCCTTCGGCTGTGGAGTTTCATGCCGACCATCCTTTCCTTTTCTTCATTACGGAAGAAGATACCGGGGCTATTTTGTTTATGGGGCAACTGTCGGACCCGGAGACAGAAAGTTAAGAGGGATCACACCAGGCCCGGCAACTAACCAGATTTTTTATTCATACCTCTGTGTTTTTAGGCACAAAAAAGGGACGGCCCCAATGAGTCGTCCCTTCATTTTTTTATTTCCTATCAGAACATCGGGTCCCACGGCGGCAGCATTTCTGCTTTTTCGCTCCAGGCTTTCAATGTTTTGCTATCGAGATATTTTTTGTTAATGACGAACCGGAACATGTATTGGTTGAACCAGTTGTCGGTAAACGTCAGGTAGCCGTGGTAATCAGAATCCGGGCCCCAGCTGTTTTCAAACTGCCACTTGGTGGGTTTTCCCTGGTCGTTCACATCAACGGCAATCAGCGCCATTCCGTGTGAAGAACCACTCTCGCCAGTCAAAATACGCTGCTTCTTATCCATGCCGAATTTCACTCCGTAAACCGATCCGTAGTCGTAATTCTCAGTAGACAATACGCCTGAACCTTTTACGTAGAAAGCGCCAACATCGCAGGAAGCATACATCGGTTCGTTGTTTTTAATCGACTCGATGGCAAACTGCTTGATAACATCATTGGGAAGGTTCACGTAGTTCCAGTTGATGCCTTCTTCGGTATTGCGGTAATTCTCGATTTCGTAGTGTTTGTAATACGGGCGCGTCGGGTCGTTCATCAGCATGACGTAATCCGACAGTTTGATGTCGCCCAAAACTTCATCGCGGAATTGCTGCGGTGTGTAGTTTTTGTATTCCGAGAGATTACCGTCTTTATCCTTGTATCTCCAGCGGAACTGTTCCGGCGGATTTCCCAGGTTCAGGGCCAGCATCCGGTAAACGCCTTCCAGCATTTCTACCCGGCGGTTCTCGATGTCGGTTTTCGATTTTTTGTCGGCTACCATCTGGCGGAGTTCCAATCCATCCTGACGCAACTTGGTCACGATGAACTTCACCATCTTCCGGGTGTTCTCGCTCGAATGAGTTTCGGGCATGACACTCTTGGGAACCATGCCGTACTTGTTCACCAGGTTGACAAACGAGTTCCAAACGCCACCGTCGTCTACCGGCGATTTGAAATACCAGTTCACCTTCCGGCTCGTAAACGGAAGGTCAGCGCTGGCAACCACATTGTTCAGGAACAGATTGGCCTTCTCGAAAATATCGTAGAAGTAGAGGTAATTCTCCGAGAACTCAAACTTTTCGACGTTAAAATGCCGCATGGCCACCGGCCGGAAGATATTCAGCGAGGTAAACATCCAGCAACGCCCCGATCCCTTTTGATCGGTGATGCCGGAAATGTCATCCACCTTGTATTTAAAATGCTGGTCAACTTTGTCCACATTGTCGCGGTTAAGCGCCAGCTTATTAATGTCGTTGTTCGAAAGCGCATTTTCCATCGCTTTGGTGTACGAATCTTCCTTGTACGATTGTCTGATCTTCTGTAGTTGGTCTGCTGTCAGTGCCCCCGATTGAGCCCAGGCCGCGTTAGCAACCCACACCCCGAGCAACACCAGCAATGTCAGTTTTTTCATCATATTCACTTATCGTTTTGTTTAAAGTTGAAGGGTAAATATAGTTATATGAAAATTTATGTCTGGCGACATTCATCACGTATGGAACGAAACAAACGATTCTCTTCTTTTTATTTTGCTAGTCACGGTAGGTAGGTATCGGGGAATAGCAAATCATTACAATATCTGCACGCGCAAATAACACATCAGGCTAAAACATAAAAACAAAAAACCCTCCGGTATGGCAGTAACCGGAGGGTTCGTATCTCGATAAAATGAAATCTCTGCTTAGATGTGGATCACCTCGTCGAAAGCGGCAGCTGCAGCTTCCATCACCGCTTCGCTCATGGTTGGGTGCGGGTGAACCGATTTGATGAGCTCGTGACCGGTAATTTCCAGCTTGCGGGCTACTACCAGCTCGGCAATCATTTCGGTTACGTTGGCACCAATCAGGTGAGCGCCGAGCAATTCGCCATACTTGGCGTCGAAAATCAGCTTCACAAACCCATCAGCAGCACCGGCCGATTTCGCTTTACCAGATGCCGTGAACGGGAATTTACCGACTTTCAGTTCGTAACCAGCTTCCTTCGCAGCTTTCTCGGTCATACCGACCGAAGCAATTTCAGGCGAGGTGTACGTGTTGGCCGGGATATTTCCGTAATCGAGCGGCTGCGGATTTTCACCGGCAATCTTCTCAACACAGATAATACCTTCGGCGGAAGCCACGTGTGCCAATGCTGGTCCGTGAACAATATCACCGATAGCGTAAACACCTTCTACGTTCGTGCGGTAATAGTCGTCGACTTTGATTTTACCTTTCTCGGTAGCAATCTTCATCTCTTCCAGACCAATGCCTTCGAGGTTTGCCTCGATACCAACCGCTGAAAGTACGATGTCGGCTTCAATCTGCTCTTCGCCTTTCTTGGTTTTCACGGTCACCTTACACTTCTTACCCGAAGTATCGACCTTTTCAACCGAAGAATTGACCATTACTTTCATGCCCATCTTTTTGAACGAGCGTCCAAGCTGAGCAGCTACATCAGCGTCTTCATTCGGAACCAGGGTCGGCATGAATTCGACCAAAGTTACTTTGGTTCCGATAGCGGAATAGAAATAGGCGAACTCGCTTCCAATAGCTCCGGAGCCAACAACCACCATGCTTTCGGGTTGTTTCTCGAGTGAGAGAGCCTGGCGGTAACCGATAATTTTTTTACCGTCCTGCGGCAGGTTAGGCAGCTGCTTCGAGTGAGCACCTGTGGCCAGCAGGATGTGCTTGGCTGTATACTTTTCTTTTTTCCCTTTGCTGTCGGTTACCTCAACGGTGTTTTTGGCAACCAGCTTTCCAAAACCTTCAATCTTTTCAATTTTATTCTTCTTGAAAAGAAACTGAACGCCGTTGCTCATGCCTCCGGCTACATCACGACTTCGTTTTACCATACCGGTAAAGTCGGCCTTGATATCGCCATCGATAGCTACACCATAATCGGCTGCATGTTTGGTATATTCGAAAACCTGCGCGCTTTTCAGCAACGATTTGGTCGGAATACATCCCCAGTTCAGGCAGATTCCACCCACGTTTTCTTTCTCAACTACAGCTACTTTTAAACCGAGCTGCGAAGCCCTGATAGCGGCAACATATCCGCCCGGACCACTTCCTATTACTAAAAGATCGTAGTTCATTTTTTTATCAATCGTTTTCCGGAAAAAAATTTTACACTTCTTCCAACAAAGAAAAGTTCGTTATGTTCGGGGAAGCCGTAAGCAAAAAAAGCCGCCCCTAGCGGAACGGCTTTTTGCCAGCATAAATATTTTATTCTCCAAAAATTTCTTTCAGCTTATCATCCAAAGCCTGACCACGAAGATTCTTAGCAATAATTTTTCCGTCTTTATCCAATAACAAAGAGTGCGGAATACTCGTTACACCGTATTCTTTGGCTACTTTGTTGTTCCAGTATTGCAGGTCAGAAACATGATGCCAGGTCAAATGATCATCCTTAATGGCTTTCACCCAGGCGTCGTGATCGCGATCAAGCGATACACCCAAAACAGTGAAGCCTTTATCCTTGTACTTGTTGTACTCTTTTACCACGTTGGGATTTTCCTGACGACAGGGAGCACACCATGATGCCCAAAAGTCGAGCAGTACATATTTTCCGCGGAGTGACGACAATGTAAATGGGTTTCCATCCGGATCATTCATGGTAAAATCAGGAGCCACGGCACCAATTCCGGTTACGCGACGCTGATCGGCCATTTTCTGCAGCTCTTTCACATAGATCGATTGCTTAATGGACGGGTCGAAGTAAGCAACCAGGGTATCCAAATCCTGATAAGTGGCATTCTGACCAAACTGCCATAAAGCAACGAATGGAGCTACCGTGCTGTTTTTATGCTCGCGGATAAAATTCTTGGCAAACACTTTTTGGTTGTCCACCATAGCCTCGATATCAATCTGCGCTTTCTTCATGCCATCCTCATCACCGCTCATGCGGGCTTTGGCATATCGCTGCTGAATATCTTTAGCCTCACCGGAAAGACGTTTCATCTCGTCTGTAAACTGAGAAAAAACATCGTTTGATTTCGAACCGGTTACGACCGTTTTATCCAAACTATCGGCGTAAGCCTGTACATCTATTTTTCCGTTTTCAGCAAAAAACTGAGAAACCAGTTTTTTCTGCCCCAATCGGATTACGCGCAATTCTGGCAAATCGGTTTTACCTTTCAGCACAAAGTTTCCATTGTCAAGCTTGGTGGTGTCTTCCACATTCCACTTGGTGCCGTCATATTTTAACAAAGCCACTTCGCCGGAATCCTGCCCCTGGATATTTCCTTTAATGGTAAATCCATCGGGTGACGAACAAGCTGCGAAAACAGCCAGGGCAAGCAGCAAAAACAGGAGTTTTTTCATTCCATTCATTTTTTTCATAGTTGCGTATATTATCCTTCTATCAGATATTTTCTTACTCTAACGAAACAATACTTGAACATATTTCAATGTGATAAACAAAGTTATCAAAAGATCTGAATCAGGAAAACGGTTCTGAAATTCCTGCATTACATAACTTACCCATCAATATTCCCTGACTTTCAGGCGATGAAACGATCTCCTCAAGCAAAGCTATTCCGGCTTTTTATCGTTATTCTCAAACGTTTTGAAGTAGATATCAAGCAACCGTCGGGCGGCAACAAACGAACTGATCTCGTCACTCAGTACTGCTTTCTCCATCCCATCCAACTGCTTTTTTATTTCCGGATTACCGTAAAAATTGTTCCTCAGCGTTTCGTTTACCGATTCGTACATCCAGTATTTCGCCTGTTCCCTGCGACGATAATTGAAAAATCCATTCTTCCGGGTCCGATCGGTGTAATCATTCACGGTGTCCCAAATTTCGGTAATACCTGTCCCTACCAGTGACGAACAGGTCAGCACCTTCGGAATCCATCCCGATTCGGTGGGCGGGAAAAGGTGTAATGCATTACGGAACTGCGAAGCAGCCATGTTGGCCTTCTCGATATTATTTCCATCAGCCTTGTTAATGGCAATAGCATCAGACATCTCGATGATGCCGCGCTTGATTCCCTGCAACTCATCGCCGGCTCCGGCTATTTGAATCAGCAGGAAAAAGTCGACCATGGAGTGCACTGCAGTTTCGGATTGTCCCACGCCCACCGTTTCGATGAAAATGGTATCGAAGCCGGCTGCTTCACAAAGGACAATAGTTTCGCGGGTTTTCCGGGCTACACCGCCCAACGAACCTGCCGAAGGACTGGGCCGGATGTAAGCGTTCGGATCACCTGACAAACTTTCCATCCGGGTTTTGTCGCCAAGAATTGAACCTTTCGAACGCTCGGAACTTGGGTCGATAGCCAGAACGGCCAGTTTACCACCGTTCCCGGTGATGTGCTTTCCCAACGCCTCGATAAATGTACTTTTCCCTGCTCCGGGCACACCGGTAATTCCCAACCGGGTTGAGTTTCCGGCAAACGGCAGACATTTTATAATGATGTCCTGCGCCAGCTGTTGATGTTCGGGATTACTACTTTCGATAAGCGTTACCGCCTGGCTCAGCAAAGTCCGGTTTCCATCCAGAATTCCTTTCACATATTCATCCGCCGAAAGTAATTTGCGTTTTCGTTTTTTCAGAAACCGCTTTACCGAATCTTCATTCACCGAATCAGGCTGCTCAATTCCTTTATTTACGTTCAATCCAAGGTAGTTCGGATCGTTTTCAGGGTGATCGCTATGATGATTATCCTTGCTCATTTGTTGTTCACTTTCCTGCGAAATTACAATTTTTTACCCCGTTTACACGGAATAACCAGCGTATTCGAACATAAAAAAACCTCCATGAAAATGGAGGTTCTCCTAATGAATATTTTTAAATCGGGTTATGATTTCACATTTCCGGTAATCCGTAAAATCGTGGTTGGCTGATCGGGATCATTCGTAATAACCGTAATCGATTTGTTCTGACGACCACGTTTGCCATGCGAGTTAAAGACGACTTTCAAATCGGTGCTTTGGCCCGGCTTAATAACGGTTGTAGCCGGAGTAACGGCAGTACATCCACACGATGCCCGGATGCGATGTATAACCAAATCGCTCTTACCGGTATTCTTAATCTGGAAAACATGATTCACTTTCTGTCCTTCGCTGATTTCGCCGAAATTAAACACGCGCTCGCCGAACCCTACTTTAGGCGAATTGGCTAACTGCTTCGGAGTCAACTTGGAGAAATCTTCCACGATCGTAGCGCTGACACCGATGGAGTAATTGTAGTTCGATTCACCGTTTTCTGTCAGATAAATCCGGTCAATCACGAATCCATATTCTTTCTTTTTCGAGGCATCGTAGGTTACCACGAAATGGCCTTTTTTACCAGGTTGTACCGTCTTCGGAACAATGTCCACTTTCAGATATGACGGTGCCTGCTTCACACCAATCGTCACCGGCTTGTCGCCCAGGTTAACGAATTGGAGACTATCGGTTCTGACCTCATCATCTTTAATTTTCACAAAAGCCAGATGATTGGTACGCATCCTGATCAAGCCTACTTCACGCGGATAAAGCTCTTCCGGTGTTTTCACGCGGGGAATCACCTTACCGCGAATCTTCAGAACCACCATCGGATTCGTTGCATTTGAGGAGATACTAATCGTCTTGGTAAAATTTCCCGGACGGTTACGCGGATTGTAGGTTACCCTGATATGGCCCTCATCACCGGGCGACACAGGTTTCCGTGTCCATTCCGGGGTTGTACAACCACACGAAGAACGCACATAGGAAACAATCAAAGGCGCGTTACCCGTATTTTTAAATTTGAAATCATACGATACATTCCCTTGTTCTTCCTTGAATGTACCAAAGTTATGTTCCAGGTTATCGAATTTTATGGTGGCCCGGTTTTGTGCGACCGCCGAATTCAAACCCGCCATGAACAGAAATAATACTAAAACAGAAACAGTTCTCTTCATAATACAACATTTTATCTGAACAAAACTAATAAAATTATGATTCGCTTATTGAGACCAACTTCAGATAATGGCCTGTAAAAGCACCAGTTTTAACATTCTTTAATTCTATTTAGGAAGTAGGCAGCGTCCGGCTCTTTACGTTCTAATAACGTTGTACTTTGGGAATTTCGTATCTTCGACAAAAACTATGATCTATGGAACTATCGCAGGTTTTGTTGCTGGTTCTGGTCGGATTTACCGCCGGGATCGTTAGTGGAGCACTCGGTGTGGGCGGCGGTATTGTCCTGATTCCGGCTTTGGTCTATCTCTTCGGAATGGAACAACACACCGCGCAGGGAACCAGTTTGGCTATCCTCTTACCGCCTACCGGGATTCTGGCAGCCATGGCTTACCAAAAACAGGGTTTCATCAACTGGAAATATGCCATTATCATTACCTTGATCTTCGTTTTGGGTGCCTGGGTTGGAGCACAGTTTTCGATTGCTGTTCCCGAGAAGTTGATGCGACGAATCTTTGCGTTATTCCTGTTAATTGTCGGAGCTAAAATGTTTTTTGGAAAATGATGGAATTGAAGAAAGAGATACAACAACTGGCACAGCAATATTTCGACGACACCGTGGCTATCCGTCGCCACTTACACCAATACCCCGAGTTGTCATTCGAAGAGTTTGAAACCTCCGATTTTATCCAAAAGCAATTGGACGAAATAGGTGTTTCCTATCGGACAGGAATTGTCAAAACCGGTATCATTGCCCGGCTTGACGGAAAACTGCCGGGAGGACGAACGATTGCGTTGCGCGCCGATATCGATGCCCTTCCTATTGTCGAGAATTCCAACCAGGGTTACTGTTCGCTCAACCGGGGCGTGATGCATGCCTGCGGACACGATGCACACTCTGCCTCTTTATTGGGAGTTATTCGAATCTTGAAGAAACTGGAACATAAACTTCGCGGTACGCTCCTGTTTATCTTCCAGCCGGGAGAAGAACAATTCCCCGGAGGCGGAAAACTGTTGTTGGAATCGGGAGCATTGAACGATCCGAAACCGGAACTGATTCTGGCTCAACATGTGCTACCGGAAATGGAAGCCGGACATGTTGGTTTTCGACCCGGAATGTATATGGCTTCCGGCGACGAAATCTTTTTCACCGTTAGGGGAAAAGGCGGACACGGAGCTTTGCCACACAAACTGACGGATACTGTTTTAACAACCGCACACATCATTACTGCGCTGCAGCAAGTAGTGAGCCGTAACGCTCCGGCCGATATCCCATCGGTGCTTTCTTTCGGAAGAGTAATTGCCGAAGGGGCCACAAACATCATCCCCGATGAAGTTAATGTATCCGGTACGTTCCGCACCATGGACGAAGCCTGGCGGGCCGAAGCGAAGGAACGAATTCAAAAAATCGGCCAGGCAATAGCCGAAGGAATGGGAGCTACCTGTGAGTTTCAAATCAACCATGGCTACCCCATGCTGATGAACGACCACGAGGTGACCAAACAGGCCCGCGAGTTTGCCGTCGAATATCTGGGTAAAGAAAGAGTGGAGGACATGGGATTGCGAATGACCTGCGAAGATTTTGCCTATTATTCGCAACAATTTCCGGTTGCCTTTTTCCGCTTTGGCGTGAAGAAACCCGGAAGCAGCGAAACCGCATCACTGCACTCGCCCACTTTCGACATCGACGAAAAAGCGTTGGAAACTTCTGTTGGAAACATGGCCTACCTGGCGGCCCGTTTCTCGCAGCAGAAAAAGGAATAAGCTAAACTAGTCTGTCAGACCTTCGTCCCGGTACAACTTCGGACGTCGGTCTTGCAACCAGTTATTTCGATTTGTCAACGATTTGTCACGGGCCTGAAGCGGATCAATGGTTGTCATCAGCACCTGCTCTTTAGTAGCGTCTGCTTCGGCTAGTATTTCTCCTTTTACTCCACAAATCAGGCTGCTTCCCGTAAAGGTAAGCTCCCTCTCCTGTCCGATTCGATTAGCTAAAGCGACGAAATACCGATTGGTGACGGCGTGTGCCGGAACTGTCCTTTGGGCCAGGCCGGGCAATACCAAATTGCTGAGATGACAAACAATGTCGGCTCCTTTCAGCCCCATGATTCTCCAGGCTTCGGGGAAAACCCAGTCGAAACAAATTAGCATTCCCACGCGCACTTCACCCAACAAAAAAACCGGAAAACCTGTGTCTCCCGGTTCAAAAATATCTTTCTCGTTCAAAAACAAATGTGCTTTCCGGTACGTACCGATCACACCATCTGCATCGAGTAAAACAGCCGAATTGAAAAGTTTGTCACCGTATCGCTCGTTAAATCCTGTCGCAATCGCGAATTGGTGTTTCCTGCATTCTTCCGTAAGGAAGGAAAGAAAATGGCTTTCTTCCACGCATTCGGAAAGCGACCAGGCTTCTTCCTGTGAGGAAAATGCATAACCTGAATTTGCCAGTTCAGGAAGGACGACCAAATCGGCCGCTGCAGCCTCTTTCAACAAAGAGCGAAGCCTGGCAACCGTCGCATCAGTATCTCCTATAACGGGCGCAAACTGAACCGTGGCAATCTTCATTTCCATCAAAAGATGAATCAATTATTCGTCTCCAAACGAAACTCCAAGATTCCGGCCTTTCAGAATCAGTGGGTCAGACGGATCAACTAACCGCAATTTTCCGCCAACCTCATCCAGCGGGACAGCTGCTAAATCATTGTTCCGAACAGCCACCATATTATTATAGGCTCCGTCGGCAATCAGTTCCGTTGCAAACGCTCCATACTGAGTTGCCAGAATTCGGTCCATTGGCGACGGCGTTCCACCTCGCTGGATATATCCCAGCCGGGTTTCGCGCGCCTCGATGCCGGTGTAAGTCTGAATATTTTCGACAACATAACGCGCAGCCGAAATCTTTTTCGGTTTATCAATTCCTTCGGCCACCACTACAATCGAGTAGGGTTTTCCCTTAGCAAAACGTTCTTCGATGGTTTTACACACTTTGCCGATGTGGTAGTCAATTTCCGGAATCAGGATGATGTCACCTCCACCGGCCATTCCGGCGTACAATGCAATCCATCCGGCATGGTGCCCCATTACTTCGATAACCATTGCACGTTGATGCGAGTTGGCTGTCGAGTGCAAACGGTCGATGGCTTCAGTAGCAATCCCAACGGCAGAATCGAATCCGAAAGTGACATCCGTTCCATACACATCGTTGTCAATGGTTTTCGGTATACCGATGACATTTAAACCTTCTTTCGCCATCATACTGGCAGTTTTCATCGTGCCATTACCACCGATACAAACCACACAATCGAGATCCAGCTCTTCATAAGTTTGTCGAATCAAATCTGGTTTATCATTGAACTCTTCTCCTTTTTCCAGCTTATAGGGCTTCTCCCGGGAAGTTCCTAAAATCGTCCCGCCAAGGGTAATGATTCCGGACACTTTGGGCTCGTCGAGCTTAAAATATTCCTTGTTGATTAACCCACTGTAACCCGCAGTAAATCCGTAGACTTCCATACCGTGTTTTACAATGGCAGTTTTACCTACACCGCGAATTGCAGCATTCAGCCCGGGGCAGTCACCACCGGCCGTCAGAATTCCAATCTTTTTTCCTTTTTTACTCATGCTGGATGGAGTTTATTCCTTATGATAGTAATTAAGAAATGTTATGAATTGCAGCTTTAAGAACGATTTTACCTAACAAATTAATGGAATTACCGTGGGTATAGAAAATTTATGCATTCAATTTTTCTTATTTTTGTGATTGGTCACAAGTTTGGGCTTGTCAACCGACCATTCGACCGAACCTAATTTCTTGCAAGTATAAAACACTCATCCCCTAACAATAAACAGGATTGTGTATCAGAAAAAGTGTTCACCGAAACATCTTTTACGTGGCGCAGGCATATTTACCATATTGAACTAACAAACTAAGGGATAAAAGTATTTTTGAATACCCACAGAAGTTCCTTAATACCGATCCCTTTTATCAATAAATTTTTAAATTAGCGAGGAAACTGAATCGTAACACTAACAAACAAAAGCATCAACTCATGAAAAAAATTGTTTTGCTCCTGATGGTTGCAACCATCGCCTTTGCTGGCTGTAAAAATCAATCGAAAAAAGCGAATGACGAAAAAGCTACTGCTGAAAAAGTAGAAAAGAGTGCACCCGCTCCCCTCAACACATTAACTGATCAAGAAAAGAAAGACGGTTGGGTTCTGTTGTTCGACGGAAAAACCTCTGATGGATGGCGCGGATATAAAAAAGATCACTTCCCGGCAGGTTGGGAAGTTGCTGACGGAACATTGCATTGCATCGGCTCCGGTCGTGGAGAAGCCGGCTCAGTTGACGGTGGTGACATTATCTATGATAAGAAGTTTGGCAACTTTGACCTGAAGCTCGACTGGAAAATTTCGGAAGGCGGAAACTCAGGTATCATGTATCTCGGACAGGAGACCAAAGATCATATCTGGGAAACTGCTCCTGAAATGCAAATTCTGGACAATGAGCGTCACCCCGATGCCAAATTGGGTAAAGACGGAAACCGTCAGGCTGGTTCGCTGTATGACCTGATTCCGGCCAAACCGCAAAATGCCAAGCCGGCTGGTGAATGGAACTCCATTGAAATTATCAGTTACAAGGGTACCATTGTGCATAAGCAAAATGGCGAAACCGTTGTTGAATACCATCTCTGGACTCCGGAATGGAACAAACTGGTGGCCGACTCTAAATTCCCGGCATTGAACCCCGACTGGGCAAACGTGGCTACCGAAGGTTACATTGGTCTGCAGGATCACGGTGACGATGTTTGGTTCCGCAACATTAAAATCAAAGAACTCTAAAAGAAGTTATATAAGAAAAAGGCCCGGAAATTTCCGGGCCTTTTTTTATGTCGTCAATCAGGATTGTATCCCGAGCTGTTCAAAATTTCACTGTAATTCGTATCATTCATCAGCGCTTCCAGGCTAACTTCCTTATGCTTTCGCATGTACTTGCGGACAATTTGCCAGCCCAACCATACACCTGTCCTTCCCGGTGATTCGGATGTGAAACTATTGGTATATGGCGCCGGGTTAATGTAATGCAGAACTTCCAGTCGTTCGGTCGAGAAAAGTAATTTATGCCCTACCAGGTAAGTCCACATCGAACCTTCATTCTTTTTGCACCATTCCAGTTTCTTTGCCGGGTAGCCAATCTTCAGGCTGTCCGCCATATCCGGGAACATCGCATCCAGAAAATACATCAACTTTCCATGGTAAATCATGTGATCGATGAGCTTGCTCTGAGATAATTTTTCGGGATATTCTGACATGGCCCAACCACGCATCGCATCAGGTGCTATCATCTCCGGACGCATATTTCTTCTCCGGTAGTCAGGCAGCGCCAGTTCTTTATAAAATGAGTTATTCGCACCAAGGTAATTGTCCAGACTAATTCCCAAAACTCCCTGCGCCATCACCACCGATTGATTAAAGCCCGAAATGCAGGTGTACACATCCGGAACTTTCTTATCGGGGAAATAATACTTGTAGTGTTTGAACGCGCCTGTCAACTGCTTTTTCAGCGCCGACAAATCAGGATAAACTGAATCGACCGCTGCCTTGGCTTTCTGAATCATCGGATCGGTTAAAAAGGTTTGCAGGTAATTGGGGTACTGAATATCATCCGGGTTTCCCAGCCGTATTATCCGATAGTTATACAGTTTGAAGAAGCCGCCGTACTCCTTTTTTATCTGCGGAAGCAACGAATCCTCATTCAACGGAGTCACCTTAAATAAGTCCTGATCCAATCGTTTGATTTTTACCGAAACATCGATATTCGAAACATCTACTTTCAACCGATTCTGCCGACAGGCTGTAAAAACGATCAGAATAGCCGGAATTAACAGCAGGAAAACTTTCTTCATCTGGTGCGATTTAGAATTATCATTAATTTTGTTCAATTCACTTAAAAACCGGAGATTTGTGTCTTATCCGAAGTTGCAAAAAAGCCGCTCAAACAAACTGCTTTTCGCAAACTTCGTGTAAAAATAAAAAACCAACAGTAAATTATTTGTGTAATCTTGATTATCGTAAAATGAAAAGACCTCTTGTACTCACCGCTATTTTAACGATGATGTTTTTCTCATCGTATGCTCAGCGCCCTTTTCGACTGACATTCGTTGCCAACCCACAATTTTCGTGGCTAACCTCCGATTCGAAAAGTGTTAGTAACGACCAGGCTCACCTCGGATTCGATTATGGTGTTGAAGCCGACATTTTTCTCGGAAACGAAAGTTATGCGCTGACGACCGGTTTAACGATGAACCAGACAGGAGGAAACCTGATTTACCAGACCGGGCAGAACTTTACTTTTGCCGGCGAATCACTTCCTTCGGGAACTCAAATCGAGTACCGCTTGAAATATCTCGAAATGCCTCTGGCCATCAAACTCCGCTCGAAAGATTTTGGACGGTTAAATATTTACGCACAGTTTGGTCTAACCAACTGGCTGAACATTAAATCATCGGGCACCAGCAGCGACGGAACGCTGAATGATGCCAGCATCAATGATGAGATTAAAATGTTCAGCATGGGCCTGAATATTGGTTTTGGTATCGAGCACGACCTGGGTGGAAACAATGCTCTCACAGCTGGTGTTATTTACAACAACGGCTTCACCGACGTGACCTCCAATCCATCGGTAAAGGATAACACCAACCTCAAAACGCTGCGGTTCCGCCTCGGATTCATTTTTTAATTAGATAACTGACATTAAGCATACGCTGAAACAATGAAAATTGCGCTGGCTCAACTCAATTACCACATCGGTAATTTTCAGGATAACAAGGAAAAAATTATTCGCCATATCGGCAAAGCCCGTGAAGCGGGGGCCGAACTGGTCGTTTTTTCAGAATTGTCGATAACGGGATACTACCCACACGATTTGCTCGAGCGAAAAGAATTCATCGAGCATTCGCAGAAAACCATCGAAGAGATTGCCCGGCATTGCACCGGTATTGCGGCGTTGGTAGGCGGGCCGAGCATCAACCGGAGTCCGAAGGGAAAAATGCTGTACAATAGTGCCTTTTTCCTGAAAGACGGCAAGATTGAAAGCGTGCATCACAAAACCTTGTTGCCCACTTACGATGTTTTTGATGAGTACCGTCATTTTGAGCCCAACCGCGATTTCGAATTGATTGAACTGAACGGCAAAAAACTGGCGGTGACCATATGTGAGGATTTATGGTACAACCAACCTGTGCTAAGCGCTTTCGGCCGGGAAAAACTGTATGCGGTTTCCCCGATGAAAGAGTACGCCAAACAAAACCCTGATTTGGTTATCAACCTTTCTGCATCGCCGTTCTCCTACAACCAGGAAAAACTCCGCAAAGACATTTTACTAAACAATGCCCGCGATTTCAATATCCCGATTGTTTACGTCAACCAGGTGGGAGCGCAAACCGAAATCATTTTTGATGGCGGTTCCCTCTTTATCGACGCTAATGGCGATGTGGTCAGTGAAATGGCTTATTTCGAAGAGGACTTTCGGATTATCGATACCGAAAATACCCAATCGAGGGACACTTTGCGTGAATACGAGCCGATTGAAAAAATTCACGATGCACTGGTTTTGGGTATCAGGGATTATTTTGGAAAAATGGGATTCAAACAGGCTACGCTGGGACTTTCCGGCGGAATCGATTCGGCTGTCACCGTTGTACTGGCAGTTTTGGCACTCGGCCCTGAAAATGTGCGTGTGCTTTTGATGCCCTCAAAATATTCGTCGGAACATTCTATCACCGATGCACGCGATTTGGCCGAAAATCTGGGAATTCAGTACGAAATTGTCAATATCCACGAAATGGTGGACGCTTTTGACCATTCACTGGCACCGCTTTTCGAAGGACAAGAGCCCGATGTAACTGAAGAAAATATACAGGCCCGCATCCGCGGAACACTGATGATGGCCATTTCCAATAAATTCGGACACATCCTGCTCAACACTTCCAATAAAAGTGAGGCCGCGGTCGGCTACGGAACGCTGTATGGCGACATGAACGGTGGCCTTTCGGTATTGGGCGATGTGTACAAATCGGATGTATTTGCCATGGCTCGCTTTATGAATCGCGATCGGGAAGTGATTCCGGAAAACACCATCGTCAAACCGCCGTCAGCCGAGTTACGACCTGATCAAAAAGATTCGGACTCGCTACCTGATTATGATATTTTGGATAAAATTCTTTTCAACTATATAGAGCTGGCCAAAAGCCCGAAGGAAATCATCGAAATGGGATTTGAGGAGGACACGGTTCACATGGCTGTGCGAAAAGTTAACATGAACGAATACAAGCGATTCCAAACGCCTCCAATCCTTCGGATTTCCTCTAAAGCATTCGGCTTTGGGCGAAAAATGCCACTGGTCGCGAAGTACCCTTATTGACAATATTAAGGTTTTATATATGGCATTTCCTCAGACCTCTTAAATCTGAGTTTACAATTCCTTCAAATTAATTTTATATTTGGATTAATTATTTAACTTTGATGCTGTATAACATAAATGCCCGAATTATATGTTTAGTTCAAACTTTGACCTTGAAGGTCAATTTGAAGACAACAAAACAATATTTTATCTCCTGACTCCCGAGGAGAAGGCAGAAGTAGAGAAACATCAGACCTTAACCTATTACAAGAAAAATGAGTATATCTTCAAAGAGGGTGACAAACCTGCCGGAATGCAGTACCTGAAGGAAGGTAAAATCAAAATTTTCAAGGAAGGGGTTGGCGGTCGCGAGCAAATCATCCGGATGGTTAAACAGAACGGTTTGATTGGATACCGGTCCTTACTTGCCGATGAGATGCATAATGGAACTGCAGTGGCGATTGAAGAGTCTGCCATCATCACCATTCCGCCTGATATTCTTTACAATGTATTGTTGCGCAACCACGATTTTTCGCTGGCGCTGATGAAAGATTTGGCCCGTGAGTTAGGTTTTTCCAACCAACGAACGGTTAGCCTTACGCAAAAGCATATTCGCGGACGTCTGGCAGAATCATTGTTGCTCCTTCGCAACCAATACGGTTTTGAAAATGATGGCATGACACTGAAAGTTTACCTCTCGCGTGAAGACATTGCCAATCTTTCGAACATGACAACTTCCAATGCGATCCGCACGCTATCGACATTTGCCGGTGAAAAAGTGATTGCGATTGATGGAAGAAAAATCAAAATACTGGATCTGCAACAATTGCAGCGTATCAGTAAACTGGGATAGCAAAATCAGTTCGACACATATCTAATCTAAATGCCGGTCCGGAGTCATACGAATGATTACCGGACTTTTTTATTCAGCAAAGTACACGCGTTTCACCCGTTGTCCGACGGAAGTCAATACCTCATAAGGAATCGTGTGCAACGTTTCAGCCACTTCACTCACCGGAACGTCTTCACCGAATACAACCACCCGGTCGCCCTCCTGAACACCGATACCGGTTACATCAACCATGCACATGTCCATGCAAATATTCCCAACCACCGGTGCCTTTCGGCCTTTTATGCTGACGTGTCCAGCGCCGTTACTCAACAAACGATTAAAGCCGTCGGCATAACCAATGGGTAAAACAGCAATTTCCATTGTTCTATCCGCCACACCTTTTCGGCCATAGCCAACTGTTTCGCCAGCTTGCACGGTTCGTATCTGTGAAATAGTGGTTCTCAGCGTTGCTACATTTTGTAGCTCATTTTGTATAAACGAACTCACACCGTAGAGTCCAATCCCCAACCGAACCATGTCGTATTGCCTTTCGGGAAAACGCTCGATGCCCGCCGAGTTCAAAATATGCTTTAATATTTTGTAATCGAATCCGTCGGTAATAATCTTACTCAGCAAGTCAAAGCGCTGAAACTGTTGCTCAGTGAACTTGTCTTCGACCGGTTCATCGGAAACAGCCAGGTGCGAAAACACAGAACGTATATATATGGTATCTCGCGACTGAACAAAAGCAACCAGTTCTTTCAGATGCTCTTCGCGCTCAAACCCCAGGCGCTTCATGCCCGTATCGAGCTTGACGTGGATGGGAAAATTCCGCATGGCATTTCGCCGGAGCGCCGCTTCAAAGTCTTTCAATAATTCGAGTCGGTAAATGTTCGGCTCCAGCCGGTTTTCAATCATCGCATCGAAGCTGTGTTCTTCAGGGTTCATCACCACAATGGGAAGTTCGATGCCTTCCCTACGAAGCTCTACCCCCTCGTCGGCAATTGCCACCGCCAGATAGTCTGCGCCGTGAAACTGCAATACACGCGCTACTTCGGTAGAACCGGTTCCGTAGGAAAATGCCTTTACCATGGCCATAATGAGGGTGTCATGCTTCAATGTCTGCCGGTAAACTTTCAGATTATGTGCCAGTGCTGACATATTAATTTCGAGCACCGTTTGATGCACTTTCTCCTGCAGCATGTCCGAAATCAAATCGAACCGGAAAGTTCGCGCCCCTTTCAGCAAAATCACCTCATCGTGAAAATTCCTTCCATTCAGGTGTTGCAGAAAATCGTCAGTAGAATTATAAAATGCTTTGTCGCCTAACGGGAAAAGTTCCTGGTGTTGGCTGATTTTGGGCCCGATACCGATGAAGCGTTCCACCTTTCGCAAGGCGAGATATTCCGCCACTTGCCCATAAAGTTGCTCATCAGGAATGCCCGACTGCAAAATATCCGATAATATGACCGTACTACGTTTGCCACTATTGCCGGCCTGCTGCTTCAAAAAATCGAGCGCATTGAGCAGCGAACCGGTATCGGAATTATATGAGTCATCGATAACGATAGCACCATGTTGTCCTTTCTTCAGCTCAAGCCGCATAGCTACCGGTGCCAAACGCGCGAACCTAGACTCGAAGCTTCCAGGCTCGTATCCCATCGCCAGCATGGTCGCCCAGCAATGAATGCCATCCTCAACGTAAGCATCATCGGTAAAAGGAAGGAAAACTTCGACTTCACGTCCGTTGAAGATTGCTTTTAACTGCGAGCCGTCCTTTTGTCTCTCTTCTTTACTGATGAATAAATCGGCACTTTCGTCTTCACGCGACCAGCGAAAAAGATCAGCACTCCATCCCTCCGCCTTTTTAGTATCAACCGCTTTTTTCAGCTCGTCGAAGTCGGAGCAAAACACCAAATGCTTGCTCTGGTTAAAAAGTTGCAGCTTTTCTTGCACCAAATGGCGCTGATTCCGGAAGTTCTCAAGGTGTGCCTGACCAAGGTGAGTGAAAACACCCCATTCGGGATGTAATAGTTTTTCGAGCTTCTCCATTTCGCCGGGCTTCGAAATACCGGCTTCAAATATGGAAAGATTGAATTGCTCATCCATCAGCCAAACCGAAAGTGGGTTTCCAATTTGCGAATTATAGCTGCGCGGACTGCGAATGATCTTGTACTCCGGGGCCATCAATTCGCTCAGCCACTCTTTCACAATGGTTTTGCCGTTACTTCCGGTTATTCCAATAACCGGATAATTAAAACGGTTTCGATGGTAAGTTGCCAATTTCTGAAGAGCTTCCAACGAATCGGGTACACGGATAAAAGAAGCCTCTGTCAACCCTGAATCATCCGGAACATCTTCAACGATAAAAGTTCTGACGCCGCGCAAATATGCATCCCTTACGTATTGGTGACCGTCCCGCAAATTCCCCTTCAGGGCAAAAAATAACGTTTCAGGTCCGGCCAGAATGGTGCGGCTGTCGAATGACAAAAAACGGATTGGCTTCGCGTTTTTTTCTCCGTGCAACTCTCCATCTGTAATCTCCAATACATTTTGTAAGGAATAGGCTGTCATAAAGCTTTATTTAGTCGCTTCGCGGTAGCATGACCGGCAAAGCGGTTCGTAGGCTTCTTTCTCTCCCAAAACCACTAATTTGTCAGCATCTGTCAAACGGTGGCTGTAATGGGCTAAATTTCCGCAACGCATGCAAATAGCATGTACCTTGGTGACATATTCGGCGCAAGCCATTAAACCCGGCATGGGACCGAACGGTTTGCCACGAAAATCCATATCGAGTCCTGCTGCAATCACGCGGACACCCTGATCGGCCAGTTTCACACACACATCCACAATCCCCTCATCGAAAAACTGCGCCTCGTCGATGCCCACAACATCTACATCACTTGACAACAAAAGAATGTTCGAGGAGTTCTCGACGGCTGTTGAACGAATGGCATTTTCGTCGTGCGAAACAACGTCAGTCTCTGAATAGCGCACATCTACAGCCGGTTTGAATATTTCCACTTTCTGCCGGGCAATTTCGGCGCGGCGTAACCGGCGAATCAATTCCTCGGTTTTACCGGAAAACATGGACCCTGCAATCACTTCGATACAGCCATGCTTCGTTTTTGCATTTAGGTTCGTTTCGATAAACATGAGGTAAAAATAACCAAATTGTCACCGACCTCAGAGATTCTTTTTCCACAATTGAATGAAATATGTTTTCAATCATTTTTTAACGACCGGTAAGCAAAATTAACCACCGATGATTAAGGATTAATAACGAACAAGATACACGCAGGACCTGACTTTTTTATACTTTTACTTTCTCAAATACGAATCGCAAATCATCATACATATGGAAGCCTCAATATTGTTGCAAATCATTAAGGATGACATTAAAATATTAAATAACCTGGCAGCTGATTTATCCACAGATACCGGGCTCACTTCGGATGAAGTAGAAATTGTTCTGGCCCGGGCCCGAAACGTGGTGAAAGAACTGGAATTGTTGAAATCAAAAGTTGTGGAAAAAGCAGAACCTTCCGCAGTGAAAACTTCACCGGAAAACCTCCAAAAGATTGCAGAAAAGACTATCGAATTAGAAGAAGAGGCTGCTCCGGAAGTCAAAACAGAAGAAATTCCGAAAGACGAAAGGCAACCGGAGAGCAAAGAGTCTAAAGAACCAGAACGGACGGAGACTTCATCTGAAGAAAAAGAGAAGCTGGTTTCCGAAGAACAGGAAGAAGATTCGGACATGGAGTTACTTGAAGTTGAACAGGAAAACAATAGAACCTTAGGCGAGTCGGTGGCAGCACAGCGTTCTATAAACGACCTGATTGGTGAAGACTACAAGGAAGATTCGTTCACAAACCGACCGCTGGGAAGTATCCGTGAAGGCATTAGTCTGAACGACCGGTTCCTTTTTGTGAGAGAGCTTTTTGGTAACAACAGTGACAAGTTCAACGAAGCTGTCGACAAGCTGGATCGGGCTGAGAACATTCAGGAAGCTGTCCATTTCCTAAAATCAAATTATAAATGGAGTAAGACGGAAACCAGTCAGAAGTTTTTGTCATTGGTTAAACGTCGTTTTTTAAGCTAATACTATGGGAAAATTATTCCTCATCCCCACTCCTATCGGGAATCTGGAAGACATCACCTTCCGGGCCGTGAGAATTCTGAAAGAAGTGGACCTGATTTTGGCAGAAGATACCCGGACTTCGGGGAAATTATTGAAACACTACGAAATCGAAAATAAAGTCACTGCTCATCATAAATTCAACGAACACAAGACTGCCGGCCGTTTTGCCGAACGAATTCTGGCAGGCGAAAATATAGCCCTGATTTCAGATGCAGGAACTCCCGGTATTTCTGATCCCGGTTTTCTTTTGGTGCGCAGTTGCCTGGACATGGGAGTCGAAGTGGAATGCTTACCCGGCGCAACTGCTTTTGTGCCTGCGCTTGTTAACTCGGGTCTTCCCTCTGATAAGTTTTGCTTCGAAGGATTCCTTCCTCAGAAAAAGGGTCGACAAAAAAGACTGACAGAACTGGAAACAGAAGAACACACCATCATTTTTTACGAGTCGCCACACCGCCTGTTGAAGATGCTGGAACAGTTTGCGGAGCATTTTGGAGAAGAAAGACAAATTTCAGTTTCGCGGGAGCTTTCTAAAATACACGAAGAAAATGTACGCGGCACCATTGCCGAGGTAACCAGCCATTTTGCCGAAAAAGGAGTAAAAGGTGAACTCGTTGTGGTCCTGGAAGGTTTGCAACACGCCCTGAAGAACAAAGACAAAAATAAAAACGACGGTACCGAGATGATTTAATTTATCTCACTCACCATATTTGCTTTCATGAAACAATACAGACACCTGTTTTTCGACCTGGATAATACGCTGTGGGATTTTGAAACCAACTCGTATTATGCGCTGGAGAGTGCTTTTCAACGATTAGGCTTACTGACAAAACTTGATAGTTTCGAAGATTACTTCAAAATATATCACCGCATCAATCACCATCTGTGGGAACTGTACCGAAACAGGGAAATTACCAAGGATAAGCTGACTGTCAAACGGTTTGAAGATTCGTTACAGGAGTATGGATTACCTCAACCCGGGAGAGGGGCTGAAATCAACGTGGCATATTTGTCACAGATGCCACTAAAAACTCAATTGGTTGAAGGAGCCCGCGAAGTTCTGGAAGCTTTGCATAAAAAATTCAAAATCCACATCATTACCAATGGCTTTCGCGAAGTCCAGCATCAAAAGCTGGTGAACAGTCAATTGGACCACTTTTTTGACAAGATATTCATATCGGAAGTAATCGGAGCCCCTAAACCGAGTCGCGAAATATTTGAACATGCCCTGAAATCAACCAATGCCCGCAAACAGGAATCTTTGATGATAGGAGATTCATGGGAAGCCGACATAAAAGGCGCACTTGAATTTGGCATTGATCAAGTCTTTCTGTCCGATGATTTCTCAGACAACCTTTCTCAACTGCTTGAATCGCCTCAGACTCAAAAAATCGAGTATAAAAAGACAGAATATATTCATCTGACCAACGGACGCACTTCCACTTATCTTATTCATCAGCTTTCGGAATTATTGGATGTTGTGTATTGAATCAGGCAGTGCCTCTGATTTTTTTCATCGTACTACCCAAAAGCCACAGTCACCAACGATCTAAAGCATTTTAGGGATAGATACTAAAAGATTGTTACCCAAAATGCACAAACACCAGTTAAATTGACTATATTTGTTTATGTGGGTTTTGGATGCAAAATTGTTTTTTGACACCCACTTTCGGTTTCATATTGAAAGTGTATTCGATGTAGCCCATAAGCCACTAACACTCTTTAAAGCTGATTTTATGTCTTTACAAAATACGACAAATGACAGGAGCCCAATCCGCTAGTTACTCATAGATTAAATTCGAATACAACAATCACACACACAATCTCTCCGGGCTCCTGTTTTTTTATTTCAATTTTTCCGAATATCCCTGTAAATAGTTAAGAATTTAAAGCTCGTATTCATTCCTGATTAAAACCAGCTACTTCCTGATGAACTCTTTTCAAATTTTGTTTTTTTAACAAGGGCCCACACTGTTTTCATACACCAAACACCAAATCCACAATTTTCAAACAACCACCCCTCACCCTGATAGTATCTTGCAAAAAATAAATACACATTTCACCAAAACCACCCCCTAAAATCAGCAGCTGAATGTTAATTGAAAATTACCTTTTCACCTGCTCTTTATTTAGATTCTGTCTAAATTAACATAGCGTTTTATGTTTTAGAATGATTCTGTACAACATGAAAAATCCTCACATTCTGACAATTTCAAATTGGAAAAGGCAAAAAATGACTTCAATCATGGTTAAAAATCATTCTTAATGCCCCTCTCATCAAGTTTCCGAAAGTATCTAAAAAGTTGCATGTAAATTTCATTTGAATATATTTGCATCCGGTAACACTTTTTAACTAATGCGTTCATATTAGTTATGATTTGGAAGATGTGTATGCTATCATACCACTGACTTGGCGGAGTCAGTCTGAAAGAGAAAAAGATTAAAAGTTTATTGATGCCCGGTAAAAAACCGGAAGAAAGGGGAGGCATGGTCCTAAAGCCATGTAAGGCCAGATTCACAAATCTGGAGTGTGTGTTTATTCTTAATCCGTAAATGCTTGTAATTTCTATAACCACCTGAAAATTGGGAATTAATGCTTACTGTTAAACGTTAAAACTATTTTTATGAAAAAATTTTCGCTGTTACTTGCTCTCCTTGGGTTTCTTGGATTGCAGGTCGTTTTTGCACAAACCAGGGAAATTTCAGGTCTTGTGACTTCCAGCGAAGACGGAAGTTCAATACCTGGAGCATCTGTTGTTGTTAAGGGTACCACCTTAGGTACGATTACCGACATGGATGGAAAATTTACATTGAAGGTACCGGAAAATGCCGCTGCCTTAACTGTCACTTTTGTGGGAATGAAATCACAAGAAATTCCCCTTACTTCTCAAAGTACTTACACAATTAAGCTGGAACCTGAAAACGTTGCCGTGGACGAAGTGGTTGTAACCGCTCTCGGTATTTCCCGTGAGAAAAAATCTCTGGGATACGCTGTACAGAAGGTTAGCGGTGACGATCTAAGTACGGTGAAGACCGATAACTTCGCCAACCTGCTTTCAGGTCGTGCTGCCGGTGTACAGATTAAAGCCAACGGTAACATGGGTGGTTCTACCAACGTTGTTATTCGTGGAAATGCTTCGCTGACCGGTAACAACCAGGCCCTGTTCGTAGTAGACGGTATTCCGATTAACAACTCTACCACGAACAACAGTGGACAGACCACTGGTCGTAGTGGTTATGACTACGGTAACGCGGCATCGGATATCAACCCCGATGACATCGAATCAATCAGTGTTCTGAAAGGTGCTGCTGCAACGGCTCTTTATGGTTCGCGTGCAGCCAACGGTGTTATCATGATTACCACCAAATCAGGTAAGAAAAACAAAAGAGGCGTAGGTGTATCAATTAGCTCTAACGTTACAGTTGGAACTATTGACAAGAGCACCTTCCCTAAATACCAGCACAATTATGGTGGTGGTTATGGTCCTTATTACAGTGACGGAAATTATCCGGGACTTTACCAGTATGACGTAAACGGAGACGGAACTCCTGACTTAGTCGTTCCGACTACGGAAGATGCCTCGATGGGTGAGAAATTCGATCCGAATTTGATGGTATACCAGTATGACGCATTCGTTCCGGAGTCACCGAACTACGGAAAAGCTACCCCGTGGGTTGCTGCCAAGAATGGACCCGACACCTTCTTCAACACAGCTCTGACGAAATCGAACAGTGTTGATATTAGCGGTGCTGGTGACAAATCGACTTTCCGCTTAGGTTATACCAACTTCGATCAGACTGGTATTATGCCGAACAGTGAATTGAAGAAAAACAACTTCAACTTCAATGCAACGTATAATATCCTCGATAACCTGAAGGTTACCGCCATGGCCAACTACATCAACACCCAGGGCAAAGGTCGTAACTCAACCGGTTATAGTGATAACATCCTGTCTTCTTTCCGTCAGTGGTTCGAAGTAAACGTTGATATCAAAGAACAGGAAAGACTGTTTAAAGAAACAGGTCGGAACGTAACCTGGAACCGTCACTCACCGACTAGTGGTACCCCTGAATACTGGGACAACCCTTACTGGGTACGATTTAAAAACTACGAAACAGACAAACGTAACCGTTTGATCGGTTATACTAAATTGGACTGGACAGCTACTGACTGGATGACGTTGACTGGTCGAGTTTCTGTTGATACCTATAATGAGTTACAGGAAGAAAGAAAAGCAATGGGTTCTGTTGCTGGTGAATTTGGTGTTGGTCGTCCCGATGTAACGTCAGGATATTCAAGACTGAACCGCGCATTCATCGAAACCAACATCGACCTGATGGCTAACTTCAATAAAGACCTGACTGACAAATTGAATTTGACAGGTCTTCTCGGTATGAACATCCGTAAAACCAAGATCGATCAGGTTTATGCTTCTACCAACGGTGGTTTGAGTGTTCCGGATGTATATGCATTGAGTAACAGTGCTTCTCCGATGTTGCCACCGGATGAACTTTACAGCATTGTTCAGGTAAATGGTGTGTTTGCACAGGCATCATTGGGCTATAACAACTTACTCTTCCTTGATGCTGCTATTCGTAGAGACCAATCTTCTACGTTGCCTCTTGACAACAATGCATATTACTACCCATCAGTATCTGGTAGTTTCATCTTCTCGAATTTGGTACAGAACGACTGGTTGTCGTTGGGTAAGGTTCGTTTGAACTACGCAGAAGTAGGTAACAGTGCACCGTTTGCAAGTATCAATGATACCTATGTACAGAACTCTCCGTTCAACGGTAACCCAATGGTAACTGTTCCGAATACAAAAAACAACGAAAATCTGAAGCCGGAGAAAACAAAGAGTTTGGAAGCCGGTCTGGAAATGAACTTCTGGAACAACCGTCTCGGATTTGATGTTGCTTATTACGATAACCGATCTGTTGACCAGATTATGCCGGTCGCAATTTCTTACGCAACTGGTTACTCCAGGAAGTATGTAAACGCCGGTGAGGTACAGAACAAAGGTATTGAATTGCAATTGAACGCTTCACCTGTTGTTACGAACAAGTTCCGTTGGGATATCAACGTAAACTGGTCGAAAAACGACAACAAAGTTGTTTCACTTGCTGCTGGTGTAGACAACCTGCAGATTGCAGCATTGCAAGGTGGTGTTACCATCAACGCCCGCGTTGGTGAGCCTTACGGAACCATCCAGGGTACTGACTTCGTTTACAAAAATGGTCAGCCTGTTGTAGGTTCAAACGGTTACTATGAAAAAACTTCCACTTCGGACGTAGTAATCGGTAATGTGAATCCAGATTGGACTGGTGGTGTAAGCAACACCCTGACCTATGGAGACTTTGCACTAAGCTTCCTGGTTGATATGCAACAAGGTGGTAGTGTTTTCTCACTTGACCAATGGTACGGTATGGGTACCGGCTTGTATGCTGAGACTGACTTCATCAACGACCTGGGTAACCCCGTACGTAACACAATTGCCAACGGTGGTGGTCTGATTCTCCCGGGTGTTAAAGAAGATGGTACTCCGAACGATGTCCGCGTTCCTGGTAACGACTACCGTGTATTTGGATGGTCGAAAAACCCGAACAGCAAGTTCGTATATGATGCTTCTTACGTGAAACTGCGTTCAGCTTCATTGACCTACAACTTCCCGAAAACAATGCTTAACAACACCTTTATCACTGGTGCTTCTCTGAGCGTTGTAGGTTCGAACCTGTGGATCATCCACAAAAATCTTCCACACGCTGATCCGGAAGCCAGCCAGGGTGCCGGTAATATTCAAGGATGGCAGAGTGGTGTAATGCCTACTACCCGGAATATTGGTTTTAGTGTAAAAGTTCAATTCTAAACATCGACGCAACTATGAAAAACAGATATTGGTTATTATTGGTAGTGATTGCACTTCTCGCGTCATGTACCGATAAATTTGAAGAATATAACACCGACACAAAGAATCCGTCGGAAGTGCCGGGAGAACCGCTCTTCTCCAACGCAGAGAAGACTCTCTCCGACCAGATTTCCAGCACGAACGTCAACAACAACGTATGGAAGTTGTGGGCCCAGTACTGGACTGAAACAACGTATACGGATGAGGCGAACTACGATATCGTTAACCGTACTATTGCAGACTGGACGTTCAACTACTACTACACCGGTGCTGTAGCCAATGATGGTGTATTAAGTGACCTGAAACGTGCCAAAGAGTTGATTAGTGCACAAACACCTGCAACCGATCCAGAGAAAGTTGCTCAGCAAAACAAGCTCTATATTATCGACTTGTTACAGGTCTACTCTTATCAGCGGTTGGTAGACATCTTCGGTGATGTTCCTTATACCGAAGCTCTTGATATCAATAATATTCATCCAAAGTATGATGATGGAATGACTATCTATAAGGACCTCATCACTCGTGTGGATGCTGATATCGCGGGGCTCGATGATACCGGAGATAGCTTTGGTTCTGCTGATCTGTACTACAACGGAGATGTTTCAGCGTGGAAAAAGTTCGCTTACACATTGAAGGTTAAGTTGGGTATCACTTTAGCTGATGCCGATCCGACATTGGCTCAGTCAACTGTTGAAAGTGCTTATGACAAAGCATTCACTTCATCTGATGACGACTGCCTGATGCCGTATCTGACTAACACTCCGAATACGAACACCCTCTATGAGGACCTCGTATTGAGTGGACGTCATGACTTCGTACCTGCAAATACTGTTGTTGATATCATGAACAACCTGCAAGACCCTCGTCTACCGTTGTATTTCACACAGGTTGATACTTCTACTGAGACAGGTGTTGAAAAACTCGCTTATCTTGGTGGTTCTTACGGTGAAAGTTCTCCTTTCGATAACTACTCTCACGTATCTGACAAGCTGCTTGATCCTACTTTCCCGGGTCTGATTATGACCTACACAGAGCTCCAGTTCTATTTGGCTGAAGCAGCTCAACGTGGTTGGAACGTGGGTAAAACTGCTGCTGAATACTATGATGAAGGTGTAAAATCTTCTATCATGTGGTGGGGTGGTACCGAAGCCGAGGCTAACGCATATCTTGCCAAACCGGATGTTGACTATGCGACTGCTGTTGCTGCCACCAGCTGGAAAGAAGTCATCGGAACCCAATCTTGGTTGGCTTCTTACACAAGAGGTTTGAATGGTTATACTACCTGGCGTCGTCTGGATTACCCGATATTTAATCTGGCTCCGACAATCGATAGCTACGATCAGATTCCGGTAAGGTTCACCTACCCGATTAACGAACAGACTTTGAACGCAGACAACTACGCTGCTGCATCGTCTGCCATCGGTGGTGACTTGTTAACGACAAAACTCTTCTGGGATAAAAATTAATCCTAAATAAATACCCCAGCCCTTTTGGGTTGGGGTAATTAAAATATACAGGAGCCCGTTTTTAATACTACCTATACTCATAGATTAAATTAGAGATACAACAATCACACACACTCTCTCTCCGGGCTCCTGTTCTTCAAATAAAATACAATTCCCCGCGAGGGGGATTTTAATCTAAACCCAGGCTTTTAATTGACTGGTTGAATAGCAAAAGATTTTACTATTCCAGCTATTCCCAATTTATTCCCTGGTTTAGTATGAGCAGGAAGTCTTCGGATTTCCTGCTCTTTTTATATAACGTCATGCTTTATTGGAGAACAATTATTATTCCGCTTAGAGGAGAATAATGAGGTGGAGAAGTAAATAAACCTAAGTTTTATGTTTCTTTTTACGTGCGGCGGGAAATAAAACATTATTTAAGATAAGCCGGTAGCCGGGCGAGTTAGGATGAAGACTTAAATCGGTTGGCGGATCGCCCACTAAATGCCGGTAATCTTCCGGATCGTGACCACCATAAAAAGAGAAAAAACCCTTTCCATAATCACCGTGAATATAACGCGCCTCATGGGCTGCTTTATTTTCACCCATGATAAGAATATTCGCTTTTAATTTATCCTCGTTAAACGCCGTCGTTTGCCCCATAAAACCTTTAATAACACGAGTGTGGTCCTGTGTGAGCATGGTTGGCACGGGATCCCATTTTGCTGAATAATCAAACAAGGTGAAATAATCTTCTTCCGGCTTTACTTTTCTGGTCTCCGTCACATCAATGTCAGAAAACTCATACGCGTAAGGATCTTTGACTATTTGAAAATTCTGAAAAGCCAGCGTATTGCCAAAGTCCAACTTGCTATTCATATCCGGATCTTCCGGGTCGCCGTCGTACATGGGCCCACAAATATCGGTGTTGTGGGCAGCGAGGGCAATGTCGTAGGTATCGGTTGCTGCACACATGGCAAACAGAAAACCGCCGTTTTTGACGAAATTTTTGATGATTTCTGCGACCTTAAGCTTGAGCTTAGAAACTTTCTGAAATCCGTTTTTTTGCGCCATTTCGCGATTAACACGCACCTCCTCCTGGTACCATGGCATGTTATGATAGTTCCGGTAGAATTTTCCAAACTCTCCGGTGAAGTCTTCGTGATGGAGATGCAACCAGTCGTAATTCTTCAACTTCCCGTCGAGAATATCCTGATCGTAAATTACGTCGTATGGAATTTCCGCATAGCTTAACACGAGGGTTACGGCATCATCCCAGGGTTGCTTATTTGGTGGGGAATAGACTGCTATCTTAGGCGCTTTCTGCATGGCAACAGCGTCCATGTTCACGTCTTCACGAGCAATGTACTGAAGGATTGATGAAGCTTTCGCATCCGGAATTGTCTCTACGCTAACACCACGAATCAGGCACTCGTCATGGACGTTCTGGTTCGAAGGCATCAAGAAACTACCTCCCCGGTAATTCAACAACCACTTCACCTCCACATCCTGCTGAAGAGCCCAATAAACAACGCCATATGCTTTGAGGTGATTTTTCTGCTGATCATCCATGGGAATCAGCAAAAAAGCTGCGTGTGCTTTTACTGCCAGGATAAACAGTAGAATCAGTAGAGAGAAAATTCGCTTCATATTCAACCTGTTTTGAGAAGATCTTCTCAGAAAGGAGTCTCATCGTCAAGTCCTCCTCCCGCAGCGGGGAAGCCTTGTGTGCCCAAGCTCTTTTCAAACGGATCATTGTCGTCTTCGTTCATCTTTGAACTGAAACGAGCACCAACCTGCCCATTTCCCAAATCTTCAGGCATGGTGCCGAGACTTTCTTCATCCGGATCGCTAAAGCGCGCCAAATGACTCTTAAATGCCAAATGAACATCACCGACGGCACCGTTACGATGCTTAGCGATAATGATTTCAGCCATCCCGATAAGGGAATTACCACTTTCGTCTTCCGTGATGCCGTAATATTCCGGGCGGTGAATAAACATAACCATATCGGCATCCTGCTCAATCGCACCCGACTCCCGGAGGTCGGAAAGCTGTGGCCGCTTACCGTCACGCGATTCAACCGAACGGTTCAACTGCGACAACGCGATAATAGGCACATCCACCTCTTTCGCTATCGCTTTCAGGTTACGTGAAATCGTACTCACCTCCTGTTCGCGACTTCCTCTCCCTTCCGAGCCGGCAGTCATCAGCTGCAAATAGTCGACAATGATGATGCCGATGTTATGTTGCATTTTTAAACGCCGGGCTTTTGCCCTGAACTCAAAAATGGAAAGTGCGGGTGTATCGTCAATGAAAAGTGAGGCTTCCTCTAAGTTTTTTATTTTGCGGTTCAGCTGTTCCCATTCCCAGTTTTCCAACCGGCCGGTTTTCAGTTTTTCTGAACCTAGTTCCGTTTCTGCAGCAATCAAACGATTGACCAGCTGAATCGAGGACATCTCCAACGAAAATACTGCGACAGGTACATGGTGATCAACGGCCATATTACGGGCCATCGACAAGACAAAAGCTGTTTTTCCCATCGCCGGACGAGCAGCGATAATCATCAGGTCCGTTTTCTGCCAACCGGAAGTCATCCTATCCAGACGCGTAAAGCCCGAAGGAACACCACTCAGTCCTTCTTCCTTCTTCGAGTTCTCTTCAATCTGTTCGATGGCTTCCCTCAAAATAGGCTTGATAGGCTGCGACTCTTTAGTGATACTACCTTCGGTTACTTTGAACAAAGAACCTTCGGCATAATCGATCAAATCCTCCAGCTCCATGGTATCGTCGTACGACTTGGTCTGGATTTCGGTGGAAATACGAATGAGTTCACGCTGAATGTGTTTCTGCGCAATGATGCGAGCGTGAAACTCAATGTGCGCCGCGGAGGCTACTTTGCTGGTCAGCTGCGTAATGTAAAGCGGGCCGCCAACTTCTTCCAACTCTTCCCGGTTCTTCAGCTCCTGCGTTACCATCAGCAAGTCGACCGGTTTTTCGTTGGCACTTAAATCCTGGATGGCTTTGAAAATTCTCTGATGCTCCTCCTTATAAAAACTTTCGGGCTTCAAAATATCCGCCACAGCAATGTAAGCATCCCGCTCGAGCATGAGCGCTCCCAATACGGCCTCCTCTACCTCGAGCGCTTGCGGCGGTATTTTACCGTATTGCGCGTTGAGTTGATCCAGTGTTAACTTACCTCTGTTTTTATTGCGGTTATTGTAATTTTCGCCAGCCATTTAACTTAAAAATTAGTGCGTTGTTGGGTCTGCAAAGATTCAAAAATAACGATTCCGACCATGTCATATGGGATATTTTATCCACCATCGGCAGTACATGTGCGTTCTATCAGCACGTTACCTATTTACTCACAAGAAATCACCAACACCGTAAACACCCTGTAAACAGAGTTGTCAACAAGATGTGAACAATTTCAGTTGATAACTACACTTTAGCCTTATTAATTCCCTCTTCGATGATTTCTGTTAATAACTCTTTCAAATCGAGCTCCATGGCCTCTACTTGCTGTGGAATAAAGCTTGTTCCGGTCATGCCGGGAATGGTATTTACTTCGAGAAAATAGAAACGTCCCTCGTGCCGGATGAAGTCGATACGAACAATTCCGTTGCAGCCACACAGGTCATAAATCTGGGACGACAGCGCCTGAATTTCCAGCATCGCCTCTTCCGATATCCGGGCCGGAGTAATCTCTTCGGCCATTCCGGCTACATATTTCGATTCGTAATTGAAGAACTCGTTCCTGGGAATAATTTCGGTTGCCGGGAAAACCAGCTTTTTTTCGCCGATTTTCACCAGACCACAAGTGAACTCGGTTCCCGAGATAAATTCATCGACCAGTACTTCATCATCCTCTTCAAATGCTTTTTTGATAGCAGGCTTCAGCTCATCAGCCGTTTTTACTTTCGTGATACCAAAGCTGGACCCACCCGCATTTGGCTTTACAAAAATGGGCAATCCCAATTCCGACAGAATCTCATCAATATCATAGTCATCTCCTTTCACAAGATGAAACGAACGCGCCATTTCAATCCCCGATGTCCGGAGAAAGTTGTTGCAATAGAATTTATTGAATGTCAACGCCGACGATTCGGTATCGCTCGACGAATACGGAATACCAATCAGATCGAAATAACCTTGCAGAATACCATTCTCGCCCGGAGAACCGTGAATGATGATATAAGCATATTCAAGCTGAATCTTTTTACCATCAACCGAAAATGAGAAATCCGACTTATCGACATTGGCGATCTTCGTTTCACCGTCAATCACTTCCCACACACCGTTCCTCATTTTTACCATCCACGGTGTAAAGTGCTCCCGATCGATTGATTTCATCACATTGGCGCCACTATTCATCGAAACTACATACTCCGACGAATCGCCGCCAACCACTACTGCAATGTTTCTCTTTGTCATTCCGGTTACGATTAAAACTGGTTTCTGTTTGAAATATAGGTTCGCCACTTTTCGATCACCTGCGTCATGTCTTCAGGCAATTCCGAATCAAAAATCATTTCTTCACCGGTACGCGGGTGTATAAATCCCAGCATTTTAGCGTGCAGCGCCTGCCGGGGAAGAAGCTGGAAACAGTTTTCCACAAACTGCTTGTATTTCGTGAAGGTGGTTCCTTTCAGAATCTTGTCACCACCATAATTATCATCGTTAAATAGCGGATGACCAATGTAGCGCATGTGCACCCTGATTTGGTGCGTCCTTCCGGTTTCCAGTACACATTCGACCAGGTTGACGTACCCAAGCTTTTCAATCACTTTGTAATGCGTCACGGCAGGCTTGCCATAATCTCCTTCCGGGAAAACCGTGAACACCTGCCGGTTTTTCAAACTACGGCCGATGTTACCTTCAATCGTTCCTTCGTCCTCCTTCAGGTTTCCCCAAACAATGGCGTTATACTTTCGCTTGGTTGTCTTATTGAAAAACTGTGCTGCCAAATGATTCTTAGCCATTTCGGTCTTGGCAACAACCAGCAATCCCGTCGTATTTTTATCGATACGGTGCACCAGTCCCGGGCGCGGATCGTCACCGCCATAAAGCGGCAAATCCTTGTAACGATAGGCCAATGCATTCACCAGTGTCCCTGAATAATTTCCGTGTCCGGGATGAACGACCAATCCGGCCGGCTTATTAATCACCAGTAAGTCGTCGTCTTCGTATACGATGTCGAGCGGAATATCTTCCGGAATAATTTTCAGCTCGCGACGCGGGTAATCCATCACAATGGAAATCTCATCATCGGGCTTTACCTTGTAGTTGGCTTTTACAGAGACATTATTCACCAGAATAATACCGGCTTCGGCAGCTGACTGAATCCGACTGCGGGAAGCGGTATCGATGCGGTTGACTAAAAATTTATCGATGCGCAAAGGCTTCTGCCCCGGATCGACGGTGAGCCGGTAATGCTCAAACATTTCATTATCGTCATCCTGCTCGTCCCGATCATCTACCGGCAAATTCTTTTCTGTCATCAAAAACTCCTTATTTATTATCATCGCCCGAAGAAAGGCTGTCAACCGGAAGCTTCAGCCACAGATCGACCGAATGGCCAATTTCGACACCTTCGTGCCTGTTAAATTCCGGCGATTGCTGCCAAATGATCGCGTTCGTCGAATCTTCCTCTGTCTTGACATCTTTGCTGTAAATAACAGCACCAACCGTCAAAGACACATCCTGCAAAATTTTTCGCCCTTCATCATATGTGTATCCGGTCAAATCGGGTACAACCGTCCGCTTATTCTCCATGGTCTTTCCTACAACCAAATCGATAGCTGTTCCCCGGGGAACCAGAATACCCGGATCAATACTGGAACCGTGCAGCTTCTGCGCAAGCACCAAATTATTGAACTCCGAAGGGCTGAAGGTCACATCGCCTAATTTCAGACTCTTAGATTGAAGCAATACCCGGGCTTCCCGTAACGAAACATCGGTCAACTTAGGCAGTTGAACCATTTCCGGCTTAACCGCTGCAATGGTTACATAAACCGTGCGTCCCGCTTTGATGTAGTGGCCACTCCTGGGCATCTGCTCAATCACCGAACCCGGCGAGAAATCGGTGTGGTACACCGAATCACGAATAACCACGTCGATATCTTTGTTCTTGGCTACTTTTTCCCAATCCGTCTGCTCCAGTCCGGTAAGATTTGGAGTTGGAAATGCTTCGCCGTGATGCGTATACTTCGACAGCGCATACATCGTCAACCACAGCAAAATAAGCGTAAGCACAACGGCCAGAATTACATTCAGCCAAAAAACCTTGCTTTTCAGAAATTTTCGGAATGACATATCTTCTTATCTAGGGTGAATATGACCTTGCAACAAAATTAATCCTAAAGTCGAAAAGTAAAAATTTATCGCACCTGTTGCCCACAAAAAAACCGAAGGTGCATATCTTCATCATCGGATGAAAATTTCACGCTCCGGTTTCCATATCTCTTTGCTGATAAATTCTCAGTGCAATTAATCGAAACGACGAACGATATTGTACAACGTATCGCGTTCGACAGGCACTTTACCAGCCGTCTTAATCATTTTAACCAACTCGTCGGTCGAAGCAGACGGATTCTGCTCTTCAGCTCCGGCCATTGAGTAAATCTTTGTCGAATCATCAATGGTTCCGTCCAAATCATCTACACCAAATGCGAGAGACAACTGGGCAACCGATTTACCAATCATCGGCCAATAGGCTTTCAGGTGTGGAATATTGTCGAGGAAAATCCGGGCAACCGCGTAGTTCTTCAAATCTTCCAATGTTGTTGATTCTGCAATGTGCGAAAACGCATTGTTGGAATGACGGAATTTTAACGGAATAAAGGTATTGAAGCCATGGGTCTGGTCCTGCAATTCCCTCAACCGATTCATGTGATCGACGCGGTGCTCGTAAGTTTCAATCAATCCGTAAAGCATCGTTGCATTACTCGGGATTCCCAGTTTGTGCGCTGTTTCATGAATCTTCAACCAACCGGCTGTATCGGTTTTGTCGGGGCAGATACGGGCTCTCGTCTTTTCATCAAAAATTTCAGCACCTCCACCCGGCATCGAATCCAACCCGGCTTTTTTCAGGGTCTGCAATCCTTCTTCCAACGAAAGTCCTGCTTTCTTTATCATGGCATCCACCTCAACTGCTGTGAAGCCTTTGATATGAATATCAGGCAATACCGACTTGACCGTTTGAACTAAATCGGCATAATAGAAAAGATCGCGGTTGGGGTGTACAGCACCCACGATGTGTACTTCCGTAATATCTTTCCCTACATAACTTTCGGCTTTGCGCCGAATATCGTTCAAACTGTGTTCCCAGCTTCCTTCTTCACCATCGTCACGACGATAGGAACAAAATGAGCAGTGGCTTTCGCAAATATTCGTCGGCTCAATATGAAAGTTGCGGTTGAAATAGACATATTCGTCATTGATACGCTGACGCACTGCATTGGATAACATCGACAAAAAAGGAATCTCGCCTTCCTGATAAAGTGTAACTCCTTCATCGAAAGTAATACGTTCTCCATTAAGTGCTTTTCCAGCTATATCCAGTAATCTGCTGTTCGATACGGTGGTCTTCAGCAGAGAGAAAACATCACTGTTTTGCATGATTTCCAGTTTTTCTGAATTATACGTCCGGATTTCCCGGAATCAGCGACTAAAGTACAAAAAAATACCTTGGTGTCCGCTAAAAACAGGCCAACATCGGCCATAAACAACAAAAGGTAAAGAGTATTAGCTCCTTACCTTCCGTATATCGTACTCGAAAATAATGTTCATTATCTCTTGTGACGCGGCTCATCTGAAACAGTCAGTTTTTTCCGACCTTTCGCACGACGAGCTTTAAGAACTTTGCGACCGTTTACAGTCGCCATTCTTTCACGGAAACCATGTTTGTTTTTCCTTTTCCTGTTATGCGGCTGAAATGTTCTTTTCATCTCTGAAAATATTTTACTGTTTAATTTCTTTTGTACTTCCTTGCCAATTCGGACTGCAAAATTAACTCTTTTTTTCTTTGCTCCAAACGAATCGGGTTTTTTATAGCTTTTTCTCCGGCAATAATTTCCAGCCAGACAGACGCTGCAAATATATTATTTTGAGGGACAAATTTCATCCCTGATATGTTTCAAAAATGGCCTGTAAAATATTTTATCTTTACGCCCGTTAAGTTTTATGGCATACTATATGTTATATACAGGCGAATCAAGACAATTCAATTGACGAATTGTTTTTCGATTCTCCCGTTTGAAAAGGGACATTTTAAAAACGTGCTTAAAAAACACCCAATGAGAAACTTGCATTATTTACTGTTCTTCGTCCTGCTGGTGACCTCTTGTGCATCGCCGAAGAAATACCTGGCCAATCAGAACTATGATGCGGCGATTGGAAAAGCTGTACACAAACTACTCAAGTCACCCCGCAAAGCGGAACTGATGGCAACCATCGACCGGGCTTATAAGCTGGCCAACCAACAAGACCTGGAACGGGTTAAATTCCTCGAGCAGGAAGGGAGTCCGCGAAACTATGATGAAGCAGTGGATATCTACCGCCGTTTGAAAAACCGCCAGGCGCTGGTAAATACGGTTACGCCATTCCGTTACAACGGGAAAGTTTACGATTACCCGCTGGTGGATTATGACCAGAAACTCATCGCATCGAAAAGAAAAGCTGCTGATTATCTTTACGCTCACGGTAACAAACTGATGCAAAACGGCGACAAAGAATCTTTCCGGAAAGCTTATCAAGAATTCGCTAAAGTGAAAGAGTACACCGGAGATTACACCGATATCGATCAAAAAATGGCAGAAGCCCACGATAAGGGAATGAGCCGTGTTCTGGTGCAGGCTATCAATAATACCCACCTAAAGTTTTCTCCCCAATTCATGGACAATCTGCTGACTATTGATAACAGTGGATTAAACAGTGACTGGGTGGAGTATGATTTCCGCGATATGGACCGGCAAATGCAGTATGACTACTACGTCAATATCAACCTAAATAATATCCAGATTTCTCCCGACCAATCGGAAGAAAAAGATTACACCGAACAAAAGAAAGTGGAAGATGGCTGGAATTATGCGCTTGACAGCCGCGGCAACGTGATGAAAGACTCCCTTGGCAATGACATCAAGATTAAGAAGTACAAAGAGTTGAAGTGCACGGTTATCGAAACTCATCAGCATAAGACCTGCCAGGTCAACGGCGTGGTAGAATACCTGCAGAATAATCCGTCGAAATTGCTTCGGAAAGTACCGATCGGTACCAACCTCGATTTCGATCATTCGTGGGCTCGCGCTGTCGGAGATTTGGGAGCCCTTAGCGAAGAATCAAAGAAAAAATGCCAGGTAAAAGCGATGCCATTCCCGTCAAACCTCGATATGGTTTATGAAGGAACCGATAAATTGAAGCTGGCAATTACCAATGTTATCAGGAATAACCGGCAGTTTATTTATTAACCGGAAAACTTAAAGCGAAAGGCAGACCACTTTTTTGGTCTCGAAGAAAGATTCGCTGAAAAAATCAGCAATCGAATACAATTCCACGTCCCGGCGGAATGGTTTAATTTCATCGGCAAAGTCACCGCCCTTGAGATAAATGATTCCGTTGGGACGTGCGTTTTTTTGCTCTTTTGCTAGGTTTTTCCTAACCATCGCCACAAACTTCGGAAAAGCAGTTACCGCCCGGCTAACCACAAAATCAAAAGGCTCTTTCACCTGCTGCACACGGGTATGAACTCCTTTCACGTTCGTTAATCCCAACGCTGCCGCCACTTCATTCACCACTTTTATTTTCTTACCAATCGAATCAACCAATAAGAACTCCGTTTCCGGAAATAAAATAGCCAGGGGTATTCCGGGGAAACCACCGCCGGTGCCTACGTCCATGATACGCGTTCCCGGTACAAACTGAATCACCTTGGCAATGGCCATCGAATGTAAAACGTGATGAATATAAAGCTCATCAATATCCTTCCGGGAAATCACGTTGATTTTCTCGTTCCATTCACGGTAAAGTGTTCCAAGCCGTGCAAAACGTTCATATTGTTCCTGGGTTAAATCGGGAAAGTACTTCTGAATAATCTCCATTGCGATGCTCATTTGCCCGTTTTGTCGGAACCCATTTCTGTTTTCTTTAACAGGTTAAACAGCATTTCGCGGGCACGAAAAAGCTGCACTTTGACAGTTCCAAGGGGCAAATTTAACTCTTTTGCTATTTCGTCATACGAATACTCCTTGAAATATCGGAGTTCGACTAACATGCGGTAACGCGGCTTCAGTCGGCTCACCATCCGGCGAAGAATGTTGGCGCGCTGCTGACGAATATATTTTTCTTCGGGCGAAAGCGTTTCCGATTTGAAATTGGGATTGTACTCCGAGTCTTTCCTATCGGTATCCGGATTCTCCAGCGGAACCGTGTTGGCTCTTCGCTTCCGCAGAAAATCGATCCCATTGTTTGAGGCAATTCGGAACAACCAGGTACTAAAAGCAAACTTGGGTGAATATTGATGAAGGTTAGTAAAGGCTTTTCCAAAAGCCTCGATGGTTAAATCCTCCGCATCGGCGCGGTTATTAACCATTTTTAGCAACATGAAATAAATAGCATCTTTATAACGGTTCATCAGCCGCGCAAAAGCATACTCGTCCCCTTCCCTTGCCAGCTTCACAAGCTCAAGGTCTCTACGTGCATTCTCTGACAAATTGGGGTTTATTTCCATTTCTTCCTCTCCGCCGCAATGTGCTGTCTCCAGCTCATCCAACCATTAATCAGCGGCAGGCAGGTTCTGTACAGAAAGCTTCGCAACACCAATCCTTTATCACCCAAACGATTCGAGGCAACTATCATCAGGGTAAATTCCAGCAAAAGCCGAAATGCCCAAATACCCAGAATCCAAAACCGATAAGGTGATATAACCAGAAGAACCAGCAAGGCAACATCTGTCAAAATCCTGCTTACCGTATCAAGCGATAAATAGAATCGCTGGGATACAGAAAATTTTCTTCTTAATAACAAATGTTTCTTTTTTAAGTTCATCCAGTCATAGTACATCAGCGGACCTGAAATACCTACAGAAGTGGCAGCGTCGAAGGCCACTGCCGAATTCTTCTTACGCGATAATTTGTTGACGAACATTTCGTTTTCACCGAAAGGGGTATTCAGCTGGGCAGCAAATCCCCGCTTCTCCAGGAAATATTTTCGGCGATAAGCCAGGTTAATATTCGAAATAGGCATTGGTAATCCGAAAAACCAGGCAGGACCGTATCGAAGTGCCAGCGTGAAATTCTCAATGCGTGTCCACCATTTGCCGTAGCCGGAAGTGCGGGAATAGTTGACGTATCCGAAAACAATATCCTTTCCGGGCTCCAGATAGGAAGAATAAGTCTCAAGCCAGCCCGTACCCGGCACCACCACCTGCGGATCTAGGAAAATCAACCAGTCATTGTCGGCGGCTCTGATTCCCACCGTCAGCGCCAGCGCATTGGCGAAATCAGTTTCCTGTTTCACGATGGTTGTCTTCAACTGTGGATACTTGCTTTTCATTACCCTCAACACGGCATCCGTATGATCGGTAGAGCAATCGTCTACGACTATGACCTCATAGTTTGGGTAATTCTGTTCCAGCAGAGGCGGCAAAGTTTCCTTTAATTCTTCGGCGTAGTTCCGGGAAGTAATAATCAGCGAAACCGAGGGCTTTTCTGACGAAGGCTGTTGCTTCTTTCGAAAGATTAGTGAGGCGAGCGAAATCAGATAAACCAACTGAATAAGCGTTCCTATTGCCAAAACAGCCATTCCGATAAGTTCCACCAAACTAAATGTAAGATTATCTGTCAGCATTATTCTTTTGGTTTTCCGAGTCTCCCAAAAATAGATAATGACGGAGTATAATACCTACATATCGTTAATTTTTTTTCACATATCTCAATCATAAGCTCTCCGGGGATATTACACCATAATAATTATCTTTGTGCGTCAAATTTTTGGTAATGAAGTTCGAACTACAATATACACTGCAGGGCACCAACGCCCGCGCGGGAAAACTTTATACTGCTCACGGCGAAATTGAAACGCCCATTTTTATGCCTGTCGGAACGGTTGGCTCGGTAAAAGGCGTCCATTTTCGTGATCTGAAAGAAGATGTAAACGCCCAGATTATTCTGGGAAACACCTACCACCTGTATCTTCGTCCTGGCATGGATACCATCGAAAAAGCGGGAGGTTTGCACAAATTCAACGGATGGGACGGTCCTATCCTGACTGACAGCGGCGGTTTCCAGGTTTTTTCGTTGGGCGACATCCGTAAACTATCGGAAGAAGGAGCCAAATTTCAGTCGCACATCGATGGTTCCCGCCATATGTTTACGCCGGAAAATGTGGTTGATATCCAACGGACCATTGGTGCCGATATCATCATGGCTTTCGATGAATGCCCCCCGGGAGATTCGGATTTCGATTATGCCAAAAAGTCGCTGGAGCTCACCCAGCGCTGGCTGGAACGTTGCGTCAAACGCTTCGATGAAACGGAACCGAAATATGGTTACGACCAAACGCTCTTTCCCATTGTTCAGGGAGGAATTTATCCGGAACTAAGAAGAAAAGCGGCTGAGCACGTCATCTCTTTCGAACGCGACGGTTATGCCATTGGCGGTCTTTCGGTTGGAGAAAAAGAGGAAGATATGTATTCGACCATTGAAGTAGTGAATGAAATTCTTCCCGAAGACAAACCCCGTTACCTGATGGGAGTCGGTACTCCGGTCAATATTCTGGAAGCCATCGACAGAGGTGTGGACATGTTCGATTGTGTGATGCCCACCCGGAACGGACGGAACGGAATGTTGTTCACCAGCGAGGGCATTATTAACATCAAGAATAAGAAATGGGAGAACGACTTTTCACCGGTCGACCCGAATGGCACCTCGTTTGTGGACCATCATTATACACGGGCATATTTGCGGCACTTGTTCCAGGCAAAAGAAATGTTGGGAGCCCAAATCGGAAGTCTCCACAACCTGGCCTTTTATCTTTGGCTGGTTGGAGAAGCCCGGGAACAAATCAAGGCAGGAACATTCAAGCAATGGAAGAATGTAATGGTCGAAAAATTAGGCCGTCGTTTGTAGTTTACTATTAAATTCGCAGAAAATACGCTTAGTCGCATGCAGCTGTCAAAACCATATCTTAAAAAGCTCGACGTATACATCATCAAAAAGTTTCTGGGAACCTTTTTCCTGGCAATTGCCCTGATTATCGGTATCTCGATTGTTTTTGACATCTCCGAGCACATCGACGAGTTCATCAGTCGTCATGCTCCACTGCACGCCATCATTTTCGATTTTTATCTGAACTTCATACCCTATTTTGCGAATCTCTTCAGTAGTCTGTTCACCTTCATCGCGGTTATTTATTTTACCTCGAAGATGGCTTACAACTCCGAGATTATAGCCATCCTCGCCAGTGGAGTAACCTACAAACGATTGATGCGCCCCTACATGATTGGTGCAGGGATTATCGCTTTAATGTCGTGGACATTGGGAAATTTTGTCATTCCGCCGGCCAATACTATTCGTATCGATTTCACCAACAAATACCTGAAAGGGGAATACAATAACCAGGATCGAAACATCCACAGGCAGCTGGAACCGGGACTATATATCTACATGCGCAATTACAACAACAAAAACGATGTAGGATATAAATTCTCTATCGAGAAATTTAAAGACCATAAACTGGTCTCAAAATTGATTTCCGACTATGTGAAATGGGACCGCGACAAGAAAAAATGGGTGATTCACAACTACTACATTCGTGACCTGAGCGGACCGACAGAAAAAATCACATCAGGTGCTGTAATTGATACCACCCTCCGTATGAAACCGGAAGATTTTGGCCGGCAAAAAAACCTCGAAGAGACGATGAACTATTGGGAGTTGAATCATTACATCGAGGATTTGAAGTTGCGCGGTGTGGACAATGTCGTGCAATACGAAATCGAAAAACATAAACGAACATCCGGACCATTTTCCACTTTTATCCTTTCGATCATCGGTGCAGCACTCGCTTCGCGGAAAATCAGGGGTGGAATGGGACTCCACCTCGGTATCGGACTGTTACTCAGCTTTTCTTACATTATGTTCCTCCAGGTATCAACCGTTTTTGCCACCAAGGGAGGGATGGATCCGTTTATTGCGGTCTGGATACCCAACCTCCTGTATTCCATTATAGCTATCTTCTTATACAGGTGGGCATCCAAATAATCGAACAATAAAAACTGTTATTCATTTTTTTGATATCTAAATAGATAGAGATGTCATTTAATGTCGGGTCGTGCTCTTTCCCGGCATTTTTTTTATAATTTTGACCCCCGAAGTAGATGAACTTTATAGGTGATCATCCTGGCTTTTCATGATGATCTTGAATTTAAATCGTAACCTATGTCATTAAAAAGAAACATCCTGGACCTCCGTAAACGCAAGCAAGAGGTACAGTTGGGGGGTGGTGAAAAAGCCATCGAAAAACAAGTGGCCATGGGTAAAAAGACGGCCCGTGAGAGAATCATGTCCATTCTGGACGAAGATTCTTTCCACGAGTACGATCTTTTTGTTGAGCACACAGCTCGTGATTTCGACATGGACAAAAAGGTGTTGCACGGCGATGGTGTTATCATCGGGACAGGTACTATTTACAATCAACCTGTTTGTATTTATGCACAGGACTTCACCGTAGCCGGTGGTTCACTCGGTTTGATGCATGCCCGTAAAATCACCAAAATCATGGACCACGCCCTGAAAATGCGCGTTCCGATCATCGGTATCAATGACTCCGGTGGTGCCCGCATCCAGGAAGGTGTCAACTCGCTCGCCGGTTACGGTGAGATTTTCTACCGTAACACCAAAGCTTCCGGCGTTATTCCGCAGATTTCAGTTATCCTCGGCCCTTGTGCCGGTGGAGCCGTTTATTCTCCCGCTTTAACCGATTTCGTATTTGTAGTGGAAAACATCTCCAAGATGTTCATCACCGGACCAAGTGTTATCAAAACAGTGCTTGGCGAAGAAATCAGTATGGAGGAGCTTGGGGGAGCCCGGGTACACAGCGAAATTACCGGTAATGCCCATTTCTTTGCCGAAAGCGAGGATCAATGCTTCGACCAGATCAAAAGCCTGATTTCATTTATTCCGTGGAATAATACGCAGAAAGCACGGAAATTCCCGCCCCAGGAGCCAACCTCTTCGCTCAATGTGGAAGAGATTGTTCCGTCCGATCCGAGGCGTCCGTATGACATCCGCGATATCATTCGCGCGGTGAGCGACAGTAGCGAGTTCCTTGAGATTATGGAGAACTTCGCCCGCAACATCGTTATCGGTTTTGGACGTATCAAAGGCGAGACTGTGGGTTTTGTGGCCAACCAGCCCAAATACCTGGCCGGGGTACTCGATTGCGACAGCTCGGATAAAGCCGCTCGTTTTATCCGCTATTGCGACTCATTTAACATCCCGATTGTCACCCTCGAAGATATGCCTGGTTATCTGCCCGGCGTTGATCAGGAACATGCTGGTGTCATTCGCCACGGAGCTAAACTGTTGTATGCCTATAGCGAAGCAACCGTTCCGAAAATCACCGTTATCCTGCGTAAAGCATATGGTGGAGGTTACATTGCCATGAACTCGCGCCACCTGGGTGCCGACTTTGTTTTCGCATGGCCAACTGCCGAAATTGCTGTGATGGGACCAGAAGGTGCTGCCAATATCGTCTTCCGTAAGGAAATTGCTGAAGCAGAAAATCCGGACGAAGTTCGGAAACAGAAAATCGAAGAGTACAAAGAGAAATTCGCCAACCCGTTTGTGGCCGCTGCCAAAGGCTACATCGACGAAGTAATTGAGCCGGCTGAAACCCGTGCCCGATTGATTCACTCGCTGTCACTTTCCGACAACAAAGTGGATGCCCGTCCGGCGAAGAAACATGGTATTCCTCCGTTCTAAAACGGGATTTTCTGTTAACCAAATCCTTTCAAAATGGAAGAAAGTACACCAAAATATCAAACCTTTGTGGTGAATAGCGCCAAATACAAAACGCTTTACACAAAGAAGTTTGAAACTCGAAAAAAATGGGAACGCCCAAATCCGTTTGAGATTCGTTCCTATATTCCGGGGACCGTCTTAAAGATGTGTGTAAAAACCGGACAGGAAGTAAAAGAAGGTGAATGCCTTCTGATTCTTGAAGCCATGAAAATGGAAAACAAGATCGAGATGCCTTTCGATGGTAAAATCAAAGAGATTCACGTCGAAGAAGGTGTCAAGATTCCGAAAGATGTTATCATGGTAACCATCGAATAAACAACAAAAGCTGCCTCAATCGGGGCAGCTTTTTTATTTTTTCTTTCCGGGGAATAAATCCCCTTTCAAAATTCTTACCGCACATTTTCACAACGACACATAAGTTTTCAGGCAAAAACAGCCAATCCTATCGGTAGCAAACCATAACCAACGCATAGCAACACGCGACTGACGCGAAGAAATCCATAACGGACCTGTAGCAGCCCCTCACGCACCTGAAGCAATGCACGACCGACCTGTAGCAACTCACGCCGGACGCGAAGCAACGCATCCAGAACGATTCGCAGCTGACCTCCCCTAAAAACAAAAAACTAGAATACTTCCGTCCAGAGAAAACTCCCTTCCGGGAAATCGCTATCGCGCCACATAGGTTCCGCGCGGAATAATCCGAAAACCGACGAGCCACTCCCCGACATGGAGGTATAAACAGCTCCCCGCTCCTTCAGCTTTTCTTTTATAGCTTCTATTTCCGGAAAACGTTGAAAAATTCCTACCTCAAAATCATTGACAACGCTTTCCTGCCAGTTATTGACCGACTGCCGGATGGCCTCTCTCAAACGAATTTCAGGTATTCCGGGACGAACTCCTGCATATGCCTCTTTGGTACCCACCTCAACCGGAGGTTTCACCAGCAACAGATGCCATCCCGCCAAACTCAGCGGAAGAGTCTCCAGCTTCTCTCCAATTCCTGACGCAAATGAGGGGATATTTTCAAGGAAGAAAGGACAATCAGCACCTAGCCTTGCTGCATACGACATCAGCGTCTCTGAGGGGATATTCAGCCCGAAAAAGTCATTTAGGCCTCTGAGCATAAAAGCAGCATCGGAGGAGCCACCCCCCAAACCTGCTCCAAACGGTATCGCTTTGTGCAGATGAATATCGACTCCAGGCAACGAATAATCGGCCGCCAGCATTCGGTACGCTTTCACCACCAGGTTATTCTCCGGGGCACCGCCAACTTCAATTCCACTATTGCTGAAACGAACTTCTCCGGTATGGTTCTCAATAAACTCCAAACCGTCTTGTAGTTTCAACGGATAAAATACGGTTTCCAGTTCGTGGTAACCATCCTCCCGCTTTCGCAGAATGTTCAGGCCGATATTTATTTTGGCGTTAGGAAATACTATCATAGGTTAGTAAAATAAATCCGGGGAAACTTCCCCGGATTTATGAATTTATTCTTCCATATAACTTTCCAGCGGTTCACAAGTACAAATCAGGTTCCGATCGCCATAAGCGTCATCAACCCGGCTGACCGGCACCCAGAATTTATTATCTCGTAGCCATTCGAGTGCATAGGCTGCTTTCTCGCGAGAGTAACTGTGCTTCCAGTCGTCTGTCATCAATACTTCAGCTGTATGCGGCGCATTCTTCAGTACGTTGTCATTTGCATCCGCTTTGCCTTCTTCAATCTCCTTAATCTCGCTAAAGATGCTGTTCATGGCTTCTACGAAACGATCGAGCTCTTCTTTCGATTCACTCTCTGTCGGTTCTACCATCAGTGTTCCGTGTACCGGAAATGAGAGCGTAGGTGCGTGGAATCCATAGTCCATTAAACGCTTGGCGATATCGGCTTCAGTTACACCAGCCGAGGCCTTCAGGTGACGGCATTCCAAAATCATTTCGTGTGCCACCCGACCTTTTTCGCCGGTATACAAAATACCGTAATTGTCTTTCAGCAAAGAAGCGATGTAGTTGGCATTCAAAATCGCAATTTTAGTTGCCTGCGCCAGGCCGTCAGCTCCCAGCATTTTGATGTACCCGTACGTGATGGGCAATACCGAAGCACTTCCCCATGGAGCCGCTGAAACGGCGTGCAAACCTACGTGTCCGTTATTCATTACCGGATGCGAAGGCAGGAATTCAACCAGATGCTTAGCTACACCAATCGGGCCTACACCCGGTCCACCACCTCCGTGTGGAATCGCAAAGGTTTTATGTAAGTTCAGGTGACAAACGTCAGCACCAATCCGCTTCGGATTGGTCAATCCCACCTGCGCGTTCATGTTGGCGCCGTCCATGTACACCTGACCACCATTTTTATGAATGATATCGCACATTTCAACAATCGCCGACTCGAAAACACCGTGTGTTGACGGGTAAGTCACCATGAAGGCCGACAAATTATCCTTGTGTTCTTCGGCTTTCGCCCGAAGAGCTTCCACATCGATGTTACCTTTATCATCGCAAGGCACTACTACCACTTTCATACCAGCCATTACCGCACTGGCCGGGTTAGTTCCGTGCGCTGATGAAGGAATCAGCACTACGTTCCGGTGACCTTCGCCGCGACTCTTGTGATATTCCCGAATCACCATCAAACCGGTGTACTCACCGGCTGCACCGGAATTCGGCATCAGCGAGATATCGTCGAAGCCGGTAATTTCCGACAAATCACGACGCAACTCTTCCATCATTTCGTGGTAACCCATCGCCTGGTTTTTCGGTACAAACGGGTGAATCCCGTTGAACTCAATCCAGCTGAGCGGAATCATTTCGGTAGCTGCATTCAGTTTCATGGTACACGAGCCCAACGAAATCATCGAATGTACCAGCGAAATATCTTTTTTCTCCAGCCGCTTGATGTAACGTGCCATCTCGGTTTCGGAGCGGTACTTGTTGAAAACATCCTGCCCCAGGTACTCCGATTTACGGCTGTATTTCTTATCAATCTTCGAATTCTCAGGAATCTCCTCGATAACCGGAATCCGCTTGTTAGCTGCCTTCGCAAAAACTTCCAAAATCCAGTTGATATCCTCCAGATTGGTGGTTTCATCAATACTCAGGCCTACCTCACCTGTTTCGAAATAGCGGAAATTCATCTCCAAATCGAGCGAAAGCCACTCAATATCTTCTTTCTTCACGTGTCGCGGAAGCGAGATACGAATGGTATCGAAGAAATTGGCATTTTCCTGCTTGTAACCGAGTTTGGTAATCTCATCCGCCAGTAAAACACCAATGCTATGTGCTCTGTCGGCTATACCGCGAATGCCTTCCGGGCCGTGATAGACGGCATACATTCCGGCCATCGTCGCCAGCAGTGCCTGGGCTGTACAAATATTTGAAGTTGCGCGCTCACGCTTGATATGTTGCTCGCGGGTTTGCAGCGCCATCCGCAGGGCCAGCTTTCCGGTAGCGTCTTTCGACACGCCGATAATGCGGCCAGGCATATAACGTTTGTAATCTTCCTTAATGGCAAAGAAAGCAGCAGAAGGTCCGCCATATCCCATGGGAACTCCAAAACGCTGGGCAGAACCAAACACCACATCGGCATCCCATTCTCCGGGAGGCGTAATCAACGCTAACGCCAGCAGATCGGATGCAACCGCAATTTTACAATCGTTGTCGTGCAGGCGGCTGGTGAAGTTGCTGTAGTCCTCCACCTCTCCTTTCAGGTTTGGATATTGAACAATCGCTCCAAACCAGTTTTCTTCAATCTTATCGCGTGAAAAATCACCTACTTTCAATTCAATTCCCAGCGGTTCGGCACGGGTCTGCAAAACATCAAGTGTTTGCGGCCATACGTTTTCGTCGACGAAACAAACGTTAGCGTCTGCTTTCTTTTTCCCGCGGCTGCGGTTCGCGTACATCAGCGACATAGCCTCTGCAGCTGCTGTAGCTTCATCAAGCAACGAAGCATTCGCCAAATCCATTGCCGTCATTTCACACACCATCGTCTGGAAATTCAGCAATGCTTCGAGACGCCCCTGCGAAACTTCTGCCTGGTAAGGCGTGTAGGATGTGTACCAAACCGGATTTTCCAGGATATTACGCTGAATTACTGCCGGGGTAATCGTGTCGTAGTACCCCATTCCGATGTAGGTATTGAAGACCTTGTTTTTGGCAGCCAGTTTTCTGATTTTCTTGAAATAGGCCCGTTCAGTCAAACCATTGGGTAGATTCAACGGTTTTTCCAAACGAATATTGGACGGAACCGTTTGTTCAATCAGTTCGTCCATTGATTTTACGCCGATAACCCGAAGCATTTCGTCCAAATCACGATCGCGGGGTCCTATATGGCGGTTGACAAATTTATCGATTGCCATCGCTAGTCAATTTTAGTTTATTATATCCCGACACAATTTTAAGGTCTTCTGTAATAGGAAAACATGATTTTTTCCTTTTTCCCAAGCCGTTTTTACTGCAGAAACGGATTGTTTTTTATTTCGTCTCCAATCGTTGTTTCCGGTCCGTGCCCGGGAAACACTTTCGTGGCCGGATCAAGTCCAAGTAATTTCGATTTGATGCCAGTGATCAACGCTTCGTGCTCCCCTCCCGGAAGATCTGTACGACCGACAGAACCATAAAAGAGGATATCACCAGCAATCAATACTTTCTCTTTTGCGTTGTGAAATGCCACTCCACCGGGCGAATGTCCCGGAACATGGATGACTTTCAGCATGGTGTTTCCAAAGGTTATTTCATCACCTTCGTCGAAGAATTTGGCCGGTTTCGGAGGCTGGTGCATCGCAATGCCAAACATTCCTCCCTGCTCCTTCGCATTCGACACCAAGGAATTGTCATCTTTATGCATCTCCACTTCCAAATCCCACTGACGCGCAGCAAAACCGTTCCCAATCACGTGATCGAAATGGCCATGAGTATTCAGTAGTTTGACCGGCGTCAATTCTTTTTCCTCAATGAAACCAGCAAGAGCTGCTTCTTCAGCAGGTTTCGAACAACCCGCATCAATTATGGCACACTCACCTGTTTCATCCCATACCACATAGGTATTTACCGCTACCGGATTAAATGTAAACTTTCGAATTTCCATCATAGCTTTCTTGTATTATCCTGATTTTCCGCCAACGAGCGGGACAAAAATAAAACCTCCTTTATCTTCTGTTCTGTACTCCGTTTCCGACTCCCTCACCACCAGCTTCATTTCCTGGTGATGCTGTGAACCTACCGGAATTACCAAACGCCCGCCAACCTTTAATTGTTCCAGAAGAGCTTCGGGAATGTAAGGTGCTCCGGCCGTGACAATTATCCTGTCGAATGGCCCGTATGTCGGCAATCCGGCATAACCGTCACCGTGAAAGAACATCGGTTCGTAGCCGATGGAGGGTAACAATGCTCTTACCTTATCATAGAGCTCCCGATGACGTTCGATAGTAAAAACAGTGGCGCCCATCTCACAAAGCACGGCGGCCTGGTAACCTGAACCGGTGCCAACCTCGAACACCTTGTCGAACTTTTTCACTTCGAGCAACTGCGTTTGAAAAGCGACTGTGTATGGCTGCGAAATGGTTTGCCCTTTACCTATCGGGAATGCTTTGTCCCGGTAGGCAAACTGCACAAAACTGCTGTCCAAGAACAGGTGACGAGGCACATTACCGATGGCTTCCAACACATTGGCATCCGTTATTCCTTTCGATTGAATCTCGCTGACCAGCTTCCGTCGCAGACCTCGATGTCGGTAATTATCTTCCAAGGGCCGTTTGTTTTTCAAATTCGCCAACAAAAATACCTTTCAATTGTGGGTTTTTCAACAAAAATGGTTGATAAATAAGACCGCCAAGGGATTCTTCCATACACTTAGCCTATGTACATTTGTGTATATGCTGAAACCCGGAATTATTTTACCCCAAAAATCAACGAAACACCTTATCGGGAAATTTCCTGGTAAGAAGAAATTACACTGGTATGTTTTTGATAATCATCAAAAGTGGGATGCCAGTGAACATGCCCATTTCAGCTTATATGAGAGCGATGTAATCCCTTTGATCTCCGATGTTCTGTTCGTTCTCGATCCGGAATTCTGCCATTTTGAATACCTGACCTTCGCTATTCGGAACTCATGTCATCTCTTTATCGAAACAATCGACAAGCTGACGATAACACAACAGGAGCAGTTGATCGAACTGGCCCACGAAGCCGGCACCCAAATTGTCGTGCGAGCCGACCAGTTGTACTTACCGTTGACAAAGCAGTTGTTCCAGATCAACCAGTTTCCCCGAATGGTAAAAAGCGAATACGCCTCGACCCGGTCGAACGAAGATCTTTTTACTCACATCCGCTGCTTCATCCGGATTATTTTGAAATTAAATCCAACCGAAATAACCGAAATGGCGGTAGCCGGAGGTAACTTTTTATCGATATCGACAGACTTTGTCGATATCCATCTGGATTTCGCCGATGGAATGGTGGCGTCAATGAATTTTAGCAACCTCGCCTCTGCCGAATCATCCCGGCTGCTTGTTTTCCGTAACGGCGGCCTGATGGATGCTAATTTTTCGGCCAATCACCTGGAACTAATTCCCGAAAACCGAACCTTTTCTTTTTCCGGGTCAGATGCCAACGAACTTCTGATTCAGCAAATCGATAACTTCCTGGGAAGCGTTGACAATATGGACTTTTCGACTCACTCACTGGAGGAAGAGAAAGAAGTTGTTTTTCTGCTCGACCGGATAAAAGAGCAACTCAGGCTCAAATCCGTTTCCATCTAGTCAAATTTTGTATTCATTTGCATAAGTTTTTTAAAATCCAGGCGTTTTGTAATTTGAAAGCCCGAAATTCACAAAACCAATAGAAACCTAACCTCATCAGTCAAATGAAAAGGAGAAAGTTCCTTGCCAGTTATATTATTTCTGACTATTTGGCCGCTCTTTGCGCCTGGATATTATTCTACCTGTACCGGAAACATTATGCCGAGGCTTTAATCTTCGGGCAAAACCATACCATCGATTTTACCCGCCAGTTTTATCTAGGAATTATTTTAATTCCACTCTTCTGGCTCGGCCTGTATACCATTTCGGGATTTTACAACGATGTCCTGCGAAAGTCGCGCCTGCTGGAGTTAGGCCAAACTATCTTTTCAGCAGTATTGGGCTCACTTTTCATCTTTTTTATGTTTCTGCTCGATGACTACATTCCCGACTATACTTTCTACTACAAGCATATTCTGGCACTGCTGGGAATTCAATTTGTGCTAACATACATACCCCGATTGAGCATTTCCACCATCATGGTACACCAGTTCAAAACCGGACGTATCGGCTTCCCAACCTTGATTATAGGGACCAACGAAGTTGCTCACCGTATTACCCGTGAGTTGGAATCGCAACCTGTCCCTACCGGGAATCAAGTGGTGGGATACGTTGCAACAGATGAGGAAGACGACGAAACTGAAGTGCCACAAGAACAAGTTTTGGGACACTTAGATGATATCCCGAAAATCATCAGTCAACACAAAATCGAAGAGGTCATTATTGCCACCGAATCGTCGGACCATAAAAAACTGAACGACATCATTAACCGTTTGGCCGGTCGGAATATCATCATCCGCGGCATCCCTGATATTTATGACATTCTTTCGGGAGCAGTAAAGATGACGACTGTTTATTCCAGTCCCTTGATTCAGATTTCAAATGGAATTATGCCGGCCTGGCAGATGAACATCAAGCGTTTGCTCGACATTTTTATTTCGATTATTGGACTGATTGTTTTATCTCCATTATCCCTTGGCTGTATCATTGGTGTGAGGTTCTCATCGCCGGGCCCTATTCTTTACCGGCAGGAACGCATCGGACGCTATGGGAAACCGTTTATCATGTACAAATTCCGAAGCATGTACAACGATGCAGAGAAAAACGGACCCGACTTATCCAGCCACAACGATGAACGAATAACTCCGTTTGGCCGGTTCCTCCGAAAATCGCATGCCGATGAAATACCGCAATTTATCAATGTGTTGAAAGGTGAGATGTCGGTCGTGGGGCCCCGTCCTGAGCGCGCTTTTTATATCAGTAAGATCGAGGAATCGGCACCACACTATCGCCATTTGCTACGCATTCGTCCGGGAATTACCAGCTGGGGACAGGTGAAATACGGCTATGCTGAAAATGTGACACAGATGATTGAACGCCTGCAGTACGACCTCATTTATTTACGAAACAGGAGTTTGTATGTAGATTTCAAAATAATCATCTACACAGCGATTAATATCCTTCAGGGAAGGGGGAAGTAAAATAGAAATAGCGTCAGCCCTCCAGTTTGAATTTTTGTATGGGACGATAAACGGGACCAGCCGGCTTTAGGATACTTTCGTAGAAAACTACTTCATTTACGATTATCTGCTGAAAAACTACCTCTCGATAATCATCAAGCATCTTCTTCAAATTATCCGCCTCTTTGAGCCATTTAACACGACCTAGTGTGAGGTGTGGACGAAAAGCCCGCTCTTCCCCCTCAAAACCGGCGCTTTGTACCATCAATTCAGTTTCTGCAGCAAGTTCCGACAGGGCTTCATTTCCCTCCAGGCCTATCCACAAAACCTTGGGATTTTCTGTTGAACCAAACTTTCCGAATCCTTTCAGCACCATGTCAAAAGGTGTCCTTTGATTAAATATGCCGGGGGCTTCTTTCAGAATTTGCCCAATTTTTTCTTTTGTAGTATTTCCCAGGAAGCGCAACGTTAAATGCATTGTCTCCGGATTTACCCAGTTTATTCTGCTTTTACTCAATTTCCCATGCAGCTCGCGTATGAACGTCAGCAACTTCTCTTCCGGACGGATATGTATGGCGATGAATGTACGCTTGCTCATATCGTTCCCTGGTTGATTTGTTGCACAATATTCTCAATCATCCAATCTTCACCGTAAGGATTGTAACGAACCTTCAGATCGTTTCCAAATATCCGGGCCACCGTCTGCCAGAAAAACGCTGTAAAACCGCCCCGGAACTCCTTGATGATTTGATATGACGAGTGCCCCGTTTCCCGGTCAATCAGCTTCATGAGTATTCTCCCTTCTGAAATTTTCATATGCTTAATCTCATCGCCATACTCGTTCATCAGGTCTTCCTGCACCTGCTTAATATATTTCTTTCGCTGCCGATCGGTCTTTAATGTGACATACACCTTGTTGTATTCCTCCAACTTCTTAGCAGCCAATTTAGCCATCGGGTAAACCTTTTTTACAATTAGCACCATCCGGTTATAGCGCCGTTGCTGCCTGCGGTAATACCTCCTGCTATGCGGCTTAATCTGAATAGGATCGAGGACCACATGAGGAATGGAATCGACTCTCCCGACAAGTGAATCCGGCAACTCCGGAGGTACTAAAACCACCTGACTGTGTCCGGCTACCGCAATGAACAGAAAAACGAAAATGTACAACCACTTTTTCAACTCATCCTCCTTCTTTACCGTATAAAAATAACAATCAACAATAGAAAATGACACAATAAAAGACATTGCTAAACATATTTCCCGCAAAATTCAGTCCATTCATATTTAACTATATTTGCCTCACATTAACACAAATGACACCACAATATTTTATTATATAGTCAATGAAAAAATTTAACGTAAATGTCAGCTCGGAAATCGGGCAGTTAGAGGGAGTTATCCTACATACTCCCGGGCAGGAGGTGGAGAATATGACTCCACAAAATGCCGAGCGTGCCCTTTACAGTGATATCCTGAACCTATCGGTTGCCAGACAGGAATATGCACAATTAAAAGGTGTTTTGGAAAAGGTTGCCAATACCTTTGAAGTAAGAGATTTGCTGACTCAAACCCTCCAGAATTCGCATGCCAAAGACCGTATTATCAATCGCATATGTGAGCGCGAAGATGCTTTTTGCGAAATATCAGCTTTGTATGACCTCCCGGAAGAAGAGTTGGCCCGGCAGCTGATTGAAGGTTCTATTCTAAAACGAGATAACCTGACCAAATTTCTGAGTAAAGAGCGCTTCGCCCTTCGCCCGCTACACAACTTTTTATTCACGCGCGATGCTTCAATGACTGTCTATGACGAGGTTTTGATTGGAAAAATGGCCAGTCCGGTACGCGACCGCGAAGCCTTAATTATGGAGGCAATTTTCAAAGATCATCCGCTCTTCGGAGTGAAGACTATCAACCCAATCGTTCCTATTAAAAACATTCCATCGAGTCCTCTGGCCAGCATCGAAGGCGGTGACGTGGAAATTGCCAGGGACGATGTGATACTAATCGGAACAGGCGTACGTACGACTTCGCAAGGAATTGATTATTTGATTGAATCCATCAAAGAGAAGAAAACATCGGCCAAGCATATCATTGTTCAGGAATTGCCGCATACGCCAGAATCATTCATCCACCTTGATATGACTTTTACATTCCTGAACAGGGATGAAGTAATGGTTTATGAGCCCCTGATTCTTGGAAACAATAAATACCAGACCATTCACATTACCATCGATAACGGTGAGGTAACCAGTATCAAACTGCACGAAGATCTACTACAGGCGTTGAAAGAAGTAGGCATGGATATGAAACCGATTCAGTGCGGAGGAACCAAGGATGATTGGACGATGGAACGGGAACAATGGCACAGCGGAGCAAACTTCTTCTCCATTGCACCTGGAAAAGTGATTGGCTACGAAAGAAATAATTATACCATTGAAGAGATGAGCAAAAATGGTTACGACATCATTAAAGCTCAGGATATTATCGAAAATAAGGCTGATATTCACGCATCAAAGAAAGCGGTCATTACCATCGCGGGTTCTGAACTGAGCCGGGGTGGAGGCGGTGCCCGATGTATGACAATGCCCGTGGGACGGAAAAAAGTAGATTGGTAGATGACGAGAAAGTTGAAAACAAATGAACTGGGGAGATTATCCGTCGATGAATTTAAAGAGGCGGATAAGCTCCCATTAACTGTTGTTTTAGACAATATCAGGAGCGGAAACAATGTGGGCTCGGTATTTCGCACCTCGGATGCTCTTCGTATTGAAAGAATCATTCTTTGCGGAATTACAGCCACGCCGCCAAACAAAGAGATTCATAAAACAGCTATAGGTGCGGAAAAATCAATCGATTGGGAATACTTTAAGCACACCGAAGAGGCTGTTCAAAAACTAAAAGATGAAGGCTATAGAATTGCCGGAGTGGAACAAGTGGAGAACAGCACTTTATTGCCTGATTTTAAAGCGAATGCTGACACTCCATTAGCTCTTGTTTTCGGCAATGAGGTAAAAGGTGTACAACAACAAATCATCGACATGTGCGATGAAAACATAGAAATCCCACAATACGGAACCAAGCACTCATTCAATATCTCGGTGAGTGCAGGTATCGTATTATGGGATATCTGCAATAAAATGCGTCGGTAATAACATACCGAACATATACAACAATCTCAGGGTGGATTCATTGTGCACTAAGCACGATAATCCACTTTTTTCTTTGAAAGAAATAAAGGTTTTACCAGAGTAGAATTGTAAAAATGCAGATACAGAAATTCTATTCCGATGTAGTTTTCACACTACTCCGGAATAGTTTCTGAAATATTTTCAGTTGAGTCTTACTCTACGATTGACTTGAACTGCTCGTCGTTGAAGTACTTCGAGAATTCGAGATCAACCTTCGCGATGTCTTTGTACTTGGCATCTTTGTTCACGGCAGCCTTCAGGCTATCGTACAACAGAGTTGTCTTAGCAGTACGTGCACCGATGATAGCTTTCAGGTAATCACCCAATGCTGACTCTTTCTTCAGGTTGTTCAAAGTGCGGAGTGCTCCATTGTTATCGCCGGTAAGCATCTGAGCAAGAGCTTTGTTGACACAAGTTCCGTCACCGAAATATTTAACGGCTGCATCATAGTCACCTTTCAGAATACTTACAGTACCCAGGTTGTAGTTCACTTCCTGACCGGCACCACTAGCTGCACTGAAGAGTTCCTGAGCTTTGTCCAGATCTCCGTTCACCAGTGCTACTCCACCGAGGTTGTTCTGAATGATTGGGTTTTTCGGATCCAGTTTATCAGCCTTTTCGAAGTTCGACTGAGCGTCGCTGGTGTTACCCTGATTCATTTCAACAACACCGAGGTCATTGAATCCACGCCAATCTTCCGGGAACTGACGAGTGAAGCTGGTGTAAATTGCTTTCTGCTTGTTCAGGTCTTCAGTAAGAGAAGCTGCGTAAAGCAATTCTGCCTGGTTGAGTTTGGAAGGATCGGTGTCTGCCAGATTGGCAATTTCTTCATCGGTCTTACCAATCAAATCAACACTGGCAATAATTTTTGAACGACGCAGTTTCGGAAGAATTGTTTTTGCGATTTCCTGGAACGGACCAGTCAGGTTGCGAATCTCACGCTCGCGAACTTCCGGATCCTGGTACATTGAAAGTACACGCAAAATCATTTCTTTATCCTGGATATTGGATTTCTGCATCAATTCTTTGAAACCTTCCCAGTCTTCCGGAGTGTATTTTCCGGTAACTTCAGTTTCAACTTTATCTTTTTTCAGTTTTCTGTCAACAACTTTGGTAGCTGAACCTTCACGTTTTTCAGCCAACTTGGTATTGAACTTCTCAGGTCCGTCCGGAGAAGCATAAGCTGAAACCTCAACGCCTTTCAGATCTTTGCGGTCTGCTTCAAATGCGTCTTTAATATACTGGTTCAACTTATCCATGTCTTCCTTCTTCAACTGAGAACCGCGAACATATGAACTGTTGATGAGATACATCAAATCTGCTTTGTACTGATCGGGTACGACACGCTGAAATTTATCAATTGTCGGGTCATAAACACCAGTAGTATTCTTTTCTTTCTGAACACCTACGATTGATGCGGGTTGGTCTTTAACCAAAGTAGAGGTTGCAATTACACCGTCAGCAATCTTAACCGGATCGAAATCCAAAGTCTGGTCTCCTTGTGAAGCGGTGATGCGAACAACCAAATCCGATTTACGCATGCCATCTACATAAGGTACGCTACCTTTATATGAGAAAGTTCCACCGTTGGTGTAGCTAATCACTTTGTTGTTAGCTTCAACTTTTTCTCCCTGCAATTTGTAAGGAGCATACGCTTTTTCTCCGCCTTGATAAGTCAGAACAGGAGTAGCCGTAATGGTAGCTTTCTTATTAAAGTACTTTTCAGGAATACGACCCTGAATCTCAACATCAACGTTACCACCTTTTGCTACAAGCACTTCAGGAGTAACCGTGTAGTTGATCTTATCGGCATTCTTCTTCATTTTCTGCAGACTGGCACAGCTTGACAGCATCATCGCGCCAACGAAGAACACAGCAACAGCCTTAAAATTGATTTTCTTCATGATGAACCTTTATTAATTTTCAAAACCAATTGTTCGACACTTTTCACAAAAGTAAAATCTTTTGTTAATTAAGAAAAGCTTTAGAACGTTTTTTTATTATTGAATCTAATTATAATATCACTCTGTTTACCCCCAAATTATAGGACTTATGAAAAATAACATCAATTAGTTTTTCATAATCTGCCTGGCTCTCCACGAAATCAATATTCCGGGTATCAATAATAACAATCGGGAAGTCATTTTGCTGACGGAAAAAGCGAAAATATCCTTCACTAATTTTTTTGAGATATTTTTCGTCGATTTCCTGCTCGTAATCCCGTCCTCTCTTCCTGATATTTTCAATCAGACGATTCTCAGGGAGATGAAGATACACATACAAGTCAGGCTTGGGGTGTTTATCATATATGATTTCAAAGAACTTACGATACAACTGATACTCATCTTCGGCGAGTGTATTCTGAGCGAAAATCAGCGATTTCATAAAAAAGTAATCGGCCACCGTCAATTGGTGAAAAAGATCGCGATCAGAAAGCTCCCGCTTCAACTGATTATATCGTTCGGCCAGGAAGGATAACTCAAGAGGGAAAGAATACCTTTCCGGATCTTTGTAAAATTTCGGCAGAAACGGATTATCCGCAAACTTTTCGAGAATCAGTTTAGCCTGAAAATCCTGACTTATCCGATTTGATAATGAGGTCTTTCCCGACCCTATATTACCTTCTATGACCAAAAAACTTATATCCATACAAACCCGGGGTAAAAATTCCGGGAAAGATATCCAATAATTTGCGAAGGGTCAATTAAATTTTGGCTCAACCCCCATTTCGTAAAACACAAATGACCAGATATCGGTGTACTCGTCTATTATCTTCGACGTTGGTTTTCCACCTCCGTGTCCCGCTTTGGTCTCAATGCGAACCAACGTTGGATTTTTACCATCGTTATACTCCTGCATCCGCGCCATATATTTAAAGGTATGCGCCGGCACTACCCGATCGTCATGATCAGCTGTCAACGCGAGAATCGCCGGATAGTGTCCTCCTTTCTTGATATTATGATACGGAGAGTAAGCATACAGGTACTTGAACATCTTCTCGCTATCGCTGCTGGTACCGTAATCGCCGGCCCACGACCAGCCAATGGTAAACTTATTATAACGCAGCATATCCATCACTCCCACCTGCGGAATCGCTACACGGAATAAATCAGGACGCTGGTTAATGACAGCCCCCACCAGTAAGCCACCGTTCGAACCGCCCATCAAAGCCAGATGGTTGGTGTCGGTGTATTTCTTTTCGACCAGATATTCCGCTGCAGCGATACAATCATCGAATACATTTTGTTTATGCATTTTGGTGCCGGCTTCATGCCATGTTTCGCCATATTCTCCTCCTCCTCGCAAATTCGCGACAGCATAAACACCGCCTTGCTCCAGAAACACCATTCGTGCCGGAGAGAAATACGGCGTCAGGCTAATGTTGAATCCACCGTACCCGTATAACAGCGCAGGATTCGTTCCATCGAGTTTCGTTCCCTTCTTCATGAAAATGAACATAGGAACCTTGGTTCCGTCCTTGCTGGCGTAAAACACCTGCCGGGTTTCAAATTCTTTCGGGTTGAATTTCAACTCAGGCTGCCTGAATACTTTCGACTCGCCTGTTGCCACATCGTATTGATAGATGGTATTCGGCATCGTCCATGATTCAAACGTGTAGAAAGCTTCATTATCGTTCTTCTCGCCAATCAGCACCGATGCACTTCCCATTTCTGGCAACTCGATGTTCCCGGTTAGTTTTCCGTCGGGCTGGAACAATTGCAGAACGGTATGGGCATCTTTCATATAGGAAGCGCATATTTTGCCTCCAACGACCGATGCATTGCTTAACACATCGTCCGATTCAGGGATAATTTCCTTCCAGTTAGTTTCCTCCGGATGTTTTGGGTCTACCGCAATTAACCGGTATCGAGGTGCTTTGTAATTGGTCAACACCAGTAGCTGCCCATCCACATCATCTATAACCTGGAACTCTTTATCGAACGAAGTATAGACCGGCTTCCACTCTGCATTTTTATCACCATTCATTCTCACGTAAAGTGAATTACCAATGGATGCTTGGTATTCCGTGAGGTACTGAATTTTTTCATCTCTCGTTACACTAACATCCGACAGCCGTTTCGGATGTTCCGGCGTATCGTACACCATTTTATCATCCGTCTGAGGTGTGCCGACCTTATGATAATACACCTTATGATACTCGTTGGACTGACTCAACTCGTCACCCGCCTTAGGTTTATCGTACCTGGAATAGTAAAAACCATCACCATCCCATCCAATGCCAGAAAACTTAATCCACTGCAAATGATCAGACAACTTCTCTCCGGTATTGATATCCAATACATACCCTTCATTCCAATCAGAACCTGAGCGGGCCACAAAATACGCCAGATACTTTCCATCGTTTGAAACACGAGCAGCACTAAGTGCTACAGTTCCATCATCGGAAAGTTTATTTGGGTCAAGTAATACCCGTGGTTCAGCACCTAAATTATCCTGAACATAGAGTACACTTTGATTCTGTAATCCGTCATTCTTGTAATAAAAATACTTACCTGCCCTTTTGAAGGGAGCCGAATATTTGGGGTAATTCCAGAGGTTGGTCAGTTGCTTTCGAATGTTATCCCGGTAGGGAATCTTGGCCAGAAAAGCATTGGTTACATTATTCTCTGCTTTCACCCACTCTGCTGTTTCTTCCGAATTATCATCTTCCAGCCAACGATACGGGTCACTTACTTTATGACCAAAGTAATCGTCAACAACATTGTCTTTATGCGCCACAGGATATTTTATTTTCTGATTGTTCGTACAGGAAAAGGCAAATAAAGCCAGACCTGCAAGTAGTATGGTCCCTTTCACAAGCTAAGTATTAAGTTTAGTTACTAAACATTTAATGTCTGTCTGGTATAAAAAGAAACACAAAAAGTACGCAAAGGTTTAATTCTTTGCAACTTAAACGAATAAAAAAAGTTAGTTGAAATGGTTATTCCCCTAAAAAAATTCTCAAAGAAGCTTCTTTTTCGCTCTCATATTATTGTCTTTCCGACCTCCGAGCACGTATCCAATCAACATTCCAATAATGGTTCCTCCAACAATGAAGCCCCATTTCTGTCCATGAAACAACACCAAATCAATCAAGGCTCCCACCAACGCACCGGCTGGCAAACCAAGCGCTGACCACCTGTAGGTAAAATAATAAGGTGGAAGAAACCCGTGTTCTTCGGTCATGTGTGAAGCCAACGTCGAGAGTGCCCGATCAAATTTGCGCCTTCTCTTTCCCGGATTCTTCACCGCATCGTTCATTCCGGCAATCGTTTCCCTAACGCCGGAGTGCATTTCCTTGCAAACCGGACAATCATTGGAGAATTGGTCCAGGCGTTGAACATTGCGCCAAAACTCTTCCAGTCGATAAAATCGAACATCCTTTTCCGATATACCTTTCAGGTTTTCACGGAAAAGCTCCTCTGTCTCATTCAGCCACGCTGATTCTTTCGCTTCCATGTATAAAAAAGATTGATTAAATATAGAAAAACTGGCAGAGATAAAAAAAGCCCGGTAACCCGGGCTTGTAAATTATAGTATCAATAAAAATTATCTGTTGTTGTCGCGACGCGGTGGACGACGGTCTCCACGACGATCACCACCTCTGCGGTCGCCTCTGTCGCCTCGACCACCCCGATCGTTCTCGTTTCCAGTACGCTCCGGACGAGGCAGCAATACCTTTCTCGAAAGTTTCAGTTTACCTGTACGTTGATCAACCTCAAGTAGTTTTACTTCTACTTCGTCGCCTTCTTTCAGCACATCGGCAGGATTCTCTACACGTTTCCAATCGAATTCCGAAACGTGGAGCAAACCTTCTTTACCCGGCATGATTTCCACAAAGGCTCCGAATGAAACTATTGACTTCACTTTACCTTTGTAAACTTCGCCTACTTCAGGTACAGCAACAATTGCACGAACACGCTCCAGCGCAGCATCAATTGCTTCGCGGTTGGGTGCACTGATTTCAACGATTCCCAAATCATCAACTTCCTCAATTGCAATAGTCGATTGGGTATCTTCCTGAATCTGCTGAATGATTTTTCCTCCAGGGCCAATAACCGGACCAATCATCTCCTTAGGGATGGTGATGGTCACGATGCGTGGTACATTCGGTTTGTAATCTTCACGAGGTTCGTCAATCACTTCAAGAATCTTACTCAGGATGTGTTCACGTCCTTCCTTGGCCTGCTGCAACGCCTGAGCCATTACTTCATAAGAAAGTCCGTCAACCTTAATATCCATCTGAGTAGCCGTGATTCCTTTTTCTGTTCCGGTTACCTTGAAGTCCATATCTCCCAGGTGATCCTCATCACCCAGAATATCGGAAAGAACAGCAAATTTATCTGAATCCTTATCGGTAATCAATCCCATGGCGATTCCTGAAACCGGGCGTTTCATTTTTACACCGGCATCCATCATGGCCATCGTTCCCGCACAAACCGTTGCCATCGATGACGAACCATTCGATTCAAGAATATCAGACACAATACGCATAATGTAAGGGAAATCGTCCGGAATCATTCCTTTCAAAGCACGGTGAGCCAAATTACCATGACCAATTTCACGGCGTGAAACACCTCTCGGCGTACGTGGTTCACCAACTGAGAAGGGTGGAAAGTTATAATGCAACAAGAAACGTTCACGTCCCTGAACAGTTACATTGTCGATAATCTTCTCATCCATTTTGGTTCCGAGCGTCAAACTAGTCAACGACTGAGTTTCACCACGGGTGAAAATCGCTGAACCATGTGCTCCCGGCAGGTAATTAACCTCGCCCCAGATAGGACGAATCTCATTGGTTTTCCGTCCGTCAAGACGAATTTGCTCATCCAGAATCATCCGGCGAACAGCTTCTTTTTCCACATCGTGGAAATAACGACCAATCAGGCCAAGCGGAATTTCTTCTTCCTCTTTTCCTTCACTGTATTTTTCAACAAACTCTTCCTTAACCTTGTCGAAGGCTTCGTAACGTTCCTGTTTGTTCTGTATCGTTGCCCGAGCTACATCGTATACTTTCTGGTAAGTTTCCTTTTTAACCAGTTCACGCAACTCTTCGTCGTTTGTTTCGTGTGAGTAATCACGCTTTACCACCCCAAGTTCAGCAGCCAGTTCTTCCTGAACCTTACAATGTTGCTTAATGGCATCGTGCGCAAATTTGATGGCTTCCAGCATTTCATCTTCGGAAACCTCATCCATTTCACCTTCTACCATCATGATGTTGTCATACGATGCCCCCACCATAATATCGATATCAGCCTTTTCCAACTGCTCCAACGAAGGATTGATGACTAACTTTCCATCAACACGACCTACACGAACCTCTGAGATAGGACACTCAAAAGGCACATCGGAAACAGCGATTGCTGCAGAGGCTGCCAATCCCGCTAACGAGTCCGGCATTTCATCTTTCCCTGTTGAAATCAGGGAAATCATCATAGCCGTTTCAGCATGATAATCTTCCGGAAACAGGGGACGCAGTGCGCGGTCGACCAGACGAGCTACCAAAATCTCATCATCAGAAGGACGTCCTTCACGCTTCAGAAAACCACCGGGGAAACGACCCGCAGCAGAAAATTTTTCACGGTAATCAACCGACAGGGGCATGAAATCAACGTCTTCCTTAGCTTCCTTTGCCGAAACAACAGTGGCTAACAACATTGTATCACCCATTTTAACCACAACCGATCCGTCTGCTTGTTTTGCTAATTTTCCGGTTTCGATGGTGATGGACCTTCCATCACCGAGATCGATTGTTTTTTCAATAGCTTTGTACATAATCTCTTCTTCAAACAATTAATAAGTTTCAAACAAATGGGTGGGGCTTTTTTAAAAATACCAAAAAAGGCAATTCGAAAATTGCCTTTTAAGGTCGTTCGTTTATCTACGAAGATTAAGTTCTTTCAGAATAGCACGATAACGCTCAATGTCTTTTCTTTTCAGATAATCGAGCAATGAACGGCGCTTACCAACCAGACGAATCAGTGCACGCTGGGTGCTGTAGTCTTTGCGGTTCTTTTTCAGGTGCTCAGTCAAGTGACTAATGCGGTATGAGAATAACGCAATCTGACCTTCGGTTGAACCAGTGTTGGTAGCACTTTTGCCGTGCTTTTCAAAAATCTCTTGTTTCTTTTCAGATGTTAAATACATTTTCTTAAAATAATTCGTGTGATACAATTATTACACCGCAGTATTCGAGTGCGATAGCAACGGCGTAACATTATCTGCAAAAATCAGCCCCAAAAGTAAAGAAAAATATTGAAAAACTGTAATCTTTATTTGTGAATATTTCATTTAAACCATTTGACTAACAACCGCTAAAGCGATTCAGGCTCCTGCTCCAGAAATTCCTGTAATTTGGTTACCTGCGCATGCGAACCCAAAACGAATAATTTATCGCCCCGATTGAGCATATGCCCGGGGCCCGGATTGAAGACATATTTTCCTTCGAAATTCTTCAGTCCCACAATGGTAGCTCCCGTCACATTTCCCACTAGTAAATCAGCAATGGTTTTTCCTTCGTACTCCTCAGCCATCCTGCTACAGGGAACCTCTGTGAGGCTTACCGATTTATTTCGCTGAAGCAGAACATACTCGACAAACTCCACCACATCAGGCTGTGTAACCAACCGAGCCATACGCTGACCTCCCATGCGTTCGGGCATAATCACATTGGTTGCACCTGCCCGGCGAAGCTTCATATCCGAACCAATCTCCGAAGCACGACTAATAATCAACAAGTTAGGATTCATGCTTCGCGCCGTTAACACGACAAACACATTATCGGCATCATTTGGTGTTGTGGCAATCAATGCACGTGCATGGTCGATTCGAGCCAACCTTAAATCATCCTCGTGAGTAGCGTCGCCGCGAACATATAGCAGGTTGGGATCTTCGCGAATGCGCTCAATCACATTATCGCGTTTTTCGATAATAACAAAATGTTGATTATGATCCATGAGCTCCAGCGCCGCTTGTTCTCCGTTTCGGCCAAAGCCACAAATAATCACATGATCGGTTAGCTTTTCAATCTTCTTGTTCACGCGATTCGTCTTTAAATAATTAATAAACTCTCCATCGAGGAAAAAACGCACCAAACTGGAACCAACGTAGGCAATATTACCCAGCGATAAGATAATCAAAATTGATACAAATATTTTCCCGGCAGGAGATAGAGGTTTTACCACCTCGAATCCTACGGTGGAAACCGAAATAATGGTCATGTAAAATGCATCAACCAGGTCGAGGCCTTCAATAATCATAAACCCGAGGACGCCGAAAATAATCAGCGACAGCAGGAGGACGATCCCAATGCGTAATGTTCTGTAAGTTTGTTCCTCAAAGAGGTTCATGCAAAATAATTTTATGCCCGATTCCGCAACTCAGACACCGCTTCAACTCGCAATACCTGCTTTTTAAGTGCAACAAGGCTTGTGATTCCAGGGCGTTGTCCGCTTCTATTCCGGACACGGTCCACTTTCGTATTACCATATTGTCCTCTGCCGGCAAATCTTCCAGCAGCTGCAGAGCCCTATTCTTCAAATATAGTTTATTTTGGTTTTCTCCATACAGGAAATAAAAGGGAACAATCACATTAATCACCAATAATCTCAGTGCCTGCTCCCCGAGTTTTTTCTTACGGCGAGGCGATTCCCGATTGAAATGATAATGCGTATCCCAGTACGGTGAAGCAACGACCTGAAACCAACCACGGATTTCGTCCATATTTTTTGCTTCCAGCAGTTTTCCCAATAACCCCTGCGAATTGTATATCAATCGTGCAAACTGAGCCAGGCGGATTGTCGGAAAATTGACCGGACGCATTCGCATGAATTTCCACAGATGCCCTTCAATGGGACGCAAAGAGTATTTTCCGGCCAGAAACCGGTATTCCTTTCGCAACTGCAGATAATAATTATCGGCAAACAGCTCTTCGCCTAAAAGTCCGGCCTGACCGAAAAGCAATGCCTCGGTTTGCATGAGCGAATCGTGATGATGAGCCAGAACCTTCTGGGGCAACGACCGGACAACCATCTCAAATGGCTGGGCATTCACTTTAAAACCAAAGCCCCGAGCCAACATCCGGTAAAAGGTTTCTCCCCAATCGCCATTCGTATCCTGAAGCAGTTCATCTACGACTCCCGTCTTTTCTTTCAGGCGTTCAATCATTACACTGTTCAGGAAAAACTTCACGCGAAAGGGATCTATGCGGAAAAGACGCGATGCACAGGCTACCCAGTCCTTGCTTTCGGTTAATTCCTGATAATTTCTTTCGATGGTATCCGCCCATTTCAAAACAAATGTGGGAAGTTCGGCATCCAGAGCATTTTTTACCGGTTCGTCATGTTCAGCGACGACATGCAGTATAACGTTGTTATAGGCCGGGTCTTCTTGATGACCGTGACGATTCCAATCGGAAGATTTTTGGTGTATTTCGACACTGCCCACCCATAACGTGTCGCCAATTTGGATACGTGCTTCTGAGAAATCAGGTCCGGCATGCAGGTTATGCATTCCGGGCTGAAGAATTTCAACGGGTTCTCCGCCAATCGTTTTTTGCTGACGGGTTTGATATAAACGGTGTTTCCAGATAAAGTGGAGAAACTCTTCTTTCATACGGTTGGTGGATAATATTCCTGAAATTACAAAATTCCAGCCTCATTAACCAACCATAATGTATATCAAAGTTTATACTTCCGGATTTTGTTGTAGAGGGTTTGACGAGTGATTCCCAACTGAGTAGCTGCCGCGCTGTGATTCATTTTGTGCCGTTCCAGCGCTTTTTTAATCATCGATTTTTCCATTTCTTCGATGGTATCCGGAATCTTGAATAACTGTGACTGTGCAGCCGACCGGAACATAAAATCTTCCGGACGCAGCACGTCTTTTTCACACAGGATTACAGCTTTCTCTATTGTCAGCTTTAATTCGGAGATGTTTCCCGGCCAGGGATTCAGCTTTAATTCTTCCAGCGTCCGGGCACTCATCCGAAGCGGCCCTTTATGGTATTTGGCACTAAACTGCCCGATGAAAAAATTAGCAATCTCTTCAATATCTTCCACCCGATGCCTTAATGCCGGAATTTCGATAGCCCTGGACGAAAGACGACGATAAAGCTCTTCGTGAAAAGCGCCGTCGTTTACCAAAGACCTTAAATCTTCTGCTGTTCCCAAAAGCAACTTTACATTAACCGGTACGGCTCTTACGGCACCGACCGGCTCAACCGTACTACGCTCCATGTAACGCAAAAACTGCTCCTGAACCGAAAGAGGTATTTTGGCGACCTCCGGGATATACAGTGTTCCGCCTTCAGCAATTTGAAACTTCCCGGGGAGATCGGGATCGGCAGTCGGATAATTCCTTTTCTTCACCCCAAAAAGATAACCGCCCAATTCGGTTTCCCGCTCCAATAAACTATTCGCCTCCAGAAATAATTCGTTTCGACGGGATGACTGACTATGAATGTATCGTGCTACCGATTTCTTTCCGCTTCCGGTTTCACCCTGCAACAAAATAACATCAGGCGTATCAATCACTCCCGCTACCGCGTGCATCATCCGGTTGTAAGGCACAGAACTTCCCTGAATGACTGGTTCAGCCTGCAACAACTCCTTCTTTATTCCGTCGAAACGGGACTCAATCAACTCACACCGCTCCTTCATCAGTTTCAATTGAACAACCGAACGAAGCGATGCAACTAGTTTTCGAGTATTGACAGGCTTGAACGCAAAATTGGCGGCCCCTTCTTCAATCGCCCGGTCACCGAGCATCACGTCATCTTCGTTAAGAAGAATAACCACCTCTATCCGGGGATTGATCCGTTTTATTTCGCGCAACCAATAAAGGCCGCGCTCTTCTCCCTCTCTTACACCGGAAAAATCAACGTCTAAGATCGCCACATCGGCCTTCTCGGTCTTGAGATAAAACGGCAGCAGGTTAGGATTTGAAAAGGATTTCACCGATTCAAAGTCCATCCTAAGCGCCATCTCCAACGACCCGCCCGGACCTTTTGCGTCATCAATGATTAATATTCGACCTTCAGACATTAATTATCTAATTTCTAACAAAGATACGTCCACTTCTTTCTGAGAACAACCTAATCTGTAAATTTTTTTTACACTTTCCCTGGTTTTATTTCCACCATATATTACTTATCTTACAGTATGTTAATTTCGTCACTATGAAACACATCAAGCTAACCATTACTCTGATAGCTTTTCTGTCGGGGGTTTCCTTATTTTTTGCCTGTTCATCTTCAATAAATGATAAATCCAATACTACCTCTTCGGGAAAAAATGTAAAGGGTGAATTAAAGGCTGTCCGGAATTATCAAAACGGTAAACTTTCATCTATTGTTCATTTTAGGGACAGTGTCGCAGAAGGTGAAGCCCGTAATTTTTATTCCAACGGGAAGCTGGCTTCAGTATTTTACTACGAAGACGGGAAACTGCACGGAAAAGCGGTTAAATACTATCCGGATGGAAAAGTTTATCGAATCCGTTGGTATGTTCACGGAAAACTTCAGGACACGGTAAAAAAATACTATGAATCGGGCAAACTCATGTCAACGCAGACCTATAAGGACGGAATGCCCTCGAACGATTTAAAAGAATACAAGCAAAACGGTGAACTGATAACCAATTAACCAACCCTTGTATTTACGCTTAAAAATTCAGCCGATTTCTATAAACGAAAACTACTGGAATTTAAGTTGTCGAATGGTTCTAACGTGGTCAGGTATTACTATGGTCCGCTTACAGAAGAGAAATACCTGGACCCGGAAGCTACTCTCATCGGACAGCGGGGCAATACAGGACAAATCGCACTTCAACCGGAAGATTTGGGCAGAAAACTGGTGGTCATCGCCAAGTACATCACTCCGTTTCAAAATGTATATCTGATTCAAGCCAGTTATGTATACAAATAAAAAGGACATCCCATTGCCAGGAATGCCCCTTATTTATTTTTTAGAATAAAATATAATCAGCTAAAAATAACCGATTGCAGATAGTAGGTTCCTGCACCAGCCAGATAGCCTAACGCCGCAATCCAGGTAATTTTACGGGCATACCAACCAAAGTGTATTTGCTCCATTCCCATAGCAGCCACTCCGGCAGCAGAACCGATAATTAACATCGAACCTCCGGTACCCGCACAGTAGGCCAGGAATGACCAGAACTGACCATCCTGCACAAACGAAGCCAGATAACCTTCGGCTCCCGATGGGGCAATGCCATACATTCCCATCGCACCTGCAACCAGCGGCACGTTGTCGACGATAGAAGACAGCGCTCCAATAATCAGGTTAATTCCAAATATATTTCCGACGTGCACATCCAGAAACTTTGAGACAATATCGAGTTGACCAGCCGACGACAGACTCGCCACTGCTGTCAGAATTCCCACGAAAAACAGAATGGTCGGAGCATCGAGATTTCGGACAACCCGGCTTACACTCAGAATTCGTTTATCTTCATGAGGACGGTTGCGCAGCATAAAATCGGTTATCAACCAAATAACTCCAAGGCCAAGCAACATACCTAGATACGGAGGCAAGTGCGTAATGGTTTTAAATACCGGTACGGACAACAAGGCCCCTACTCCAAGGAAGAAAATAAATTTTCGTTCACCCGCTGAGGTAAACTCTTTCGTGTCTTCGTCTGTCAGTTCGGGGCGCTCGGTCTCACCTTTCATGAATATTGAAGCGATAATAAGTGGTACCATCATACTAACCAGGCTGGGCAAAAATACCGATTTCACAATATGTTCTGTGGTAATCTGTTCTCCAATCCACAACATAATGGTCGTAACGTCGCCAATAGGCGACCAGGCACCTCCCGCGTTGGCCGAGATGACAATCATACTGGCAAAAATCCATCTATTTTCTGGCTTTCGCAGAATTTTCCTGGTAAGCGTAATCATTACAATCGTGGTCGTCAGGTTATCCAGTACTGCCGACATGAAGAAGGAAAGCACACTGATTAACCACATCAATTTCACCCGGTCGCGGGTCGTAATATGATCGGTAATTACACGAAACCCCTGGAAACGGTCTACTACCTCAACAATCCCCATCGCACCAAGCAGAAAGAGCATGATGGATGCAATTTCAGACAGGTGATGGAAGAGCTCGTGTTCTGTTACAAACTCACGGATCACCTCGGGTGAAGTAGACTCCGGATGCTGAGAAATAAACTCGTGCCAACTGTGGCTGTAACCTAACGAAAGAATATCGGAACCTCCGAGAGCATAAACTGCCCACATCAACGCTCCGGTAATCAAGGCAGTACCTGCTTTATTTATTCGTATCTCGTGCTCAAAAATAATTCCAGCATATCCCACGAGAAAAATAATTGCCATTAATTCAAACATTCTGCAGAAGTTTAGTTTAGTAACAACTTATATAAATAATAAAAGTTTGGACATTTTTCAGAAATAAAACGTTACAAGCTGGTATTCATTACTTTTTATTCTCTCTTTTTCCTTCCTTTTCAGCGCCCGAAGATACATATGCGATCTACTATTCAAAGTGTTTTATGTCACTAAAGTCCAAAATAGAATACCGCCGCACCCGACAAATAACCCAGAAATGCCAGGCCCGACATACGTTTAAAATACCATCCAAAACTGATATTTTCCATACTCATGGCCGCAACTCCCGCCGCTGAACCAATAATCAACATCGAACCTCCCGTTCCGGCAGTGTAAGCCAGAAATGTCCAGAAATTACCATTCACGACAAAACTTGAAAGGTAACCGGAGGTATCGGGCGAGGCAATGTTGTACATACCCATCGAGGCCGCTACCAGCGAGGCGTTATCGATAAGTGACGACAACATTCCAATCAACATGTCAATGCCGTAAATGTTTCCTACTTCACTATCCATCTTCATGGCAACAAGATCCAACAAACCAGAGGATGCCAATGCTGCCACAGCGGTCAGAATACCGGCGTAATAAAGAATCGTCGGGGCATCAAGTTGACGGACAATCCGACTTACACTCAGTACCCTTTTATCTTCACGCGGATGCGCCCGCAACATAATATCAGTCGTAATCCACAATACTCCCAGGCCGAACATCATGCCAAGATACGGGGGTAAGTGTGTAAATGTTTTAAATACTGGAACAAATATCAATGCTCCTACTCCAAGCGCCAAAATAAAACGCCTCTCCCACGGAGCGGTAAATTCCTTCGACTCTGCCCCTGCGTCTCCAGGTCCTTCATCAACTCCCTTTATAAAAAAGGAAGCGATAATCAGCGGAACGAGAATATTTACCAAACTCGGTAAAAAGATGGCCTTAATAATATACGCAGCCGTAATCTGTCCGCCAATCCAGAGCAAAATGGTGGTTACATCACCGATGGGCGACCAGGCGCCACCGGCGTTGGCCGCAATCACAACAATGCTGGCAAAAATCCACCGATCTTCGGCCTTGTTAATCAGCTTCCGGATGAGCGAAATCATGACAATGGTGGTCGTCAGATTATCGAGCACCGCCGAAAGGAAAAAACCCAACAAGCCCAACACCCACAGCAACTTCACTTTATTCCGGGTATGAATATGGTCGGTTAAGACTCTAAATCCCTGGAAACGGTCGACAATTTCAACAATTCCCATGGCACCCAATAGAAAAAGCAAAATACTCGCGGTATCTGAAAGATGCGGTAACAATTCATGATTGACGATGAAGTTGGTGACAACCTCTTGTGTTACCGGACCATTGAATTGTGAAAGATAGTTATGCCACGAATGACTATAGCCCACCGAAAGTATCTGGCTGCCTCCTGCTACATACACAATCCATATCAGCACGCTCATTATAAGCGCCGAAGCCGCCTTATTTACTTTGATATTATTCTCAAGGATAATTCCGGAATACCCGACGAGAAAAACCAATGTCATCACAATCACCATGGCCATAACAAAAAATCCTTTTTGCCGCCTTCAAATCTCTTGAGCAGAATTAACGATTATATCAGCTTGTGAAGTTTTAGCGTTTCTTTCATCTCGCCCGCCACTTTCAATGCATTTTCCCTTGCCTTTTCAGCAAAGTCTTCACCGTCCGAAGCATAAATGATTCCACGCGATGAATTCACCAGCAATCCACATTGCTCGTTCATCCCGTATTTCGCAACCTCTGCCAGACTGCCTCCCTGCGCTCCTACGCCCGGAACCAGTAAAAAGTGATTGGGAATAATCTGACGTATACCGGCCAACTCTTCCGCTTTTGTGGCGCCTACCACATACATCATATTTTCGTTGGTCCCCCACTCGCTAGAAGACTTCAATACCTTCTCGAACAGTCTCTCACCGGTTTCTTTGTCTTCCATGAACTGGAAATCGAAAGCTCCTTTATTTGACGTGAGTGCCAACAAAATAACCCACCGATCGAGATACGTCAGGAACGGCTTTACGGAATCTTCCCCCATGTAGGGAGCCACCGTTACAGCGTCAAAATCGAGGTGATCGAAAAAAGCCCGGGCATACATTGAGGCAGTATTGCCAATATCGCCACGTTTAGCATCAGCAATAATAAAGATGTCCGGATGATTATTCCTGATGTAATTAACGGTTTTTTCCAGGCTGCTCCACCCTTGAACGCCCAGCATTTCGTAAAATGCCAGATTAGGTTTGTAAGCAACAGTTACGTCAGCCGTGGCATCGATGATTTCTTTATTGAAAGCAAATACCGGGTCGGTTGCGTCGAGCAGGTAACGCGGAATCTTGCGGATATCAGTATCGAGTCCTACACACAAATAGGAACCTTTGCGTTTGATGTTTTCAAATAGTTGTTCGGTATTCATTCACTGAAATTTTGGCACGAAAATAATTCTATTTAGACTATATCTACCTAACGAGATGAAATATTTGCAAAAAACCTGCTCCACATCATGTTACAATAACAATTTTCACAAAATGTTTTCCGCTATCGAACTCCCGTCAGACTATGACGTCTTACAGCTCGCTTTCTTTCAAACGTTGAGCATTCTCCTCTACCCGCAGTTTGTCTATCACTTCCTCAATGTCACCATCCATAATGGCTGAGAGATTGTACAAGGTCAACCCGATACGGTGATCGGTTACACGCCCCTGCGGATAGTTGTAGGTCCGTATTTTGGCCGAACGGTCACCGGTTGAAACCATCGTCTTTCTTCGCGACGCCACATCATCGAGATACTTCTGATACTCCATGTTGTAAATCCGGGTACGCAATTCCGTCATGGCTTTGGCCAGGTTTTTCAATTGCGACTTCTCATCCTGACAGGTAACCACAATCCCCGTAGGAATATGGGTTAACCGAATGGCTGAATACGTAGTGTTCACACTCTGTCCACCCGGTCCTGAAGAACAATAGGTGTCTTTCCGAATATCGCTTTCCTTCACTTCCACATCAAACTCTTCAGCTTCGGGAAGAACAGCCACCGTGGCTGCTGAGGTATGGACACGCCCCTGCGTTTCGGTTTGCGGCACGCGCTGAACACGATGCACACCCGACTCATATTTCAATACTCCATATACACCTTCGCCTGAAACTTTAACCACAATTTCCTTGTAACCTCCCGACGTACCTTCGGTGTAGTGTGTAATCTCCATCCGCCAACCTTTGGCGTCACAATATTTGGAGTACATACGAAAAAGATCGCCAGCAAAAATAGCCGCTTCGTCTCCTCCGGTTCCACCACGAATTTCCAGAATAGCATTCTTGCTGTCTTCCGGATCGGCCGGCACCAAAAGCAGCTTGATATCTTCTTCCATCTCCTCCACCTTGGCTTCGCTGCTTTCCAGCTCTTCGCGAGCCATTTCGCGAACTTCCTCGTCACTTTCTTCGGCCAGCATTTCGCGGGCATCTTTAATGTTCTGAAGTACCCGTGCGTATTCCGTAAATGCTTTCACCAACGATTCAAGCTGTTTGTATTCCTGGTTCAGCTTGACGTATCGCTTCATATCCTTCATCACGTCCGGGTCGGTAATCTGCTTACCAACTTCTTCAAAACGTATCTGGATGCTTTCGAATTTATCTAAGAGTTTGTTATCTGACATAGTCTTTAGCGTTTTGGCATTTCTTTCCCATTTAAAAATTCTCAATCAATAAATTATGGGAGAAGCTAATGGTATGCAAAAGTGCCAAATTCCGATTGAATGGTTAGTTTCTTTCCCTCATGTTCTTCAACACGCCCGACAATTTGCGCATCAATTCTAAACTCTTCGGAAATGGCAATGATGGCATCGGCTACTTCGGGCTCCACATACAACTCGAAGCGATGCCCCATATTAAACACTTTGTACATCTCCTGCCATTCGGTTCCGCTCTGCTCTTTAATGAGCTTAAAAAGCGGGGGAACCGGGAACATATTGTCTTTAATCACATGAACGTTATCGACAAAATGCAGCACTTTGGTTTGTGCTCCACCCGAGCAGTGAATCATTCCGGAAACCTGCTTCCTGTATTTTTCCAATATTTTGCGAATAACCGGTGCATAGGTCCGCGTGGGCGAAAGCACCAGTTTCCCTGCATCCATTCCTACTTCTCCAATCGCATCGGTTAAACGGCGTCCGCCAGAATAAACCAAATCATCGGGAACGGAAGGATCGAAGCTTTCGGGATATTTTTCAGCCAGGTAATGGGCAAATACATCGTGACGGGCTGAAGTCAGTCCATTGCTTCCCATTCCGCCATTGTATTCTTTCTCGTAAGTGGCTTGTCCCGCTGAGGACAATCCGACAATCACATTCCCGGGACGGATGTTATCGGCCGAAATCACATCTTCGCGTTTCATGCGACAGGTAACCGTTGAATCGACAATGATGGTACGGACCAAATCACCCACATCGGCTGTTTCACCGCCGGTTGGGTAAATGGATATTCCCTGTTCGCGCAGTTCTGCACACAGCTCTTCCGTTCCGTTAATAATCGCGGAAATTACTTCACCTGGAATATTGTTCTTATTTCGTCCAATGGTAGATGAGAGAAGGATATTGTCGGTCGCACCTACACACAATAGGTCATCGAGATTCATCACAATGGCATCCTGTGCAATGCCTTTCCAAACCGAAACATCACCCGTTTCTTTCCAGTAAAGGTAAGCCAGCGACGATTTAGTACCGGCTCCGTCGGCATGCATGATGTTACAATACTCCGGATCGCCACTGAGGTAATCAGGAACTATTTTGCAGAATGCTTTCGGGAAAAGTCCCTTGTCGATGTTCTTGATGGCGTTGTGCACATCTTCTTTCGATGCCGAAACACCGCGACGGTTATATCTGGTTTCGCTGCCCATAGGTGAAAATAGATTTTGCCGAATGGTAAATCCCTCCGGATGAAAAACAACCGCAAAATTAATATCTTTTTAGACTTTCACCTTTATGGAATTGTTACTCCTTGGGTGACGGAGTAAATTTCTCCCGGTAATCTGTCGAAAGTACCCTGAATTCGGTGCGACGATTAATTTGATGACAAATTTCCTGCTCGTCCTCGGTTGGCAGTTTGTTGATGAAATCGCAGGTCAGTTCTTCTCCTCTTTTCAAGAAGCTGTATTGCTGAGCCAATTTCCGGGTAACCGTTTTGGGTGCCGTTTCGCCATAACCTTTTGCTACCAGGCGAGCAGGTGAGATACCATTCGCCACCAGGTAATTCACCACCGATTCCGCCCTTTTCTGCGAAAGCTCAAAATTGAATTTAGCATCTCCACGGCAGTCGGTATGCGCCATGAGCTCAATCGTAACGGTGGGGTTTTGCACCAGGATTTGTACTAAACTGTCCAACGCATTTTTCGAAGCAGGCAACAAATCCCACTTCCCGAATTGGTAATAAATATTGTCGACGCGAATTGGAGCATCGGTTGGAGTAAGTGCCAGACTGACATCGAATGTTTTGCTGTCCTTCAAACCAATCGTTGTTTCGTTGGCTTTGGCATTGAGGTAACCTTTTTTGAAGGCGGCCACCACATATTCTGTTTCCGGATTGAGCCGGAATTTGAATTTCCCGTTGTTTGCATTCAGGCGCAACATCGTTCCGTCGGTTCCAATCAAACGGATGGTCGCATTCTTCAACCGGTTGCCTGTTTCCTTGTCAACTACATTACCGTCGACCTCGAAAATTTTCGGCGGAAGCACAAACGAAAAGATATCATCACCGCGGGTACCTTTCCGATTCGTCGAAAACAGTCCCCGATCTTCTCCGGGAACAAAATAGATGGCAAAATCGTCACCGGGCGAATTGATGGGCGATTTCATATTCTCGACCTCCCATTGACCTTTATCGTTCTTCACAGCCCTAAAAATGTCAAGACCGCCCATCCCGACGCGAAAATCGGAAGAGAAATATAACTCTCCATTATCGCGAATAAACGGGAACATTTCGTTACCGGGCGTATTAATGGCAGGTCCCAAATTCACGGGTTTTCCCCAGGCACCGGGAGCTCCTTCGGCTTTCCAAATATCTTTACCACCAAAGCCTCCGGGCATGTCTGAAACGAAGTAGAGTGTCCGGCCATCGGCTGACAGTGAGGGGTGTGCAATCAACAAACTATCGCCGCCCAATGCAACTTTTACCGGCTCCGACCAGGTTCCTCCGGTTTCGGAACTGGTGTAAATTTCCGCTCCCATCGACTTCGTTTTGTCGTAGCGACAGCGGGTAAAATACATCGTTGTGCCACGGGAATCGAATGAAGCAGCTCCTTCATCGTCGCCAGTATCTACCGTCAGATTTTCATCAATCAGCGAAGGTTTCTCCCAACGCCCCTTTTGCTTATCGTAGTACGAGTGAAAAATATCGCCATACAACTGTCCGGTAATCGGGCTGTCTCGTTTTCCGGTTGCGCCTTCACGGGAAGAGGTGAACACAATCTGATTTTCGTGACCACCGGGATAAACGCCGGCATAATCACTGGCTCTCGAATTCAGCGACTTTAAATCTTCGATCTGAAATCGGGTTGGATTTTCCAGCCATTTCGGTGTTCTGTCACACGAAGCGATACCATTCAGTGCATGTTGATCTCCGGGGTTTGTTTTGAGATATTTCTGGTAATTCGCAATCGCTTCATCATACTCCTGGTCGGCCCGTAACACATCGGCGTAATGCAGGATGGCGATCGGATCGGAATAGCCGCGAACAATTGCTGTTTTGTAAAAAGTGGCTGCCCGCTTATATTCTCCGATGTATTTATACGCCTCGGCAATCTTAAATTGTATTTCGGCCTTTACCGCGCGATTTTTGGTCTTTCGATAGGTTTTCCGGTATTGTTCGATGGAGCGGTAATATTCCCCTATCTCATACGATTTATTCGATTTCGACAACTTCCTGGAGGCCTTGCAACCGCCCAGTACAAGAGTCAACATCAACACCGATATGAAAACAAAGATTGAGGACTTAGACTTCATCGATTAGGAATTATGAGCCGTAAATTTAGACCTTTTCCGGTTAACGTAAAACCCTTACGGCTATTTGACAACATTTCGAACAAAAGAAAGCCGTCCTCCTGAAGGAAAACGGCTTCTCAAATCTAATCTTAATGGAATTTGTCCTTGAAATTATCTTGCAAAAAGTAATTCACGATACTTAGGCAATGGCCACAACTCATCGTCAACAATCAATTCGAGCTTATCGATGTGATAGCGGATGTCATCGAGGAACGGACGAACTGTTTTGTCATAAGCGTAAGCTTTTTCGCGCTCATTCTCGATAGCATTAGCCACTTTACGGGTTTCAATCATTTCGCTTACCTTGGCTTTAATATTTGAAATATGTCCAGAAATCATACGAATCATATCCAGACGGGCACCAGCCAGTTTTTCGAACTCGTTAGCCGGGAAGAGATCCTTCAGACCCTGAACGTTCTCAATCAAAGCAGTCTGGTAACGAATCGCTGTAGGAACAATGTGGTTGATAGCCAAATCGCCTAACACGCGAGCTTCAATCTGGATTTTCTTAGTGAATTTCTCGAATTCAACTTCCGTACGTCCTTCCAGCTCCTTGGGAGTGTAAATACCCATTTCACCGAAAAGGTTAACTACTTTGTCGGAAAGATATGCGTCCAGTGCTTCCGGAACGTTTCTCACGTTGGTCAGACCACGACGGGCAGCCTCTTCTACCCACTCTTCGCTGTAACCGTTACCGTCGAAACGAATGTCTTTACATTCAACAATGTATTTTTTCAGTACCTGGAAGATAGCTTCATCTTTCTTCACTCCGCTTTCGATGATAACATCTACGTCCTTCTTAAACACAGTCAGCTGTTTTGCCAAGGCCGTATTCAGTGCGATCATCGCTGAAGCACAGTTAGCAGAAGAACCAACCGCACGAAACTCGAAACGGTTTCCGGTGAAGGCGAAAGGAGAAGTACGGTTACGGTCGGTGTTATCCAGCAGAATTTCAGGAATACGACCAATATCCAGTTTCAATGCAGTTTTTTCGTCCGGAGTCATTTTCCGGTCAACGACTGCTTCTTCCAGGTAATCGAGCATCTTATTTACTTCTGTTCCCAGGAAGGCAGAAATAATGGCCGGCGGGGCTTCGTTGGCACCCAAACGGTGAGCATTACCTGCTGTCAAAATCGATGCACGAAGCAGATCCTGGTTATCATGCAGCGTTTTCAGCGTGTTGACCACAAAGGTCAGGAACTGCATGTTTGCTTTCGGATTTTTTCCGGGAGAATAAAGGTTCACACCGGTATCCGTCGAAAGCGACCAGTTGTTATGTTTTCCGGAACCGTTAATTCCGGCAAATGGTTTTTCATGAAGGAGAACACGGAAACCGTGGTGACGAGCGATACGACTCATGGTATCCATGATCAGCTGGTTGTGGTCGTTTGCCAGGTTCACTTCCTCGAAAATCGGAGCGACCTCGAACTGGTTTGGAGCCACCTCGTTGTGACGGGTTTTCACCGGAATACCCAGCTTGTATGCTTCGTTTTCCAGATCGCGCATGAAGTAAGAAACCCTTTCCGGAATGGAACCGAAATAGTGGTCATCCAACTGCTGATCTTTCGAAGATGAGTGCCCCATCAGCGTACGACCGGTCAGAATCAGGTCGGGACGTGCATTGTACAACGCTTCGTCAATCAGGAAGTACTCCTGCTCCCAACCAAGGTTCGCCGTTACTTTCGATACATTTTTATCGTAATACTGACAAACAGCAACAGCCGCCTTGTCAACAGCATTAATCGCTTTCAGCAACGGAGCCTTATAGTCAAGAGCTTCGCCGGTATATGAAATAAATACGGTAGGAACACAAAGAGTCGTTCCAACAATAAATGCAGGAGAGGAAACATCCCACGCAGTATAGCCACGCGCTTCAAAAGTATTCCTCAAACCACCACTCGGGAAGGAAGATGCATCAGGTTCCTGCTGAGCCAGTAATTTTCCTGAGAAATTCTCAACAACGCCTCCCAATTCTGAATACTCGATAAAAGCATCGTGTTTCTCTGCGGTACCATCAGTCAAAGGATGAAACCAGTGAGTGTAGTGAGTTGCACCATTTTCAAGTGCCCAAGCTTTCATACCAACAGCTACCAAATCAGCCGATTTGCGATCGATGGTGGTACCTTTATCAATCGCGTCAGTTACGGCCTTGTAACCTTCTTTGGACAAATACTTTTTCATCTTCTCCCGATCGAAAACTAATTTTCCGTAATAATCGGAAGTGAGATTTGCTTCACGGGGGACACAAACGGGTTTTCTTTCCAAAAGTGTCTCGAGGGCTTTAAATCTAAATGTTGCCATAGTTATTCAGGGATATTTGTGAATGATTTTCTATGATTCTAAATCAAAAGTAATTTTTTTGGCATACATCCTTGCTTTTTGCGACTATTTTGTGCTTCATTTTCACAATTTCTTAATATTACCCCTCATTTTTTGACACATCTCTTCATTTTTTGTTGTTTTTCGGCTCAAAAAGATGTTTTCTGGTTTTATTATCCTAAAATCCAATTTCAAATTGACGCATTTTCAATATAATTCGTAACTATATATTACCAGCTATTTATTTTCTACAATAATTTTCGGCATAAAACACAAAAAAAGGGGAATACAGAACTGCATTCCCCTTTCGGTTAACTATTTGGATGTTGCTATTAAATCAACTTTTAACTTTCACCTTCAGCAAAGTGTTTATAGAAAAGCGGGATGGTGCGAATTCCATTATAGAAATTCTCCAACGGGAAGTTTTCGTTGGGTGAATGAATGGCATCCGACTCCAGTCCAAATCCTAACAGGATCGATTTTATTCCCAGAATTTCTTCGAATGTGGATATGATTGGAATACTACCTCCACTACGCACCGGAACCGGAGTTCGGCCAAATACATCTTCGCAGGCTTTTTCGGCTGCACGATAGGCCGGCAAATCAATCGGGCAAACGTAAGCCTTACCTCCGTGCAACGGAGTTACCTCAACGGTTACCGTATCAGGAGCAATCGATTCGAAATATTCTTTGAATACCACCGCCATTTTTTCGTGGTCCTGATTCGGAACAAGGCGACTACTAATTTTCGCGAATGCTTTGGACGGCAAAACGGTTTTGGCTCCTTCGCCTGTATAACCACCCCAGATTCCACACAAATCAAACGACGGGCGAATTCCGGTCCGCTCATTGGTCGTAAATCCTTTTTCACCATCGAGCGCTTCCACGCCAATCGACTTTTTATACTCCGCTTCATCGAAAGGAGCTTCCGCCAATTTAGCCCGCTCTTCATCCGAAACCTCCAGCACATCGTCATAGAAACCAGGAATGGTCACTTGATTGTTCTCGTCTACCATGCCGGCAATCATTTTGCTCAATACATTAATCGGGTTGGCCACTGCACCACCAAACAGTCCGGAATGCAAATCGCGGTTGGGTCCGGTCACTTCGACCTGCCAGTACGCCAAACCGCGCAAGCCGGTTGTAATGGAAGGAATGTCCCGGGCAATCATGCTGGTATCTGAAACCAGGATAATATCAGCATTCAGCATCTCTTTGTGCTCTTCGCAGAATTTACCCAGATTGGGTGAACCCACTTCCTCTTCACCTTCAATCATGAATTTCACGTTACAGGGAAGTGCATCGTTTTTCACCATCAGCTCGAAAGCCTTGGCATGCATAAACGACTGACCTTTGTTATCCTCAGCACCACGAGCCCATATCTTCCCGTCTTTAATCTCGGCTTTAAACGGCTCGGTGTTCCACTTTTCAATCGGATCAACCGGCATCACATCCATATGGCCATAAACCAACACCGTCGGCTTGGCCTGATCGATAATTTTTTCGCCATAAGTAACCGGGTTACCATCCGTTTCGAAAACTTCCGCTTTGTCCGCACCTGCATCCAGCATCAGTTTTTTCCAGTACTCGGCCGCTTTGTACATGTCCGGCTTGTGCTGAGCAATGGAACTGATAGACGGAATACTAATCAGTTCGAACAGCTCTTCAAGGAACCGGTCCTTGTTCTCTTCGATATATTTATTAATGTAATCCATGATGTAAATTTATTTTTGAATGCCTAAGGTACATTTTTTTCCTCTTGCGGACTGAATCCGCTTTGTGGAAAATCTCCTGCCTAATTATCGAACTTCCGGCAGCAAAAACAAACCTGTTTCTGAAATTACCGGACAGGCCATCGCCTTTTGAATCGTCAGCCGAACCTTTTCAGCCGTAACCATCGGGAACCGGACAAGCTTTTTGTAACCAATCGTGCTTCCTTTTGCCACCGGCTTCCATTTACCGTTTTGCCAAACATCTACCGAGAATTCGGATACACGTTGTCCCAGCGGAATATATTCCTGTGCCATGAAGCAATTAAATGTCTCCTTGCCGGGAAGTTGAAAAACTATTGTTCCGCTTTTCTCATCGTCATTGGTAGCCCAATAGGTATCCAAATCATCATCGACGGTATTCCTGGCATCATAAACCTCGCTTTCACCGCGGGTGGCTGAAGCTTCTACTTTCGCATTCCGTAACAGATTGTCGTCGAATGCTTCTTTCAACCAGGCATGAAATTCCATCAGACGAGCGGAGTCGACCGGATTAATGCGTCCTGTTCTATCGGGAGGAACATTCAAATTCAGCGAAGTTCCGTTTCCAACTGAATGGAAATAAATCTCCACCAACTCCTTCAAGCTTTTCACTTTGTCGTTTTCAGCAGGGTGATAAAACCATCCGGGACGAATGGAAACATCAGCCTCAGCCGGCATCCAAAACTTTCCGTTCTGTGTTCCGGTTTCACCAATTTGCCACTGTGTCGTTCCGGCAACGGCTTTTGTTTCTCCCTTCGCGGGAAGCGGTGTATAGGTTTCCCAGCAGGAATCCTTCGCGAAACCATTTTCGTTACCCACCCAGCGAATATCCGGTCCGGCATCACTGAAAATACAGGCACCAGGTTGCAGTTCGCGTACCATTGCGATTAATTTGTCCCATTGGTAGTACGACGACCGATCGATCTTTCGCGTTTCCCGGGCACCGCCATAATATCCGTCACCCCCATTGGCACCGTCCCACCAAACCTCGAAAATATTTCCGTAGTTGGTCAGGAGCTCCTTTAACTGATTCCGGTAATAGGTAATGTATTCCGGCTGACCGTAACCAGCGTAATTCCGATCCCAAGGCGATAAGTACACACCAAATTTCATTTGATACGTTCTGCAAGCATCCGAGATCGCCTTTACCACATCTCCCTTTCCATCTTTCCAAGGCGAGTTCTTTACCGAATGCTCGGTATAGGCCGAAGGCCACAGACAAAATCCATCATGATGTTTGGCTGTTAATATTGCACCACTAAAACCAGCCTCACGAAGCGTACCAATAATTTGGTCAGCATCGAAATCGGTAGGATTGAAAACCGATTCGGACTCATCGCCGTAGCCCCACTCTTTATCCGTAAACGTATTGGTTGTGAAATGCAGAAAAGCATACAACTCCATCTGGTGCCATTTCATTTGACGCTTCGAAGGAATTGCTCCATATGGTTCGGGTGGAGGAACCACTTTTTCGTGGCAACTAACGGATATGAAAAGCAGGCAGGTTAATCCAATTATCCTATACATGGTCGTTTGTTTAGTTTATGTCAACTAAACAAAATTAACAACTTATCCCAAAAACCAATTCCCTGTCGCAATATTGAAAATCAACCGAATGTATTTCATGTTTAGTTCTATCTCACTAACTTTATAAGTAAACCTAATAGTTATGACACAGGAAGAAATCATCAACCATTTCCTTTCCCGGGCAAAAGAAATTGAAGAGCAAGCCCGGCAACAATCCGAACTGGCCGACCTGACAGAGCACCAACTTAGTTGTCTCCAAAAAATAGAAGAGTTAAAGAATCCTCTTCCATCGGTTTTAGCCAAAGAACTTTCGATTACCAAACCGACAACAACGGCATTAATCGATAAGCTGCTCAAGAAAAAAGTGATTAAAAAAGTTCCTTCGAAAAAAGATAAAAGGGCTTTCCATTTGCATCTGACCGCAGCGGGCAGAAAAATGATTCGGCTACACGAATCGGTTCAAACCGAAGTTGCGAGTCGGCTAACCAAAAATCTCAATGAATCGGAGAGAGACATTTTGGGATACCTGTTCACCAAAGTCCTAACAGAAGAATAGAATACCAACTTAACTACCCAGCTTATGAAAACATTCGAGTTTCGATATCATCATCTTGGTATTCCCACTAACGAGAAAAAGGAAAACGAAGCTTACCACGAAAAACTAAAATTCTACCATTCCGGCTACGAAGAGAGCGAGTTTGGAATTGAATGGATGCGTTTTGAAGAAGATTCGCCCATGCCGGAACTGGTCAAAACGGTGCCTCACGTTGCTTTTGTGGTTCACGACATGGATGAGGCATTGAAAGGTCGAAATATATTGGTTGAACCGAACAGCCCTTCGGAAGGAATACTGGTAGCCATGATTGAGGAAAACGGAGCTCCGGTTGAATTTCTTCAATATACATCTCCGGATACGGGAAGAATAAGCCACACCTCAATGAGTCATGGATAAAAAAGAAAGGGAGGCGGACGCTTCCACTCTCCCTCTCCAAACGTTTAAATGTCTAAAAGCCTAAATTAAGGCCAGAGCCAAATCAGGTAAAGATGATTTGGGTATTTTCGCCACCTGCCATTTCATAGAACTGGCCAATGGTAATGATATCTTCTACCTCATCGCTCAAATCCTCCTTTTTGAGTTTGAACATGTCAACGGCCAGTTTGCAGGCAAAAACTTCGCCTCCTCCAGCAGTGATCATCTCCAAAAACTCGTCCACCGGCGGCATATCCAGCGCATCCATTTCTTTGCGCATCATCGATGACACACCGCTCTCTACGCCGGGCAATACGCCCAACAACGACGGGAACTGTAAACCGCCTGGCATCCGCATTGCCGGATTACCCAATGTGGCAGTATGTAACTTATTCATTCGCTTTTTGGTAATTCCATCGAGTCCGAAGAAGGTGAAAAACAGTTTTGTCTCGATACCTTCCATCACGGCTCCATTGGCCATTACCAATGCAGCGTATACATCTTCCAATGATCCCTTGGCACAAATAATCAGTACCTTTTTCAGGGGTGTTTCTGTATGTTCACTCATCATTCAAGGAATTAATTGGTTAAACACAACTGGTGGGTTTCGGTATACCTGCCAGTTTGGATGAAATTTTCAAGGGGCCACCGGGGAACAGTTGGTAAAGTCCCTTAATATCGACAATACCTGATTTACCAACCTTTCGAATGGTCAATGCTTCTCCGGTTTCGAACTGCTTACGCAGATAGTTTAATACCTCGAAATGTTTATCTGTCAGCTCTATTCCAGCTTCCTTGGCCATCTCCTTCGCAATTTCCTCGTTCCAGTCAGCCGGATTTGTCAAATAACCTTCTTCAGTTACTTCCACTGTTTTTCCTGCATAATTTTTTTCAGCCATTGTTCTATTGTTTTTAAGTTGATTTATTAATTATGATTGTTGAGTAGAAAAATTCTTCATGAATGTTACCATAAACCCAAGCGCTCTTTTCATCTCAGGTTTATTCAGTTCCCGCATCATGCGGAATACGGATACTTCCGGAACCTTCTGGCTACTGGTATCGGCCAAAGCCTGCGTCGCATTCTTCATTCCCTGAATCACCTCGGGCCGTCCCAAAGCTTTCAGCATTTCCAGCATCGGATCAATATTCTCCGCCAACTGTTTCATATCGTCAGCCGAAACTTTGGTGATGACTTTGTCCAATACGTTTCCGCTTTCGCGAAGAAATTCGAAATAACCTTTCCGGTCGAACTCATCGAGCTTATCGGTGAAATCCATGATGGTTTCATTCACGATAGGTGTGACATCCTTGACCAAATCGGCCATACTTTCGAACGTGATGAGTAAATCGCGGAAATTCCCAATATTTCTCAGGAAACGCAGTCCCAATCCTTTTAACTGGTCGGGATCAAGCTCCACCTGGCGGTTCTCCAGTTCCACCACTGCCGTGTCATACACATCCTTGCCCACGATGGAAATATCGGATACCAAATCTTCCAGCTGATTGGTTTTGAGCCGCTGCTCATTTACATGCTCGAGCAACAGATCAACCTTCGCATTCAGTTCCGAAATCTGAACTTGTAGTGCTTTATCATCCATGGTTCTCCTTATTTTATCATTTTCTTACCAGCCATCGTCATTAATGGATCGATGGGTAACTCTTTCCCGCGAAGGAGAATATGCCAGTACATCCAGCGGAACATTACTTTTCCGTAGTGGTTGATTTTGGTATTCTTCAGCAAACCAAACGGTCCGACTCCCGGCAATGGGAACGTACCCGGAAGTGGTTCGGTATCGTAGTTAAAATCGATGAGGGCACCTTTGCCGAAACCTGTTTCAATATAACAGTTAGCGTGTCCATCGAATTTGGCCATCAGTGGACGACCTTCGATAGCACTCATCAGGTTCTCGAAAAGTATGTCGGCAGCAAAGTGAGCTACACTACCTGCTTTTGATGTAGGCAGGTTGGCCGCGTCACCCAGCACAAATATGTTCTCGTATTTTTCCGATCGCAATGTGTGCTTATCGGTAGGAACATAGTTCATATCATCACCCAGACCGCTGCGCTCGATAACCGAATTTCCCATGTTCATCGGAACAATGGTCAACACATCGAACGGAATCTCTTGTTCGTCATAGGAAACAATCGTCTTTTTCTCGTTGTCGACTTTTTCGAGATAGAAGTCCGGAACGACTTTGATATTCTTTTCTGCCAATAATTCACTCAGCATCTTCGTAGCAATAGGCTTAGTAAATGCTCCGGCTAAAGGTGTAACGAAGGTAATGTCCACCTTATCGCGAATTCCCTTTTCGGTGAAGTAAGCATCCGCCAAACAAACAAATTCGATGGGGGCAACCGGACATTTGTAAGGCAGCTCGGTAATAGCCAAAACAAGTTTGCCACCTTCCCACTGCTTGAAGAATTTCTGCAATTCAACAGCGCCTTCAACCGTATAGAAATCGAAAATTTCTTTTCGCCACAACTTGTCGACCAATCCCGGAGTTTCATCCGGACGGGTTTCGGTTCCGGTTGCCAGAATCAGGTAGTCATACAATAAAACGCTTCCATCAGCCAGGCGAACTTTGTTTCCTTCAGCTTCCACTTTATCGACTTCCGAAAAAACCACTTTTACACCCGGTGGAATAAAATCAGCTTTCGGTTTGACAACATCCTGCTTATTGTAAATTCCGAACGGAATGAACAAAAAACCTGGTTGGTAGTAGTGAGTGCGGTGCTTATCAACAATGGTAATCTCCCACTCATCCCTGTCAAGGGCTTTTCTCAGCTTGTTGGCCATCATCGTGCCAGCAGTACCCGCTCCTAATATTAATATGCGTTTCATCGTTACTGGATTTAGAACATCATTAAAAATCTCAGAAGCGAAAATACCTAGCCTCCAAACGTTATTTTAAAAATGTCGTGTGACAACTATCATCAGCTAATATTTATCATATCTTTTTAATACCTTACAGTCCTAAATAATCAGGGGATATAAATATGAGCACCTTTGAATGCACCTGTGAACGATGCCACTTAAAGACGCTGTTTTTCAAGCACATTACAAAGAATGAAATTCGTTCGATCTGCACTCAGAAAGTTGAACATAACTACGACAAAGGCGATGTGATTCTCCGGGAGGGAGATCCCATCAAAAACTTTCTTTATCTGAAAGATGGATTGGTCAAGCTGTCACGAACAACCGGCGATGACAAGGAGCAAATCATCAGTTTTGCCAAGCCGTTTGATTTTGTCAGTCTGTTGAGCGTTTTCTCTTCAGATAGCTACCATTACACAGTTACAGCCATCGAAGATTCAACGACGTGTGAGCTAGATCTGGAACAAGTAAAGGAAATTGCCCGCGAAAATGGCGTTTTCACGCTCGATTTAATGATGCGTGTCAGCGAAGCAACCGACCGAATTATCCTGGACAACCTGGAGATCAAACAAAAACATCTTCACGGAAGAGTTGCTTACGTCCTGCTGTTTTTCGCGGATAAGGTTTACGAACGTGACGATTTCGAACTCCCCATTTCCCGCAAGGAAATTGCCGAATACATTGGCATGACGACCGAAAATGTCATTCGCACGCTTTCCGAATTTAAAAAGGACAAGATTATTCGGATTTTCGGAAAAGAGATTGATATCATCGACAAAGAACGACTGGAAAGTATCTCGCTCCACGGATAGAAAATCACTCTTCATTTTTCAAGAATAATTCAACGCCCGAAGCTGGTTTTGTTGTACCTTCATGTGATTTTAAATCCTGAAGAGATGAAAGACGCAGAGCACGATAATCAGGTGTTTGACGGCATTGATTATAGCCAACAAACCATCGGCGGGGAAGAGTACTACGAATGTACATTCAGAAACTGTAACCTTTCCGAAGCCAACCTTTCCAACAGCGATTTCAACGAATGCGTATTTGAAAATTGCAACTTAAGTCTGGTTAAATTAACCAACACCGGACTGAAGACCGTTTCCTTCATAAACTGCAAACTGATTGGTATCGATTTCAACTCCTGCAATCCGTTCCTGCTCAACGTGAAATTTTCGAAGTGTCAGCTCGATTACGCTGGGCTGTATCAGATGAAGCTGAAAGACACAACATTTGAGGAATGCTCACTCGTGGAAGCTAATTTTTCGGAAAGCGATTTGAGTGGCGCTTCCTTCCGGGAATGCAATTTGACCAATGCTGTTTTTGATTTTACCGATTTGACTCAAGCCGATTTCCGGAGTGCTCATCATTACACCATCGATCCGGAACGGAATAAACTGAACCAGGCAAGATTTTCGCACTTCGGGCTTGCGGGCTTACTTGGGAAGTACAACCTGCTCATTGAATAGCCGGGTGTATCCTATTCACGATACAAGAGACTAAATAAAAAGATTGTATTTTTGTGGTCAAAAATTAAAGACATTATGACAAAACGTGCTGAGATTCACACCGAGAAAGGGGTAATGAAAGTGAACTTTTACGAGGAAGATGCCCCGAATACCGTGGCCAATTTCATTAAGTTGTCGAAAGAAGGATTCTACGATGGATTGACTTTCCATCGCGTAATTCCTGATTTCGTCATCCAGGGCGGCTGCCCGATTGGTGATGGTACCGGAGGTCCGGGTTACAAAATCAAATGCGAACTGGATGGTAATAACCAGTACCACGATCGTGGCGTATTGTCGATGGCTCATGCCGGCCGCGACACCGGTGGTTCACAGTTCTTCATTTGTCACAACCGGCAAAACACACAGCATCTCGACCGCCAGCACACTTGCTTCGGGAAAGTGTACGAAGGGCTGGATGTGATTGACGATATTCGCCCCGGCGATGAGATTGAAAAGATTGTCATTATTGAAGACTAATCGACTTTTATATGAAAATGAAGCCCGACTGAATTCAGCCGGGCTTTTTTAATTATAGCTTCAATTTTATTTTGTGTTTTTCTAACCAACCGGTTAATAAAACAACCAATAGCGCAAAAATCAGCGATTTCAATATTCCGACAAAACCGGTTCGCAAAGCAATTGGCAAAACCAGTCCAAAAATGCTTCGTATCGGGTAAATGAAATAAGGTAACAGGTAAGCTGTTAAAGTTGCAGTTCCGGCCGGACGGATAATATCAGCCCAGTTGGTTTTTCCCTTTTTGTCGGCAATGAAATACAACACTCCGAACAAGGCGAATCCCATTCCTGAGCAAATGCCTACCCAGGCCGGTGTTGCCTGAATTTTCGAAATTCCCCATTCCGGTCGTAAACCAAAACCATATGCCAGTGCTACAACGGCCAGCACAGCCATCCATAAGTAAAACGATTTCTCCTTTCCAGAAGAACGCAGCTTTCGCAGGATAACTGCAGCGACCAATCCTCCTGCAGTCAAGGCAGGATTGGAACCGGTTACGAACGGTCCGGCTACATTCCGAAGAAATTCCCAGCCAGAAGTCCAACCGGCAAGATCTGCAATATTTAATAAATTGAAAAACAACCAGCCGGCGATTATCACCCAAAGTTTTCCGCGAGAAGCGACATAAAGCAATGCATTTAAAAGGTAAGCCCAACCAATCAAGCCTAATATTCCCCACCAATAAACCTGCATCCACGACTGCCCATTTTCTCCTCCGTGGTAAATCGTAGCCAAAAAGATGAAGATAGCGACACCTATTCCCTGCATCAAATAAACAACTCGCTGCGATAAACCGGTACGCCGCCAATCGAGCCAAATCAGCATAATGCCAACGCCCATTAGCAACTCCCATCCAGATCGACCAACGATTACCTGATTTCCGGCAATCTTTTCAAGATTCATCATATAAAATCCCATCAAAATGAGAGAAACAGAGCGAATGAAAATATGCCAGACAATTTTCCCGCTCGAATCTCCTTTCTTCCGGCGGTTAGCTACCGCGAAAGGAATGCTCAGCCCAACAATAAAAAGAAACAGAGGAAATATGATATCGGAGAATCCCAGGTAATCTTCAGTAGCCGAGGCATGTTCCAGCCATTTGGGAACGCCCTTCAGCGACCATAAATCGTTTACAAAAATCATAAAATACATTGTCAGGGCACGCAAAATATCAATAGCAGCCACCCGACCTGAGGAAGTTGGTTTTGTCATGGTATCGTTTGATTGTTAGAATAAAAAAAGATTCTGATTGAATTATTTTCCGGTCCATGCTTTGGACAAGGCTTTAAAGCAATCGATGTCACTCAAACCGTTTTCCGGTTTTTCATTCTCCTTCCAACGACGAAGAAAACTTTCGGCCGGAGTCCAGACCGTATGCATCACGCCCAGAAATTTTTGATTCATCGGGGAAGGTGACTGCTGACGGAAATTCTTCATGTCTTCCAATTGTTGAAGGGCCACGTCGGCTTTTCTCCACGGGCAACTCACAACCCGTAATCCTTTTTGCGCAAAATAAGGCGCAGTAGGAACTGCTTTCACATAATGCCAGTCACAAATAACCACATTTTTGGGAATCATATCGACAGCCGGCCATGTATTGTTAAAACTACCTTCCCACATACCAATTCCACTTGTTTTACCATCTATCAAGCGGTCGCCCCAAATCCACAGTTCCGCTCCGCTCTTCGCGAGATGGTCATCAATACGCTTTACTTCATCAGCGAACAGTTTGGCTTTCGACTTACCGGCACAGCGCGGACAATCCGGGTCACCGATGTAGAAGACTTCGTCCATACCAGCATGAAAAGCTTTGGCGTGAAAAGCAGCCACAATTTCATCTACTACATCAAAAACTACCTTATGTACGCCGGGATGCAACGGACAATAACTTTTACAGTACAAACTGTCTTTGTTCGGCCACTTGTACTCCTTCGGCAACTTCACATCAGGCCTTTCATCGAATTGAGGATAAACCTTCAACAAGTTTCCCAAATCGGATGCCCAGGATTGATGGCCAAGCAAGTTCACCTGCGGAATGATGGCTATCTCATGATTATGACAGACCTCAACTATCCGATCGACATCTTCCTGCGAAAGCGCATCTTCATCCCGTAATTCTGGATGGCTCTTATACTGGTAGTTATAATCGACTCGCAGAACCAGCGTATTCACTCCTGCCGGTCCCAATACATCGTTGATGAATTCCAAAAATGTATCCAAATCGGCTGGCTTGGGTGCTGCTATGCAGAACCCCCGAACTGGTGGCTCGGGATTGATTTGTTCTTGTTGAGCAAAACTCGGTGTGATTAGAAAAGCAAGCAGAAGAAACAGGGTAATCCTTTTCATGTCAGTTAGTTTTATCGATTGATGCTAAATTTATATGATTAACATCCAATCGCAAAAACTCTTTAAAAGTTTACCAAACACCTGATATACTTTCCTGAAGAAATGATAAAATATATTGTATAACAGCTAACAGAGCAGAGCAATATTAGAATAATCCATCTATATTGCATCCAATCCTTTTACTATAGTAACCACGAAAACGTTAATTAAAGGTTTTCAATCAGAAACCGGGTTCTGGCCCCCAAAAGGGAAAGAACCCGGTTTCTTTTATTTATAATGCTGGAACTATTTTATGGCTTCTCTGATAACTTCTTCCAGACTTAATTCACCTTCCGAAATGGTAATGGCCGATTCAATCATGGCCAGGTGAGAATACGCCTGCGGAAAATTCCCTAACATACGCTTCGTTTTAAAATCCAAATCCTCGCTGAATAAACCCAGGTGATTCGAATAGGACAACAACCGGTTGAACCGCTCACGTGCCTCTTCTTTATAACCAATTTTATACAAGCTATTTATCAACCAGAAGGAACAAATGGTAAATGCCGATTGTGGCTCTCCAAAATCATCCTCGTTTTTATAGCGGTACATTAAACCATTGTGTTCTAATTCGCGCTGTACGGCCAGTACAGTACTTTTAAAACGGGGATCAGATGCCTGTACAAAACCATAAGATTCCATCAGTAAAACGGAGGCATCCAGGTCTTCTGTTCCATAAGCCTGCGTAAACGATTGCTTCTCTTCCGACCAGGCATTTTTCAATATACTATCGCGAATACGGTCCCGTAACCGCTCCCATTCAGTGAACACTTCTTCCTGTTTCAACAGATTACCAATCTTCACAGCCCGATCGATAGCAACCCAACAAAGCACTTTACTAAAAGTGAAATGCCGGCTTTCGTTTCGGAACTCCCAGATTCCCTTGTCGGGCTTCTGCCAGTTACGCTCTACCATCTTCACAATATTGCGAACCAAAGTCCACAACTCCTCGCTGTACTCCAAACTGGCCGGGAAGAGTTTGAACTGCTGATAGACGACATCGACCAAAATACCGTAAATGTCGTTCTGCTTCTGCTTGTAAGCTGCATTTCCAATCCGAACCGGGCAGGAACCTTCGTATCCTTTCAGGTGCTTCAACACCTTTTCTGAAAGCTTCTTCTCGCCACTGATACCATACATGATCTGGATGCGTTCATCCTTCTCAGGCAGCAGGCTGATAATAAAATCAAGGTAGCGCTGCGTCAGGCTCAGGTGTCCCAAACCTGTCATGATGCGAACCACCATCGATGCATCACGGATCCAACAGAAACGGTAGTCCCAGTTACGCTCTTCGCCGATTGTCTCCGGTAACGAAGTAGTCAAAGCGGCCAATACTGCTCCGGTTTTCTCGTAACTCAGTAACTTCAGCGTAAGCGCACTCCGGTTAATCTCATCATTATATTCCTTGAAACGCGTCGTCCGCTCCGACCAGTTCAACCAATATACCTGCGTACGCATCAACTTCAGGTACGCCCTTTTCACATCCTGTTTTAACAACTTCTGGTTGTAACTAACCAAGGTGAACTGATCTTCCGGAAGATGAAGCACTTCACCTGCTACCAGCTTCTGTTTGTCGAAACTAGTGTACAGATAAAGTGAATCGTAAGGGCCTTTGGTGGTATTGGATTTAACGTAGTGCTCGTTGACGACCGTCTTCGTTTCAAATTCAGCATACTCGAGCCGCGGATCGTAGATAATACGGAAGGAGGGATTGCCGGTAATGTGCTTGAAATAACGAATGATATCGGGCGGTGAGTAATATTTTTCCTTTTGATTCTCGTATCGCGGCATGAAGTCATGCACCTCGAAAATACCGTCCTCACATTCAAAGCGGGTACAAAGGATGTTGGTTCGCGGGAGGTAAAATTGCTTCGATTCGTTTAACTTCTCAGGCAGGATGGCCATGTGTCCTCCCTTTTCATCATCCAGCAAGCGTCCGAAGACTGACGAGGAATCAAATTTGGGCAGACATAACCAATCGAGTGAGCCATCTTTGGATATCAATGCCGCGCTTTTGCAATTCCCTACTATTCCATAATTCAAATTATCCATTCTGCCGTTTTTGTTTCTGCCAAATTTGTTTAATCGCCAAAAAAGGGCTATTATCAGTAAAAATCCAAAAAAAATACCCTAATTATATGAGCAAAATCCATATTGTTTCAAACCGGCTACCTTACAGCATCAAAGATACGGAAAACGGTTTTTCTCTGAAACCTAGCGTTGGAGGACTAGCCACCGGGATGAAATCAATTTACAAAGACTATCATGGCTCATGGATTGGTTGGCCCGGAGTGGCTAAAGAAGACCACTCAACAAAAGAACTTGAACAGATTGATACCTTACTGAACAAAGAAAATTGTGTCCCGGTACATTTAAGCCACGAAGAGATCAATCTTTATTACGAGGGCTTTAGCAACCGAACCATTTGGCCCCTCTTTCACTACTTCACACAGTTTGCCGACTTCAATGCCGAAACCTGGGAAGCTTATAAAGCTGTCAACCAGAAAATGGCAGACGCAGCCATTTCTATTATAGAAGACGGCGACTCGGTTTGGGTACACGACTATCAATTGCTGCTGGTACCCGAAATGATTAAATCGAAGAAGCCCAACGTGACAATTGGCTTTTTCTTACACATTCCTTTCCCTTCATTCGAGGTTTTCAGGACGCTTCCATGGCGTAAAGAACTTGTCAAGGGAATGCTGGGAGCCGATTTGGTCGGTTTTCATGTGTATGACTATGAACGACACTTTTTCAGTACGGTACGCCGGCTGTTTGGTTACGAAATATCGTTCAACCAAATTCACGTCGAAGACCGGATTATCCTCGCCGATGCATTTCCAATGGGAATCGATTACGACAAATTCCACGATGCCGCATTGGCGACTCATCAAAAACCGTTGCAGGAAAAATCGAGATTGCATCAGGAACTGGAGAAATATTTTCTCACCTCGCCTGACCGTCGTTTGATTCTCTCCATCGACCGCCTTGATTACACAAAAGGAATACCGAACCGGTTGAAAGCCTTTGCGCGTTTTCTGGAGCAGTATCCCGAATTTCGATACAAAGTAACGCTGGTTATGCTGGCTGTACCTTCCCGCGGGCAGGTCGATCATTATCAGCAGTTGAAGAAAGAGGTGGACGAGTTGGTGGGTAGTATCAACGGACTTTACGGTAGTATCAACTACACGCCCGTTTGGTATTTCTATCGCTCACTGCCATTCGAGAATCTCATCGAACTTTACAGCTCCTGCGATGTGGCGCTGATTACGCCGGTTCGTGATGGAATGAACCTGGTGGCCAAGGAATATGTCGCCTCCCGGACCAATAAGAGCGGTGTCATCATTCTTAGTGAAATGGCTGGTGTTGCCAAAGAGATGGGAGAAGCCATTATCATTAATCCCAATGACGAGAACGATACAGCCGAGAGCATTTACCAGGCACTCACCATGCCGCTGGACGAGCAGCGCGAACGAATGAGCTACCTGCAGGATCGCATCAAACGGTACGATATTTTCAAATGGGCTAAGGAATTTGTGAAATCATTGAACATCGCACGTGATATTCAATCCGACTTCCTGGCCAAGCGAATCAATACCAAAATCCGGAAACAGCTGGTTGCCGAGTATGCGAAAGGCCAAAATCGAGCCATCTTCCTGGATTACGATGGAACGTTGGCTAGCTTCAAGAAAAATCCCCAGGATGCTTCGCCGGACGACGAGCTGCACAACCTGCTCAAGCAGTTGGAACAGGACGAACATAACGATATCACACTTATCAGTGGTCGCGATCGAGCAACGCTCGAAAAATGGATGGACGGGCATAAAGTCAATCTCATCTGTGAACATGGTGTCTGGGTGAAGGATTTCGGTGGTACCTGGAAAACACTCACCAACATCAGCAATTCCTGGATGGCCATGGTGCGACCAATTTTGGAAAATTTTGTCGACAGAACGCCCGGCTCGTTCATCGAAGAGAAAAATTATTCCCTGGTATGGCATTACCGCAAAGCGGAACCTGAACAAGGCGAGTTACGTGCCAACGAGCTGAAAGATGAGTTGACCAACCTGGTTTCGAATCACAATCTCGAGATCATGGAAGGAAATAAAGTGATAGAAGTGAAAAACGGTGGTATCAACAAGGGTGTTGCCGCACTTAATTTCCTTCACGGAAAAGACTACGATTACGTATTGGCTATGGGAGACGACTGGACGGATGAATACATGTTCAGAGAACTTCCGCGTGAAGCCATTACCATTAAGGTTGGCCTGAAGCATACCAATGCCGCTTACAACCTCGAATCGGTCAGTGCCGTTAGAGAATTCTTAGGAAATCTCGTCAAAGCGTCGGACAAAGAAAACAAAAACTAAATTTAGAAACGGGGAGCATGATCGCTTCCCGTTTTTTTATACGTAAATCATTTTCCGGGTCATCCCTCCGTCTACCACAAAATTCTGACCGGTAATGAAACTGTTTTCAGGCTGTGCCAGAAAATAAGCCATATTGGCAATGTCTTCCACCTTTCCTACTCTTCCAGCCGGATGTTGCAAGTGGTCTTCCTTTGTCAATTTTTCCTGATTTGCAACAGACTTCTTTTTTACTTCAGAAACGTCAATCCAACCCGGCGAGATACTGTTTACCCTGACATCCGGGCCTAAACTCATAGCCAGTGAATGTGTTAACGCATAAACGCCGCCCTTCGATGCTGAATAAGCTTCTGTATTAGGTTCTGATTGAAATGCCCGTGTAGAGCAAAGATTGATGATGGCCCCTTTGTTCTTTCCTAACTCCGCAGCGCAATATTTCGAGCAGAGAAAAGGGCCGTTCAAATTGACATCGAGCACATGTTGCCACTCTTCCAGCGAAAGCTCAGTTACTGATTTGTTATTCGCGATAGCAGCATTATTCACTAAAACATCGATTCTTCCGAATAAAGAAATGGTTTTTTGAACAGCTGCCCGAACTGCCGCTTCATGAGAGACATTACACAACAGATACTCGAAATCAGTTGAATTCAGCTGCTCTTTCATTTCGCGTCCGGCTTCATCATCCACTTCCCAAATGACAACTTTCCAGTCTTCTTTCAAAAACTTCTCGACAATTCCGCTGCCAATCCCCTGGGCACCTCCGGTAACTACAACGACCTTTTGTTTCATATTATCTTCCTTGATTCATTTTTATTAAAATAGGAAAAACTGATGTGAATTTTGATAAAAAAGAAAGGGACATCTTTCAGCAAGACATCCCTTTTTATTTTGTCTGTTTTCCTTATCAGGAATAAAGAAAGCGCTTAATTTTTTGCGTTGGCGTACGTTCGAAAGGAGTTGGCTGAACCAATACCATTTGAACCTGCGCAAATTTGCTTACGCGGGAATTCACATATGCCTGCAGTTCTTTCAATGTTTCGTCCACTTTCTCGTTGACATACTGCTCGGCCTGATCGCGCATCAGGTGGTACTTTTCTTCCATCTCCTCAATGTTCAGATGAACCAAGGCTACTAATTTTCCCTTCCGTTGCACAACCAGTGACTCGACCACATTCCGGAAGTTATTAATGACTGACTCAATCTCCTCCGGATAGATATTCTCCCCGGAAGCACCCAGAATCATGTTTTTAATTCGTCCCTTCATGTACAAGTATCCATTCCGATCGAATACACCCAAATCTCCGGTTCGGAACCAGCCATCTTCACTCAATACCTCCCTGGTCAGCTCCGGCTCTTTGAAATAACCTTTCATCACATTCGGGCCTTTCGCCAGAATTTCGCCTTCGCCGGTTTTGGGATCCGGATTTTCCAGTTTTAACTCAACTCCTTCGAGTACTGGCCCAATTCCCTGCAATTTTGTGCTGCTTGCGCCGGTACCTGCCAGTAACGGAGATGTTTCGGTTAAGCCATAGCCAATAGCGTACGGGAACTTTGCTTCACGCAGAAAAATTTCAACCTGTCGGTCGAGCTTTGCACCACCGATACCGAAAAATACCAGTTCGCCACCGAATGTTTCCAGCAGCTTCTTCCCGGCAATCGCATTCAATTTTTTCCGGATAACCGGAATGCGATACAACGTCCGGATAAGGCCATTCTTTTGAAATTTCGGCAATATCTGTTGCTTGTATATTTTCTCAATGATGAGCGGTACCGAAAGCATTAATGTTGGCTTTACCTCCTGAAGGGCAGGCAACAAAACTCTTGCTGTCGGCGGCTTTCTCAGATAGTGCACCGAGGCTCCGTACATGATGGGTAGCAACAGCCCAAGTGTATTCTCAAAAGTATGCGACAAAGGCAATATGGACAGGAACCGATCGGTTGTCAATATTCGCTGGACGGTATAACTCTGACGAGCATTCCAAACCAAATTGCGATGTGTCAGCATGACACCCTTCGACTTTCCGGTTGTTCCTGATGTATAAATAATTGATGCCAAATCGTCTTCTCCAACATCAACATCGTCCGTCAGATAATTTTCATCTGACAAAGCCGATGGTATACCAGGCACCTGCTCTCTGGAGGTCCCTTTCGGAATAACACCAAATGTTTCCATCAGGATAACAGAGGAGAGCTCGATGGCCTCAAACTCCTCGACCTTATTGTATAGATTTTCGGATACGAACAAAGCGCGCGTTTCCGAATGCTTGAAAATATTTTCAATTTCAGCCGGCGAAAAGTCTGGCAATACTGGCACAGCAATGGCACCAATCATTGAAACAGCAAAAAACGCGATTCCCCAATTGGGCATGTTATTACTCAGTATCCCAATCTTGTCTCCTTCTTTCAGGCCTAATTGCCTTAGCAGTCCGGCCACTTTCCTGACTTCGGTCTCAAGCTCAGCATAGGTACGGTGTTCTTCACCAGCATACACCAGCGATTCCTTGTCTTTAAATTCGGAAAAACTACTCCGAAGCATTTCCGGAATAGTTAGTTTGTTAAGTTTTCTCATTTTTTCTTCTCCACCCCCAAAAATAGTATTTCTGTATGCTCTGCAATTTCCGTTCCATGATATTTCATAACATACATCCCTGATTCCGTTCTATTCCGGGTGTAATATATTCATTGAAAAGTAGTTCAAATCTATTTGAACGAATTATAAATTGCATCGGCACAAATATACGATATTTGTCTAAATATCAACAACTTCAGGATTTTTCAAACATTTAGGTCAAATGATCGGCAATAATATGTATTTTCCCAGTACATACAATCCGATTTTTATCGAATAGTTGATATAATGAATAGCCACGAGAAAGAACAGATTATCAAACAAACCGAAGATTTCATCCAACAACGCTTTGCGGGAGACGGTTCCGGTCACGATTGGTGGCACATCCATCGCGTACGAAATCTGGCACTGGAACTAGCCAAACGGGAACAAGCTGATATTTTCGTCGTCGAAATGGCCGCATTGCTACATGATTTGGACGACTGGAAACTTAATCCTAACAGTAATCAGGTCGAAAAATGGCTTGACAAACTTTCGGTTGCCAAGAAAGAAGGCAAAAATATTCTGAATATTACCCGGAATGTGTCCTTTAAGGGAGCAGGCGTGCCAACACCGATGAGTACGATTGAAGGGAAAGTGGTTCAGGATGCGGACAGGCTCGATGCCATTGGTGCCATCGGCATTGCCCGTACATTTGCTTTCGGCGGAAGCCGGGATCGACTTATTTACCATCCGGATGCGACACCCGAAATGCACCAAAGTTTTGAGAGTTACCAACAGAATCAATCGCATACCATCAACCATTTTTATGAGAAGTTGCTTCTTTTGAAAGACAGAATGCAAACCCGGGCTGGTTACGAAATGGCTGTGCACCGACATCAGGTGATGGAGGCGTTCCTGAATGAATTCTTTGAGGAATGGGACGGGAAAAAATAGACAACTGTATTCTCAGGCCCTACCACGAAAAACTCCCCGCTTTCTTTTTCACCGCTTCGACAACAAGCGTCAATAAATAGCCCACCCGGCCCGAAGGAATCATTATGTTTTAAAAAACCCGCCGGATTTCTCCACTTTTCAATGCTTTTTTATTTCCTAATCCGTAAATTTATATAAAGAGAAAACCAAAACTACCTAAGGACCAAGTTGTCCTCCGTTTACTTCTGAAGAACTTTTCACGTTCTGTACCTGATTCTATTTTGATAAATCTTTTTAAATATCCATGTCATGAAAAGTACACTGCGGTTTTTCATTCTTTTCATTGGATTGATATTGGCTGGTTGCTCGAGCGATAAGGTTAAAGTTGGTTTGCTGATACACAGTCTGGACAAAGAACGCTGGGAGAACGATCAAAAATATTTTATTGAATCTGTCAACGAGTTGGGAGGGAAAGTGTTGGTTGCCGTTGCCGACAACGACGATCAGAAACAGATACAACAGGCTCAGGACTTGCTAAAAAGAAAGATTCAAACCCTTGTTGTTATCCCGGTCAACCAGTATAGTGCTTCGGAAATTGTCGATCTGGCTCACAATCGCTCGGTCCCGGTTGTTTCTTACGACCGACTCATCAACAACAGTCGTGTTGATTACTATGTCTCTACGGACAATATCAAAATCGGTGAAATGCAGGCCAGGTATATGGTCAACCTGGTTCCCGAAGGGAACTATGCCCTCATCGGGGGGTCAGAATATGACAACAACAGCCGGATGCTTTATCTCGGCCAGATGAATATTCTGCAACCCTATATCGAACGCGGAGAGATCTTCCTGGTTTACCGAAAATTCACCAAATTCTGGTCCGAAGATGAAGGCTACCGAATGGCGAAAGAGTGCCTCGATGAAAACAACAACCAGGTGGACGCCATCATTGCCGGCAATGATGCTATTGCCTATGGGGTGCTGCGGGCATTGAAAGAGTACGGACTGGAAAAGAAAATTGCCGTGGCCGGAATGGATGCCGACCTCCGGAACGTACGGGAAGTGGTGAAAGGCAACCAGGTGATGACGGTTTACAAACCGATCCAGACAATGGCTTCTACGGCGGCCGAAATAGCTGTCAAACTCGCCCGCGGAGAAAAATACGAAGGTTGCAACAACCGGGTCAGTAATGGGAAACGACTGGTACCGGCCGTTTTACTCGAGGCACTCCCGGTAACAAAAGACAACATCGAACAGACAGTTGTTGCTGATGGCTATCTGAAAGAAAAAGACATTTACCAATAAACGACCTGTCACAAAAAAAGGCATTCCCATTTTCCTGAGAATGCCTTTTTTATGTCTTTATCTGCTGGCTCGATTAATCGCGAGGCATATTTTCAGCTGCATACTGCAATTCCTCGTACCACTCTTTTCCATACTTGCGAATAAGCGGTTCTTTCAGGAATTTCCATAACGGTAACTGCTCTTTCTTTCCGCAGGCTTTCCCCGGCTTACAAATGTCCAGTTCCTGGTAATTCACCGCGTCGAAACGCTTGTATTCGGTTATCCGGATAGGAAAAAGATGGCAAGATACCGGCTTTCGGAAATCGATTTTACCATCGAGATAGGCACGCTCAATTCCACATTTGACAATACCGGCCTCATCCCGGTAGGTGTAAACACATTCTCTGTTGCCGATAATTGGAGTTACCAAATCTCCATCGGAATCGATAATGGAAAAGCCTTGCTTCTTCACTTCCGCCCGGTTATGTTCGGACAAATAAGGCGCCACTTCGGGATAAATCCGCTCGATGGTCTTTGCCTCTTCTTCAGTTAATGGCGCACCACTATCCCCTTCCACACAACAAGCTCCTTTGCATTTCGACAAATCGCAAAGAAACTGCTGATCCAACACATCAAAACTAATCAGCGCTTTTCCTATCTCAATCACTTGTTTATTATTTAGTTGTTAGTCACCTGCAGGTATTCTGCTCCTGAAGATGAATGTCGGCAAAAATAAAAAAAGAACCGGGAAAGAAATGCCCTCCCGGTTCGAAATATTTATTGGGAGAAGAACAATTTATGCGTTCTCAATCAATACTTTTCCAGTCATTTCCGCCGGAACATCAACTCCCATGATGGTCAGAAGCGTTGGCGCAACATCTGCCAGGATACCGCTGTTCAGCTTCATATCCTTGTTGTCGGTTACCCAGATGCAGGGAACCGGGTTAAGGGAGTGAGCCGTATTTTCACTGCCATCTTCATTTATTGCATTGTCGGCATTACCGTGGTCGGCAATGACGACAACATCATAATCGTTGGCACGGGCTGCTTCAACGACTTCCTTCACACACGAATCAACAGCTTTCACGGCGGTCTGAATGGCCGAATAAACTCCCGTATGCCCTACCATATCGCCATTGGCAAAATTGAGGCAAACGAAGTCTGCAGACTTGTCATTCAACTCCTTCACGATAGCATCCTTCACTTTCGGTGCCGACATTTCGGGTTGCATATCGTAAGTCGGTACCTTGGGTGAAGGTATCAGAATGCGCTTCTCTCCGTCGAACTCTTGTTCGCGTCCGCCGGAGAAGAAGAAGGTTACGTGCGCATATTTCTCGGTTTCAGCAATACGAATCTGCTTTAATCCGGCATTCGCAACGACCTCTCCCATCGTATTGGCCACATTGTCTTTATCGAACAACACGTTCACACCTTTGAAGCTGGCGTTGTAGTTGGTCATCGTGTACCATTCCACCGGCATGGTCTGCAAACCAGCCTCCGGATGCTCTTCCTGGGTAAATGCCATGGTCAGCTGACGCAGACGGTCGGTACGGTAGTTGAAACAAATCACTACATCGCCTTCCTGAACGGTAGCCAATGGTGCACCATTTTCGTCTACCATCACCACCGGCTTGATGAACTCATCGGTTACTCCTTCGTCATACGATTCCTGGATGGATTTAAGAATATCGTTACTCTTCTTGCCTTCGCCTTTCACCAACAGGTCGTAAGCCAACTTGATACGATCCCAGTTTTTGTCGCGGTCCATGCCATAATAACGGCCAACCAACGATGCAAAACGGGCATTGGTTTTCTCCAGACCTTTCAAATCACTTTCCACAAATCCGTAACCGGAACGCGGATCGGTATCACGTCCATCAGTCAAACCATGAACAAATACTTTTTCCAGTCCCTTCTCGGTAGCAATTTGAGCCAGGGCAATCATGTGGTCACTCAAGGCATGTACGCCACCGGGGCCAATCAAACCGATGAGGTGAACCTGTTTGTTATTGGTTTTGGCATAATCATACGCTTTCAGCAATTCAGGATTACTCCACAGAGATTTATCCTTAATTGCCTTATTGATTTTCACCAAATCCTGGTATACAACGCGGCCAGCTCCAATATTGAGGTGGCCTACTTCGGAGTTTCCCATTTGGCCGTCGGGTAAACCAACATTTTCGCCGGAGGTTAATAATTCGCTGTGAGGATAATTATTCCAAAGCTCATCGATAAATGGTGTGGGCGTACTGTAAATTACATCACCTTTCGATTTGTCACCAATCCCCCAACCATCGAGGATCATGAGCATGGTCTTTTTAACATTTGCCATCTTGAATTCTACTTGTTTAATTAACGACTTTAATCGTCGCAAAAGTATGATTTTCAAGCGAGGAATAAAACCGGAAGGGAACGGTTTCGGAGCGAATTAAAGATTTCTTTATGGAGTAGGATCCAACCAGATTGGGGGCAAAATTGCTTTCCGTCAAGAGTCTTCGGTCGCATACCAAACCTAGACAGAAATAACAAAATCCAGGAACGATTTTCGGGAGCACCAGAAAACCACACGTGGTTTCGATCAAGATCACACTTGGTTTGTGCCAAAATCACGTTAGGTTTGGAATAAAACCACACATGGTTTTCATCAAAAGCAGGCGTGGTTTTAAGAACAACTCTTGTTCTTTTCGTCGGGAGAAACGTTTCCCGCATCCAGGGGTTCTTTATCTCATCGCCGCGCGAAGCTCAACTCGTCGGATTTTCTTCCTCATCTCACGGCACAAAGTTCTTCATCTTTGTCCGGAAAGTTCTTCATCTTCTGGAGATGAGAAGCTCATCTCAATCACAAAGCGTGATTTTCTGTTTATTAAGCCGGTTTTAATCACCGATATTCCCTTCAGATGCAGTCGTTGGCATATTTCGTGCTTGAACCTTCATAAAATCCGGTATTGTGCTGCATAATTCGTCCGGCAACCTCTACAGTTTCACCAACATAAAAACGGTCAAAAGATTCGGAGTAAATGATATATACATAGTGAAGGCTCATACCATCAACTTCAATAAAAACAAAAAAGGGAAATTTCTCATCTTCCCCTCTTTGTGGTGCCACCTGGCTCCGAAGCATCGGAGGAACCAGGGACACATTACTCTGAAAATCTATTGAGTAAATTATCAACCAACTCGGGCTCTTCCTTCAGCTTTTTAATAAATTTCCGGCTTTTCATTTGCTTAATAAAGCGCTCCAACTTCAAGGCCTGTATTCTGTTCTCACACCGTATCGATAAGTACAATGACCAGTCGTTGGCATATTTCGTGCTTGAACCTTCATAAAATCCGGTATTGTGCTGCATAATTCGTCCGGCAACCTCTACAGTTTCACCAACATAAAAACGGTCAAAAGATTCGGAGTAAATGATATATACATAGTGAAGGCTCATACCATCAACTTCAATAAAAACAAAAGAGGGAAAGATTCTCATCTTCCCCTCTTTGTGGTGCCACCTGGCTCCGAAGCATCGGAGGAACCTGGGACACATTACTCTGAAAATCTATTGAGTAAATTATCAACCAACTCGGGCTCTTCCTTCAGCTTTTTAATAAATTTCCGGCTTTTCATTTGCTTAATAAAGCGCTCCAACTTCAAGGCCTGTATTCTGTTCTCACACCGTATCGATAAGTACAATGACCAGTCGTTGGCATATTTCGTGCTTGAACCTTCATAAAATCCGGTATTGTGCTGCATAATTCGCCCAGTAACATCTGCTGTTTCACCAACATAAAAACGGTCAAAAGATTCGGAGTAAATGATATATACATAGTGAAGGCTCATACCATCAACTTAAATAAAAACAAAAAAGGGAAATTTCTCATCTTCCCCTCTTCATGGTGCCACCTGGCTCCGAAGCATCGGAGGAACCAGGGACACATTACTCTGAAAATCTATTGAGTAAATTATCAACCAACTCGGGCTCTTCCTTCAGCTTTTTAATAAATTTCCGGCTTTTCATTTGCTTAATAAAGCGCTCCAACTTCAAGGCCTGTATTCTGTTCTCACACCGTATCGATAAGTACAATGACCAGTCGTTGGCATATTTCGTGCTTGAACCTTCATAAAATCCGGTATTGTGCTGCATAATTCGTCCGGCAACCTCTACAGTTTCACCAACATAAAAACGGTCAAAAGATTCGGAGTAAATGATATATACATAGTGAAGGCTCATACCATCAACTTCAATAAAAACAAAAGAGGGAAAGATTCTCATCTTCCCCTCTTTGTGGTGCCACCTGGCTCCGAAGCATCGGAGGAACCTGGGACACATTACTCTGAAAATCTATTGAGTAAATTATCAACCAACTCGGGCTCTTCCTTCAGCTTTTTAATAAATTTCCGGCTTTTCATTTGCTTAATAAAGCGCTCCAACTTCAAGGCCTGTATTCTGTTCTCACACCGTATCGATAAGTACAATGACCAGTCGTTGGCATATTTCGTGCTTGAACCTTCATAAAATCCGGTATTGTGCTGCATAATTCGCCCAGTAACATCTGCTGTTTCACCAACATAAAAACGGTCAAAAGATTCGGAGTAAATGATATATACATAGTGAAGGCTCATACCATCAACTTAAATAAAAACAAAAAAGGGAAATTTCTCATCTTCCCCTCTTTGTGGTGCCACCTGGCTCCGAAGCATCGGAGGAACCAGGGACACATTACTCTGAAAATCTATTGAGTAAATTATCAACCAACTCGGGCTCTTCCTTCAGCTTTTTAATAAATTTCCGGCTTTTCATTTGCTTAATAAAGCGCTCCAACTTCAAGGCCTGTATTCTGTTCTCACACCGTATCGATAAGTACAATGACCAGTCGTTGGCATATTTCGTGCTTGAACCTTCATAAAATCCGGTATTGTGCTGCATAATTCGCCCAGTAACATCTGCTGTTTCACCAACATAAAAACGGTCAAAAGATTCGGAGTAAATGATATATACATAGTGAAGGCTCATACCATCAACCTCGATAAAAAACAAAAGAGGGAAAGATTTTCATCTTCCCCTCTTCGTGGTGCCACCTGGCTCCGATGCTTCGGAGGAACCTGGGACACACGGGAAGAATAAAAAAAGGGAAAGATTCTCATCTTCCCCTCTTGTGGTGCCACCTGGAATCGAACCAGGGACACACGGATTTTCAGTCCGTTGCTCTACCAACTGAGCTATGGCACCTACTCATTTGGTTTATCGGTTCGTCAAAAGTACAGATTTTTTAGAAATCCCAAACTTTTGCTTCATCCGATTTCTTCAATAAACTCGTTAAAATAAAACCTTTCTAAATAACTATCCAACCCTATAAACTATGACACTTTCAGAAAAATACCGGAGCATTTCTGCTTCGGTATTTCATCTGGTGGTGCCACCTGGAATCGAACCAGGGACACACGGATTTTCAGTCCGTTGCTCTACCAACTGAGCTATGGCACCTTAATTTTGTTAAGCGCGGTGCAAAAGTAACGATTAATTTCTATGTGCCAAATTTCAACCTAAAAATTTTTAATCCCGCTGCATCCGTACCTTTCAGCGTTTTATCAGAAATAAACTCGATACAAGATAGTTGGCACAAATCCCAACTGATATTCCTCATCAATAGCTCCTGATTCCGGATTGTAAAATCTCCTCAGCAGAATCTTTTCTCCCGTCAGGTTATGCAGGTTAAAAGACAATTCGTGACTCAACCAACGCATCGACCACTTCAAACTGACCTGAGCATCGACGCGAAACCACGCAGGTTCCCGATTAACGTAACGTGAAGCTTCACCATAAACCGTATATCCCGCCTGAACCGACATGCTGTCGTCAATCCCTGGCAAGGGTACACCTCCTGAATAGGTGGCGTGGAGATTCAAATCCAGGAGTCCGTTTTGGGAAAACGGGAAACGAGTTCCCAATGTCAAATCCGACTTGTAAGCGCCGTTAAAAGCCGTATTTCTCGACGCACCATCACTTGCTTTGTATTTTGAATCATACACTGCCCCGGAAAGACGGAAGTAATAACCGTGTGAAAGATATTTATCGAGTTGTAGTTCCAGTCCTTTATTCTGTCCGGTTCCCTGATTCACTAACGGATAAATGGAATAATCCCTGAAACCGGCGCCGTAATTCACCATTGAATAGCTGCTCACATGTTGTTCTACCGGGACTTTCATCAACTGCTGAAAATAAATTTCGGCATGAAGCCGCAGATTTCCCCGAAAGTTTCGGTCAACTGCCCCCACCAGTTGGTGCATTCGCGTTGGACTTAAATTTCGGTTTCCCTCCGTAACAACTGTACCGGTAGGATCTGCCTTGGTTTTCATGAAGTACAAAAACATCGGCTGCAGCTGACTTTTAAGTCCATAACCGATGGAAACAATGGTTTTGCTATTGTACTCATGTCTGATGCTCAACCGTGGTTCGATGGAGGCGGTCTGGTTAAAAGTGAAATAGCTGGCATTCAGACCTACATAAACAGCTGTTGTGTTTCCGAATTTGTGCTGCCAGCCGGCGTCTGCCTGAACCTGAACCATCCCTTTTTCATTAGCATCAAGTAACGTGTAATAAGTTTTCGGGTAGACCTGTGTGACATTCCCCGTTAGGGTGCTGTCGGAAAAATTCATCTGATGGATACGTGCGGAGATTCCTGCAACAATGTAATTGGATACGGAGGGTTTGTGCTGAAAGCGGGAAGAAAAAAACAGTTCCTGCTCTTTGTTATCGTTCCCGGTATCGATTTGGCGAAGATTGGCACTTCGATGCATTTCCATTCGGGAAGTTTTCTCATACCCCGAAATACCGACGGTTGTTTTGATGGAACTGATTCCCCGCTTCAAATAGATCTTGTGAGAAAATCCACCGGTATACGTTGTTTCATCCCGGTAATTGTCGGTATTCGGCAATCCTCCATAAACGTAAAAGTTTTCGGGATGCGCACTGTTTTCCGGAAGCATCTCCACCTTGTTTTTACCACCGGTAGCAAATACGGAAAAGGTTCCGGCAAAACGCGTTGGAATATTTACTTTGAAAGCGGCCTGCTGTCTGTCGGGAAATATTCCCGGTACCGCTTCTACTCCACTCCCCTCCAATACCGACGGAAGGGAATTCCGGTAATAAACCAAATAGGAAGATGATGGCTTTCGGCTAATAGGACCTTCGGCGGACACAGCTGCACCATATGAGCCCATTTCTACGGAATAACGACGATCAACCCGGTTACCATCGCGGAACCGAAGATTGAACTTGCCGGCCAGCGCATCAATCGGCCCGGCCGGGGATGGACCATAATCAATCTCAGATTTTCCAAGCAGTGCGTTAGGTAACAGAGGATATGTACCTCCGGGTAATCCAATTTCGTGACCAAAGTTAGGTGCTACTACCGGAATATCATCAAGTTGCCAAACCAGTCCTGTTGGCGAATTTCCCCGAATGCTCAAATCGTTTCGGCCAGTCATTATTTGCCTGAAGGCGGGAAGCTCAGCTGCCATCTCAGCCGGATCTTCTTTTACATTATCGGAGGTCTGCACATTTTCCCGGTTAAATGAAAATGCACTAACCGTGGCTGTTGCATTACGGGCAATTCCGGGTTTATACGGCCGGATATCGATGTCCTTCTTGTTATCCTGCACCTTTTGATCCAACTCAATTACCCGAAACGCTTCTTTTCCGGTAACTACTTCCACATTTCGCAGTAGCAGGTTCTTGTAATCCTTTAGCTCTACTACAATATCATGGAGTCCTACCGGAACATTCTCTATTTCAAACCAGCCGTTGAAATCGGACGAAGTCGTATAAAATCGGCTTGTTCCCCGGATTGTAACAGTAGCTCCGGGCAATGGGGCTTTGGTTTGATGGTCGAGTACCACTCCTCTAAGCGTTTCAACATGCTGTGCTGAAACCGGACCATTCAGCAATAAAACTGTCAGAAAAAGCGAAGCCAACCGGCACCAAATTTTTATACCATCCATAGTCTTTATCTGTCGGGGGAATGATTAATCACTTTCATTAAAAACGAATAAAAACTTAAACTGTTATTTGACTCGCTGAAAATAGATGAAACAAGCGATGAACTATTTCAGGATAAAAAGGTACAAATAATTATTTTCCATACTTTTGCATCCTGATTAAGAGACGATATGAACTACTTCACATATACATTGCCCAACGGCATTCGGCTGATTCACCAATACATCGATTCGCCGGTAGCCCATTGCGGCGTGATTTTTAACACCGGGTCGCGCGACGAAAAGCCGGATGAGCAAGGAATGGCCCATTTTATCGAGCACACCATTTTCAAAGGAACGCAAAAACGGAAAGCGTATCATATTCTCAGTCGGCTGGAAGATGTCGGCGGCGAACTGAACGCTTACACAACCAAGGAGGAAACTGCACTGTATGCTTCGTTCCTGAGCGAATATTACAACCGGACCATCGAGCTTTTCAGCGATATTCTCATCAACAGTACTTTTCCCGAAAAGGAATTAAAAAAGGAGAAAGAGGTTATCATCGAAGAGATTAACTCGTACAACGACAGTCCTTCGGAACTGATTTTCGACGAATTTGAGGATTTGGTGTATGATGGCCACCCTATCGGGAGAAATATTCTGGGGACACCCGAAAACATCAAACGATTTAACCGGAACGATGTGAAACGGTTCATCCGGGAAAATTACAACACCGACGAAATGGTGATTTGCTCGGTAGGAAAAATTACACCTAAGAAACTGCAGAAACTAGTTGATCGTCATTTCTCACATGTTCCTGAAAATCCAAGAAAACACCAACGGGAAAAGTTCATCGGGTACAAACCTGAAACGCGACTGATACACAAGGACACTTTTCAGGCACACTGCATTATTGGAAACGAAGCTTACGACAGCCAACATCCGCGACGTATTGCCATGCTGCTGCTGAATAATATTTTGGGTGGACAATCCATGAATTCGCGCCTCAACCTGTCGCTCAGGGAACGAAACGGAATGGCCTACAATGTGGAATCGAGTTACACAGCATACACTGATACCGGAATTCTCAACATTTATTTTGGTACCGACAAGGAAAACCTCGAACGGGCCATCAAGCTTGTTCACCGGGAAATCAGAAAGCTACAAACCCAGGCAATGGGAAGTTTGCAACTGAGCAAAGCCAAAAAACAGATGATTGGTCAGCTGGCCATGGCTCAGGAAAACCGGGAAGACCTGATGCTTACATTGGGTAAAAGCTTCCAGCTATACAACCGCGTTGACAGCTTGGAAAAAATAAATGCCAAAATCGAGAAGGTCACAGCCAGCGAGTTAATGGAAATTGCCAATGAGGTTCTCGACAGGGAAAAACTTTCAACACTCATTTTTAAATAGCCAGTTATGCATCTTTCAATCGATCTCGAAAACTACATTCTGGAGCACATTGAAGAAGAAGATCCGGTTTTGGCTCAGCTAAACCGTGACACGCATGCGAAACAACTATATGCCCGAATGTGCTCCGGCCATTTGCAAGGTTCCATTTTAACGCTACTTAGCAAATTAGTTCAGCCGAAGCGAATTCTCGAACTGGGTACTTTTACCGGCTATTCGGCGCTCTGTCTGGCCAAAGGATTGCAGTCTGACGGAGTACTACACACGATCGAAATCAATGATGAATTGGAAGATTTTGCCGCACATTATATCGAACTGGCCGGAATGCGGGAACGGATAGTTCAACACATCGGAGATGCATCTGCCATATTGCCCACGTTGAAAGAATCGTTTGACCTCATCTTTATGGATGCGGACAAACGTTCGTACCCGGAACACTACGAAATGGTTATTCCGCTGCTGCGTGAAGGCGGCATTCTCATCGCCGACAATACGCTTTGGGATGAGAAAGTAATCGATGAAGAAGTATCGGACGAACAAACAGCCGGAATTCTCCAATTCAATGATTTGGTAAAAAACGATTCACGGGTGGAAACTTACCTTTTTCCCGTTAGGGATGGTCTGACCGTTTTACGCAAAAAAGGCACCGGCTTGCATTCCGATGCCCTTTGAGCGTAGTTAACTTGTGTGTATTTAATTATTGGGGTAAGGCAGGACAAACAACTGCATGGACAATGACGTAAATGTTTCCGCCATTAAATCCATCCAGTGTAGTATTCCATGTATTTTCAGTAAGACCTTCGTCGACAACAGTATATTTCCCCGGCGACAACGTATAAACAATATCACCATTGTTCTTTTCATAATGCGGAATCCGTGGATCGGGCTCATCTCCTGCATCTCCTTCAGCAACCCATACATGCACTTGTGTCAAATCGAAACCAGAGGAAATATTCATTGATATCGAAACAGAGGAACCGTCGTAAGTTACTGTTGTAGTTCCCGCATTAACGCCATTTTCCGGATGGCACTCAGGAGGATCTTCATTCTGTCCTCCTCCAGCTCCGGCCAGCATCGTAAACTCATATGCCGTGGCACTTGGCTCAAGCGGGCCATTGGTCCATCCCCAGCGGTTTGTCGGAATCAGGTAACTAAAATCGAAGAAACAGTCGCTGTAATTCTCATTATAAGCAAATGCAGTTTCGCACCCGCCAACCGATACATTCGGGTCTTCCAGGCAATTCAAATATTCCAAATGAACAAACCGTGGATTGCTAACCGTCGGATCCGGAGCAGAATCAACTTTGACTGTAATCCCGCGAACTTCATCAATCAATATCGGATCGCCAACGTAGGAATTCAGTCCCAGGTATTCGAGAATGATCGATTGAGGAATGGTTATCGTAAACACATCTGAATAGATCACTTCACCGCTGACTAATTCACCAAAAGCAGGTCGTATCTCTAACGTCAGACCATCGGTCATCTCAATTGCCGGCGCATATAACGGGAAGCAGACCGGGTAAATGCCTGTAATCGCATTGTTCTCGACCGTGTAGTTGGGACCAATATCCCAATAAGCATTACCCGAGTTCACATCAGAAGGCACCCATGCAGCAAGGTAGGATGGATAAACCTGATGGTAGTTTTCCCGATCATTTTCATTGATACAGTTAATGAACACACATATTTCATCGCCCTGTACAATGTTATAGTCAAACCACTCGAAGCCAAATGCCGGAGCTACCTGCTGATTAAAGCAGAGCAAATCGATATTAATCCGGTTCTTTTCATATTTGCCAACCGTGAACTCAGACGGAAGCGATTCGGAAACGTAGTCCATGAAGGCCGAGTTATTCTCCGGGGTAGCCATCACCATCTCCGTGTTTTCCACTGTCCAGTCACCGTTTTGATCGATTTTCTGAACAAGCGCAAAACGCTCAATTGAGTAGGTTGCATCGGCATTTAATTGAACCAGTTCCGAAGCAACACCTCCACCCACCGGATCAAAAGCCAGAAAGTAAGTTTTATCAAAGGCATTGGGCCCCGTTAAACGGACCATTAACCGATAGTTGGCAGCGGCGTCTTCTCCAAGTAAGACATCACCGCAATCCAGCTCAGCCAAGATAGCATCCAAATCCAGGCTCCCATTTTTCAGGGTAGGACCCGATTTTTCTGCAAAAAAAGTGATATCAACTTTCGGTGTGCTGTTTTCTGTGTCTTCGGTTCTCGAACAGGCCCCTACAACAGTCAGTAGCACGATAGTTGAAAGCAAGCCATATATCCATCTATTTTTCATAAGAATCTCTCCTCTTTATAGCTTTGGTTCGTTATGGTACCACCGGACAGGGAATCTCATACAAGTAATAACCTTGTCCATCCAGAAACTGGTTAACATCTTCAGCAGCTATCTTAAATTCAGCTAAAAGGTTTTGTTCACTATCAAAAATGTGAACATAAACCCCATACGTCTTTGCCCCACTCCACAAAGGGAAACACATACCTCCAGTATACTGGTCACTGACCGATGCATACAAACTCCCTTCTTCACCCGTTTCTAAAACGGTGTAAAACGAAGCCTTGTATGTAACAGGCTCATTGCACTGCGATATATACATACATAGTTCATCGCCAAGTACAACGTTATAATCAGTCCAGGTAAACCCAAAGTTCGGCGCCGCAGCTGGTTCAAAACAAAGCACTTCCATGAGCAACCGATTTTTCTTATACAACTCCACTGTAAATTCAAAATTGAGCTGAGTACTTACATAATCGGCAAAAGGTGAACCTTCCACAGGAGTAGCCATTATTGTATTATCATCTCCTTGAAGCACCTCGAATTTTGTGACCACGTATTTCCCGGGGAGTAAGGTAATCAGATCGGAGGCAACTCCATCACCGACTGGGTGCAGCAACAGTATTTTATCCTGCATGCCTTCAACCTGTTGACCTTCCTTAGTTGAAATGGAAATTTTAATTGCATCAGCTGTCGCCAACTGACAATCGTCAAGATAATAGGGCTCATCTGCTGCCGCTTTCAGGACCGAACCTCCTTTGGCAACCCCAATCTCCAACTGGGTGGAATAATCACGGGTTCCCCAATTGAACAGATCGTTACAGGAGAGTGCTGCAAACGTAAAGAACAGAATTGCGACTGCCTTGAAAATATGTATTGTTTTCATAAGCGTAAATTTTCAGGTTCGTTCATCGATTTCGTTTCTTCCCTAATGGGAAGCTTATTGCCTTTGAACCTGATGTTTGTTCGAAAGCAGGCAATCATTTTAAAGGGAATAACACCCTGCACCAAGCAGGATGTTATTCTTTTCTCCCTATTCAGGCTGAGCAGGACGATTCAAAATGAATGGCGAAGCCAAATCTCCGTACAGGTATGTGAAGGCAGGTACAGGAGTATAAGTTACCCCTTGTGTAAATGATACCGGTAGTGGAGTACCATTCCAGGTCCAACTCCAACTTTCAAGGCCTGTAGCACCTCCATCTCCGGTAATTATCGTGGCATTGTCTTCATAGACCATAGAACCGAATACGCTATACATATTGTCCTCAGTAGCCAATTTGGTTACGGTTCCCGTAGCAATATCAATTTCGTGTACATAGGCCGAAGAGCTATTTTTACTGAAACTCCACAAGGTTCCGGCATCGGTAGCTATTAAATCACCTCCAGAGAAATCTATGATAGTAGGATCCGGGTAACTAAACTCCTTGTAGTTTTCTAATTTATATGTTTCACCATTCGGTTCAAGCACATAGAGGCCTAAGACGTTATTGTTCATGTCTGCTGCAAAGAGGGTACCATCCATGAAAACCAATTGCGTAATCTTATCTGGGTTTACTTCCTGATATACATCAAATGTTTTATGACTCATCGAATACAGGTCGTATACCAGAATTTTATCACTATGTTCCGAATCAACAATATACAGCTGACGACGGTTGGGTGCAACGGCGATATGCGGATCTGTCATTGTGGGGTCAGTCTGTGTAAGGTCAAGGATTTTGGTCATATCAACCTCTCCGGGATTCGGATAGTCAAACCGCAAGGCATAAATTTCATGGGCGCCATTATCATCATTGTGCGACTCGAAATAGGCAGGCTTATGGCAGTCTGTCAGCATGATGTGGATGTATCTCGGATTGTCGGCCCCGGAACCTTCCACATTTTCGACCTTGACCGTGACTCCAGCTCCACCTGGTACTCCATCATTCGGTTCCTCGGGGAGCGGTATGAGGCCTAAGTATTGCTCTATTATTTCCAAAGGTATGTGAACCAGAACATCATCCCCGTAAATCAATTCTGCAGCTGAATTTTTTCCAAATACGGGCTTCAACTGAAGAATCACGCCGTGGTCCATGTCTTCCAGTACATCGTACAGCGGGAAACACATCGGCTCAACACTTCCAACAACCTCGCTACCGTCCCCAACTTCCGTTGGTACCAACTCATAATTCGGGCCAACCTCCCAATATGGAGCGTCACCTGCCGGAACAACCTCTTCTCCATCCAGTGTTGTCTTCCAGGCATAAATATCTGAGGCAAATACCTGATGGTAATATATCCGATCATATTCATTGATACAGTTAACGAAAACACAGATTTCATCACCTCTTACAATGTTGTAGTCGAACCAATAGAAACCGAAGGCCGGTGCCAATTGCTGGTTAAAACAGAGTACGTCGAGTAAAACCCGGGTCTTATCATAGTCTCCAACGGTAAATGGTTCAGGAAGAGGTTTTGTCACAAAATCGTTAAAAGAAGAACCAATCATGGGAGTTGCTAAGCGAGGTATAAAATCGTTTTCACCTCCGTTTCCAACCTGGAATAGAGTCAGATAATAGTTCCCAGGTGCCAACTGTACCAAGTCTGATGCGACTCCTTCTCCAACTCCAGTATAGCCCAGGTAATAATCATCGCCCGGGATGTCTCCTTCTTCTATGTCTTTAGGAAAATCCCCTCCGTTCAAGAATGTATTGTAGTCTGCTTCAGTTGCAATCTTTACATGAATTGTTCCATAATCGTCAAAATGACATTTTAGCGCTGCTAACATTTCGTCATATGGGAGATTAGCTCCCTTCAGCATGGGCTTGGTCAAATTGGCCTGAAAGACCAAATCGACTTTTTGGGGTTCGTCAATGCTCATATCATCCTTCTTATTACAGGAAGAAAATAGCATCGCAAAAGGCACTGCTATTAGCAGTATTCGGAAGAGTAAATTTTTTCTCATTTCGGTAGAATTTAAGTTTCACATAAAACATGGGTTTTTATATCACGAATCACATCCAATTTCGAGATGTACGTAGTCAATCTCACCGTTCACATATTTGTCGATTTCCGCTTTTGTTATCGGAATAATCAGGACCGTATTCTCCTCCCCAACCGGTTGTACCTGAAGAATAATTCCATTGGTATAATCAGTGGGCAAGGCAATGAAAACGGGCTCAGGTTGCCCCTGAGAATTCAGGTTATCTCCCGTCGACAATACATCTACCGGATTCTGTTCAGCATCCGCCGTGTAAGCCCTAAATTCATAGGAAAGCACTTCGTGGAAATTTTCACGATTTTCGGTGTTACACCGGTTAATAAAAAGGTAGAAACCGGAAGCCTCCGCTGCTTGAGAAACCTCCCCGGAGCCGCTTTCGGTCTGCGTTTCCAGGTAAGAAAGACCCAGGCAATTCACATTTAAAATGGTATTCCCTCCGGCTGAAGTCCGGAATGTGCAGTTTTTTGTGCTATTAATGGGGTAAGTGACTGCGAAGTGAGGTGCAGAAATCAATTGTACTTTTTCCAGTCGGTGAACAGTAAACTTGGTCAATCGGTAATCTGCCGGAGGAATGGGGATCGAACGGGAAATGTAGCGTCCATCCTGGAAAGTCATGGAAAGAGGATAGTTCAGTGCAGTAACGACTCCGTCGGACCGAACCAGCGTAATCTCGGCATCAAAATCGGCTTTGGGAGGATAAACCTCGAGACTATTGAACGCATCTTCCAGGGCTACCTGAATGTACAGCCCGTTCTCCAGCTTCAGCAGGTCTTCTTCCTGGTTACTGCAGGAAACCCCGGCCAATACAAGCACAAGAACTATAATGAGGCCAGTTAGTTTATTTTTCATAATGTTAAAATTACAGATGTACTACCTAATTATCAGAGCGTAAAATACCTCCCCGACAAGAGCTATTACTTATAGGTATCGCATAGCTATCCTTGTCAGGAAATTATCCTTTTAATCAAACAGAAGAAATAAACACTGAAGAGTTCAGTCTGGAAGTGAAAGGGGGAGAGACTGTCAACCAATCGATTAACAGCAAAAGAACTGCTGTCATACAACCCTTAATTACATAATTAGACTGGCTTCAGGATTAACATAATAGGTTTTAGTTTTTGTTCTACATAGGTGCAATCGTTTTCAACTTACTGTGGTTAGGGCAGAAAGCCTAGAGAACGCTACATTCCCGGGTTAACGGAAATTGATGCACTTTCAATAATTCTACTTTTAAAGGTGCAGCCAAAGGCAGTCGAACTGCCTTTCACTGAAATAAATTGCGGACTACACCTCTGAGCTTCGTGCCATCATTATTCAGTTCATGACGGCAAAGGAGTTTTTCATTCAAGGCTAATAAAAATCCTTGGTAAGAACAGGTTACTTAGTTTTCAATCCTAAATGGATACATAAATTTAAGGCATTCAGAAAGTAAACACAAGACATTGTCTAAAAAATAAACAAAATGAAAGACTATATTATCTTATTTTTCAATCACTTAACTAAATAGTAATTACTAGAAATACAACACAGTAACTTGCGGCTATTTAAGGATATAATCGCTGATAATTATAGTATTTCTATCATAAATTAATATTATGAAATATTAATTCGCCTAAAACACACTAGCCAAACACTTAATTTTCATATAATTAATCAGAAATACATCTGCAAAGAATAGTAAAAAAGAGTTCCCGAAACCGGCGCGGAGAGAAAATAAAAAAGCCCCCGAAGATTCGGAGGCCTGGAGCGGGAAACGAGACTCGAACTCGCGACCCTAACCTTGGCAAGGTTATGCTCTACCAACTGAGCTATTCCCGCAGAAGAACGGAGCCATTAAGAATAATTGCTCCGTTGCCCTAAACGTACCCAGAGCGGGACTTGAACCCGCACGGCCATTACTGGCCATTGGATTTTAAGTCCAACGTGTCTACCTATTCCACCATCTGGGCATCCTTTTGAGCGGGAAACGAGACTCGAACTCGCGACCCTAACCTTGGCAAGGTTATGCTCTACCAACTGAGCTATTCCCGCATTTAAGGATTTCTGACAAGAGCAACATAAAGATCTACTCTTTTAGTTTTTCCTGTCAACAATATAAAATGAACATTTTTGCAAAACTGAGCGGGAAACGAGACTCGAACTCGCGACCCTAACCTTGGCAAGGTTATGCTCTACCAACTGAGCTATTCCCGCATTTTAAAGGTTTATGACAAGAGCAACATAAAAATTTTACTCTTTTTAGTCTTTCCTGTCACCAATATAAAATGAACGTTTTTACAAAACTGAGCGGGAAACGAGACTCGAACTCGCGACCCTAACCTTGGCAAGGTTATGCTCTACCAACTGAGCTATTCCCGCATGTGCTTCCGCTTAAATCCTGCGATAGCGGACGCAAATATAAAAACATTTTTCCGTTCGCTGAAAAATCAAATTGATTTTATGACCGATTTTTCGTTAAACAGCCGCCGTTCACCATTAAAATTTACTGACCGGCAATTTTTTTAATTTCATTCAGCTTGTTCAGTGCTTCCACCGGAGTCAGGTTATTGATGTCGAGATTGGCAATCTCATCCCGGATTTGCTTCAACACCGGATCGTCTAACTGAAAGAAACTGAGCTGCAAACCTTCCCGGTTCTCTGCAATTTCTCCTACCGGTTTGGCCGGATACTCCTGTCGGTTGTTTTCTTCCAGCTGCTTCAAAATATCATCGGCGCGTTTCACCACACTGGGCGGCATCCCGGCCATACGGGCCACGTGAATACCAAAGCTGTGATTGCTTCCTCCCCGAATCAGCTTCCGCAAGAAAATGACTTTATTCCCAACTTCCTTGACCGTTACGTTGAAATTCCGAACACGGTTGAACGACTTCTCCATCTCATTTAACTCGTGGTAATGAGTTGCAAAAAGAGTCTTCGCCCGGGCTTTGGGATGTTCATGGATATATTCCACAATCGACCAGGCAATGGAAATTCCGTCATAGGTGCTGGTTCCACGCCCTAATTCATCGAGCAAAATCAGGCTGCGCTCCGACAGGTTATTCAGGATGCTGGCCGCCTCGTTCATCTCGACCATAAATGTCGATTCACCGAGCGAAATATTGTCGGAGGCACCAACCCGTGTAAAGATTTTGTCGACAAAACCAATTTTTGCGGCTTCCGCCGGAACAAAACTTCCCATCTGGGCCATCAACACAATCAATGCAGTTTGCCGCAATAAAGCCGATTTACCGGCCATGTTTGGTCCGGTAATAATGATGACCTGCTGCTCGTCGTTATCGAGATAAACGTCATTGGCAATGTACGATTCTCCTATCGGGAGTTGTTGCTCAATCACCGGATGACGCCCTTCTTTAATATCAATTACCGATGAGTTATTCACCTCCGGCCGTTTGTAATTGTTTTCTTCCGCGATGGTCCCAAACGAAAGAAGACAATCAATACGGGCCAGAATCACCGCATTGAGCTGAATAGCCTGAATGTAATCGGAAATCGAGAAAACCAGGTCAGAAAAGAGTTTCGATTCCAGCTCGAGAATTCGTTCTTCTGCTCCCAGAATCTTCGTTTCGTACTCTTTCAGTTCCTCTGTAATATAGCGTTCTGCACTGACCAGCGTTTGCTTCCGAATCCACTCGGGCGGAACTTTATCTTTGTGCGTATTCCGTACCTCGATATAGTACCCGAATACGTTGTTGAAACCTATTTTTAGTGAAGAAATTCCGGTTCGCTCAACTTCGCGGTCGACAATTTTTTTGAGGTAATCTTTTCCTGAAAAAGCGATTCGCCGCAATTCATCCAGCTCTTCCGAAACGCCGTCGGCAAACACTCGTCCTTTTCCGACCTGCGTGGGTGGTTCAGGAACCAATTCCTTTTCAATCCTTTCTTTAACAGAAGAACACGGATTCAACTGCTCGGCATATCGATGCAAACTCTCATTGCCCGATTGTTCGCAGTCGTTTTTGATCGGCTCAATCGCGGCCAGCGAATTCTTCAACTGAACAACTTCCCGCGGATTGATACGCCCCGTCGCCACCTTCGAGATGATGCGTTCCAGGTCGCCAATTTGCCGGAGTGATTCTTCCAGCTCTTCTTTCAATCCCGGATGAGAAACAAAATGCTCCACAACATCCAGCCGTTCATTAATTCGCTTTTGCTCTTTCAGCGGAAGCGCCACCCAACGTTTGAGCAAACGCGCTCCCATGGGCGAGATGGTCCGGTCGATAACTTCCACCAGTGTTTTTGCACCTTCGTTAATCGCTGAAAAGAGCTCCAGGTTACGAATGGTAAAACGGTCGAGCCAAACATAGCGTTCTTCCTCAATTCGCGAAAGCCCGGTGATATGTTTGAGTTGATTGTGTTGCGTTAAATCGAGGTATTGTAAAATCGCCCCTGAAGCGATGACGCCCAGCTGCAATCCATGCACTCCGTAACCTTTCAATGTTTTGGTTTCGAAATGGCGTGTCAATCGGTCAAAGGCAGCATCTTCGGTGTAAACCCAATCGTCGAGGGTGTAGGTATAAAATTTATGGCCAAACGTTTCCCGGAAAAGTTTTTCTTTTCCTTTCTGAAATAGCACTTCCTTGGGCTGGAAACTGTTCAGCAACTTGTCAATGTATTCGAAGTTTCCTTCGGCTGTCATGAACTCGCCGGTCGAAATATCTAGGAACGCCACACCTGCCATCTGCTTTTCGATGTGCAGCGAAGCCAGGAAATTGTTTTCGCGGTGTTCCAGTATGTTGTCATTAATGGAAACACCCGGTGTCACCAACTCGGTAATTCCGCGCTTGACAATCTTCTTGGTGGTTTTCGGGTCTTCGAGCTGCTCGCAAATGGCCACGCGCTGTCCGGCTCTGACTAACTTCGGCAGGTAGGTGTCGAGCGCGTGGTACGGAAATCCGGCCAGTTCCACATAACTTGCCGAACCATTGGCCCGGCGGGTCAAGGTTATTCCCAGAATTTCAGCCGCTTTAATGGCATCCTCTCCGAAAGTCTCGTAAAAGTCGCCCACACGAAACAGCAATACAGCGTCGGGATGTTTCGACTTGACGCTGTAATATTGCTTCATCAGCGGGGTTTCGACATATTTTTTTGTGCTTTTTGCCAAGGGGGATCAGGTTTTATCAATCTGCGAAAACAAATATAGGAACAATCCAACGGTCGGAAAAGTGTCTTATTTCTCCGTAACCGGAAGTTTTTAACAAGCAGTCTGCGTCCGTTGTTTTGCCTACTTAAATAATATTGTCGACTCTATTTATTTTTTCGTAAGCGGATATCCTCCAATACATGTTTCCCCGAACGCAGTAACAATATCAGCGAAAGCGGAATAACCAACCAATGGAAAGTTTGTGGCAACAGCGGCATGCTTACCAGGAATAAAACCAATAAACCAGCCGTAAACCAATGATAACCTTTCAGTTTGTTCCGTAGTGGTTTTATCAGCCAAACAAAGGCAAACAAGAAATGTGTTGGCAAGGCCCAGATGAGATTCAGGTTCCAGCCCGTTGCCGGATGAGTGGAAACGAATGTCAGGAAGGCCAATACCAAACCAGCAACTCCAAACATTAGATAAATGATAAAGTCGAGCCAAATGCCGGCCTTCTTTTTCCGGTACTGCCAAACGGTTATTACCAGAACAAGAACGAAAAGAGCCAGAATTACATTGACCGGGGACCAAAGTTCCGCCTTGAATTTCTTTGGAGGAGCTTCATAGATAGTTGTTCGCGGGAGACACAGTGGAACATCAACCGAATCCCGGGGAACTTTCGCCTCTCCAAAGTCTTTCGAGACATAATCGGGCAGAAACATCTTCTGGTAATAGGTGATATTCTTATCGGCAGGAACGCCCAACGCCAGTTTGATTCCCAGCCCCGACCAGGTATTTCCGGGTACATACCGATCGAGTAGATTGCGGAAAGTGACTGGCTTTTCCTTCTCTTTGGCCCAGATAATTTTGTTATTCAACACTTCTTCTACCCTGTCGCGTATGCGTGTTGCGCAGTTATCGAAAAAGAAATTGTAGCGGTAAACACGATTTTCAGGCTTGGCATTTTTTACCAGCAAATCGAACAAATGCTGCCTTTCATCCGGTGTCAAATTAATCTCCTGCTCGTACACACTTCGTTTATAATAAATGTACTCCTGCATAAAATCGGAAAAATACTGCACCGCCAACATGTAATCGGTTTCGCCTTTGGCAAAACGATAGACGAAATTGGGCGCATCGAAGCTGAAGACGCCGTAGTTGAACACCAGATCGATTTTCTTGCCCGGATCGTGTACCCGCAAGGCTGTATGCCCAAAATAGGAATAGATTTCATTTCCGGGTTCGCAGGTCAACAGTGAAATACGGGCTGTCGGAGACAACTGACTAGCGCGCGATGCCTGAAAAAACAACGTGAACAGCAACAGGAGAAGCAAAAACTTTCGATTCATAACGCAGGGATGAAAATATTTTTGTTGGCTAAAAATAAGAAACAGCCGGAGAATGTCCGGTATTTCCTTTTTAAAGTTTTAGATAATAGTCTTTTGTCAAAGCCCGGTAGGCTTCCGTGTAATTTCCATTGGCATCGCGGATGCACAGTTCGCTTACCTGACGGTCACCCGGCTTTTTACTGAATTCCAACAAAACACGATTGGCTGGTTTTCCTTCCCGGGGAATCACATTGAGTACTTTTACCAGGTAAAATCCACTCAAGCGCGCCGTCTCCCTGAATTCATCGTACGCGTCGGACGGGATGATAACAGACAGTCTGCCTTCCGGCGAAAGCTTTGTAACTGCGCCGTCAATCAATTCGGAGAAGGACAAATTTTCATGATGCCGGGCAGATGTTCGGTTCTTATCCGGTGAAAGCAGGGAGTTTGCAAAAAAAGGCGGATTGCTGACAATTAAATCATACTGGTCGGGCATTTCGTCGATGAACTCCTGGAAAGAAGAATGAAAAACAGTTACCCGGTCGGACCATGGCGAGGCCACCACATTTTGATTCGCTTCGCAAAATGCCACAGGCTCAATCTCCACCGCGTCAACAACGGCGTCCGAGCGTTGTGCCAGCATCAATGCTACCAAACCGGTTCCGGCCCCGACATCCAGAATGTTTTTGGCTCCGGATACATCGGTCCATGCACCGAGAAGGACACCATCGGTTCCCACCTTCATAGCTGCCTTTTCCTGTTTAACTGTAAACTGTTTAAAGGTAAATGACTTTGATTCCATTGGTTTAAAATTTCTCAAACACGCCCAGACCAAACAGGGCAAAATCGTATTTTACCGGATCGTCCCGATCGAAATCCCGCAGCCGGGAAGTCAGTTCGTCTACCGCCTTCCAGTCGTTCTGCTTCCGCTTCAACAGGCCCAGCTTTCGCGCCACGTTACCCGAATGTACATCCAATGGCATCATCAGCGCCGAGGTTGGAATATCTTTCCATAATCCGAAATCAACTCCGGTGAAATTATCCCGCACCATCCAACGCAAAAACATATTGATGCGCTTGGCCGAAGAGCCTTTTAACGGATTGGCGACATGTTTCTCTGTTCGCTTTTCCGGCTGGTAACTCAGAAATTTTTCCCGGAAACGCACGATACCTGCCATCATATTTCCATCCTGCTGAAATCCTTCCGTGAATAGTGTTTCCAAACTACTCCCGCTTCGGTAAATTTCGCTTAAAGCATGGAGAAAATAGCGACAATCGGTTCCGTTAAACGTGCGATGCACAAATTCGTCGAACCGCTCAAAATCCGACGTTCCGTTTTTTGTGATGAATTCGAAAGGCCGGTTGTCCATCCAATCCATCAGTTTCGAAGCGTTGCGAATAATAGTTGAACGCTGTCCCCATGCAATGGTCGCAGCCAAGAATCCTGCTATTTCGATGTCCTCCTTACGGGAAAAAAGTCGCGGAATGGAAAGGGGATCGGTTTCGATAAACCGTGGGCGGTTATAAAAAAGATATTTTTCGTCGAGAAAGTTTTTCAGTTCCTGCTCGGTCATGCTCCTCAGTTCTCAATCACACCATCGCGAATGCGCAACATCCGGTCGGTGGTTTTGGCAAAATGTTCGTCATGCGTAACAATGATGAACGTCTGCTTAAATTTTTCTTTCAACTGGTAGAATAGCGAGAAAAGATCTTCCTGGTTACGGGAATCCAGGTTTCCGGAAGGTTCGTCCGCCAGTATCACCGAAGGATCGTTAATCAACGCCCGGGCAACAGCCACCCGCTGCTTCTCACCTCCCGACAACTCCGACGGTTTGTGATGAAACCGGTCTTTCAGGTCGAGACTTTCCAGCAACTCCTGCGCCTTAGCCTCTACCTCTTTCCGATCACGCTTCGAAATATATCCGGGAATACAGACATTCTCGAAAGCTGTAAATTCAGGAAGCAGGTGGTGAAACTGGAAAACAAAACCTATTTCGCGGTTCCGGAAACGGGAAAGCTCCCGCTCGCCCATCTTAAATACTTCCTTTTGATTGATGTGAACTTTTCCGCCGTCAGGTTTTCCCAGGGTACCCAGAATTTGCAGCAACGTTGTTTTTCCGGCACCGCTGGCACCAACAATCGCCACCACTTCTCCCTGGTAAACTTCCAACGATACTTTTTTCAACACCTGCAAATCCCCAAACGACTTGGTGATATTGGTTGCCTGTAATATGATGTTCTTCTTACTCATTTTTGTCTTTAATCACCGCTTTTTCGCGTTAGCTAAAAGTACCGAAAAAAACCTTAGATAATGGAAACGACGTAAACAACGTAAAATATGAAAAGCAAAAACCCTTCGATTCGTAGCAGATGTCCGCCTTCCAAATTCCGAAGCGCTGATAAATTGTGCCACCCGGATTCACGCAATACAGCTAAATTCTTCCGCAAGGGAATAACAAATAACAATAGGGCGAGCGCAAAACCAAGCATCCAGATAACATCGATTCTGAACGAAGCAAATTCGACGGGAATAGGATGAATGGCAGCAGTCAAACCAATTACTCCGAGCAAATTGAAAATATTGGACCCGATGATGTTCCCAATGGAAATGTCGGCTTCCTTTTTAATAGCCGCCATGACCGATGCAGCGAGTTCCGGAAGACTGGTTCCGAATGCGACTACCGTGATGGAAATAATCCGCTCGGTCACGCCCAGGCTTCGGGCGATGGTCGACGCGCCTTCAATCAATATGCGTGAGCCAAAAGCCAATGCCACAACCGAGGCCGCAATAATCAGAAAACCTACCGGGATGGAATAACGTGGCGGAAGAATTTCATGTGCTTCTTTCTGCCTCCTCGACCGCTGAAAGCTTTTCCAGATGAACCAAAGCAGAGCGACAAAAAAGAAAATTCCTTCCACGCGGCCAACCTGTCCGTTCATGATGAACAGATAAAACAGAATGCTGGCAATAAACATCACCGGCCACGCAAACCGGATCGTTTCCCGCTTCACGGGCATCACCATTAGTGTTCCGGTAAGTCCCAATACCAAAGCAATGTTGGCAATATTCGAACCTACCACGTTTCCGATGGAAATTTCGGGGTGACCGGAAATAGCTGCATCCAAACTCACGATAAACTCGGGAGCCGACGTACCAAACGCTACAACCGTAATTCCGATAACCAGCGTCGAAACTTTAAAATGACGGGCCAGACTTACGCCTCCCCTCACCAACAAATCTCCGCCGGTAAGCAACAGAATCAAACCACCTAATAACTTCAGATATTCCACAAAGGATGTTTAAGTAGTATTTTGTTTTATTTCTCTTCTATAAAATAAAAACCTCCTTTCGCTCCGTGGCGAAAAGAGATCTCCTACATTAAAAACAACAGATGTCGACACCTTACGGTTTACCCGACAAGACATCATTTCTTCTTATCCTCAAGCTCTTCCTCTATTTTCCGGCTAAGCTTGTTGGATTCACTATTGACCGAATCGGTAAAATTATTGACGTCCTTCTTGATGTCTGAGGTATGGCTCTCGAACTCACGCTGAATATCACTTGTTGCTTTCTTGAATTCGCGCATACCTTTTCCTAACGTCCGCGCAATCTCAGGAATACTGTTCGCTCCGAAAAACAGCAGCGCCAGCAACAGGACAAGAACCAACTCTGAACCACTCACAAAGAGCAACACATTCCCCATAGTAATTGATTTTGAACAAATATAACATTCATCTGCCAATTGTCATCGCCCCAAATCAGATTTTAAATCTGCATCATAAAAAAAGCCCGATCACCAATGTGACCGGGCATATCTTAAAAGAGAAGTCTCTTTATTTTCTTACTTTTTCCCCTTCTTGGTAGCAATACGTTTCACTGTATCGTATACAATCGGAGTTGCAATGAATACCGAAGAATAGGTACCGACAACCACACCCATCATCAATGCGAAGGTAAATCCTTTGATGGAAGTACCACCGAACAGGAAGATGGCCAGCAATACCACGAAGGTAGAAAGTGATGTACTAAACGTACGACGCAGCGTACTGTTAATAGCAGAGTCCATCACATCTTTTCTATCGTGCTTCGGATGGAGGTGGAGGTACTCACGGATACGGTCAAATACAACCACTGTATCGTTTATGGAGTAACCAAGCACCGTTAGAATGGCGGCAATGAAGGCCTGGTCTACCTCCAGCGAGAACGGTAACCATCCATCGAACAGGGCAAACATTCCCAGCACAATGAAACTATCGTGCGCCAATGCGACAATCGCACCAAGAGAATACTGCCACTGACGGAATCGTATTAAGATGTAGAGGAAGATGATAACCAGCGCAAAGAAGATGGATATCAAAGCATCCTTTCGAATATCATCCGAAATGGTTGGTCCGACTTTCTGCGAACTCATCCGGTAATTGGCCAGGAAGTCCTTTTCCGAAGTATTCGCCGGAAGGAAGGATTTCACCCCATCGTACAACTTCGCTTCAATATCGGCATCGACATTGTTTCCATCCTCATCGATACGATAGTCGGTTGTGATACGTACCTGGTTATCACCACCGAAGGTTTTCACCTCAGGAGCAGAACCAAATTCAGGTGTCAGGGCATTCATCACTTTCTCAACCTGAACCGGATGTTCAAATCGAACTACGTATGTACGACCTCCTTTGAAGTCGATACCATAATTCAGCCCTTTGAATACCAAGGCAAACAGTGCAATGGCAATCATCGTTCCGGAAACGCCGTAGAAAATCTTCCGCTTGTCGAGGAATTTAATTGTCGGATTCCTCAGCCATTCGGCGGTCATCGATGCAACGAATTTGATTTTGCGATCTTTCGCTAACCAACGTTCAAAAATCAGTCGGGTAATAAAGATAGCAGTGAACATCGATGTCAGGATACCGATAATAAGCGTGGTAGCAAAACCTTTAATCGGACCAGAACCAAACAGGTAAAGTACAACACCAGTCAGCAACGTAGTTACCTGACCGTCGATAATCGCTGAATAAGCATTCCGGTAACCGTCCTGGATGGCGAGCTTCATTCCCTTACCGGCTTTCAGCTCTTCCTGAACACGTTCATAAATCAGCACGTTCGCATCCACCGACATACCGATGGTCAATACGATACCCGCGATTCCCGGTAGGGTAAGCACAGCACCTAACGATGCCAGAATACCAATAATATAGAAGAGGTTCGCTATCAGCGCAACGTTGGCAACCATACCAGCGCTTCCGCTGTAGAAGAACAACATATAAAGAAGGATGAGCACAAAGGCAATCACGAACGACCACATACCGCTGCGAATCGATTCTTTACCCAGTGTCGGTCCTACAATTTCTTCCTGAACAATATGTGCCGGGGCCGGCATTTTCCCTGACTTCAGCATGTTTGCAAGGTCCTTCGCCTCATTTACCGAGAAGTTTCCGGTAATAGAAGAACGACCTCCGGTGATTTCACCCTGTACTGTCGGGAACGACTGAACCAGACCGTCGAGCACAATTGCGATGGACTTACCCACATTTTCGCGTGTCAGACGAGCCCATGTTTTTGCTCCTTCGCTGTTCATCGTCATGGTCACCTCGCTGGTGGCGCGGTTTTGACCAAATTCCTGGCGTGCGTCGGTGATTGCATCCCCGGTAAGCGGCGCTTTACCATCACGGTTGGTCACTTTCAATGCAACCAACTGATAGTAATTGCCTTCCTTATCCATTGGCTTCGCCGTCCAGCGGAACATCATGTTGCGCGGGAAAATGGAACGAATCTGCGGCATTTTCAGATACTTATCAACTCGAGCAGTATCTTTAAAGTGCGCATAACCTACAACCGGACCACGGAACAATTGTCCGTCGCGTGAGGTATTCGGCGACAAAACGGAGAAGAGCGGGAAGTTCTTAGCAATATCGGCAGCTGAACCGGCAGCAAGCGAGTCTTTACTTTGTGCTTTGTCCAATTCATTCAACAACCCGGTACCAGTAGTATCTTTCTTCGCTTCCGCTGTTTTACCTGCAGGTGCTGCTTCAGCAGTTTCTGTTTTCTGCGTAGTATCCTGAGCAACCTGGTTTTCACCGGTCTCATTCATTTCACGCAAACGCTGGTTGGCTTTCAACAGATAAGGATATACCTCGCTGTTTTCCCAGGTCTCCCAGAACTCCAACTTCGCAGTTCCTTCCAACAGCTTCCGTACACGATCTGCATCTTTTACACCCGGCAATTCAATCAGAATACGACCTTCGGTTTGCAACTTCTGAATGTTCGGCTGAGCAACACCAAAACGGTCGATACGATTACGCAGAATATTGAAGGCATTATCGATGGCACTATCGGTCTCTTTCCTGATAACCTGCAATACCTGTGCGTTGGTCGAATTGTAATTCACCTTATCACGCAGGTCAACCGTATTAAAGATGGCCGCCAAACGACCATTCGGATCAATCTGTTCGAAAGATTGTCCAAAAAGGGTTACGAAATCTTCCTGGCTGTTTTTCTGGCGCTCTTCCGCCATTTTCAGCGCAGCAACAAATGTTGAATCTTTGCTGTAGTTAGCCAACGAACGAATCAGATCCGGAACCGAAATCTCCAGGGTTACGTTCATACCACCTTTCAGGTCAAGACCGAGGTTCATCTCGTATTCTTTCACTTCACGGTAAGTATATTTACGAATTCCCAGGAAATTAAATACGGGCTGTCCGGCAACTGAATCGAGATAATACGTTTCACGTTGAGGATTCCCGTTTGCGTACTCCAGAGCATCCTTCTCGACCTGTTTGGCCTTGAAAGTAAAGGTTAGCTGGTAAACACAAATTAAGGCTAGCAGGATTGCAAAAAGCCTTATCAATCCTTTATTCTGCATTGGGATATCAGTTTAATTTTCCTATGTAATTTGACAATTTTATACGTTTTCAGCTTAGCACGCAAAGATATTTATTTTTTTCTGAATACAATGGTTTTCACGGGAGCAATGCCCGTTATGTCAGATGCCTCGCAACACATGGAAGCGAATGTTATGCAAACTCCTCCTCACCCGGCAAATTTAATATGAGCTGCTGCTGACCATAATCAATAACTGCCTTGTACCGAATCAGGAAGTCCGAGCCCAACAATCCGACAATCTGCTTATCCGAAAAACGGGCATATTCCTGATTGATGTGGGTCAGATCAATCAACGCGATTGTCAGCGATCCAAAATCGAACTGCCCTAACCACAGCTCACTAATCTCTCCCGAAGCCGTTTCGACCAAATCTTTCCCCAGTCCGGTGGCTTGCTTCACCGGATGTTCGTCGGGGTGGTAGTGCAAATCCAGACTTTTGTCGAAAACCGATTTCGATGCACCGGAATCGATCACCCACCAGCCAATACATTTGTCTTCGAAACGAGCCTGCACCAGGGGATGGTATGTTCCCGTTTCCAGTTCGCACAGTTCAATCGGAATAATTATTTCCATAATGGAGGCATAAAAAAGGGGAACCTGTTTCAGTTCCCCTTTCCATATAAATATGTATTGATTACTTGCTGTTCAGTTTGTCGAGAACACTCATTACTTCGCGAACATGACCTTCACTCTCTTTCAGCATAGCCATTTCATCGTCGTTCAGTTCGAGCTCAATCACTTTCTCGATACCGTTTTTACCCAAAATAACCGGTACTCCGAGGTAGCAGTTGTCGATACCATACTCGCCTTCCAGTTTTACACAAACCGGGAATACGCGACGCTGGTCTTTTACAATTGCTTCAACCATTTGAGCTGCCGCTGCACCAGGAGCATACCATGCTGAGGTACCCATCAGTTTCACGAGCTCGCCACCACCAGTCTTAGTGCGCTGTACAATAGCATCCAGTTTTTCTTTGTCAATCATTTCGGTAACCGGAATACCGGCAACGGTAGTATAACGTGGCAGCGGAACCATGGTATCACCGTGACCCCCCATCAGAACTGCCTGAATTTCTTTCGGAGAAACATTCAGCGCTTCAGCCAGGAAAGCACGATAACGAGCAGTATCCAGAATACCTGCCATACCCATTACTTTGGTACGCGGGAATTTCGAAGTCAGGTGTGCCTGATAAGTCATTACATCCAACGGGTTGGATACAATAATAATAGTGGCTTCCGGTGAATGCTTAATTACATTCTCGGTAACCGATTTTACGATCCCAGCATTGGTTTCAATCAAATCGTCGCGGCTCATTCCGGGTTTACGCGGAAGTCCTGACGTAATCACAACTACATCCGAACCAGCGGTTTTGGAATAATCGTTCGATACACCTACCGTACGGGTATCATATACATTGATGGGAGCTTTTTCCCAAATATCGAGGGCTTTTCCTTCTGCCAATCCCTCTTTAATATCGACCAGAATTACTTCGTTTACCACTTCGCGGTAAGCTAATACATCGGCGCAAGTTGCGCCAACATTTCCTGCACCTACTACAGTAACTTTCATAAACCTTGCAATTAAGAATTCAGTTATCAATCAGTTTCTATACTTTTTCTAAAAAGCAAACAAATATAACCAGAATAGGATGTAATCAAAAGGATTTTTGCTACGCTTTCGAAATGAAAAGAAGTAGCAACACCACTGCCTTACAGGTAAATCCGCATGTTCCTTTCATCCCCGAGCTTATCTTTATTCATTAGAAATAAGAAGAGTTCGGTTGGAAGACTTTTATAAAAAGAAAAAGCCGACTCCATTCATGACAACGGAATCAGCTTCCCTCTATCTTAATATAAGTAAAGCGATTAGTTAGCCACGATCGCTTTTATTTCACCCATAATTTTCTCTGCCAATGCTTCCGCTTTTTCCATGCTTTTGCCTTCGGAATAAACCCGGATAATCGGTTCGGTGTTCGACTTGCGCAAATGCACCCACTCGTCAGCAAAATCAATCTTTACACCGTCCACATCGGTCACCTGCTCATGCTGGTATTTTTCCTTCATAGCTACCAATACAGCATCCACATTGATATCGGGAGTCAGCTCAATTTTATTCTTCGAAATGAAATAGTTGGGATATTGCGCCCTCAACTCCGAACATTTCTTGCCTGATTTTGCCAGATGCGTCAGGAACAAACCAATGCCGACCAATGCATCGCGCCCGTAATGACTGGCCGGATAGATGACTCCGCCGTTTCCTTCACCACCGATAACCGCTCCGGTTTCTTTCATCAATATAGTAACATTCACTTCGCCAACAGCCGAAGGCGCATATTTGCCGTTGTGTTTTTCGGTGATATCGCGCAGTGCCCGTGAAGAAGACAGATTGGAAACCGTATTGCCGGGCGTTTGACTCAGCACATAGTCGGCAACCGCCACCAAAGTATATTCTTCGTTGAACATGCTCCCATCCTCGTTGATGATGGCCAGACGATCGACATCCGGATCGACCACAAAACCGATATCCACACCTTTTTCCCGAATAATCGCCGAGGTCTCCTGCAGGTTTTCAGGGATAGGTTCAGGGGTGTGAGCAAAATGTCCGTGTGGCTCACAGTTGATTTCTACGACATCGGCCACGCCCAGCGCTTTCAACATCGCTGGAACAGCCACCCCGCCAACCGAGTTGACTGCATCGACAGCTACTTTGAATTTCGCTGCCCGGATGGCTTCCACGTCCACCAAATCGAGATCCAGCACGTGCTGAACATGATATTTAGTGTAATCCTTCACTGTTTCCACTCCCAAATCATCCACTTCAGCAAAATAAAAATCTTCTTTATCAGCAATACTCAACACCGTTTTACCGGCAGCATCATCGAGGAATTCGCCTTTATTGTTCAGCAATTTCAGCGCATTCCATTGTTTCGGATTATGGCTGGCTGTCAGAATAATTCCACCGTCAGCATTTTCTGCAGTAACCGCCAATTCGGTCGTCGGAGTTGTAGCCAAACCAATATTGATCACGTCAGCTCCCATTCCCAGAAGGGTTCCGGACACCAACGAATTAACCATCTTCCCCGAGATTCGGGCATCGCGCCCCACAACAATGCGCAGTTTTCCCTCGCTGGTTTGATTATTCTTCGCCCAGGTACAATAGGCGGCAGTAAATTTGACCACATCGAGCGGACTTAATCCCTCGCCAGGCACTCCACCAATGGTGCCCCTTATTCCTGAAATGGATTTGATCAGTGTCATAAAAGTGGATTGTTTTATTTTGGATTGAATGAGCAAAATTGCCGAAAAAGGGTTTCATTTCAAAGAAAAAATGGGGTTCCGTATTGCCTTATCTACGGGCCTTGGTTTTGCTTCAAGCGAGACGAATCTTTCCAGAAAGAACATTCAACAACCTAACTAATTGATTAACTTTTTATTTCACCACATATTATTTTCATGTTAAATACATTTAATCGCCATAATTCTTACCGTGATATCCGAATTTTTTCGAACTTTGCACCGATTTTTAAACAGTTCACAGAACATACTGAAATGACAAAAAGAGAAAGAGGACAGGACCGCCCACAAAAGCGGACCGTCGGAGGAAGAAGCAGTAACCGTATAGGCACAAACAAAGGTACCGAGCGAGTAGGAAAGCGCAAACGGATTGCAGGAGCAACAGGCTCAACAAACAGCAACAGACCTGGTCGATTCTCAGGCCCCAGAGATGCTGAAAGAAATGAAAGACCCAGCCGTTTCTCAAGACAGGGAAGTACGGAAAGAAGCGAAAGACCCAACCGACATTCAGGAACTGAAGGCTCGGAAAGAAGAGTAAATCCAAAGCATTTTTCAAGAACTGAGCGCCCCGAAAGAGGTGAACGTCCCAATCGTTTTTCCAGAAACGAAGGTTCAGACAGGAGTGAATATTCCGATAGAAGAGATTCGCGCTTCGGCCGCGACAACCGCCGCTCTGATAATTCCGGCTACCGCAAAAACGATCGTTTTTCAGGAAGAAATGAAGAAAGAGGAGACCGTCGCCAAAGAAGAGACGGTGGAAAAGGTGTCAATCGCCCCGATTCCGATCGCTACCTGAATAAGGACGGAAAAGTTATCCGCGGCCGGTTTGGTGAAAAAAACCTGCGAAACAAACGCGCCGGTCGGACAGACCGCATACAGAGTGTCAAGCGGGAAAATGATGGCAGTATTCGCCTCAACCGTTTTATTGCTAACGCTGGTATTTGCTCTCGAAGAGAAGCTGATACCTTTATCGCTTCGGGCGTGGTAACCGTTAACGGGAAACCGGTGACTGAAATGGGAGTCCGGGTAAAACCCGGCGACGATGTACGCTTTAACGGTCAACGCATTTCCGCTGAGCGAAAAGTTTACGTTTTACTGAATAAGCCGAAAGGTTTTGTCACGACCGTTGATGATCCGCACGCGGACAAAACCGTGATGGACCTGGTAAGAAGTGCCTGCCCGGAACGAGTTTATCCGGTAGGACGACTCGACAAAACAACGACGGGACTGCTGCTTTTCACCAACGATGGCGAGATGACTAAACGGTTGACGCATCCGAAATACAACCGCAAAAAAATCTATCACGTTCATCTTGACAAAAACGTCAGCAAAAACGACCTGCAGCAAATTGTCGATGGGGTAACACTGGAAGATGGCTTTGTGGCCGCCGATTCGGTTAGTTACGTGGAACCGGAAGATAAAAAGCAGGTAGGAATCGAGATTCACTCGGGTAAAAACCGCGTGGTACGACGTATTTTCGCCCACCTGGGGTACAAAGTAGAAAAACTTGACCGCGTATATTTCTGCGGATTAACTAAGAAAAATCTGCCTCGGGGCAAATGGCGCTTTCTATCTGAAGACGAAGTTAACTTCCTAAAAATGGGCTCATTTTAAGGCAGATTTTCATTTTTCGTCTATCTTAGTGTAATTCAAACTTCACAGGTAAGACTTATACTTTAGCAAATTGGATCGGGAATTTCTGCGAAAAATATCTGATAACCAGGGAATCATCCACAAGGTCACAGGCATTTACTGTGATAATCCCGAGGATCGAAAAGATCTTTTTCAGGAAATCCTGATTCAGCTATGGAAGTCATACGAATCCTTCCGTAACGAATCGAAATTCTCCACATGGATGTACCGCGTTGCACTCAACACTGCCATTACGGCATTTAAGAAGGCATCGCGTCATCCATTGGGTAACCAGGTTGAGTCGGTTAATTTTCAACTGGCTGCGGAAGAGTACGACTACGAATTTGAGGAAAATTTAAAGTTGCTCCATAAAGCGATCGAACAATTGACAGGGGTGGAAAAATCGATCATTTTGCTTTATCTGGAGGACAAAAAATACGAAGAGATAGCTGAAATTACGGGGATTACTCAGAATTACGTCCGGGTGAAAATGAACCGTATTAAGAAAAAACTGAAAGCGATTTTAAACGTGGATGCCTGATGGAACTATCCGAACTGAAAACAGCGTGGAAGAAAGTGGCCGATCGCTCGGCTGATGAAAACAGGCTTGAAGAAGACCAGCTCAGGGAAATTTTGTCTAATCGGGGCAAAGGCATTATTTCCCGGCTCGACCGGAATGTAAAAATCGGTTTTGGCCTGCTGGCACTCTTTATTTTGCTGACTTTCATCGATAAGCTGCTGCCCAATTCGATACTGAACAACGGCATGTTCGAAGAGGTACCTCAACCACCGGTCTGGTTATTGTTCTCCGGATGGATTGTCAGCATTTTCATTGCCTTTACTTTTATCTCATTTGCCTGGAAATATTACCGGGTAAACGTCCCGCACCTGGCTGCCGACCACTTACCCACAGCACTCAACAAGTTGCTGATTGTTTTGGGGACCTTCAAAAAACAGTTCTACCTGGCACTTTTTCTGTTCATCTTCGAGGCGGGCCTCTCCTTTGCCATCGGAATGTATCACGGTTATACTTCTGTGAGTGAAACGCTGGGAGATTCGTTCATGCTGGTCGCATTGGTTATCATTATCATGCTATTCATCCTCGGCGTTTTTGTCGCTATTCTTACCTTTATATTCCACCTGGGATTCAAAAACCTTTACGGGAAATATCACCAACAACTGAAGGACACCCTTCATGAGCTTAACGAACTCGAAGATTAACCGAATTATTAGATTAGTCATCACCGGGTGGGCCTTATTGCTTGCCCTACCGTTGCATGCCCAAACTATCTCCGGACGGGTGCTCGATGAAGAAACGGGTGAACCCCTTCCTTTTGTCAATATCGTGTACAATTCCCGGCAGGAAGGAACGGTAAGCAACATCGACGGCTACTTCACTGTCCCTTCTGCGAAAGCGGCCTACCTTCGGGTGAGTTACATGGGCTACCGCACGCAGTACCTCGACAAACAACATTTGCTGCAAAAACCTCTGCTTATTCGCTTGCTGCCAACCGAAATCCAACTACAAGCTGTAAATGTCTTTCCCGGAAAGAATCCGGCAGAGACCATTATGGAGAAAGTTCTTCGTAACCGGAAGAAGAACGATCCGGATGAGCTAAATGGTTATCGCTACACCGCTTACAATCGCTTCTGGATTACAACCGAACGAACGAAGAAAACATTGTTTCCAACTGATACAACAGCCATTCGGTTACTTCAACGCTCGAAGAAACAACACCTTTTTTTGATAGAAACTATTAGCCGGAAAAATACAGAGAAACCCAACCGCGAGCACGAAGAGATTTTGCAATCCCGTGTATCCGGAATTCAGAATCCGTCATTCATGCTGCTGGCTACACAGTTGCAGTCTTTTTCCGTTTACCGGAATCAATTCCAACTGCTCAACCAGGAGTTCCTATCACCGCTTAGCCGGAATGCCATCCGGAATTACCTGTTCCTGCTGCGCGATACAATTTATTCACCGGAAGGTGACTCGCTTTTCGTAATTTCCTTTCAGCCGAGAAAAAATAGAAATTTCAACGGGATGACCGGAACACTGCACATCAACAGTAATGGTTACGCCGTGGAGACGTTTCTTTCACGACCTGCGCATATAGAGAAAGGCACGCCGGAAATCAACATCCGCCAAAAATATAACCGCCTGCCTGATGGACACTGGTTCCCACTGGAACTGGACACTGAACTGAAATTCCATCTGAACGAATTGCCCGGCGCCAAATCGTCGGACAGTACATTAAACAAATTACAGCTGGTCGGGAAAAGCCGAACCTACCTGATGCAGCGGGAGGCAAACCCCATTTTTACAGCGAAGGACTTCCCGAAGAATGCTGTTACCTTTTCAGGAGACAAACAACCGCTTCCGGCCAATTTGCAGCAATTCCGGGAAAGTCATACCAGTCCGCTCGACGCCGAGACGTACCGGGTAATCGACAGCCTGGGACGGGCGAGCCATTTGGAGCAAAAATTGCAAACCTTCAAATCCGTCATCAATGGAAAAGTACCGCTGGGACCGATCGACTGGGACTGGAAACGACTGGTGAGTTACAACCGTTACGAAGGCCTCAAGCTCGGCCTTGGGCTCGAAACCAATTCCGGACTTTCCCGCTATTTCAGCATTGGAGGATACGGAACGTACGGTTTTCAGGATAAAAAAATACGCCATGGAGAGTGGCTGAACCTGTTTCCATCCGGCTACCGTGATTTGCGATTGCAGTTCAGATATCAAGATGAAAACATGGAAATCGGCGGCAATGATTTTCTGGAAACACGGGATCTGTTTCAGCCGGAATTTTTTCGCGACCTGCTCATACGACACATGTATGCCACCCGAGTTTATTCGGCAAAGTTTTTGTTCCGTCCGTTACAAACGTTAAAAATTCAGTTGACTGGCGACGCTTCCGATAACCGCTTCAGCGTGATTGGATCTGATTCCGTTCAGAAATATAAACTCAGCCGCGTTGGTATTCAGTTAAGGTTTGCTCCGGGCGAAAAAACCTACAAAGCACCCGACGGCATCTATACTTTCAAGCCGGCAGCAAGCGAGTGGTTCCTGAATGCCTACCGGGGCGTTCCCTGGCTCGACGGGCAACACTCATATACTAAACTGGAGCTGAAAGGTCGGATGAAGTTCATGCTGACACCTTCCGGTGCAACACATCTGACAATTAAAGCGGGAGACGTAACCGGCGATGTTCCGTACCCGGAACTGTTCAACGGCAACGGAAGTTACACATCAAACTTTGCGTTACTGGCCCCCTACTCTTTTGCGACCATGCGCATGAATGAGTTTACTTCGAACCAATATGCTGCTGTGTTCATCCGGCAAAGTCTGGGAAAACTGTTCATGCATAGCAACACGGGGTTTCACCCGGAAATCCTGCTGGTTCAAAATGCCGGAGTTGGAAAACTGGACGACAAGTACCGAAATGCTTACCAACCGTCCCCGGTCGATTTTCGCAAAGGATACCTGGAGTCCGGACTCGAACTGGACAACCTGTTACCAACGGGCTTGCTGAGCTATGGTCTGGGGGTTTATTACCGTTACGGTCCTTATGCATTGCCCAATTCTTCTGATAACTGGGCATTCAAAATCGGGCTGTTCCTGAATTTCCAGAAACAGTAATCAGATATATTGTTAAGACTAAATGAATATTCTTCCGGCTACCGATAACCGATGCCGGGATAAAGCGATATTATTATCTTTGTACCAAAATTTTAAGAAGAGTAAACGTATGGGACATAAATCCGGATTTGTCAACATTATCGGAAATCCGAATGTAGGAAAATCAACCCTGATGAACGCGATGGTAGGTGAAAAGCTATCCATTATCACGTCGAAAATGCAGACGACGCGTCACCGCATCAAGGGAATTGTGAACGGCGAGGATTTCCAGATCATCTACTCCGACACGCCCGGTATCCTGAAACCGAATTACAAGTTGCAGGAATCAATGATGAAATTCGTTTCGACGGCTCTTGTCGATGCGGATATCATCCTCTATGTCACCGACGTTGTGGAAGATTTCGAGAAGAATAAAGAATACATCGAAAAAATCAGTGAGACGGATGTTCCGGTGCTGGTGCTGGTGAATAAAATCGACTTGTCGAACCAGGAACAAGTGGTGGAAAAGATGGAGCGCTGGCGCGAATTGTTGCCAAAGGCCGAAGTGATTCCCATGTCTGCTACTGAGAACTTCAATACAGATGTCATTTTCGATCTCATCCTGAAGTTGTTGCCCGAAGGTCCTCCTTTCTTCCCGAAGGATGAACTGACCGACCGGAATGAACGTTTTTTCGCCCAGGAAATCATCCGCGAAAAGATTTTGCTGAATTACCAGAAAGAGGTTCCCTACTCGGTAGAGATTGAAGTGGAATCTTTCAAGGATGAAGAAGATATTCTTCGCATTGATGCAGTGATTTATGTAGCCCGCGACAGCCAGAAAGGAATCATCATCGGGCACCAGGGGAAAGCCCTGAAAAAAGTGGGAACCGAGGCCCGCAAGGACATGGAAGAATTCTTCGGGAAAAAAGTATTTTTGCAGCTTTATGTGAAAGTCGCCAAAGAGTGGCGCGACAAAGAGAACATGCTGAGAAACTTCGGATACGAGTTTCAGTAAACAGGAAGACCATTAAATGAGCAATATAGTAGCTATAGTTGGACGGCCCAACGTGGGAAAATCAACCCTTTTTAACCGATTAACCGAATCACGGAAGGCCATTGTGGATGATGAGTCAGGCGTAACCCGCGACCGTATCTACGGCAAGGTGCTGTGGAACGGAGTCGAGTTTTCAATCATCGACACCGGAGGTTATGTTTCCGGCTCCGATGATATATTCGAAGATAGCATCCGTCAACAGGTGCACGTGGCCATCGAAGAGGCCGATGTGATCCTGTTTGTGGTAGATGTGGAAGCCGGCATTACCGACTTGGACGATTCGGTTGCCCAAATGCTCCGCAGAGTGAGTAAGAAGGTGCTGTTGGTTGTGAACAAAGTGGACAACAACCAGCGGGCGATGGAAGCCGCCGAGTTTTATGCGCTAGGACTGGAAGAGCTTCACACGGTCTCGTCAGTGAATGGTTCCGGAACCGGCGATCTGCTCGACTCGGTCGTTAATATCCTGCCGAAAGATGCAGAAGATGAGGAAGAAGAAACCATTCCGAAAATTGCCATCGTCGGACGACCCAACGTAGGAAAATCGTCGACCATTAATACCCTTGTCGGGGAAGAGCGACACATCGTTACCGACATTGCCGGAACCACCCGTGATTCCGTTTCGCAGCGTTACAACAAGTTCGGATACGACTTTATCCTCATCGATACGGCCGGATTGCGGAAGAAGAAAAATGTGCGGGAAGATCTCGAATTCTATTCTGTACTTCGTTCCGTCCGGACTATTGAAGATGCCGATGTGTGTATCCTCCTGCTCGACGCTACGCGTGGCGTGGAAGGTCAGGATGTCAACATCTTCAACCTGATTGCCCGGAATAAAAAGGGAGTGGTTGTCGTTGTGAACAAATGGGACCTGATTGAAAAGGACAACCACACGATGGAGCAATTCCGTCGGAAAGTGCTGGAACGCTTTGAGCCGTATACCGACATCCCGATCGTATTCACATCAGCAGTCACCAAGCAGCGTATCTTCAAAGCACTGGAAGAGGCACTGCATGTGTACGACAACCGGACGCAACGCATCCCGACGTCCCAGCTGAACGATGTTATGCTGAAAGCTATCGAGGCCTATCCGCCGCCAGCTTACAAAGGGAAATACATTCGCATCAAATATGTCACCCAGCTCCCGACGTATTCACCGGCATTTGCCTTCTACTGCAACCTGCCGCAATATGTTCGCGACCCGTATAAACGATACCTGGAAAATAAAATCAGGGAAAACTTCGATTTCACAGGAGTCCCGATTCAGATATTTATGCGAAAGAAATAGCAGGCAACCATGATCAAAAACTATCCTGGCGAAAAGTGGAAAGAGATAAACATGGAGGAGGGCGCCCTCCGCATGCGTTATGCCATCTCCAGTTACGGCAGGATAGCCAGTTTTACTGAATCGCTGAAAAACGATGGCGAGCTGCGAAAAGGCGGATTGATTGGCGGTTATCCGTCGCTTCCACTTCGCCCTTTCGGGAAACCCAAAACATTTTACATCCACAAACTTGTGGGCGAATATTTCCTGCACGAAACTCGCGACGGAAAAACCCACATCATCCACCTCGATTACAACAAGCAGAATAACCACATCGACAATCTACGGTGGGCGACTAAATCCGAAATGATCGCTCACCAACAGGACAACCCGGCTGTGCTGGAAGGACGGGAAAAGAAGAAAGCCCGTAAAACCCAAAAAGGACACAAACTGACTTCCACGCAGGTGTTACTCATCAAAAAGAAGATTTTCGACCCGAACCGGAAAACCCGCATGAAGATGATTGCCAAACAGTTTGGCATCAGCGAGATGCAACTCTACCGAATCAAGTCAGGCGAGAACTGGGCACACGTAAAGGAAGATGAGAGCCGGAGTAATGAAAACAAAAAAGGAACGGAGGCGCAATGAGAGAATTCGTCGCCGCCATATTTTTCCTGCTTTTGATACCTGTAGCTACGCAGGCACAGGATCAAAAATCGATGCACAAATCCGGGAAAGATACCCCAATTGCGCTTACCGGGAAGAAACACCGGAAATTCAAATCGGTTGATCAACTACCGCTCACCTACCGCAAAGCCGCCCGGATTGCACTCAGCTATTACCCCGAACTGAAAAACACCCGCATCATTTTCCGGGAAAAGAACATCAAAACAACAATGGCTACCCGACCACGCATGGACTTTCTGTTCCACCGTAAAGGAAAACGGGTATACTGTATTTTTCTCGATACCAGGGTGAAAAATAAAGATGGCCTCTTACCTTCTGAGGTACCGTTTCATGCCCTGGTTGGTCTGTTTGGTCATGAGCTGGCACACATCATCGATTACAAACATAAGAGTGCCATCGGTATTGTAACCACCGGAATTCGTTACATGGGGCATCACTACCGTGAAGAACTGGAGAATGCAACCGACCGGGAAACCATTTCACGTGGCCTAGGCTGGCAATTGTATGACTGGTCGGAGTTTGTATTGGAAGCACCGGATGTGTCGGAAAAATACAGGGAATACAAAGAGAAGTATTACTATGATCCGGCTCAACTAAAGAAGATCATCCGGCATCAGTAATTCCACCCTAAACCACGCTATCTTCAATGTTGAATGTTTCACAAACATCCTGAGCCTACCTCTTTTTCTCCTGCCTTTCGTTAACATTTCAGCAATTCTACTGTTAGTTTTCATAGAAGACATCAAATATTAAATGATTAAATCATATGGATATTACTGATTTACAAGGAACCGTTACGTTGAGTAACAAAGTGGAAATGCCCTATTTCGGATTGGGTGTTTTCCAGTCGGAAGAAGGTGAAGAAGTAATGAACGCGGTGAAGTGGGCTATCGAAGCTGGTTATCGCCATGTGGATACGGCAGCGTTGTACCGCAACGAAAAAGGCGTGGGACAGGCTATCCACGAAAGCGGTATCGATAGGAAGGAAATGTTTGTTACTTCTAAGGTCTGGAACTCCGACCAGGGATACGACCAAACATTGAAAGCTTTTGACACCAGCATGAACAAGTTGGGCTTCGATTACCTTGACCTGTACCTGGTTCACTGGCCGGTGAGCGGAAAGTACAAGGACACCTGGAAAGCGCTCGAAAAACTATACAAGGACGGGAAAGTGCGCGCGATTGGTGTTTCCAACTTCATGCAACATCACCTCGAAGAACTGATGCAGGATGCGGAAATCATGCCGATGGTCAACCAGGTGGAATTTCACCCAAGGTTAGTGCAACAGGAACTGGTTGATTTCTGCCTGAAAAATAATATCCGCCACGAGGCATGGAGTCCGCTGATGCAGGGGAAAGTGCTGGACCTGCCCGAAATTAAAGCCATCGCAGAGAAATACGGAAAAAGTACAGCCCAGGTGGTTTTACGCTGGGACCTGCAGAAAGGAGTAATCACCATTCCGAAATCGGTCCACAAGGAACGCATTGTTAGCAATGCCGATATTTTCGATTTCTCACTCACTGATGAAGAGATGAAAACACTCGATAGCCTGGACAAAGGTGAACGCAATGGCCCCGACCCAAACAATTTTGATTTTTAAAGCACAGAATTTCAAAGGTCACTCGGGATCGTGGCCTTTTTCTTTCTTTTCATTGCGCCTGATAAAACATAACAGCGTCCTCAATCTCTCTTAATTGTTATGATTTGCCGTCTTCCCAAATATGATTGGCAATTCGCTCATATTTAATGAAAAATCGTTGTACATTTGCCCGACTTTTCCCGATAGGTTGGAAAAGAGTTAATGATTTGTGGCAGACTTGGTTTAACGGTTCGATTAAAGCGGGAAGGCCCAATTAAAATTTTTACATGATACAATTTGAAGAAATGGGCCTGGACCCCCGGATTATCAAAGGGATCCAAGAACTGGGATTTGAAGAACCCTCTCCGATTCAGGAGAAAATTATTCCACACTATTTACAGTCACCCGGCGATATGGTTGGTCTTGCACAGACCGGAACCGGTAAAACCGCTGCTTTTGGACTACCGGTATTGCAGAGCATCGACACCGATGTGAAAGTGCCCCAGGTACTGATTTTAAGTCCAACCCGTGAGTTGTGCGTACAGATAGCCCGCGAAATGGAGCTTTACGCGAAATACCTTCCGAAGGTGGATATTGTTTCGGTATATGGTGGTGCTGCCATCGAGCCACAAATTCGCGCATTGAAGAAGGGACCGCAGATTATTACGGCTACTCCCGGACGTATGCACGACATGGTTCGCAGGCGAAAAGTCGATCTGTCAAGCATTGATATTTTGGTGCTCGACGAAGCCGACGAAATGCTGAACATGGGCTTCCAGGAAGATTTGGATGCTATTCTGGCGGGAACTCCGTCAACCAAGCACACGTTGCTCTTCTCGGCCACGATGCCGAAAGAGGTGGCAACCATCGCGAAGAAATACATGACTTCGCCGGTGGAAATCACGGTAGGAAAGAAAAATGCAGGCGCCGATAATGTAAATCACATCTATCATATGGTGCATGCCCGCGACCGTTATGCGGCGCTCAAACGCGTAATGGATTTTCATCCTGATATTTACGGCATCGTATTTTGTCGTACCCGGATGGAGACCAAAGATGTGGCAGCCAAGCTAATTCAGGATAATTACAGCGCCGAAGCCCTGCATGGAGATTTGTCGCAAGCACAGCGCGATTTCGTGATGGAGAAATTCCGCACACGCGGCGTGCAAATGCTGGTTGCTACTGATGTTGCTGCCCGCGGCCTGGATGTGAATCATCTGACCCACGTTATCAACTACAACTTGCCCGACGATACCGAGAATTATACGCACCGAAGCGGTCGTACCGGTCGTGCCGGACGCTCCGGAACTTCCATCTCCATCATTCACATGAAGGAGCAGGGAAAAATCCGGATGATTGAGAAAACCATCGGGAAGAAATTCGAGAAAAAACCGGTTCCCGGCGGAGAAGCTATCTGTGAGCGACAGCTGTTGCATTACATCGACCGCGTGGCCGAGACAGAAGTGGACGATTCCCAGATTGAAGGGTACATGTCGGCCATTCACGAGAAACTGGAAGGACTCACCCGCGAAGAGCTTATCAAGCATTTCGTGTCGATGGAGTTCAACCAGCTGTTAAAATACTACCGTGAAACCGATGATTTGAATGCGGTAGAAGCTCCGGCAGGAAGAGAAGGTCGGGACGGCAGACAACGCAACAAGCGGGATAACCACAACGAAAAGAATATCCCGATGACCCGTTTCCATATCAATATCGGAAGCAAAAAAGGATTGAGTCCGAAAGATTTGATCGCCATTGCTGTAAGGGCCACCGGGAAACGTAACCTGGAAGTAGGCCGCATCGATTTGCTCCGCAACTTCTCGTTCGTGGAAATCGACAGCACACAGGCCGGTTCATTTGTTCAACAGGCTAAAAAGCTGACCTTCGACGGTATTCCAGTCGTGGCTACCGAATCGGACGAGCGCCCCCAACAGAAGCAACGCTTCAATGGTGACCGGCGTGGCAGAAGCGGAGGCGGAGGTGATTTCCGCAAAAGAAACGACCGAAAAAGAAGACGCTAAATCGTCTTATCATCATACCAAACCCGGAAATATTTTCCGGGTTTCTTTTTGCCAAAAAGAAAAGCCCCACCAATTATGGCAGGGCCTTCTTACTGTTTGTTGATTTTATCAAGGCTTATTTCTTTTCGGGCTTCTCTCCCTTTTCCCCCTTCTCTATATCATTCAGGTGTTCCAGTCCGCCGATGTGAACGCCCTGCCCGATTTTGGCAATCTCATTCATATCAAGGTTTCCGGAGATACTGATAAGGGCATTATCGTCGCCACCAACCACCATCAGCAAATGAGATATCCGTTTCTCTTTATTTTCTTTGACGTAGAACTTAACGACCTGACCTTTCTCCTTCACATCCATCAGCAACTCATATTCTCCTTTGATTTTGTCAAAGAAATGGTCTTTGTTCAATTCATCATAGAAGTTGAGCGATTTGTTCAAGGCTTCGTCGTCCACCGAAAGGATACGAATTCCCGTAAGGCTCGACAACATGTTCTGGGCTTCCTTGTCGTCCTGCTCGAACTGAGACGCCATACCCAGTAATTTTCCTGAAATATTCACGGTAGTGAAACCATCCTTACCAGAATATTTGTCAAATAACTTATCGACTGCATCCTGTGCCATCATCTGAAATGGCAGTAACATCAACAGGATAATAAATAGTTTTTTCATGGCTTATTGTTTTATCTTCAGATTCACGATTACATTCATTTGTGCATACCCCTTACCATACAATTCCAACGCCTGGTAAAGCGGCTTCGTATCTTTTTCCAAATCAGGAATTTTATTCAATTGCTGAATCCCCTTGTTGTAGTTCACCGACACATATTTCAGTGCATCCATGCTCATTTCGTAAGCTTGCTTCGGGTTTTCCGGTGTATTCATCGCCAGCTGGTTTTGCTGCATTTGCTGATTGTTCCAGATATTCAGAGCTAAAAGCACCACAATAATGGCTGCGGCAATACCTGCCATCCAGGTAAACTGGTGTGTAAAACGCTTGCGCTGAATAATCCGTTCGCGCTTTTCAATAGCACCGGTAATCCGTTCGGCGAAAGCCAGTTCTTTCATCTCATCTACCGGCTCTTCCAGTCCTTCAAAGAACGGCCGATTCATTTCCAACGCTTCCGGCAAATCCCGGTTTTCCCGGAAAAAGTCCCGAAGCTCCTGCTCTTCCTGTAAGGAGCTCAGCCCCTCAAAGTACTTTTCCAGTAATATTTCTGCTCTTCGGGTTTCCATGGTTGATTCGTTTAATCATTTCATCACGCACTTTTTTTCGAGCCCTCGAAAGGTTTGCCCTTACGGCACTGTTTTGCATATCCAGTACCCGGGCAATTTCATTTAGTTCATAGTGTTCAATATCCCGCAGGTGAATCACGGCGCGTTGTTGTTCCGGCAACTGGTCGATAATTTCTTTCGCCAGTCGCGCCGAATCCTTATGTTCTGCCACCTCATCGGCCTGCTTCATGTCCGAAATCCACTCGTTTCGCGTCTTCATTTGCTCCAGCGAAATACTCCGGTGTTTTTGTATCTCATCGATGCACAGATTCCGCGTCATCCGCATGGCATAAGCTTCAATGTTATCAACTCCTGCCAACTCCGTCCGGCGACTCCAAAGCTTCATAAACACCTCCTGCACCACATCCCGGGCCTGTTCATCGTCGCGGAGAAACCGGACGGCGAACCGGAGCAGCTTACCGGACATCGGGACAACTTCTGTTTTAAATGTTTTGGAATCCATTGCTTAAGAGCGATTCGTTGATTCAGTAACTATCATGACTCCCCTTCCGGGAAATCGTTACATCAGTTAGTTCACTTTTTTTACCTTCGTAGTGTCAAGTCGGCTCAGTTCGTTCATCCCACCCACGTGGAGCGAGCGATCGAGATCGGCAATCTTCTTCAAATCCATTCGCCCGGTAATCGAAACTAACGTATTCTCCTGGCCTCCAACTATGATGATTAACTCACGGATGTAATCCATTTTGTCCATTCGGGCAAAAATATGGACACGTTCGCCGTGGTCATTCGACTCCAGCAACATATCGTAATTCTTTTTCAGTTGGTCGAGAGCGCCACTGGCCCGAAGTTCGGTGTAAAAATCGACGCGGTTATTCAGCTCCTTGTCTTCGATGGTTATTACCCGGACCGAATTTACCTGGCTTAGAATTTCTTTGGCATCCTGGTCGCTATCATCCACAAACCAACGGGCAAACCAAATAAGCAGATGCGGAACATTCACACTTTCCACTCCTTCGCGCCCGGCATATTTGTTGAATAAATAGTCGGTGGGATTGCTTTGCGCCATCGATGCGAATGGCAGCAAAAGGAACAATAGGATAACAAGTTTTTTCATATCTGGTGTATTTTTAGGTTCATTAACGACGATTCAGAATTCTCATTTTTCATCACCTTAATGTAGGTGTTTTATCAAGAAGACCCCATCGCTGGAAATATGTTACATGGACATTTGCATTTTTTTAAATAAAAAAAGCCCCTCCGTTTCCGGAGAGGCGATTAAGGTCTGCTCTTTCAGTTGACCGACTATTCAGCAGAGCAGATTGGCCAGGCAGGTATATCTAAACAAATCACTGATTTTTCTTTTCAGGAACAGCAAGAATGACTCTTGCCCACCACACGTGGCGCCCGGGGCGGATGATGACAGGCACTGGTGCCGGCCACATTTTTCAAATCACAACCACTGCAGCCTGCACAGCCTCCTGACGCTCCTTTCGAGCGCAAACTTTTGACAATGCTGTACACCATGTAGGCAAACGCTGAAAAAATGATAACGTAAACCAATATATTTTGTACCATCATTTGTGATTTTTGGGGGTTAAACAAATAAACTTCCAATTTGGTAGGTGGCAAAAGACACTACCCAGGCGATTGCTGTTGTATAAACCATCATGAACACGGCCCATTTCCAATTCGCTTCTTTTTTAATGGCTGCAATGACCGCCACACACGGGAAATAAATCAACACAAAGAGCATGAATCCAAAAGCGACCAACGGCGTGAACACTTTCTGCCCTTTCAATTTCCCGCTGGTGTGTGTCTGTTGTTGCAGCTTTTGCACCAACGTTCCGGAATTGCCCTCATCCTGCGCCTGGTAAAGAATTCCCATCGTACTCACGACAATCTCTTTGGCTGCTAAACCGGTCAGGATGCTCACGCCGATTTTCCAGTCAAAACCCAGTGGTTTCAACACCGGAGCCAGGGCATGTCCCATCCGGCCGATGTACGATTGCTCCTGATGCTCGGAAGCTTTGGCCATCTCCAACTGCGATACCTGATGCTGCTTCTGTGCTTCACCCAGCGAAGTGCTGTTTTCTACCCGGGCAATGCTGGCATCGTAGTTCTTCGAGTAGTCGACGTGCCGGGGGAAATAACTCAGCGCCCAAATCAGAATAGAAGCCACCAGAATGACACCACCCATTTTCTTCAGGTACTGAACACCTTTGTGCCACATGTGAATGGAAGTATTCCGCAGGGTTGGCATCCGGTAAGGCGGCAATTCCATCACAAACGGAACAGCAGCTTTGCGAAAGACCGTATTCTTTAGCACCAGCGCTACCACAATGGCCATGATGATGCCGATCATGTAAATGGAAAATAGCACCAATCCCTGGTTTTTCGGGAAGAAGGCAGAAATGATTAACACATACACCGGCAACCGCGCACTGCATGACATGAACGGCGTAATCATCATGGTCAGGATTCGATCCTTCCGGTTCTCCAGTGTTCGGGTAGCCATCACCGCAGGCACGTTACAACCGAAACCCATGATAAGCGGAATGAATGATTTCCCGTGCAACCCGATTTTGTGCATCAGGCGGTCCATGATGAATGAAACACGTGCCATGTAACCGGTGTCTTCCATAAAGGAGATAAAGAAGAACAGAATCAGGATATTGGGGAGGAAGACAATTACACCGCCAACACCGCCAATCACACCGTCGACCAGCAAATCTTTTAACGGGCCGGCAGCCATGTGACTGCCCACAAAATCACCGATATAACCTACGCCTGTGTTAATCCATTCCATGGGGTAATTGCCCAGTGTGAACGTAGCCTGAAACATCAGCCACATGACAAAGATGAAAATGGGAAAGCCCAGTATCCGATTCGTAATAAATGAATCAATCTCTTTGCTGCGCTGCCGTCTCTTCTCGCGGCTCTCGATGTAGGTCTCACTCAGTGCTCCTGCAACGAAGCCGTATTTTGCATCAGTAATCACTGTTTCCGATGATTCGCCAAATGCTTTCTCCAGCCGGGCAATCTCGCGGTCGGTCAGCTCGTTGATGCGAGTGAAATTATCGCGATCCTTCAGCATCGATCGGGTCGTCCGGTCGTTTTCCAGCAACTTCACTGCCAGGTAACGCGACGAATATTTATCAATCAGTCGTTCATCCTTGTCCAGCTCCTTCCGGAGAATATCGATGGATTTCTCAATATCGTGTCCGTAATTGATGTTCACGTAACGCACAACCGGGTCGCGGTCTTCGTACACATCAATCACCTTCCGCATCAGGTTTTTAATGCCCTGCCCCTTCACGGCAACGGTAGGAATAATGGGGATGCCGAGCATTTCACCCAACTCGCGGAATTTTAACCGGGCGCCTTTCTTCTCCAATTCATCATACATATTCAGGGCAATCACCACCTTGATATTCATATCGATGAGCTGCGTGGTAAGGAAAAGATTCCGCTCCAGGTTCGATGCATCGACCACGTTGACAACCACGTCGGGCATGCGCTCCATGATGTGCGAGCGGACATATAGTTCTTCGGGGGTATATTCGGTAATGGAATAGGTTCCCGGAAGGTCGGTAATATTAATCAGGTAACCATCCTGGCGCATGCGGGCCATCTTCGCATCGATGGTGACACCACCATAGTTTCCAACCCGTTCGTGCGAGCCGGAAGCCTGGTTGAAGAACGAGGTCTTTCCGCAGTTGGGGTTGCCCACCAGCGCCATATTGATGGTCTTACTTTTTTCGTGGGCCGTTTTCTTCAGGACGTTATCCGAAATAATACCGTTAAAGCCGTTCAGCTTTTGACTGTCAGCTTCGGCACCCGACAATACATCAATCAGGTTGGCCTCGCTGCGGCGCAACGACACATTATAGCCCATGATTTCGTACTCTACCGGGTCCTGCAACGGCGCATTTTTAATGACACGTACCTTCTTTCCTTTCACAAATCCCATCTCGGTAATTCGTTTCCGGAAAGCTCCGTGCCCCAACACTTTCGTGATAACGCCCGATTCACCGGTGCTCAAATTCGCCAACCGGTCAACCGTCAGTTCTGTCGTCTCCATATTCCGTCCCTTTCTTAAAAAGTAATTCCCAGTCTGAGTAACCCAACTTTCGCTGCCGGCAGTTCAACGTCTGTTCCCGCCGGATGTACGATGTACTGAAAATCGGGTTGCAGGTATATATTATTGGTTACATTGCATTTATAAGTCAATTCAATCGCGGTTTCGTCCAGCTTGATGACACCCATGTGCGCGTGAGCGATAGCCAGCCCCAGCACATCGTCGCCATCCTTGTTGAAAACCCCGTAGTAATTCATTCCGGTCCCGATATAGAATGACACGGGGTTGTCTTTCGTCGGAGCAATCCCCAATTGCGTGAAGAATCCCAGCGAACGGTTATGACCGTCCATCTGGTAAAGGGTTTGGTCGCCCAGGAAATAATACCCGATGCTCTTCGATTGCTGCACAGGGGTATTCCCGTTTCCGGAAGAAGGGAAATAGTGATAGAATCCCATCTTGTAGGTTCCGTCCAAATCTCCCGACAGGGTAACCGGCAACTGCACCTCCGAAATGGCCAGCAATCCTTCCTTGCTATCCAGATTCCATTTCAGGTTATGCGGATTGGCATCGAATCCGGTAGAACAACCTTCATACAAGGCGGCCATTACCGTGAACTTATCATTGGCCGACCATTTGACCGATGCTCCAAGCGATGTAAGCGGGAAAATCGGAGCAGGCAGATTGCACGAAATGGTGGGTGGAATCCCAAACGAGCTGTTCAGGTATTCGCCGGCATATTCCGTGTTGGCATACTCCACGTTCAGGTCCTGCAGTCCGGCAGTTATTTCAAATTGCCCTAACTTCTGAGAAAACCAGAGTTCCTGAAAGAAAGTATGGTTTCCGGCCTCAATATTCGAGGCGACCTGCACATCGCCAATTAAATCGGCCGAAGGAGAATCGCCGTGTGTTGAGGTCGCATGCAGATAAAACGATCCGCCATCCCACCATCCAACTTTTTCCGTATCGAAATTCACGCAAAACTGCGCCATTCCCAGATACGCATAGCCACTTTCGATTCCTCCGTTAAAATTGTAGACATTATCGGCAGTATAATTGGCTGTTAACTCAATCGCTTCATCCTTCTTTCGCTCTATCTCATTTGACATTCCGGTTAACGGCAGGCAAAAAATGCAATTCGTTAACAGGAATGTGCTCCATCGCAAACTCATCTTTATCCGGTATTTCAAATCAACACTACAAAAATACCGGACACAAGTCGCCCGTGGAATACCTACTTATTAGGATATCCCGGCAATGGGTCACTACATGTAATGAGGCTATTCGGAGAGATAGTCGAGTGAAACGAGTTTTTTCACTACGGCGTAGATGGTTAGTCCCGATACCGATTTGATACCCGTTTTCTGGGTAATGTTCTTCCGGTGGGTGATCACCGTGTTAATGCTGATACTGAGTTTTTCGGCAATTTCCTTGTTGGTTAGTCCGGTGGCCAGCAGCTTCAATACGTCGGTTTCGCGTTCGCTGAGAACCTCTTCCGTAGCGGTTTCCTTGTTTTCGGTACTGGCGTTTTGCTTGACCAGCTGAATAACCGATTCAGGGGAGTCGGATATAGAGATACTGCCATCGAAAAGCGAAAGCAACCGCTGATCGAAAAAGGCGTACACCAGCGCCACCCAACTGGTGGCCGGATACCCCGAGCGAAGCGAATGAAATCCTTTCTCGTTATTCTGCACATACAACGGGTTCACAATCGCCACATTGATTTTCTTGCTGAGAATGCACTGCTCGATAGCGTCGAAATTTTCGGCACGGTACACCCGTAACCGAAGGCCTCCTCCGGATAATATTCGGTTCAGCCCTTCGTAAATAATCGAAGAAGGTTCGACAATCAGAATATTGATGTAAGCGTGTGTATTCACGTCGTCTTGCGGCTTAAATAGTTCTCCATCTGCTGTACCAGCGGGATGAGTATCTGATCTTCAATTTTAGAATGAATCGTCAAATCGTAATCGAGCTCGAACAGCGTAAACAGCAATTTCCGCCGTACCTGCGGCTCATCATTGTTGGGGAGGTATTTCACCAACAAATTCGTCAGGTCGGTGAGCTTCTCCTCGATGTCGTCGTGATGTTCCTGGTAATCGGCAACCGAATAGGTCTCGGGCAGCTTAACATTCCCGCGCTCTTCAATTTTCTGGTACAACTTGGTGATGTACGGAAAAACCGTGTCATTCTCGTAGTTGAGATGTTCACGAACCTCGTTGAAATAGTTGTTGAAAAACTTCTCCACCATGGCCTGCTCCGGCTGACTCTTATCCTGAAACATCTCCTGAATCAGTTTCAGAATGTTGGGATAAATCTCGCCCAGGTAATAACTATGACTGTTACTCAGGTAATTGATGATGGACCTCACTTCCCGGTAGGTAAACCGCTCGGCCGGTTTGTAATCCACTCCGTTGTAGAGATGTGCAAACGTGAGGAAAACCTCGGGATGTAGCTTGTGCTCGTCGCAGATTTCCCGAATGGTCTTCTCCTGCAACGGCGCACTGATGCCAAAGTGCTCGAGCAACAACATGAGATACGGGTTGTTGAGCACAACCTCCGCCATCTTCATGTCGGGTGACAGGTACAGATTTGCCGTTTGATACATGTTTTTCCGGTTAAAGAATATGGTTTTCCCAAACAAACAGTGATTTGCGGGAATTGTTTTGGGCTACTGTGATAACCGGTCACGATGTATCGTGACCCTACATTGCTGCGTCGGCCGATTAAATCCTACGTTGTAGGGCCACGACATGTCGTGGCCACATTGTATACCCCAACAGAACCATTTGGCTAAAGATACTGCAAACTAAAAGGGTGTAAGAATCAGGAATCATTCTCATCCCGGCGGGATGGCATGTTGTTACAAATCGTCACCACAAAAAGGAGTTCGACCCCCTCCGGGGTCGTACATAAATAACGCAATGCTAAATGCTAACAATATACGACCTCGCTGAGGTCGGGTGAAATAATCAGCCCTTTCAGGGCGAAAATATCCATCTGAAATTCATGCCCCCAAGGCGTTAACGTTGGGCTGAAATAACCTGTCCCTTCGGGACGAAAATACCTGTGATACCCTTCGGGCTGAAAGCCCAATTCAATTCAGCCCGGTGGCAACGCCCCGGGGTATCAACGATTGAAGGGAAAGCGGTCGCGCGATGGTTTTGATTGAAATACGAAAGAGGTTTCGACCGCAATCGTCCTAACGACCATTGATATTTCCTACCTTTGGTGCCAACAAACCAGGAAAACAATGCACATCGTTTATTTTTCACCAACCCATACCACCCGGCAAGTGCTGGAGGGAATTGCCCATGGCCTTGATAACAATCCTGTCAAACACATCGACCTTACACTCAGCTCTCCGGCCTGGGAAGCTGCGCCCGATGAGATCACCCTTTTCGGTGTGCCGGTTTATGGTGGTCGCGTGCCGGCCGAAGCCACCCGCCGGCTGAAACAGATTAAGGGAAATCAAACACCTGCCGTAGTAGTGGTTGTGTATGGCAACCGCGCTTACGAAGATGCTCTGCTCGAACTTCGCGACATCGTGACAGAACAGGGTTTTGTCCCCATCGCTGCTGCCGCCTTCATTGGCGAGCATTCGTACACCACCAGCGATTATTCCATTGCACCCGGCCGGCCAGATACCAGCGACTTGCAGAAAGCGGGTGCCTTCGGTAAGAAAATCAACGAACTGCTGTTGGAGGCAAAAACACTTTTCCCGATAGCGGTTCCCGGAAATTTTCCCTACAAACCACTGGGACAAAAGCCACCCATCGCACCTACTACTGTTGCTGATAAATGTGACCAGTGCGGTATTTGTGTATCCGTCTGCTCCACCGGCGCCGTCACCCTCAACGACCTCCCGGAAACGGATGCCAACGCGTGTATCCTATGCTGCGCCTGCATCAAGGAGTGCCCCACCGATGCCCGCGTAAATGATTCGGAGTTTATCAAAGAGAAGAGTCAGTGGTTGGTGGATAACTATTCGGAAAGAAAGGAGCCGGAGGTATATCTTTAAAAATGTTGTCCCGAATCCTCGGGATTAAATGATGAATTAGGGCCACAAGCTAAAAAGGCAAAAGAGTTTCACTAATTCACCCCAAACCCCTGAAGGGGCTTTGAGGGCAGTGAGTGATTGTTGAGACAGTGTCTTTATTGAACGGTTAATAGGTACACCAGACCTATCTGCCCTACTGTGCCCAAAATCGAAGTGGTTAAGTCCCCTTCAGGGGATTTAGGGGTAATAGTCCGGACCGCAATTTTACCCCAGATCTCTGACAGGCCTTTCAGTACAGTGAGTAGATGTTGAAGCAGTACTTTTCATGGGTTGGTTGACACAAATACCAAAAGTTGCTAATTTGCTATTACCTTAATTGGGGTGACAAGTCTCTTTCAGGGAATTTATCCTTAAAGACCAGCCAATTAACTAAATCATTTCGTAATGGGTATCAGCAGCAAAGTCTCCTTGTTTTATAATGCTCCCCCTATCATATTTGAAAGGGCGAAACGGTTACGAGAGAATATGACCGAGGCAGAATTAAAACTATGGGAGTGTCTCAAAGAGAAAAAATTGCTCAACCTTCGATTCAGGCCGCAACATCCTATCGATATATTTATTGCCGATTTTTATTGTCATCCACTGAAACTGATTGTTGAAATCGATGGAGGAATTCATATGTCTCAAACGAGTCAATCATATGATATCGGAAGAGAAGCAGAATTGGAAAGATGGGGACTCAAAGTAGTACGCTTTACCAACCAGGAAGTGCTGAATAGTCTGGACCAGGTACTCATGAATCTTGAGAAGATTTGTATAGACAGGCAAAAAGAGCTTCACTAATTCACCCCAAACCCCTGAAGGGGCTTTGAGGGCAGTGAAAGCTTTAGCTGTGGAGCGTTGAAATTGCCAGAAAAACGAATAATGATGACGTGAAGAAACAACCTTCATCGAAGAGTTAAGTCCCCTTTAGGGCTCCGATACTTCGGAGTAGGGGTGTAAGACTGAAAGCGAATAACATTCATTTTCATAAACAACAGAGTTTATAAGAAATCGAGGTGTATCAACAAAAAAACCTGACAAGCCACGAAGACCCGTCAGGTTTTTGGAAAGTTACCTTTGGACGAGGTAAATAAACTCTTTATTTCAACGAAGCGAGGCGCTCTTCCAGGAGTTTGATTTTCTCCTCGGCATCGGCCTGCTTTTTGCGCTCGGTGGCTACCACCTGTTCGGGGGCACCACTTACAAAGCGCTCGTTGCCCAGCTTCTTCATCACCGAAGTGAGGAATCCGCGGGTATATTTCAATTCTTCTTCAATCTTGGCTATCTCCTCTTCTACATTCACCAGGTCGCCCAGCGGAATGTAGTATTCAGTCGATTTTACACGGAATGACAGCGCACCATCTACTTTTTCGTTCACCACATCCAGCTGATGGAGGTTTCCCATCTTCCGGAGTACCGCATCGAACACCGGTGAATATCCTTTTTCGCCCGGCAACACCGCTACATGCAGCGTTTCCTTGTTGGCGATATTCTTCTCCTTACGAACATTGCGGAGACCGGTAATGGCATCTTCCACGTTCACGAATTGTTCCACCAACGAAGCATCGGCTTCAGCTACGGTGGGCCATTCTGCCATCATGATGGACTCGCCTTCTTTACGCTCACCCAGCAACTGCCAAATCTCTTCCGATATGAACGGCATGAACGGGTGCAGCAGACGCAGCATCTTGTCGAACAACGCTACCAACTCATCGTAGGTCTGCTTGTCGATGGGTTGCTGGTATGCCGGCTTCACGATTTCGAGCAACCAACCCGAGAAGTCGTCGCGCATAGCGGTATAGATGGTCATCAACGCATCGCTCAGACGATACTTCGCAAAGTGGTCGTCCATGGTAGCAATCACTTCATTCAAGCGGGCGTTGAACCAGTCAAGGCCCAGACGTGCATGCTCCGGTTGCGGCAATGACGCATCTACTTCCCAACCATGTACCAGGCGGAAAGAGTTCCATATTTTCGAACTGAAGTTCCTTCCCTGCTCGGTCAGCGATTCCTCGAAAAGGATATCGTTTCCGGCCGGAGAACAGAGCAACATACCCACGCGAACACCGTCGGCGCCGTACTTGGCGATCAGGTCCAGCGGGTCGGGCGAGTTCCCCAGTGACTTCGACATCTTGCGACGCAGCTTGTCGCGTACGATACCGGTGAAATACACATTTTTGAACGGGAATGTCCCGCGATATTCATATCCGGCGATGATCATCCGCGCTACCCAAAAGAAGATAATCTCCGGGGCAGTCACCAAATCGTTCGTCGGATAATAGTAGTTAATCTCTTTGTTATCCGGGTCGCTGATACCATCAAACACGGATATCGGCCACAGCCATGACGAAGCCCAGGTGTCGAGCACATCCTCATCCTGATGCAAATCGTCCATGGTGAGGTGATCGCGCCCCGTCGTCTCTTTGGCCATTTTCAATGCCTCTTCGGCCGTTTCGGCTACCACAAAGCTTCCATCGGCCAGGTAGTAAACCGGGATGCGATGTCCCCACCACAGCTGACGTGAGATACACCAATCCTTGATGTTGCCCATCCAGTGGCGGTACAGGTTGACGAATTTGCCGGGGAAAAACTGAACGTCTCCGTTCTCTACTGCTTCCAACGCCGGTTTGGCCAGCTCTTCCATTTTCAGGAACCACTGTGCCGAGAGCTTCGGTTCAATCACCACGTCGGTACGCTCGGAATAACCTACCTTGTTGGTGTAATCTTCGACCTTTACCAGGTTGCCAGCCTCTTTCAGCAACGGAATAATCTGCTTCCGTGCTTCAAAGCGGTCAACTCCTACCAGGAAGCCGGCTTCTTTGCTCAGCGTACCATCATCATTGAAGGTATCAATCACCTCGAGGTTGTGGCGCAACCCGATTTCGTAGTCATTCACATCGTGTGCCGGGGTAATCTTCAAACAGCCGGTACCGAATTCCATATCCACATATTCGTCCTGAATAATCGGGACACTGCGGTTCACCAGCGGGACCAACACACGCTTGCCGGCCAGGTCCTGGAAGCGCTCATCGTTCGGGTTCACACAAACCGCCGTATCGCCCAGAATGGTTTCCGGACGGGTGGTTGCTACGGTAACGAACTCACCGGGGGTATCTTCAATTGCATACCGAACGTAGTAAAGTTTCGATTGCTCCTCCTTGTGAATCACCTCTTCGTCGGAAAGAGCGGTTTTGGCAGCCGGGTCCCAGTTGACCATCCGAACCCCACGGTAGATATACCCTTTGTTGTACAGGTCGACAAATACCTTGATAACCGACTCCGAACGTTTTTCATCCATGGTGAACGCTGTACGCTCCCAGTCGCAGGAAGCCCCCAGTTTTTTCAACTGCTCCAGGATGATGCCGCCATGCTTGTGCGTCCATTCCCAGGCATGTTCCAGGAAGCCTTCGCGAGTGAGGTCATCTTTTTTGATCCCTTCTTCACGCAGTTTAGCCACCACTTTCGCTTCGGTAGCAATGGAAGCATGGTCGGTTCCCGGCACCCAGCAAGCGTTGTAGCCCTGCATCCGGGCACGGCGTACCAAAATATCCTGAATGGTATTGTTCAGCATGTGGCCCATGTGCAACACGCCCGTCACGTTGGGCGGCGGGATGACGATGGTGTAAGGCTCCCGCTCATCGGGCTCCGAATGGAAAAAACCTTGTTCCATCCAGTACTGGTACCACTTGTCTTCAACTTCTACAGGATTGTACTTGCTTGGGATTTCCATGGTATATCTTTTCTTTTTTAATGTCTCGTTAATAGTCAACCAGCTTTCGCCGGAAGATGTTCGCAGGGCGAATTCCCTGAATATGATTTTAAAGGGTACAAAAATAGAAAAAACGTCGCTGGTTTCCGTTGGATTGTGAGGGAAATTCATTCAGCAATGAGTAATGAAAAATGAGTAATGAAAAATACCTTGATACCGGATTTGAGAATGGTAATAGGTTTAGAAAACGAAGACTAATTATCAAACCGTTGACACTCTTTTTAGAAAACATAATTTTTGTTCACCTTACAAAATTGACCGTTCACATACCAGATCCGTATGTTCGTCAAAAACTTTTGAAAATCAGAAAGTAATTTTCTTTCTTAATCCATTAATAGATCAGCACTTATATCCTAACCTTTTACCTAACAAACTAACCCATGAAAAATCTACTGATTTATTATCTGTTCATCCTTTCCCCCTTTGCTTTGATGTTTTGGATGATTGAAAACGAATACAGTCTCGCGTTCGTGGTAACGCTAATGCTTTACTCCACCGTGTACAGAGGTGTAACCGACTATTTCCGATTGAAAGCCCGTGGATACATCGGTCTGGAACTCCTGCGGCTTTTCGTTCCGTTCTATGGTCGGCGACGGTTTTTCAGAGACTTGTATTTTCGTTAACGCTTTATAACTAAACACGACTAAACTTTTCTCCTCTCCCATTCCTTTTATAGTTAAAACCAATCTTTTTTTAGCTATGCGTAAATGGATTGCCATTACCGGACTTTCGGCTGTCGCCGGACTGTTTTTTCTTTCCGGTTGTACCGGGAAAAAGGAACCACCTTATGCACCGGTCTCCGGATTTGAACTTCAAAAATACCTGGGCAAGTGGTACGAAATTGCCCGACTACCCAACCGTTTCGAGAAAGACCTGGTGAATGTAACCGCTACCTATTCCTTGCGGGAAGACGGCAAGGTGCGGGTGCAGAACGAAGGTGACAAACCGGACGGGAAACACAAAATGGCCATCGGGAAAGCTAAACTGGCCGGAAACCCCGGCGAAGGGTATCTGCGTGTATCATTTTTCGGTCCCTTCTACGCCGATTACGTGATTGTGGCGTTGGACAAAGAACATTACCAATATGCGCTAGTTGCCAGTTCCGATAAGTATTTGTGGGTCTTATCCCGCACACCTCAACTGGATAAGAACATATACGATAAACTATTGCAAAAAGCGCAGAAGCTAGGCTTCGATACCTCGAAGTTGTACGTGGTTCCTCAGAAAGCTACTGAACAACAGGCGGGCGAACAGTAATGCGCGAACGATTTTTTGCTTTATTTGTTTATACACCCGGAAGAATTATTCGGGAAGGTTTAAACCTTAATTAAAAAACTTTCATTATGAAAAAGAACATGGGAAACACTGACCGGATCATCCGCGTCCTTCTTGCCATTGTATTTGTTGCCCTTTATTATGCGGGTATTATTACCGGAACCATTGGCATTATTCTGCTCATCCTGGCGGCCATTTTTGTGCTCACCAGCCTGGTCAGTTTCTGCCCGCTGTATGCACCTTTCGGCATCAAAACATTCTGTGCGCCGAAAGAGGATGCCCCCAAAGAGTAACGGGAATTCTTTTTCAATACCTTGATGACGACAAAACTTACAGGTTAATATCCACACGAAACGGCCGGCCTCATCGGAATCATTTTCCGAATGAGCCGGTTGTTTTACGTCAGGATGTGTATATTCGCATTAGTAAGTTTCATTTCTGCCGAAAAAAGACCATATGCCTTTTTATTCCATCTTCCGGTTTTTCTATTTACTGGGAACCGTCAATGCACTTTTCTTTGCGTTTCTGATTTTTTCCCGGAGCAACCGGAAACGCTCCGATGCAATTTTGGGCACGTGGCTCATATTTCTCTCAGCACAGTTGATGATTCCGTTTATTTACATGACGAACATCCGCGTGTATGTGTATATGGTGGGATATGAATCGACCCTGTTGACACTTCATCCCATTTTCCTGTATAACTATGTATTGACGCTGACTAACGAAAAAAGGAAACTCAAATCCATTCTCCTGAGTTTTACCCCGGCAATACTGGTTGGCATCATGATGTATCCCTACTTCGCAATGCCAATGGAGGTGAAATATCATTTCCTCAGCAGCGGCGAAAGTATTCCGTTAAATATGTTACCATCAGCGGCGGTTTCGCTGGTTTGCTTTGTCTGGTTTATCGTCGCCACTTTCAAGGCATTGAAAAAGCACAAGCAGCAAATTCTTCAGGTTTATTCGTACCGGGATAATGTTGATCTCCTTTGGCTGCGCCGGTTAGCTGTTACTTTTTCCTTTTTCTTTTTCTTCGATATGGGACTGGCCATTCTTTTCAGCGTTATTAGTATTCCGTTGGCATGGACAGACTTTTCCTTTTACATCATGCTCACCTTCTTCATTTTCATTCTGGGTTACTTCGGTTACCGGCAAGGCGAGATTTTCCGATTCGAACCGCTGACCATCGCCCGGGAAGATCATGAAAAGCATGTACAATCAGAGGAAATCCACCACAAATCAGAAGTATCGGTTGTTGTCAACGAAGAGGATGCCGGCAGACTCAGTGCGTTAATGGATGAAGAAAAACCTTTCCTGGAAAGTTCGCTCACCATCAACGATCTTTCGCGGATGATGGATATGCCGCCTCACCAGTTGTCGCGTGTCATCAACCGCCACTTCGGAATGAATTTCTTCGAGTATGTGAACCAGTACCGCATCGAATATTTCAAACAACTGGCGGCCGATCCGAAATATCATCACTACTCACTGCTCGGACTCGGACTGGAATGCGGATTCAATTCCAAGTCATCTTTCAACCGGGTTTTCAAGGAGCATACAGGTCTTACGCCTGGAGCCGCCCGTAAACAAGCCGAAGCTCAAATCGTGTCTCAATAAATTGAGACTTCATTTCCTTTTTATCTCTTTATCAACCCCTTTCCGCAAGTCTCATTTCAGCTCATGTCCCGATTTCGGAACATGAGACGCTCCCTCTATGCCTGCATGGTAGTTTTGTCCTCAACATTACTTCTAAGAATTTAACCAATGGTACCCGACCATTGAAATCAAAAAATATGAAAATGAAAACACGTATTTATTCTGTCGGAGTTTTGCTCCTGATGACATTGTTCATCGCCCGACCGGCTCATGCTCAGAATCAGCCAACCAAGGATGATCCAGCCGCCAAAAAGATTGTCACCAAATCATTTAACCTTTTCCTTGGGAAAAGCAGCTTCGGTATCATGAAAATGACCGTTGTCCGTCCATCATGGAAACGTTCCATCGAAATGCAAAACTGGTCGCTGGGCGACGATTACTACATCACCTACATCACAGCTCCTGCGCATGACCGAGGGGAAGTATTCCTGAAATACAAAAAAGACATGTGGAATTTTATTCCGGCGATCAATCGCATTGTTAAAATACCGCCTTCCATGATGATGCAGGCGTGGATGGGATCCGATTTCACCAATAACGACCTGATGAAAATGAAATCGGTTATCACTGATTATACACACCAGTTTAACGGCAGCGAAAAAATCGATGGTTACGATTGCTACGTCATCGATTTGAAACCGCTTCCGGAAGCCCCGGTTGTTTGGGGTGCCATAAAGATCTGGATTTCTAAAAAGAACCTGAATACGCTGAAAGAAGAATTTTATAATACGAAAGGTAACCTGGTAAAAACAGAAACGGCTTCCAATCTTAAAATGATGGGTGGACGCTTGCTGCCGTCGCATCTCGAAATGGTTTCCAATATAAAACACGGGCATAAAACCGTGATCGATATTTCGCATCAGGAATTTGACTTAAAGGATATCAATCAGAACTTCTTTTCTATTCAGCACATCAAGAATATTCAGCCCCGAAATCTGTAAATCACCAATAACATGAAGACACTGATTAAAATAGCCTGGCGGAACCTTTGGAGAAACCGGCGGCGTACTTTGCTAACAGTCGCATCGGTGGTATTGGCGCTGGTATTGGCTTTGTTCATGCGTTCCATGCAATTGGGCTCTTACGATCAAATGATAAAAGCCGGAGTCAATCAAGTGGGATATTTGCAAATACACAGCAAAGGCTACTGGGAAGAACAAAGCATTGACCGGGCTTTTTTTGACAAAGACAGCATTGATGCTGCCCTGAAAAGCACTCCCGGAATATCCAAAACGCTTCCGTTTTTACAAACATTTTCATTGGCATCATACGGAAATCTAACGAAAGGGGTTTTGGTCGATGGCATTGAGCCTGACAAAGAGAACAGCCAGACGAACCTGTCAGGAAAAATTGTAAAGGGAAATTACCTGTCGAAGTCAGAACACTCGGTCATCATTGGAGATAAACTGGCTCAATACCTCAAAATGGATGTGGGCGATAGCCTGGTACTCATCGGGCAAGGATTCAGAGGAGTTACTGCTTATGGCATCTACCCGATTTCCGGAATCTTTCACCTTCCCTCGTTGCAGATGAACAGCCAATTGGTGTATGTGAACCTGAAGGATGCACAGGCTTTTGTTTATCCTTACCAGGAAGGGCTTTTAACAGGGATTTCTGTCTTTCTGAATGAGCCGGACCATCTTCCGCAGGTTAAAAAGAGCCTGTTGACCAAACTTGGAAAGCACTATGAAGCGACGAGCTGGAAAGTAATGCTATCGGATATTTTGCAAGCAATCGAGGTTGATAATGTTTCAGGAGAGCTGATGCTGTTTATCCTTTATATCGTAGTTGCTTTCAGCATATTCAGCACGATTCTGATGATGACCATGGAAAGGAGCAAACAATATTCGGTGATGATTTCCGTAGGTATGCAACGCTGGCAACTCGTACTGGTCAGTATCATCGAAACCGTTATTATATCGTTCATTGGCGTCCTAATAGGACTTCTGATTATCAGCCCTGTGCTGTATTACTACCATCAAAATCCGATTCCACTTTCCGGGAGCATGGCTGATCTTTATTTGCAGTTCAACATTAAACCGGTTCTGCCCTTCTCGGTTAAGCCGCATATTTTTGTCAGCCAAACCGCTATCATCTTTATACTGTCTTTGGTATCGGTACTTTACCCGGTCGTTTTCATTTCCCGATTTAATATACTAAACGCCTCCCGGCATTAAACTGTAAAAGAACTATGTTACGAGCAATCGCTTGGAGAAATCTTTGGAGAAACAAATTGAGAAGCAGCATTATTATGGCTGCCCTCACCATTGGCATTATTGGCGCTGTGGAAATGGACGGTTACATGACCGGTCTGACCAATCAGCGGGTCGATGCAGCCATCGCCAACGAAGTTTCCGATATCCAACTACACAATCCGGGATTTCTTCTTAACCAGGAAACCAAATATCTCATTCCCCATGCGGAAAAAAAAGCGGATGAAATCAGGAAAATCGCGAATGTCAAAGCCGTCAGTGTCCGCTTAAAAGGGGCAGCCATGGCTTCCTCGGCTAATGCCGGTGCCGGTATCAGCATCAACGGTGTTGTTCCCGATGACGAATATCGCGTCAGTGATTTGCATGATCACATTGTTGAAGGGACTTATCTCAGCAATAAACAGAAAATTCCGGCCATTATTGGTCAGAAACTGGCGAAAAAACTCAACATTGGCGTCTCCGATAAAATCATTGTCACTATGACCGATTCTACCGGAACCATTACCAATGGGGCTTTTCTGGTGGTTGGGATATACAAAACGTCCAACACCGACTTCGATAAAAGCAATGTTTTTGTTACCCGGAAAGACTTAGCCAACTTAATCGGCTATCCCACCAAGGCAGGGGACGAAATAGCCATTCTGCTGAACAGTAGCCAACATACGAAGGCAGTAACGAAAAAGCTCAACACTCTTTTTTCTGCAGAGGTCAAAAGTCAAAAATTAATCATCCAGAGTTGGGATCAGATTCAGCCACTGCTGAAATCGATGGTGGATATGATGAACTATTTCTCCTACCTGTTTCTGATCATTGTTTTGGCTGCCCTCACCTTCGCCATTATCAATACCATGTTAATGTCCATGATGGAGCGAACCCGCGAAATCGGAATGCTCATCGCACTGGGCATGAACAAACGGAAAATAGTCCGGATGGTTATGCTGGAAACGCTGTTCCTTTCAATTATTGGCGCAGTCATTGGACTTGTCATCAGTATTTTACTGGTTGACTACCTGTCAATTCATGGTTTGGATCTTTCCTCCTTTGCCAAAGGACTTAATTCGATTGGATATAGCTCAACTGTCTACTTCCAGGTAAATCGCGAATTCTACTTTACGACCGTTATAGTTGTCGTCCTGCTTGCTATTCTAGCCAGTATTCCGGCTATGATGAGAGCTCTCAAACTGCAACCGGCTACTGCCATTCGGGAAGAAGATTAAACATTCAAAATATTGATAAAATGAGTATCATAGAAACAAAAGAGGTATATAAAACCTACAATACAACTAAAGTCCCTGTAAAAGCTGTTAACGGAATTAACCTGAAAATTGAAGAGGGAGAATTTACGGCCATTGTTGGACCTTCCGGTTCCGGGAAAACCACCCTGCTTAACATGCTAAGCGGACTCGATCTCCCCACCCAGGGTGATATCTTTATTGAGAATACGAATTTGAGGGGGCTCAGCTCCTCTCAGCTGATTGATTTCAGACTGAACAACATTGGATTTGTATTTCAGGCCTACAACCTGATACCGGTGCTAACGGTAAAAGAGAACACAGAGTTCATCATGTTTCTGCAAAAAGTTCCCAAAAAAGAACGTCAGAAAAGAGTCAAAGAGTTGCTTGGAGCGGTGGGAATCGATGACAAAATGGACCAAAAACCCAGCCAGCTGTCGGGCGGTCAGCAACAAAGGGTAGCAGTTGCCCGCGCATTGGCTTCGCGCCCTAAGTATATCATTGCCGACGAACCTACGGCCAACCTGGATTCCGTCTCCACGAGCGAATTACTCGAATTGATGGCACAAATGAATAAAAAGTATAACACCACCTTCATCTTCGCCACACACGACCAACGTGTGATGGATAAAGCGCGACGAATTTTAACCATTGAAGATGGAAAAATCCTGAAAGACGAGCAATTTGACAGGTAAGGCCAACATGCGGAGGTTATCCTCAAAACAGAGCTATAATAAAAAGGAGTTTCCAATTTAACCTGTGGTTTTGTGGTGACCTCTGCTTTTCAATTCATTTTACAGAATTACTGCAGCTATGAACTTTATTAGCAAAAACCATACTTCCATGTGGAACAAAAACCTACACCTGTTTATTTCGAAATGGTTATTCAGAAGTAGCGTTGCCATACTGTTCCTCTTTGTAAGTCATCATCGTACATTTGCAAAGAATAACCATCTGCTGGTTACCGGATATACCGAATACCTTAATAACACCTGGATACCTCAGGGCGCTATTTACAGCACGTTGGGAATCGACAACTGGCAAAGTCAATCGGGGATTTATAACCGCTTTAATTTTCAGTATTCACTGCTCAACAATCTGAAGATTAACGTGAGCATGCGGAACAATTTCATATTTGGTCCAACCATAGCCACCTACAACAAATTATTCGAGCAGGCCGGCTTCAACTATAATAAGATGGCAATGGCTGACAACGGTTATCTCGATCTGACAATGAGGTATTCCGACAACCCTTCGTATCTCTTTTATACCAATTTCGACCGGGCCAACGCAAAACTGTCACTCAATAAACTGGAAATAACGTTAGGACGTCAACGAATCAACTGGAGTAAGAACATGGTTTGGAACCCCAATGATATTTTCAATGCTTATAATTATTTCGAATTCAACTACGTGGAAAAACCCGGGAGTGATGCCGCATTGGTGCAGTGGTATACCGGTAACTTTTCATCGGTTCAGTTGGCAGCGAAATTAGGCTATACAGAACTTCCTGATAGTAACGGCGTGTTAAGGAGAGAACAGAAAAAAACAATAGCTGCCATGTATCGTCTCACCAAATGGAACTATGATTTCCAGGCATTTGGAGGCGTAATGGAAGATGATGTTACTGCCGGAATGGGTTGGGCAGGCTCTATTGCCGGTGCAGGATTCACCGGGGAAGTATCGTGGTTCAGAAACCAGCAACAGTTTGCCGACACCAGCAATGTATGGGTAGCCTCGGTTGACATGAACTACACCTTCAAAAACAATTTGTTTGCTCAGTTGTCAGGCATTTACAATAGTGCAGGTGCAACCGGACCAGCTTATGCCCAAAACGGTAGTCTGTCAGGATCTTTTTCCAACCTGCTGATGAATAATGTAAATGCCAAAACTTTGACTCGTTCCCGTTTCGACCTGTTTGGCGAACTGTCCTACCCCATAACACCGCTCATCAAAATTGACCTAGCTTCCATTTACAATCCATACGACAAGTCTGTTTATGTTGGCCCAACAGCGACTTTTAGTCTTACTGAAAACCTGGCATTGTCAGCTGTTGGACAATTGTTTTGGGGTGACAGCCTTACGGAGTTCGGAGATATTGGTCAGATGTTGTTTTTCGACCTTAAATGGTCGTTTTAATTTCGCCCAAGAGAGCGTGAGAGTAAAATTGGCGTGTTCGAATATAGAGAGTAGCTGAAACATTAACGCCTGACGGTAGTAGTCAGGCGTTATTTGTCGCTGCCAGGCCAGTCTTGAAAAGCCCATGAATTTTAAAAATCCGACGAAAAATTTGGGAACGAAACCTTCAGGGTTGGCTATCGTTGGATCAGTTAAACAATTAATCTACAAACGATAAAAGGCGAATAAAATGCAAAAAATTGACATTTTGATTATTGGAGCAGGAGTAGCAGGACTCGCCTGTGCGGGATTATTGGAAAAACAGGGAGCCACTCCTCTCGTCATCGAGAAGGACACGGAAAAAAAGTTCAATAATTCGGGATACATGCTCGGACTACTGCCTCTCGGAGGACGGGTTTTATCGGAGCTGGATGCCGACAAAGCTTATTTTGACCGAAGCATCGAAATGAAAACATATGAAATACACAAAGAAGATGGCCGGCTGAATAAGGCATATCCGTTGGATTTCATAAACGAAAAGTTTGGTTCGTACCGCGGAATCGAAAGGAAAGAACTGATCCGGGTTCTCCGGGAAAAACTCCGCTCGACTGAATTACGCTTTGGAACAACGGCAGAGGCCTTTCGGGTAAAAGCGGATAAAGTGGAGGTAACCTTTTCTGACGGAACATCCCGGGAGTTTGATATTGTCATTGCTGCCGATGGCATCCATTCATCTACGAGAAAGCAATTGTGGAAACCAGATGAGTATTCCTTTTACGAAACCGGTTGGGGCGGTTGGGTTGCCTGGCTGGAAAACAAACATATGAATGCTTACAAGGAATACTGGGGCGCTTCTTCGTTTATGGGTCTATACCCGGTAAAAAATAAAATAGGTGTTTTTCTCGGCGGACCCGATGACCTGATTGATGAAAAGGGAATGAAAGGTTTTGCCGAAGAGATTAGGAAGCATGTTCACGAGGACGAAGAATTGTTACGGGGAGCATTTGATGCACTTCTCGACACCGAGAGACCATTCCTATGGAAATTTCATGACGTGCGAACGGAGAGCTGGAACAAAGGCAATATCATTTTACTGGGTGATGCTGCTGCCGGATTTCTACCCACAGCTGGTGTCGGAGCGTCCATGGCGCTTGATTCTGCTTCGGCCCTGATCGACGAACTTTCGCGAACCGACCGCGAACACCTTCAATACGGCTTGCAACTTTACGTCAAACGGCAAAAAAAACGGGTAGAAAAAGCACAGAAAGACTCGAGAGATTTGGCCAAAATCATGTTTGTTAAATCACACATGCTGGCTACCATTCGCGATTACAGCATACGATTTTATTCGCTTAAGCAGCTGGCCTCCAACATCAGCAAAACAATGGAAGGCTCGTAAATCACGATGTCTATCAAATACCCAATACTTAAAAGAAAAAGGCAGCCCGGAATTCACCCGGCTGCCTTTTCTTGTCAATTAACTTCACTATCTATAACGGAATGTTTCCGTGCTTTTTGGGCGGATTGGTTTCGCTCTTGTTTTTGGTCATCTCCAATGCCATAATCACCTTCTTGCGGGTGTCTTTCGGCATGATGATCTCATCGATGTAACCGAGCTCGGCTGCACGATACGGATTAGCGAAATTGTCACGGTAGTCATCTACGCGCTTGGCTTTCGACTCTGCATCCTTATCATTCCGGAAAATGATATTCACGGCACCTTCCGGTCCCATTACCGCAATCTCGGCAGTAGGCCATGCCAGGTTCATGTCAGCAGCCAAATGCTTGCTGGCCATCACGTCGTAAGCACCTCCATAAGCTTTCCGGGTAATTACCGTAATCTTCGGAACAGTAGCCTCAGCATAAGCATACAGCAACTTGGCTCCGTGACGAATGATACCGCCAAACTCCTGGGTAGTTCCCGGAAGGAATCCCGGTACATCCACGAAAGTAACCAATGGAATATTGAACGAGTCACAGAAGCGAACAAAACGGGCTCCTTTTACCGACGAATCGATGTCGAGCACTCCCGCCAGGTGATCGGGCTGATTAGCCACAACACCTACAGTACGTCCACCCATACGGGCAAATCCAACTGTAATGTTCTGCGCAAAATGCGGCATCACTTCAAAGAAGTGGTTATCGTCGACAACCGAACGAATGATGGTGTGCATATCGTACGGCTTGTTCGGATCCGGCGGAACAATGGTTTGCAATTGCTCATCCTCCCGCTCTACATCGTCGGTACAAGGGATGACAGGCGGATCTTCCATGTTATTCGACGGCAGATAACTCAGCAATTCCCGAATCATCATCAGAGTTTGCTCGTCATCCTGTCCGAGGAAATGAGCCACACCACTTTTCGCGTTGTGCGTCATGGCACCACCGAGCTGCTCTTTGGTTACCTCTTCGTGAGTCACTGTTTTTACCACTTCCGGGCCGGTTACGAACATGTAACTGGTATCCTTTACCATGAAGATAAAATCGGTGAGTGCCGGCGAATAAACAGCACCTCCGGCGCATGGTCCCATGATGGATGAAATCTGTGGTACAACACCCGAAGCTTTTACGTTCAGCCAGAAGATATCAGCATAACCAGCCAGGCTTCGCACACCTTCCTGAATACGGGCACCACCCGAGTCATTCAACCCGATGATAGGAGCTCCCATTTTCAGCGCCAGCTGCGTCACCTTCACAATTTTATCAGCATTGGTACGGCTCAGCGAACCACCGAAAACGGTGAAGTCCTGTGCAAATACATACACCAGGCGTCCGTCTACTTTTCCGTAACCAGACACTACACCATCACCCGGGATTTTATTCTCATCCATCCCAAAATTGGTGCAGCTGTGTGTGACTATTTTATCCAGTTCGACAAATGTTCCTTTGTCGAGAAAAACATCAATACGTTCACGGGCGGTCAGTTTACCACCATCGTGCTGTTTGGCAATTCGAGCCTCGCCACCACCGGCTTCGGCCGCTTTGTTTTTATCTTCAAAAATCCGGTACTTATCTTCAAGTTTCTGCATGAAATCTCAATTTAAAGGTCAATCTTCAAGGGATTCCAACTCAATCAATGGTTGATGTCCCTCGATGGTATCTCCTTCGTTTACCAAAATCTTTTTCACGGTCCCGTGGAAAGCACTTTTGTATTCGCTTTCCATTTTCATGGCCGATATGGTGATGACCGTTTGGCCAGCCTCCACTTCTTCCCCTTCTTTTACAGGAATACGAACCACTTTACCCGGCATAGGTGTGGTAATCACATTACCGGCTGATGCCAGATCGCCTTTCGTATTGTTTCTGTAACGGGTAAGCGCATCAATCACCTCTACCTCGTATTGATTGGTGAGGGTTTTAACGCTATAGTGGTTGGCTTTGCCTACCTCAATCATTTCCATGTTGGTCGACTTGCCGTTGTAAAGCACGGAATAAATCCCCGGCTCAACACGAACCACGTCGAATTCATATTCGCGGCCGTCGATAAGTGCCCGGTATTTTGATCCTTCCTTACCCAGCAGCTCTACGTTCGCTGTACGCGAATTGATTCTTACTTCGTTCTGCATAATTCAATGGTTGATTAAAGTCGGAGTACACTTTTACGTCGTGCAAATTCTTTCCAGGGAGATGATTCACTTTTACCGTTTTCGGTCGGTTCCGAAACCAGTTTCTTCATCTTCTCGGTGTAGTCGAGATAGGCAATAAACAGTGCCATATCCTCACACTCTTGGTTACAATCGGATGGAATTTCCATTACCTCCGGATTCTTCTCGATGAAATGAGTGTCGTAATTGCCGGACGCAAAATCTTCCGCTTCCATAATTCTTTTCAGGAATGGAATGGTGTTTTTCACACCGCTGATCTTGTATTCATACAACGCCCGTTTCATCCGTTCGATAGCTTCACCGCGGGTTTGTGCCCACACGATCAGCTTGGAGATCATCGGATCGTAATAAATCGGGATTTCATAACCTTCGTACACATAACCATCGGTACGTACGCCCAATCCAAGTGGTTCAGTGATGTGCTTAATCAGACCCGGACTCGGCATGAAGTTGTTCTTCGGATCTTCAGCGTAAATCCTGCATTCGATGGCATGTCCGGTTTGGGTAAGTTCTTCCTGTTTGAAAGGCAGCTCTTCGCCATTGGCGACCATAATCTGCGCTTTCACCAGGTCAACACCGGTTACCCTTTCGGTAATGGGATGTTCTACCTGCAAACGGGTATTCATTTCCAGGAAGTAGAAATTATGGTCGTTATCGACCAAAAACTCTACCGTACCGGCTCCTACGTAATTCACCGACTGGGCTGCAGCAACAGCCTGTTCGCCCATTTTGGCACGCAATTCAGGTGTCATCAATGGCGACGGTGTTTCTTCAATTACTTTCTGGTGACGGCGCTGTACGGAACATTCGCGCTCGAAAAGATGAACGGTATTGCCGTGTTCATCTGCCATCACCTGGAACTCGATATGGTGAGGCGACTCGATGTATTTTTCCATATACACCACGTCGTTGCCAAAGGCGCTGCCGGCTTCGGAACGGGCCCGCCGGTAGGAACTTACCAGTTCACTTTCCTCCCTTACGAGGCGCATACCTTTACCACCACCGCCAGCCGATGCTTTGATCATGATTGGATATCCAATCGAATCTGCTGTCTCTTTTAATTTGTCTTCGTCTTCAATAAGATCACGGGTTCCGGGAACAACCGAAACGCCCGCGTCCATCATGATTTTCCGTGCAGTCAGCTTATCGCCCATTGCCAAAATGGCGTCCGGAGAAGGACCAATAAAAATCAGTCCGGCTTCTGCTACCCGACGTGCAAACTCCGCATTCTCGGAAAGAAATCCGTAACCCGGATGAATTGCGTCGGCTCCTGATTTCACTGCCGCATCCATAATCTTGTCGATGTTCAAATAACTCTCAGACGATGGAGACGGTCCGATAAAACAGGCCTCGTCGGCATAACGAACATGCATGGCACTGCGGTCGGCCTCTGAAAATACTGCCACACTCTGAATTCCCATCTCGCGACAGGAACGCATCACCCGCACCGCAATTTCACCACGGTTCGCAACCAAAATTTTTCGGATCATAAGAACTTTTGATTATTAAATTCGGACTAAATTATAGTTTGCTATTGAGTTTTCAAAATATGTTAATAAATTAATATTTTCGAACATTTTGTTATAAAATCTGAATTTTGTATTGACAAACCTTCAGGGTTAACAATCAAAACCCAAAAATGCTTAAAAGAATTTTTCCGGCATAAACGAAAAAACCCCGCAGATCACTCTGCGGGGTTTAGGCCTTGTTAAATTCAGTCTATTTTAAAACAAAGGAGTTTTCCTGTACATCATCGGAGTTGGTTCCAACAAATACTTTGAATTCTCCCGGTTCTGCTTTCTTCTTCAAATCGGCACCATAAAAGGCCAAATCATCTGACGTTAACGTGAAAGTCACTTTCTGCGACTCACCCGGTTTCAGAGCAATCTTTTGGAATCCCTTCAATTCCTTTACCGGACGCGATACACTACCCACCAGGTCGCGGATATACAATTGTACAACTTCTTCACCGGCTACTTTTCCGGTATTCTGCACATTCACCGAAACATCCAGTTTTCCGTTCATGCTCACTTCGTGCGAGCTGAGCTCAACCGGCGAATACTTAAATGTAGTGTAACTCAAACCGTAACCAAACGGAAACAGCGGAGTTTTCTTTTGATCGGTATAATGTGACCAGAAGACAGTTCCTGTCGGATCCGGACGGCCTGTACTTTTGTGATTATAATAAATAGGTAATTGTCCAACGGCGCGCGGGAATGAAACCGGCAATTTTCCGGAAGGATTGTAATCACCGAACAATACATCAGCAATGGCGTTTCCGGCTTCGGACCCAAGATGCCAGGCCTCAACAATAGCCGGAACGTGTTCCGCCATCCAGTCAATGACCAGTGGGCGACCATTGGTCAGAACGACAACCACATTGGGGTTCGCAGCGTAGACCGCTTTCATCAGCTGTTCCTGCAAGCCTTTCATCCTAATTTCCGTCTGACTGCGTCCTTCACCAGTTTGAAAACAATTTTCGCCAACAGCCAAAATAACCACATCCGCTTTTTTTGCTATCTGACGAGCAGCATCAAATCCGGAACTATCGGTGGTATTGAATTTCAACTCCTTGGTAAAACTGGGCTGACCAATGGTTAACGGAGCACCTTCGGCATAAAGTATTTTATTGGGATCAGCAACCGCTCCTTTTACTCCTTCAAGCAATGATACCGCAGAACCGGTAATCGCCTGGGCTCTCCAACTTCCCAGGGGAGAATCCTTATCAGCTGCCAACGGACCAATCACCGCAATGGTTTGCCCTTCTTTTTTCAGCGGAAGCAGGTGCTCATCGTTTTTCAACAGAACAATGGAATGACGGGCAACTTTCCGGGCTGCCGCCAAATGTTCCGGAGTAAGAATTTCGGTTTTCTCCCGATTCTCATTACTATATTTATATGGATCGTCGAATAGACCCAATTCGAATTTCACGCGCAGAATACGACGAACAGCATCATCAATCAGCGATTCGTCCACTTTTCCGTCCTCTACTAACTTCTTCAGAGAAGTGATGTAGCAGTGACCTTCCATGTCCATGTCACTACCAGCTTTAATAGCCAGCTCGGCTGCTTCAGCTTTATTGGCTGCCACGCCGTGAGGAATCAGCTCGCCGATAGAGTTCCAGTCGGAAACCACAAAACCTTTGAAGCCCCATTGTCCTTTCAGGATGTCACGCTGCAAATGAGCACTGGCAGTCGCTGGTGTTCCGCCAATTTCGTTGAAAGAGTTCATCACGGTAGCGACACCCGCTTTAACAGCAGCTTCGAATGGTGGCAGCACGGTGTTTCGCAGCGTGTGCTCGCTGATGTCGACTGTATTGTAATCGCGACCCGACTCCACAAAACCATAAGCAGCGAAGTGCTTGGCGCAGGCGGCCACCGTATTGTCGCTCGACAAGTCGTCGCCCTGGAAACCATGGACGCGGGCAGCAGCAAATTTAGCTCCCAGGTATGGATCTTCGCCCGAACCTTCCATCACGCGGCCCCAGCGTGCATCGCGACTGATGTCCATCATCGGGGCAAACGTCCACTGTAAACCGGAAGCCGATGCCTCAACAGCAGCTACATGGGCAGAAAGTTTTGCCAGTTCGGGTTCCCAGCTGGCTGCTTCGCCCAACGGAATCGGGAACATGGTTTTAAATCCGTGAATCACGTCGTAACCGAAAATCAGGGGAATGTGCAACCTGGAGTTTTTCACCGCCAGCTCCTGTGTTTTTCGGGTAGCGTCGGCCCCTACAACATTCAACATCGAACCAACGGCACCAGATTTAATTTCCTGTAACTGATGCTGTGCCGATGCTCCCATCGGTGCGGGCCCGGTCATTTCCCATTGGCTGGTGTACTGATTTAACTGACCAATTTTTTCATCCAGTGTCATTTTACTGAGAAGATCATTTACTTTCTTCTCAATGGCTTCATCGTTTGCTTTTGGCTTCAATGCGTACAAATTATTGCCCAGGGTTAGAAATACAAGTAGCAGAATCGCAGACCATTTCATGTGTTTTGTTTTTAATTGTTCAATTACCACATGGAACTCGCCACGACCATCCTGCTCCGATAGGAAAAGTTGATTCTCAGGGCTCGTTTCATGTTAATTTGTTTTAGTTGTGTTATATCTGACAAGTTGAATCAACCCAATTGATCCGAAACAAAGGAACGACTTTTCTGTAAAAAACAGAAGTAATTGTACAATAAACAAGATGCCTTTTGAAGCAAAACATTTTCAAAAGCATACTAAACACTCGCATTCAACTGCTTCAAAACATATCAGAAGCTCCTAATAATTCCTATTTTCAACCATTCGAAAAGAGTAACCTTTCGGACCAACAATAACCATTTAACCATGTACAAGTATTTAGGAATTCTCTTGCTATTCCTGGGATCTCCTTTTTTCGCCAAAGCATCAGTCGATGCAATGACCGTCCGGTATCTGTCGAATTATACTATAGAAAAAGGCCGGTTAACACTGGAAAAGAAAGTTGTTATCCAGATCAACAATCAGGAAGGACTAAAGTACGGAACTATTTATATTCCGTATACCGCAAAAGATAAGATATCCAAACTCGAAGTCCAGATTGAAAAAACCAGCGGAGAGCTAATCAGAAAAATAAAGAAAAGTGAGATTCAGGATGTCAGTGCTATATCCGATTTCTCATTGTACGAAGATGATTACGTCAAGAAAATTCCGGTTCGCTATAACCGTTTTCCCTTTCGCATCAGTTATTCGTACCAGATTTCCTACCACCGTTTTTTTCAGATTACAGACTGGATACCGATTATCGATACAGATGTTCCGACCTTGAATGCAGAACTCCGCATTTCGACACCGCTTCATTATCCCATCAAAATTTACCGGCAACACATTGAAAAAGCAAAAGCGTCTGCAGATAACGAAACGATGACTTACCTCTGGAAAACCTCCGTACCGAAAATTCCGGATGAAGAAGTTTTCTCGCCATCGGTCTACAGTCTTCTGCCCCGGGTCGAGGTGGTTCCTAAAAACTTTGAATATGGTAGCGCCGGAAGTTTTAGCAGTTGGCAAGCCTACGGAAAATGGCAATCGGGATTACTGAAGGAAGCTGATGACCTTCCTGAAAAGGAGAAAACAACAATCCAAAATCTGGTCAGGCCACTTGATACCCCCATTGAAAAAGCCCAAAAAATCTATCATTATCTGCAGGACAACACGCGTTACATTAATGTCAAACTGGGAGTCGGCGGATTAAAGCCTTATCCGGCGTCCTATGTCTCCACTAATAAATATGGCGACTGCAAAGCATTGACCAATTACATGAAAGCATTGCTGGAAGCGGCTGGCATTCAGGCATACTGCTGCGACATTTACGCCGGCGGTACCCCCCGACCTGTTCTCGACAGCTTTCCTTCGCAACAATTTAATCATGTTGTCCTGATGCTTCCGCTGAACCAGGATACCACATGGATTGAGTGCACCAACAATTCTATTCCTTTTGGCTATGTAGGAACTTCCATTCAAAACCGGAAAGCCTTTTTGATTGATGAACAGAACAGCCAACTAATTCATACACCGTCACTATCGCCTGAACAGGTTCAAAACAGATGCGTGATTGATTACGATGTACATCCGAATCAAAAATGCGAAGCACACTATCATTATACCTTCCGGGGAAATGCTTTTGGTCTTTTTAATCAGTTGTACACTTCCTACCCGGCCAATGTACAGGAAGACTACATTCGCGACTTTCTTCCCGAAAAGGATTTTACACTGAAAAGCTGGAAACTCAGCAAAACTAACAGGGAAGCATCGACAATTACGCTGGACGCTACGTTGGAGCTCAATCATTTTGGGAAAATGTACGGTGAAGACCTGGCAATTTCTCCCATTCCGTTAAGCATCCCGAGGTTTGAAGCTCCTAATGAGCGAAAACTACCGGTTCAAATGAGCTATCCCATCTGTTCTCAGGATTCCATTGTATACCACTTTACCCAGCCGGTAAAACTCGACGAGATACCGGACTCCGTTTCCATTGATAATGCGTTTGGCTCTCTGGAAATGCAGGCAACTGCTACCGATAAGCAGCTGACCCTGAAAAGGCGTTTTATCATTAACAGAGGAAATATTGATTTGACTTCGTACCCTGCTTTTTACCAATTCATTCGAAACATTAAATCGAAAACTAACCTGACATTTTTAACGACAACAAAATTATAATCTCATGAAAAAACATTGGCTAATTGCTCTTCCGCTGTTATTATCGTTTTCTACTTCGTTTGGAGTAGTTCCTGACAAGCCCAGATTCGTTTACGGGCAAATCACCAAAGAAGATTTAGAATTAAAATCTTCTGACTTCCCAGGAGATCCGGGCGCTGCATATGAATTCGACATGGGTAAATCCGGATTTATCGTCAATAAACAAGAGTCGGGGTTCGATGTGACCTTTGAACGAAAAACCCGCATCAAAATATTCAACAAAGCCGGATACGACTATTCGGAAATTAAGATTCCTCTGTACACGGATGGCAACACTATTGAACAAATTTACAAACTGGAGGCCTGCACCTACAACTGGGAGAATGGCAAAATTACCAAGACACCTCTCGACCTGAAAAATGTGTACGAAGAAAAAATAAATGCAAACTGGATAGACAAGAAATTCGCCATGCCGAATGTGAAAGATGGTTCCATTATCGAATATTCTTACACCATCATTTCACCCTACAAATTCAACCTCCACGACTGGTATTTCCAGCATCGGATTCCAACAGTGTACAGTGAGTATTCGGTAGCCATGATTCCATTTTATGAATATGTCTTTACACTTCAAAGTCCCGCAAATCCGGATGTACAGGAATCATACGAAGACCGGAGTATCAGCCGTCGTTTTGGTACCGTGGAATATCACAACATGATTCACCGGTTCGTGATGAAAGACGTGCCGGCTTTCGACGACGAAGAATATATTACTTCAGATGAGGACCACCTTCGGAAAATCGATTTCCAGCTTGCGGCTATTCATTTTTCCGATGGACACTCGACGGAAATCATCAGCACGTGGCCCGATCTGATTAAAGAGCTTTTGAAAGACCACGATTTCGGGAAATACATTAAATCCAGCAAATCATATATCAAAAAGAACTTCAATGAAAATGAGATAAAAGGCAAATCGGATAACGAAAAACTGGCTTACGCTGTCGATTACGTCAAGAAGAACTTTTCGTGGGATGGAAGGTACGGTAAGTTTGCCTATAAATCGTTGAAAGAGTTCACCCGCGAACAGACCGGTAATATTGGTAACCTGAACCTCTTCCTGACTGCTCTTCTTCAACAAATGGGAATGGATGCCGAACCGGTTATACTCAGCACCCGTGCTAACGGCCAGATTCACTCACAGTATCCCATGTTGCAGGGTTTCAATTATGTAGCTGTGTTGGTTAAAGTGGGCGACAAACAGGTTTTAGCCGATGCTTCGGAACCCTACTGCCCGTTCGACTTGCTACCTGACCGGTGCCTCAGTAACAAAGGATTAGTGATTAGAGAAGATGCGCAGGACTGGGTAAATCTTCGTTCCTATATGCCGTCGTCTACCATCAATAATATTCGGATTGAATTTACTCCCGGTCTCGATTCCATTCAGGCTAAAATCAAACGTCAGGCAACTTTGTATGATGCTTTCCGGTTACGCAAGGCGTACAAAAAAGACTCCGACAACGTAACGGCACCATTCAAGGACCATGGAATGACCATTCTTGGGAATGTTATCACGGAAAACATGGACAATGCAGCTGAACATATTGCCATGCAAATGAATGTCCAATCACCAGATGAGATCATCAAAGACCGCATTTATGTTGCCCCTTTCCTCAACCTTCCCGTGTCGGAAAATCCGTTTAAACAGAATAGCCGAACGTACCCCGTTGATATTACGTACGCCAAAACCCGGACATTTGTGGCCACTATCACCATTCCTGATGGTTATACCCTACAATCATTGCCGGATGAGTACACCGTCGACAACAAAAGAATCCACATCGGGTACAAAGGATTGCATTCGGGTAATCAGGTTGTGATTACTGCCACTTATGCTTTGAAAAGACCGGTTTATGCTGCGTCCGACTATGGCAACCTACAATTCTACTTTACAGAAATTATCAAAAAATTCAATCAGAAGCTGGTATTTGTTAAGTCAGATGGTCTGACAAAAAGCTAACAACAAATGCCCGGTTAAGCCGGGCATTTGCTTTTTTTTAAGTCACTTCTGTTGAAGTACAGAAAAGTTTAAGATATTCGGATTCGTATATAAATTCCACTATTCATTCTGCCGAACTGATGTAACACTTTACTGTTCGGTTCTTTGCCTGATACAGAGTGACCCCATATTTTCCCATCAGCGTCCGCTGTAGCAGTTCCGTGCTGTCTTTCGGGATAACCCATGTATATTTCGTTCGGTTTTTTGAAAGACAGTTCACTTTCATCGGATAGAGTCCCTCTATTTTATCTGCCAAATCTCTTATCGTTGCATCCTTTAAAACAAAACTTTTGGGTACTTCTTCTCCCTCATTCAATACTGAAGTATCTTCTTCTGTCTTCACAAACTGACTTCTGTACAACACCCAGTTCCCCGCAGAAACAAAAAAGAGTTGGGCTTTGAGGTTATATTTTTTCAGGAGTTGCTGAAAGACAAAACGTCTTGCCATCTTGAAATCATCCATGCTTTCTTTATTCCTATCGGAGAAATGCAGGTCGATAACCCGGTTAGCAACCACGGTATCTTCAAACACAACTTCTTCCGGTCGAAATGGTCCCAGCTTAGCAAGAGCCAAACGTACAGTTGCATGTGTAAAGTCTATTCCATTACGCCCTATCTACTACCATTGTAAACCGGCCTCTTCGCATCTTCAATTTTTAGTTGATATTTTCCCGGAGCAGCTACATTTCCAGGATAATCAATAACGACTTCGTTCTCGAATATTTTATCCCTTGGCATTCCCGAATTAAATAGCAAGACAGGAAGAAGTAAGAAAATGGCATTGTGTAACCCATGTAACACGAATCCCCACCAGAATCCAAAGCGCACCCGCAGGTAATCCAAATTCAATCCGGCAAAAATCTGGGGTAGAACAAAGATTGGCGATAAAATAAGAATCGTTAACGTCACAGTGTAATTCTGCAAATGATAAAACCCAAACAGAATGGTAGTTAAATAAAAAACCAGCGCAGACTTTCGCCGCCAAAGCCTTCCGATAACGATATATATCCTGCGTTGGAAAACTAAATAGGTAGCCAGCAGCAACAGTCCGACTAGAACAGCAATAATATTCGACCGCACATCAAGACTGTGAATTGATACCAACAACAATACTCCATTGAGGTACAGCAATCCGATAAATGACAAAACAAAATTTCCTTTCTTAGGTCGCAAGTGTGTTCTGAATGTCAACTCCTCCAGCAACGGAACAAAAACAGTTACTACCAAACTCCACTTAAGTAAACCATACTTCTGATGAGAAATCGGAATTTTGTGCACCTCTACATCCGGAGCAACTATACCTCTCAATTGGTAAACGAGCCAGGCCAACAAGGCGCTGATAGCGATATCGATAACCAAAACAACCAAGAAATTCAGAAGTTTGGTGGTAAACCGTTCCTTTTTGTAGTTCAGATTGGGGTGTAACAGGAAATTCCAATAAGCTTTCAGGCTATTTTCTTTCGGGGGCATTTAGTTTTGTTTGTTAGGTTAGGATTTATAGTTCTTCTTGCTCTCTTCATCAGTAGTCTCACCGTTGAATCAAAGTCAATGCTTGCTTCAGTAAAAACTCCCACCCAAAAAGACTGCAGGATAATTTTGAACCAGAAGACTTTTCTCTAACATCGATAAAATTCAAATGCACAATTCAGTATTTCAAGGTTAAACTTCGATTAACGCCTCAGAAAAGAAAAACTGATCAACATCAAAAATATGATGTGATCAGTTTCAAATCCTGAAATCTTTTTTCCCTCAAAATACACTTGCTATTCGGAGCAAAAAGTGGAGTGGAGAACTCCTCAATATCTGTCTTGGACTTCGTTTGTTAATACCCGGATTTCGAAAAAGGTTACCCCTCTTTTCGAAAAAAATAAAGAATGTTTGAAGTTTACAATGTTGACAAACTCCAATTTTTCAGAGTAGCTTTTTCAATATCAATTACTTTCTTATGTTGATAACATTCGGAGAAGCGCCCACAAAAAAGAGGCCGCCAATAAATATTGACGACCTCTCGGTTTATTATCGGAAAGCGACTGCTTACAGTACGCTGTCTACATCGTAATAAGTAAGTCCGAATGCCTCGGCAACACCTTTGTAAACGACTTTGCCGTCTACTACGTTCAGACCTTTCTTCAGCGAATTGTCTTCGCGGCAAGCCTGCTTCCAGCCTTTTTCTGCCAAATCGATAGCGTGAGGCAATGTAGCGTTGGTCAGTGCCAGCGTAGAAGTACGCGGAACAGCACCCGGCATGTTGGCTACTGAATAGTGAATCACATCGTCGATTACGAAAGTCGGATCGTCATGCGTTGTTGGACGAGTTGTCTCGATACAACCACCCTGGTCGATAGCTACGTCAACCAATACCGTACCCGGCTTCATGGTTTTCAGCATGTCGCGGGTAATCAGGTTCGGAGCTTTAGCACCCGGGATCAACACGGCACCAATGATCAAATCGTGATCTTCAACCATCTTACGGATGTTGAATTCGTTCGACATCATTGTCTTTACGTTAGCCGGCATGATATCGTCAAGGTAACGCATGCGCTTCAGGCTTACGTCCATGATGGTTACATCAGCACCCAGGCCAGCGGCCATCTTGGCAGCTTCGGTACCTACAATACCACCACCAATAATCAAAACTTTGGCAGGATGTACTCCGGGAACACCACCCAACAGCATTCCGCGTCCACCGTAGGTTTTTTCGAGGTACTTAGCACCTTCCTGAACCGACATACGACCAGCTACTTCCGACATCGGAACCAGCAACGGCAGTGAACGGTCGGGCAACTCAACGGTTTCGTAAGCCAAACATACCGACTTGTTGCGGAGCATGGCGTTGGTCAACGCTTCAGAAGAAGCAAAGTGGAAGTAAGTGTAAAGCAACTGACCTTCGCGAATCAATTCGTACTCAGGTTCAATCGGCTCTTTCACCTTGATGATCATTTCGGCCTTGCCGTAAACATCCTCAATGGTCGGGAGCATTTGTGCACCGGCTGAAACATATTCCTCGTCGGTGAAACCACTTCCCATACCTGCTGTAGCCTGAATATATACTTCGTGACCACGCTTAGTCAACTCTGCTGCACCGGCAGGCGTTAACGCAACCCGGTTTTCGTTGTTTTTAATTTCCTTTGGAACTCCTATTATCATGACTAATTATTTTTTGGGTATGTTCCAAAAATAGAGGAAATAATCTCACTCTAATATGACGAACCCCCATAATTTTAGACTATTCAGCTTAAATTAACATATCACTCGTATGACCAATTTAAAAATTGAGTTTTTATGATTTTTTGATACTTTTTCCAATATTAATATTACAATAATTAAACATACCCCCCCATTTGACTGACAGTTTATAATATTAACTTTGCCTCTTTCAACATGAAAGTTTAAGATTGCAGGATGCCTAAAATTTCACAACGCGGGGATTTATTACCCGAATCATCGATACGAAAGCTGGTACCTTATGCTGAGAAGGCCAGAGAGCAGGGGAAAAAGGTGATACAATTAAATATTGGTCAGCCCGATATCAAAACCCCGCCACATGCTATTGAGCGTATCCGGAATTTTAATTTCGAACTGATTCCTTACGGACAGTCGTACGGAAACGATTCGTACCGGAAAAAACTGGCCCAGTATTACCGTAACCGGAAAATCGATGTCGAATACACTGATATTCTGATTACCACAGGTGGATCGGAAGCTATTTCATTCACCTTTATGGTTTGCTTTAACCCGGGTGACGAAATTATTATTCCCGAACCGTTTTATGCAAACTACCGCTCGTTTGCGGTCGGCACCGATGTGGTTATCAAACCTATCACATCACATATCGAAGACGGATACCAGTTGCCTTCCATTTCGGAATTTGAAAAGGTCATCACTCCCAGAACAAAAGGCATCTTCATTTGCAATCCCAACAACCCGACCGGTTATCTCTATTCCCGGGAGGAGTTGGAACAATTGCGCGAGTTGGTGCTCAAGCACGATCTTTACCTGATCTCCGACGAGGTTTACAAAGAGTTCGTTTACGACGGATTTCAACATCACTCGGTCATGGAATTGCCTGATATCGAGGATCACGTTATCATGATCGACTCCGTATCGAAACGATTCAGCGCCTGCGGTATCCGGATAGGTTCGGTTGTTTCGCGCAACAAAGAGCTCATTGCATCGATACTGAAGCTGGGAATGGCCCGGCTTTGTCCGCCTATCCTTGGGCAGGAAGTAGCCGAAGCCGCTGTCGACAGTCCTCCCGAATACATGGAAGAGGTGTATAACGAATATCTTCGCCGCCGGAATTACTTCATCAATGCCCTGAACGAGATTCCCGGTGTTTATTCACCCATGCCCCGCGGAGCTTTTTACTCCATGGTGAAACTGCCGGTCGAGGACAGCGACCATTTCTGCCGCTGGTTGCTGGAAGAATTTGAACACAACGGATCAACCGTGATGTTGGCTCCGGCTTCAGGCTTTTACAGCACCGACGACAGCGGGAAAAACGAAGTGCGCGTAGCTTATGTCCTCAACGTGGAAGACCTGAAAGAGGCCGTTGCGTGCATTCGTGAGGCGCTGAAAGTTTATCCGCAGCGTACACCGGAAGCAGAAGGCTGATGTTCTATTCGGCTGATTCGGTAACCGGATGTTGGTAAAACTGACGGTAACTCAACCAACCGCCTAGTGCGAGAAGTATAACCAATGTCACCACAGAAGCATTCGGTCCGAAAGAGCCTCCGGTCATATTTTCACTACCGCGAAGCCAAATCAGGAAGATTCCGTGAGAACGTGGACTTCCGCTGACGGAAAATCCGAAAACCGGTCCCTGAACGAAGTTCCAAAGGAAGTGGAGTCCAATTGGTGCCCAAAGATTTCTTCCGCGAATGCGAAGCAAACCCAGAACAATACCTAAAAGGCTAACATTAACCAACGCAATGACGTTAAAATTTCGGTTGGCCATGTGCATCAGCGCAAACACCACTGCCGATAAAATCACTGCCAGATAGACAGGCATCTGCTTCGTGTAATAACCGAGCAGATACCCACGATACAAGAATTCCTGATACAGCGCCACAAAAAGGTAGTACAACAACAGATATGACAGGCTCTGCACGTGGAAATTGCCTTTCCCCAACCCTACCTGGTTCATCGACATAAGGATGAAGGTGACAACAACAATTACTCCGGCGCCCAGCAAACTACCGTAGCCGAATTGCTTTAAGTTGAAACGACTTCTCAGCATCTCTACCATCGGGCGCTTATCGATAAAGCGGACTAGCAATAAAATAGTCAGAAGGGCGGCCAGAAAAGTTATCATGGCCATTATCATCTGGTTGTGGGGAACTTCGGCGTACGAACGCGGCGAAAATCCGGTACCTTCAATTTCTCCGCGCAGGAAGTAATACAATCCGGTAAGTCCCAGGAGTACTGCTACAAATACTACATGCAACAGGACAGTCCTGAGGAGAACAAGTAAGACTTTTTTCATCGGTTGGTTAGTTAGTTTGCCGATTTAACGGCCGGTTTTCCGGTTAGTGTAAAAAAAGAGAACCTGCCTTCAGGCTCTCTTTATATTTCGGTTATAGTTGTTTGTCAAAAATTTAATTTGCCATCTCACTCATGAATTTTATCCGAACCAGCCGGACTTCTTCTTCGCTATACTCCTCGCCCAGTTCAGCCATCGCTTCTTCCAATGAATCACTTTCAGCATCTTCCCTGAAGTACGCAAAAATATCATCTACCTGGTCATCATCGAGTACGTCGTGTAAATAGTAGTCGATGTTCAACTTCGTACCCGAATTCACGATGGCTTCTATCTCGCTCAGCAACGCGTCCATATCCTGATCTTTCGAGGAAGCTATTTCGTCAAATGGAATCTTCCGGTCGATACTCTGGATAATGAATACCTTATTCTTCGATTTATTGGCTACCGACCGGTACACCATATCCTGCGCCCGCTCAATGCCTTTTTCTTCCACATATTTGGCAATCAACTCCACAAATTCCTTCCCGTAGCGCTTTGCTTTTCCCTGCCCAACGCCGGCAATTCCCTGAAGTTCATCCAATTTTGTCGGATACTGAATGGACATATCGGAAAGTGACGGATCCTGGAAGAGCACAAACGGCGGCAAATTGAGTTTCTGCGCCATTTTCTTACGTAGCTCTTTCAACATTTTGAACAGTTCCGGATCGCCGGCCGATGCACCCTGTGGTGGTGCGGGTTCCTCATCCGCTGCTTCGTAATCGTGATTCTTGACCACCAAAAACGATTGCGGATTTTTCACAAAATCACGGCCCTCATCTGTCAGTTTCAGGACACCGTAATTCTCAATATCCTTCCGGAGAAAACCAGCTATAATACACTGACGGAATACGGCATTCCACAATCGCACGTCGTATTCTTTCCCCGAACCGAAAATTGACATTTCGTGGTGACGAAAAGATTTTACAGCTGCGGTATCGTTTCCAATCAGAATATTAACAATGTGTTCGCCCTTGAACTGTTCTTTCACCTCCTCAACCGCATTCAAGGCCAGAACCACCATTTCTTTTCCTTCAATCTGCTCTTTCGGATTCATGCAGTTGTCGCAGGCACCACAGTTTTCGGTTTCATAATGTTCGCCGAAATAATGCAACAGGATGGTCCGGCGGCACAAAGCACTTTCGGCGTAAGCCACAGTGTCGAGTAACAGCTGTTGACCAATTTCCTGTTCGGCGACGGGTTTACCCTGCATAAACTTCTCCAGCTTCTGGATATCCTTGTAACTGTAGAACGTAATGCAATGCCCTTCACCACCATCTCGTCCGGCACGACCGGTTTCCTGGTAGTAACCTTCCAAAGATTTAGGAATATCGAAATGAATGACAAACCGTACATCCGGCTTGTCGATTCCCATTCCAAAAGCGATGGTTGCCACAATGACATCTGCCTCTTCCATCAGGAACTTATCCTGATTTCCCGAACGGGTAGCCGAATCCATACCGGCATGGTAAGGAAGTGCCCTGATGCCATTCACCTGAAGCGTGGCGGCCAGCTCCTCTACCTTTTTCCGGCTGAGACAATATATAATACCCGATTTGCCGGGATTTCCCTTGATATACTTAATGATTTGCTCAACAGGCTTCGTTTTCGACCGGACTTCGTAAAAAAGATTCGCCCGGTTAAACGACGACTTGAAGACCTTCGCATCGAGCATCCCTAAATTCTTCTGAATATCGTGCTGCACCTTCGGGGTAGCCGTCGCAGTAAGTGCAATAATAGGTGCATGCCCAATCTCGTTAACGATGGGCCGTATCCGACGATACTCCGGACGGAAATCATGTCCCCACTCCGAAATACAGTGCGCTTCATCAATGGCGTAAAACGAAATATTGACGTTTTTCAGAAACTCAATGTTTTCCTCTTTGGTCAGCGATTCCGGGGCCACATACAGTAGCTTGGTCCACTGTGCCAACACATCGTCCTTTACCTTTTGAATAGCTGTTTTAGTCAGGGATGAGTTGAGAAAGTGGGCCGCTCCTTCTTCCGTACTGAAACTGCGGATGGCATCCACCTGGTTTTTCATTAATGCGATTAGGGGGGATATGACAATGGCTGTTCCTTCCTGCAACAAGGCTGGTAACTGGTAACACAACGACTTTCCACCGCCGGTGGGCATCAAAACAAACGTGTCGTTACCGTCCAGCACACTCTCAATAATCTCCTCCTGCTGCCCCTTAAACCGGTCGAAACCGAAATATTTCTGTAATTGGGCAGAAAGAGAAACACCTTTATTCATAATCTAATCTCCTTTAACTCTTAAGGCCGCTCCGACATAGCCTCCACTAAGATATCTAAATAATATTAGTAGTACAAATTCGCTCCAGCCAGCAGAAGTTCAGGCAAAAAACGGTTTTCGATTTCAGCGCCCAAACCTAAAAAAAAAGGCCAAAGATTGTATATTTGTCTGGAATTTTATTGGAGTAACATTCTCCAAAATAAACCCAAACATGCTAATTTGAATCTGATGGCTGAACAGGAAAAATTACCTGGCGGAAAATCAACGAACGAAAATAGGAAAAAAAAGGATGAGGAGATGTCTTTCCTTGAACATCTGGAAGTTTTAAGGTGGCATTTGGTTCGTGCGGTGGTTGCCGTGGTGATTTTTGCTATCCTGGCTTTCGCCAATTACCACTTCATTTTCGATACGTTGATATTGAAGCCCAAGACACCGGAATTCGCTACCAACCAGTTTTTCAACTGGATTTCGCAGGTGCTGAACATTCCGGCTTTGGCCATTAATGACAAGCCGCTACAGATTATCAATATTAATATGGCCGGACAGTTTGCCACACACATCAAGATTTCGTTGTTGGGTGGTGTTATCCTTGGATTTCCTTATTTGTTCTGGGAATTCTGGCGCTTTATCAAACCGGCCCTGTACGAGAAAGAACAAAAATATGCCACCGGAGCCGTGGTCTATAGTTCGCTTCTTTTTATTCTGGGTATCCTGTTTGGTTATTACCTTATTGTACCGCTTTCGGTCAACTTTCTTGGCTCATACGATATTAGTGACCAAATTACCAACCAAATTAACCTGAGCAGCTACATCAGCACGGTCAGTTCCATCGTGCTGGCCGGAGGGATTGTTTTTGAGCTCCCCGTAGCTATCTACTTCTTAAGTAAAGTAGGTCTGGTTACACCCGCTTTCATGAGGAGATACCGGAGGCATGCATACGTTGTGCTCTTGCTTCTTTCGGCCATCATCACACCGCCGGACGTATTCAGCCAGATAATGGTTTGTTTTCCACTGGTTTTCCTGTATGAAATCGGAATTGTTATTTCGAAACGTGTGGCGAAGAAACGCGAAGAAGATTTGCTCGAGGCGTAAGGTGTCCCCGTCTGTTCATTATTTTTATCTTTGCAATTCAATCCATTGAATTATGAAGCTTAGGGCTGAAAATATTATAAAAAAATACCGGAAACGCACCGTAGTAAAAGGGGTGTCGATTGATGTGAAGCAGGGAGAAATTGTTGGACTGCTGGGACCGAACGGTGCCGGAAAAACCACTTCATTTTACATGATTGTCGGACTGATTCGTGCCAATGGCGGCCGTATCTTCCTCGATGAAAAAGACATTACTTCGTATCCGGTGTACCGAAGAGCCCAGTTGGGCATTGGTTACCTGGCCCAGGAAGCTTCTGTTTTCCGTCAGCTAAGCGTGGAAGACAATATCAAGGCGGTACTGGAAATGACCAAGTTTTCGACAGAGTACCAAAAAGAAAAACTGGAATCGCTGTTGGATGAGTTTGGTTTGCAACGTATCCGGAAAAGTAAAGGTATTCAGCTCTCGGGAGGCGAACGTCGCCGGACCGAAATTGCCCGGGCTCTGGCTATCAATCCGGCCTTTATCCTGCTGGATGAACCGTTTGCAGGAGTCGACCCCATCGCGGTAGAAGATATTCAGCAAATTGTTTACCGACTGAAAGACAAAAATATCGGCATCCTCATTACCGACCACAACGTACACGAAACCCTCTCCATCACCGACCGCTCGTACCTGCTGTTCGACGGAAACATTCTAAAAAGCGGAACTGCAGAAGAACTGGCAGCCGACGAAGATGTGCGCAGGGTTTATCTCGGGAAAAACTTCGAACTGCGGAAAGGCAAACGGGAAAATACGCCAGAGTAGATGCTCATTCCCGTCATTCCAAAGTGCTTAATTAATTGCTCACAATTTAGTTGTTTTAAAAAATAACACTATATTTGCACCGCCAAAAAAAAGCGGACGTGGCGTAATTGGTAGCCGCGCCAGACTTAGGATCTGGTGCCGTAAGGCGTGTGGGTTCGAGTCCCTCCGTCCGCACCATTACCTTAACCGCCTTCGCTTCCGGGTGCCGGATTGCCGAGGCGGTTTTTTAAATGGATGTTTTTAGCAGGAAGGGACGCTCGACGAACTCTTCCCTCAGGCATTTTAAATCACTCAAGAAAAACGTTATGAACATCACCAGAGAGAACATCGATGATTTGAATGCCGTTGTCAGGCTGACCGTTGAAAAAAACGATTATGAGGCAACGGTGAACGAAACACTGAAAGATTACCGTAAGAAAGCTAATATGCCTGGCTTCCGGAAAGGGAAGGTTCCTGCTGGGCTGATTAAAAAAATGTACGGAAAGTCGCTGCTGGCCGAGGAAGTAAACAAGATTCTCAGCCGCGAGCTCATGAAATATATCAGCGAAGAAAAACTGGATATTTTGGGCGAACCGCTTCCGAACGAAGAAAAGCAGCCGGCGATTGACTGGGATAATGACGAAAATTTCGAATTTGTTTTCGATATCGCTATGTCACCGGAAATCAACGTTACCCTCGATAAGCGTCGTAAACTCCCTTACTATGTCATCAAGGTTGATGAAGATTTGATTGACAAACAGGTAGAAAGTTACACCAACCGTTTCGGAACCAACGAGCCGGCTGAGGAGGTAGGCGAAAAAGAAACCGTACGCGGTGATTTCGCTGAGCTGGACGCTGACGGAAACGTAAAAGAAGGTGGTATCGAAGCCAACGATGTTTTGGTTTCTATCGACCTCATCAAAGACGAGGATATCAAGAAAAAATTCCTGGGTGCCAAAGTAGGCGACGTGATTCGTTTCGATCCGAAAGCAGCTTTCCAGAACGACCACGAAGTAGGTCACATGCTGAACCTCGATCACGATGCTTCGCACGAACTGGATGCTGAATTCAACTATACCATCAACGTGATTAACACTTTCATTCCGGCTGAAGTGAATGAAGAACTGGTCACCAAAATCTTTGGTGAAGATTCTGAAGTGAAGACCGTTGAAGATATGCGCAACAATATCGCTAAAGACTTGAAGGAAAACCTGAAGTACTCAAGCGACTACCGCTTCCTGGTTGATGCCAAGGAAACACTGACCAAAGGTGCCAAAATCGAGTTGCCGGAAGCTTTCCTGAAGCGCTGGCTGGTAGCTACCAACGAAAATCTGACGGCCGATCAGATTGATACTGATTTCGAAAATTTCCGTACCGATCTCGAATGGCAGTTGATAAAAAACAAGCTTGGCAAAGAGAGCGAACTGAAAGTGGAAGAAGCTGAAATTCGTGACATGGCTCGTGAAATGGCACTCATGCAGTTCCGTCAGTACGGTATGATGAACGTACCGGACGAGCACCTAGACCAGTTTGCCAACTCGATTCTCCAGAACGAAGAAGAGCGTCGCAGAATGGTAGAGAAAAAGCTGGAAGACAAAATTCTGGAAGTCATCAAAGAGAAAGTAAACATCGAAGAAAAAGAGGTGACCCAGGAAGAGTTCGATAAGCTCTTTGAAAAATAAACAGGGCAACCGCCTTTAATACCATATTTTTATAACTTTGTGGAGCGGACTATCTTCCGTGCAATTCATGCACAGACGATTGTCCGGTATCACAAAGTTTTTTTATTTAAATCAACCAAGTATGAATTCAAATAGTGACGAGTTTCGTAAATATGCGACCAAACACATGGGGATCAGCAGTCTGACCCTCGATCGCTATAATTCTGTTTACGCCAATTATATTTCCCCGACCATTATTGAGGAACGTCAGATGAACGTTGCCTCGATGGACGTGTTCTCCCGTCTGATGATGGACCGCATTATCTTCCTCGGCGTTCCGATTGATGATTATGTAGCCAATATCATCCAGGCGCAGTTGCTGTTCCTCGAATCATCCGATCCGGGAAAAGACATCCAGATTTATTTCAATTCTCCTGGAGGTTCGGTTCACGCCGGTTTGGGAATTTACGATACGATGCAATACATCGGATGTGATGTAGCAACGATCTGTACCGGTATGGCAGCATCGATGGCAGCTGTGTTAATGACTGCCGGAGCTGATGGAAAACGTTCAGCACTGCCCCACTCCCGAATCATGATTCACCAACCCATGGGTGGTGCACAGGGACAGGCGTCCGATATCGAAATCACGGCTCGTGAAATCATGAAACTGAAGAAAGAGCTGTACGAGATCATTGCCAAACACAGTAATCAACCTTTTGATAAAGTTGAACAGGATTCAGATCGCGACTACTGGATGACCGCTCAGGAAGCCAAAGATTATGGCATGATTGACGACATCCTGATAAGAGGAAAAGAGAAGAAGTAACGTAAAAAGATTTCTTGAATAAGATAAAGGGGTGAAGAGCCAATGGCTTTTCAGCTCTTTTTTCGATAAAACAGCATATGGATAGATGTTCATTTTGTGGTAGAGAGAAGAAAGATGTCAATCTTTTGATTGCCGGTATGGAAGGTCACATCTGTGACAACTGTATCGAGCAGGCTCATGCCATTATTGAAGAAGAATTCAAAAAGAGCGACGGATTCGACCTGACCGGTATTGAGTTGAAAAAGCCCAAGGAGATCAAGGAATTTCTCGACCAGTACGTCATCGGGCAGGACGATGCCAAGAAAATACTTTCGGTAGCTGTTTATAACCACTATAAGCGATTGAACCAGAAGGTTGAGGATGACGGAACCGAAATTGAAAAATCGAACATCATCCTGGTGGGTCCTACCGGGACAGGTAAAACACTGCTGGCCAAAACCATTGCGCGGATGCTGCATGTTCCGTTCACGATAGTGGATGCAACGGTATTGACCGAAGCCGGTTATGTAGGCGAAGACATCGAAAGTCTTCTCACCCGTTTGCTTCAGGCTGCCGATTATAACATCGAAGCGGCTGAGCGCGGCATTGTTTTCGTTGATGAGATTGACAAGATTGCCCGCAAAGGCGACAACCCGTCGATTACACGAGACGTATCAGGTGAAGGTGTTCAGCAAGGTTTGCTGAAATTGCTCGAAGGTTCGGTAGTAAACGTTCCGCCGCAAGGTGGCCGTAAACACCCCGAGCAAAAGATGATTCCGGTGGACACCAAGAATATTCTGTTCATCTGCGGAGGAGCATTCGAAGGCATCGATCGGAAAATCGGTCAGCGACTGAATACCAAAGTGGTGGGTTATAATGCCAGCAAGGATACAGCCCAAATCGACCGCGAGAACCTGCTGCAATATGTATCGCCGCAGGATTTACGTTCGTACGGACTAATTCCGGAAATCATCGGCCGGTTGCCCGTACTTACTTACCTGAACCCACTGGATCGCGACGCATTGCGCCGTATTCTTATCGAACCCAAAAATTCTATCATTAAGCAATACGTTAAATTGTTTGAGATGGATAATATCAAACTCGAATTTGCTGACGAAACGCTCGATTTCATCGTTGACAAAGCCATTGAGTTTAAATTGGGTGCCCGCGGTTTGCGTTCCATCTGCGAAACCATCATGATTGATGCCATGTTTGACATGCCATCGACTGACGAAGGTGAAACCGAAGTGTTGATTGGCAAAGAATACGCCAGTGAAAAAATTGAGCGACTGGGTGCCAGCCGTCTCAAAGCAAGCTGACAATTTTTGAAAACATCATAAAGAAAGGGTGCCCGCTTTTCGGACACCCTTTCTTTTTACTCGGGTAGTGCATCATCCGTGATGAATTTATCCGGAATTTCCTTTTGTGCTTTCGCGCCAAGCACCCTGATTTTTTCTGCTGTCCGAACCAGGTTTCCGCGCCCGGTATGTAGTTTGTTCATCGCTTTGTCGTAATTGTCGCGGGCACTGTCAAGTCCCTTACCTATTTTTTCCAAATCAGCAATGAAGTTGACGAACTTATCGTACAAGGCTCCACTCTGCTGGGCAATTTCCAATGCATTCCGCGTTTGGTTCTCCTGCCGCCAGATGGAAGCAATGGTCCGTAGCGAAGCCAGTAAAGTCGACGGACTCACAATTACTACCTTGTTGTCCCATGCATAGCCAAACAGATCCTGATCCTGCTGAACAGCAATACTAAATGATGATTCGATCGGCAAAAAGAGCAGTACAAAATCCGGTGCATTCAGATTTTTAGCCGACGGATAATGTTTTTCGCTCAGCGTTTTCACATGAGAACGTAGCGACAGCAAATGCTCTTTCATTGCTTTTTCGCGTTCCTCATCGGTTGTTGCATTAACAAGTCGTTCGTAGGCAACGAGCGAAACCTTCGAGTCGATAATCAGATGCTTCTTATCAGGAAGATGGACAATCACGTCGGGACGGATGGTTTTTCCTTCCATGTTCGTGTCGACCACTTCACGCTCAAACTCCTGTCCTTCCGTTAATCCCGATCTTTCGAGAACACGCTCCAACACAATCTCACCCCAGTTTCCCTGTTTCTTCACATCTCCTTTCAGCGCCTGAGTCAAATTTTGCGCATCGGTTGAAATCTTCAGGTTCAAATCCTGCAGCTTTTTCAATTCGGCTTTCAGGTCGGTCTGGTCTTTCAATCCTTTCTCGTAAGTGTCTTCCACTTTCTTCTCGAAGAGTTGGATTTTCTCTTTCAGCGGATTGAGAATGTCCGAGATATTCTTCTGGTTCACCGTCGTAAATTCCTTCGAGTTCTCTTTCAGAATCTTGCCGGCAATATTTTCAAATTCGGTCGTGAATTTCTTTTGCAGCTGCTCCAGTTCCTTGGCCTGATTTTCCAACCGCTCCTGCATGTTCCGCAAATCGGTTTGCGCTTCCGCCAGGTTCCGGTTCAGTATTTCGTTTTTGTCTCTTTCTGCATTCAGTACCTTCTTCGATTCTTCCAAATCGAGCTTCAGTGAATTGGTTTGCTGTTCCGCCAGCGATTTTTCCTTATCGGCGGAAGCTAGTTGGGTCATAAACTCTTGCTCGGCTTTGGCCAGATTTTGTGCACCGGTTACTTCGGCAGCTTTCGACTTGCCACGTTGAACCAGCCAGCCAATGACCACACCGACAGCAACTCCGATAACTAAAAAAACAATTTCCATCTTGCGTTGAGATTTCAGGTTTGCTTAAAGGTATAAAAAAAGCGCACGCATCGTTTCAACCGATGGTGCGCTGTGTATTTCGTTTCACTTATTTTCAGGGCATCCGGTAAATAATGGAATTGATAATCATACCCGCTCCAACCGAGGTGAGCACAATGTTGTCACCTGAATTGAAAGCATGATCTTCCATTTTCCCTTTACTGATTAAATCATACAACGTGGGAACCGTCGCCGAAGATGAGTTACCGAATTTACGGATAGTCATCGGCATCAAATCTTTCGGATAACTGCGCTTGCCGTAGAGTTTAAACAAACGTCCGAGAATCGCATCGTCCATTTTTTCGTTGGCCTGATGAATCAATACTTTGCTCACATCTTCCAAACCAAGACCTGCATCTTCCAAACTTTGTTTTACCACACCGGGAACAACCGACAAAGCATAAACATATACTTTGTTACCCATCATCCGGATGTACAGTTCGTTGCCTTCGAAAGCCGGATTAACCGATTCAGCCATCTTCAACCACTCCCCGCCATCAATTGCATCGGCGCGGCTGGCGTGTGAAATAATACCTACCGGAACATCGCTTTCGCGCGCTTCAACAATCACCGCTCCGGCTCCATCGGAAAAAATCATCGAATCCCGATCGTGCGGGTCGCGTACACGGGAATTCACATCCGAACCGATAACGAGGCCGCGCTTGAAAGTGCCACTCTTAATATATGCATCCGCAACAATCATCGCAGTTGTCCATCCCGGGCAACCAGCTACTACATCATGACACATGCACGACGGATTCTTGATGTTCAGCATCCTTTTCACCCGCGTAGAAATGGGAGGCATGATGTCGGTGCGCGGATTATTGATATCCATGTCGCCAAAGTTGTTGGCCACAATCAGGAAATCAAATGATTCGGCATCATAACCGGATGATTCGATAGCATCTTTCGCAGCGAAAGCAGCCAGATCGCTTGTTTTATGCTCCGGATTGGCATAACGACGCTCTTCGATATTGGTGATTTCGTTGAATTTTTGAATGATCTCGGCATTAGCCCGCTCAAACTTCTCTCCGGTTGCCGGGTCATGAAATTCCCAATCGAGGAAATGGTCGTTCGGTATTACTACTGGAGGAATATACGAACCACTACCGACAATAACGGTATAAAGCTTTTTATCCATACAATTTAATTTTTCCCACTCGGGGGAGTATTATGAATTCTTTCCAGTCGAAAATCAGTACCGTCATACACACCGTAGGAATACGACTTAATCCACTCTCCCAGTAAAAACAATTTGCTCTCCTGATTCAGGTCGTATTCGAGCGCCAGGTGACGGTGTCCAAAAACAAAATAATCAAAGTGCTTTCCTTCATTGATCATTCTCCGGGCAAACGAAATTTGCTCCTCGTTTTCTTCCCCCATAAATCTTGCCCCATCGACGCCGTTCGATAAACGGCTGTGTTTCGACCAGCGATGCGCCAGTCCAAAAGCAAAATTGGGGTGAAGTCTGGAAAATAACCATTGAGCTGCGCGATTATGAAAGAGTGCTTTGATAAACAGGTAGCCTTTATCGGAAGGATTCAGTCCATCGCCGTGCGCCAAAAAGAAACGTTTGCCCTTTATTTGGGTTTCAAACGGTTCCCGGTGGACAATGACTCCGGTTTCGGACGGTAAATAATCGAATATCCATACATCGTGATTTCCTGTAAAGAAATGCACGGGAATGCCTTTATCGGTTATTTCTGCTATTTTCCCCAGTACCCTGACGAATCCACGGGGAGCGACTCTTTTGTATTCAAACCAAAAGTCGAAAATATCCCCCATCAGGAAAATCATCTCGGCGTCGTGACTTATCTCCTCAAGCCATGAGACAAACAGCTTTTCCCTTTCGGGATTGTCATTCAAAGCCGGAGCCCCAAGGTGCACATCCGATACAAAATATATTTTATTACGAGACGTCACCCTACTACCTGTATACGAATCTATTTCTCATTTCAAAATCTCTGCAAAGATAGATGTAAAAACGAAGAATTCAAGAGTAAAAATGCTTCGCAGCACTGTTTTCATCCGGTATAAAAAGAAAAAAGACCAGCCCAAAGCTCGTCTTTTTCCGGATTATTTAAGTTGAAATATCACTTCAAATATTTTTGCAACGTATTATTCAGAGCCGGTCCCATCAGGTTTTTCGCCAGAATCGAACCATCCTTGCCCAACAGGTAATTGTACGGAATAGTTTGGATATTGTAATTCCGAACCGCCTGTACACTTCCTTTCATATCGCCAACATTGGTCCAGCTAAGATGGTCCTGCTGAATTGCATCGAGCCATGCGGTACGACTTGTATCGATACTTACCTGATAAATATCAAATCCCTTCGGATGGTACTTCTTGTAGTTCGCCACCAAAACCGGGTTCATCACACGCGAATCGCGATCCTGACCAGCCCAGAACTGAACCAGCACATATTTGCCACGCATCGACGAAAGGGAAACGTCTTTGCCTTCCGGATTAGGCAGCGTAATATCCGGGCTGTTTTGGCCTGCCTGCTTAATCAGCTGCGTCATTTTCTGGTTATTCTGCTGACGCATTATATCCAGCGTGTTGGAGTGCAGTGCCTTTACCTGGCTACTGTTGGGGTACATGGCCGACAGCGCCGAAGCTGCTACTTTCATGGTATGCAGATCCTGCACAATGAAATTGCCATCGTCCCATTTCTGGTACAGCGCCATTACACTTGATAGAGAGAACGGGTGAGCCATCACAAATTTCTTGAGGTATGCTGCGTGCTTGTTTTTCAGCGTGACATACTCATCGTTCCACTGCTTGCGCTCACTTTCGTAAGCTGCATCACCTTTGTGGGTATTAAACAGGTTCTTCAACGAATCGAGTTGCTGCTTTACATCAGTGTAATGGGTATTCAATTCCTTCACCAACTTCGAGCCGAGCGAACCTTTCACGGTGTAATCTGACGGCAAATTCTTGTAACTGCCGGTAACCGTCGCCTGTTCGGTCGAATCGAGCAACAAGGTCACGAAGTTGTGGTCGTTGAATTTCAACAGGTAAAATGTCGGCTCAGTAGCGTTTCCCTTGAGCTCGAATTGTCCTTTGTTGTTAACTCGTACCGAATCGACCGGAATCTGGGAACTCACTTTCAACTCATTCAGATATATCATCTTCCCGCCGGCACCATTGATGGTTCCCGAAACAGAAAAATTGGTTTTCTCTCCGCATGAATAAAGCAGAAAAAGAATGGCTACTGCAAAAAACAATTTTTTCATGTGCTGTTTCTTTTCTTCAAAGGTTAAGGTGTCTTTTCGCCTGTGAAAACCGAAAAGGTTTGTCTCACCTGTGGTTTTAGTCTCACGCAACATCCTGAATATTCACACCCTGGTTTTGCGCTTCGGTTTGCATGGCCGTATTCCGAAAATAGAAGAGCTATGCAGGGAGCAAAAATATAAATTCCACCGATAACTTGGCATCTTCCGCAAGGTTTGTAAAACATTCCCTACCGATTAGCTGTTTCTCTGAACCGCCGGCATACTTATTTTTCTTTACTTTTGTCGCGAATAAAATTTTACCACAAGTGGAGATTCATAACGGACTTGAACATTTTAATGCCAATAAACCGGTAATTACCATAGGAACGTTCGACGGTGTCCATCTGGGCCACCGACAGGTTATTTCCCGGCTAAAAGAAATTGCCGATTCCGTTAATGGTGAATCAGTGATTTTTACTTTCTACCCGCACCCCCGTCTGATTGTCAGTCCTGAAGAGAATACGTTGCGTTTGTTAACAACCCGTGACGAAAAAATTGATCTTTTTCGGGAAATTGGCATCGACCATTTGGTGATTTTTCCGTTTACAACGGAATTTTCCAAACTCTCTTACGAAGATTTTGTGAGAACCATTTTGGTCGGAAAAATGCACATCAGTCACCTGGTGGTTGGCTACGACCATAAGCTGGGACGAAACCGGGAAGGAAATTACACAGTTCTGAAAGAACTTTCGAAGGAACTCAATTTTACCATTGAACAACTGGACGTTTTACTGATGGAAGATGTCAACATCAGCTCAACGAAAATACGTCAGTCGCTGGAAACAGGAAATGTAGCCAGGGCTAACCGATATCTGGGGTACGATTATACGCTAACAGGAAAAGTGATTGCCGGCAACCAACTGGGGCGTAAACTGGGTTTTCCCACCGCCAACATCGAAACGTTGGATGAGCATAAACTCATTCCTCATGACGGTGTTTATGCTGTCAGAGTAAAAATTGACAATTCCGATTATGAGGGAATGCTCAATATCGGTACACGCCCAACCATCAGTCATAATGCCGATCACCGGAGTATCGAAGTGCACATTTTCGACTTCAACCAGGATATTTACATGCACGAACTGACACTCTATTTTGTTGGCAAAATCCGCGATGAGCATAAATTCGAATCGATCGATGCTTTGCAGGATCAATTGAAAAAGGACAAAAAGAGCGCACTTGAAATACTTTCGGGGCAGTAGGCTTTCATCCTTAAACATGGGTGATTATCAGCCTTCAGTTTCGTTCTATTTTTGTTAATTTTGTGAGATTATTAATACAGTTAAATAAATTATGAGTGTTGTAACTGATACCAAAACAGATTATAAAGTCAGGGATATTTCGCTGGCCGATTTCGGAAGAAAAGAGATTGAGATTGCTGAGAAAGAAATGCCCGGACTGATGTCCATCCGTGAAAAATACGGAAAGGAAAAGCCGCTCGCAGGTGCCCGCATTATGGGTTCTCTTCATATGACCATCCAAACTGCCGTGTTGATTGAGACACTTGTGGAATTGGGAGCTGAAGTTCGCTGGGCTTCGTGTAATATTTTCTCTACGCAGGATCATGCTGCCGCTGCCATTGCCGCTGCTAATGTTCCGGTATTCGCCTGGAAAGGTGAAACACTGGCCGAATACTGGTGGTGTACCGAACGTGCGTTGGATTTCGGTGAAGGAAAAGGCCCGCATCTGATCGTTGATGATGGTGGCGACGCAACACTGATGGTTCATCTGGGTTACAAAGCCGAAAAAGATGCTTCCGTTCTGGATAAAGAAGCAGAAGGTGAGGATGAAGTTGAACTTCAGAAAATATTGAAACGCATTCTGTCAGAAACTCCCAATCGTTGGGAAAACGCGGTTAAGGAACTAAAAGGTGTTTCGGAAGAAACAACAACCGGAGTTCACCGCCTGTACCAAATGATGGAGCGTGGCGAATTGCTGTTCCCGGCCATTAATGTGAACGATTCGGTTACCAAATCGAAATTCGACAATACATATGGTTGCCGCGAATCGCTGGCCGACGGTATCAAACGTGCAACCGACGTGATGATTGCCGGTAAAGTGGTTGTAGTTTGTGGTTATGGCGACGTTGGTAAAGGCTGTGCCCGCTCGATGCGTGGTTATGGTGCCCGTGTGGTCGTTACCGAAATTGACCCGATTTGCGCTCTCCAGGCTGCCATGGAAGGTTTTGAAGTAAAAACCGTGGAAGATGCACTGAGCGAAGGAAATATCTACGTAACCACTACCGGAAACAAAGATATCATTACCGCTGAGCACATGGCCAACATGAAAGACCAGGCAATCGTCTGCAACATTGGTCACTTCGATAACGAAATTCAGGTAGCTCAGCTGGAAAAATGGCCCGGAATCAACAAAAAGAATATCAAACCGCAGGTTGACAAGTATGAGTATCCTGATGGACACTCCATCTTCCTGCTGGCCGAAGGTCGTTTGGTGAACCTGGGATGTGCCACCGGCCACCCATCGTTTGTGATGAGTAACTCATTCACCAACCAGACACTGGCTCAGCTCGATCTTTGGAAAAATGATTATAAAGTTGATGTTTACCGTCTGCCCAAACACCTTGACGAAGAGGTAGCCCGCTTGCACCTCGAACAGCTGGGTGTGAAGATGACAAAATTGACGAAAGAGCAGGCTGACTATATCGGGGTACCGGAAAACGGACCGTTCAAACCCGAACATTACCGCTATTAATCAGTAGCCCAAAACATAAAAAAGGGATGATTGGCGTTCAATCATCCCTTTCTCTTTTTTTATATTTTTTTAGTTGTGGACCCAAAGTCTACCACCGGCTTGGTCAACCTTATATTGATGTAGATTCCGGGTGGAAGGTCCTTCAATCGGATAGCCGCCGCCGAAAAGACTGTATTGCGAACCACAACAGGAACAGGTGGCAATGCCGCTATCATCGGGCGTTACCGTACAACTTGCCTTGGCTTCGTACGGGCAGCAAGTGTCGAAAGCATAGAACCCGTTACCATTGTTCATAACAATAATTCCGGTATATCCCTGTGGAAAGACCTGGTAATTTCCGGGTACCGACAAATCGTTATTCGTCGCCAGGTTGATATAAAAATCCACCGGCACCTCAGGAATATACGATTGCTGATCCTTTTGACAGCTGTTGGCCGACAGAAGAAACAGTACGACCAAACTAATTTGCAGCCATGGCTTCGATAATCCCTTCAACATTTTTAGTATATTTAGCAACACAGCAGCAAATTTAGGAAAATGCTAAGCAACATGGTTTTACTTACACAAATAAATACAGCCGGCGTTGGCGATTATGTCTTTATCATTCTGATAATTGTTGTTTCCATTGTGCAGGCAATCAACAAGCAGCGCAAAAAGGAACGGATGAAACAGATGCAGGACAACGGCGGGAATAACGGTTGGGAACAACCAAAGCGGCAAAGAGAACCGTACAATCCGATGGATGAAAAACGTGAAGATCCGTTCGGGACGTTATTCGATCGCATGGAAGAGGTGTTTGACCCGGTACAGTACCCTTCGCAAGAGCCCGAACCGGAAATGGAAATGACCAATAATAAAGTAGGGCAACCGGAAATCAGTAACAAAAAAGTTGAAGAGATTATAACGAAAAGTCGGCAGGCGAAAATGCCGGGTGACATTACCGCTACATCGGTCTATCATAAAGGGAAAAAGGAACCACTCAAGAAAAGTATCCGACGGGATTTTGACCCGCGAAAAGCTGTTATCTATTCCGAAATAATCAACCGCAAGTATTGAAAATGGAGTAGTTACGTTTCGAACGGAAAAAACATTTTTTACAACATCCTTCGTGGGATATTCGGGAAAAACCTTAAATTTGTGTTTTACATCGAAGGAAGAGTTCCGTTTTTTTCGGGATTCTTCTTGTTTTTTTATGTGTTAACGAAAAATCTAAGTTAAATGGCAAAGGTTACGTATATAACTGCTGAAGGTCTAAAAAAATTGAAAGCTGATCTGGAACGCCTGATGACGGTTGAACGTCCGGCAATTTCAAAGCAGATAGGTGAAGCCATTGAAAAAGGCGATATTTCGGAAAATGCGGAGTACGATGCGGCCAAAGATGCCCAGGGTATGCTCGAAGCAAAAATTGCCAAACTTCAGGAACAGGTAGCCAACGCCCGTATTATCGACCAATCGAAAATTGACTGTTCATCGGTTCAGATTCTGAACAAGGTGACTATCAAGAATAAAAAGAATAATGCCGTCATGGCTTACACTATTGTTTCGGAACACGAAGCTGACCTGAAGGCTGGTAAAATCAGTGTGAATACACCAATCGCACAGGGTTTGCTGGGCAAGAAAGTTGGCGACGAAGTAGAAATTCAGGTTCCGTCGGGCGTGATTCCTTTCGAAGTGGTCAATATTGAAATGGGTGTTTAATACCGGTAAAAACGAAAGTTTATGGCAAGCATTTTCACGAAAATAGTCGAAGGCGAAATTCCTGCATACAAAGTGGCGGAAGATGAGAATTACCTCGCTTTCCTTGATATTTTCCCACTGGCAAAAGGGCATGTACTGGTTATTCCAAAGAAGGAAGTAGATTATCTTTTCGATTTGGACGATGAGTTGTACACCGGTTTGCAGCTGTTTGCCAAACAAGTAGCTGTTGCGCTGAAAAAAGCCATTCCGTGTAAAAAAGTCGGAGTTGCCGTTCTGGGCCTTGAAGTTCCGCATGCCCATATTCACCTGGTACCTATGCAGAGTGAGAAAGACATCAACTTCTCCAATCCGAAATTGAAACTATCAGAAGAGGAATTCAAAGAAATTACGGAGAAGATTCAAAAAGAATTATAGCACTGTGAATTGGCCAAAAAAGAAGGGATTGCAATCGCAGTCCCTTTTTTATTTGATTCGGTCCGGATTTTTCCGGATAAACTCTTCCCAACTATTGTACGATTTTCCTTTGGCAGGATTTCTTCCCTGCAGATAATGACAAACCGCTGCTGCCAACCCATCTGTCGCGTCCAGCTCTTTCGGGCGAATCTCCATGTTGAACATCTGCTTCAAAAAATAGGCTACCTGCTCTTTCGAGGCCGAACCGGTACCCGTAATAGCTTGCTTGATCTTTAAGGGAGCATATTCAAATATGGGAACTCCGCGATACAGCGCAGCCGCCATGGCTACCCCTTGCGCCCGTCCCAACTTCAGCATCGACTGCACGTTCTTTCCGTAGAACGGTGCTTCCAACGCGGCTTCATCGGGCTGGAAAGCATCGACCAAATAAAGGGTCCGCTCAAAAATATGACGAAGTTTCTGGTAGTGATCGCCAAATCCGGATGTCTTCACCACCCCCAAGGTAACTATTTGGGCTTTCGTTCCGATGACTTTTACTACGCCATAGCCCATCACATTCGAGCCCGGGTCAATTCCTAATATGGTTTTTTCCTTTTCCAATACAGTTGAATTTCGTTTCGAATTTACCGGTTTATTAACGAAATGGGGTATAATTTTGAAAAAACTGAAAATCACGATTGTTCATTCACCACTCAGATTCGTACGTTCACCACTCAGATCGATACATTCATCAAAAAAACGGAAAATCGGGGTTACCCTACGACCAAAAACGGCATAAATAGTAAGACGTTTTATTTTATTGTCTTGCTGAAATGAAAGAACTAATCCCCGGGAAAAATGATTCCCGATTTCTGAGAACATGGAAACTACTGGCCATCGTTGCCATGGTTTATCTGACGACCATTTCCATTTTCTGGTACATGAAGAAATTCGATTTTGTTGTATTGGTTTTTGTTCTCTTCTCTGTTGTCCATTTTATGGTACGCACTGAAGAATCCTGACTTTTACTTCCTATCTCTAAGCGCCCGGTAATTTTTTCGTGCATCTTCGATGTAAACACTCCCGGGATGATGCAGAACGATGTCTTTGTAGATCGCTTCTGCCTTATCGGGAAGATTTAGCTCTTTTTCATACAACTCTCCCAACCTGAAACGCGCCTCATCACTGTTTTTTCCATCGGGATATTTTTTCAATAAATCGTTATACGCGCTCGCCGCTTCCTGGTACTTTTGAAGTTTGACCAATATTTTAGCCTTACGGGAAAGAACCTCCTCATTTAAATCGCTGTAAGGATATTTTTGTTGCAGAGAATCGAGTCGCAAAAGCGCTTCTTGAGGTCTGTTGCAGAAGCGATCCAAATCGGCACGGGCCAACATCTGCAAATCGCTGTTGAGTGAATCGGGCGCCTCGTGATTTTCAATCAGCAACGAGAGTGCCAGCGCGTCGTTGGCGGTCAGTTTGGCTGTGCTCCCCTTTAAAACATCCATTTGGGCCTTCACCCAATTAAAATCTCCCATGTAATACGCCAACCGGGCTCGCTTGAATTTTGCCTCATCGGCCAAATTGGTTTCCCGCATCTCTTTAGCAACCTGCGCGTACAATAAAACGGCTTCCCAATAGTCTCCGGCACAAACGTTGCAATCAGCCAATTCCACTTTCAGCTTTCCTTTTTGTGTCGGGTTCAATCCCTGTATCTTTCCTGCTCTCTCCAGCAAATCGATGGCTTTGGCCGGCTGGTGATTGTAAAATGCCAAAAACTGTGCGTAGTCTTCTATCAAAAACAATGTGTGACGGCTTTCGCCCAGTTGATGAAATGTCTTCTGAAACAACTGCTCCAGACTGTCAATAGCTGTTTTTCGAGACGTTTGATCGGCCAGAAAACGCTGATAAGCGACCTGCGTTTGCCTCAGCTGCGCTTCTTCCCGGTAGGGATTGTCACCTTTTCGGCTTTTCAGGTAATCGTATGCCCGAAGTGCTTCTGAATAGGCACCACCTTTAGCGGCCAGTTGTGCCAGGTTCAGTAAGGTGGACGCTTCATCGCCGGTTCTCCGGTCGAGCGCCAGTGCCTGACTCAACGCGGCTGAATAGTTTTTTTGCTGAATGAGAAACCAAACAAACAATTTGTTGTACACTACATTGCCCGGATCGGACTGCATGCGAGCCAGAATCGTCTTCTGCATCTGGTCTTTTAACTCTCCGTCGATATCGTAATAGAATGCCGTCATTAACCGGCCCTCCACAGTAGTCAATGCTTGCGGCTGCGATTTCAGCAGATCAAGATATGCATCCAGCATCAACGGGTAATTCCGGGTACGGAAATAAATTTGGGCCAGCTCATAATGAAATTCCTGGGATGGAAACTTTTTCTGTGCTTCCTGGTATACTTTCGCTGCCCAGTCCATTTCGCCCAGCGTATAAAAAGCATTTCCCAGCTCTATAATACGCGAACGCTCGGGCTGAAGACCATCCAACGCCTGCTGATAATATTCCTCAGCACGTTTCGTGTCGCCCTCCCGACTGTACACATACCCCTGCCATACCAGGTATTTGGACTTTTTACTTTCCCTGAGTTTTTGCCGAATGGTTTTCAAAGCCGTCTTATAATCACTCGATTCGATCAAACAACGCAGGTAATATTGGAAATAGGCGTCGGCCCCGGAATCATCATAAAGCGATTTGAAAAGTTTGGCCGCTTTGTCGTACTTCTGCTCCTGAAAATAACGGTTGGCCTGATCGCGAATCATCACTTTCTCATTCTTCTTCTGGGCAAAGCCCTGAGGCATACCCGCAAATAAGAAGATGAGCATAGAAAAGAAAAAATATATCGTAAAGGAATTTGGTCCCTTTTTCATTTTAAATCGAGGTTAGAAAATTCGTCGATCTCGCCGGCCGAGAATTTTTTATTATTCTTCCGGGCATTGGCAATGCTCACATTTAGCTCGAATCCGACCAGCAAAATGACCGCATTAAAGTATATCCAAATCATTACCACCAGCAACGTCCCAATCGAACCGTACAATTTGTTGTAACGCCCAAAATTATTGATGTAAAATGAGAATCCCAGTGAAGTAATCAACGAAAGAATGGCTGCCAGACTCACACCGGCAGAAATGAAACGAAACTTGGATTTCTTCGCTGGTGCGTAATAAAACAAAAACGCGTAAGTGAAAAAGAAGAGGGCACAAATGACTACCCATTTACCGACCAACAGCAAATAGTAGGTAAAGTCCTTTACCAGGATATGTTTGTCGACCAGAAAATTAAGCGCCAACTGCCCGAGAGTCATCAATGTGATCCCAACGGTCATCAGCAATGTAAGAATGATAACAAGGGCCAGTGAAACGACCCGCTGATTCCACCACGATCGAGTATCCATCTCATGTACAGTGGCATTGAAGGCAGAAATCAGAGAATCAACTCCGTTCGTTGCAAAGATGAGGGCGAAAAAGAAACCGAACGATAACAATCCTCCGTGAGGCTGCGTAACGATATCTTCCACCGTACTACTGATCGCCTCGAAAGCGTTCTGGGGTACAATGCTCTCGATCAAGCCCAGTAACTCCGACTGAAAGTTCTCGATCGGAACATACGGTATCAAAGTAAAGATGAAAATGATGGCCGGGAAAATGGCCAGTATAATGTTGAAAGCAATTGCTGAAGCCCTTGTCGTAATGGATCCGTTTTCAATTCCCTTCCAGAAAAACAGACCAACATCGTAAAGGGGAACATCTTCAAAAATTGGTAATGAAATTTTCTTTGCCCGCTCCCGAATGTGTTCCAGCCGCTTGCGGACATATTCCTTGAGTTCTGTCACAGGCATAAGCAGGCAATTGCGTAATTTTGGTTACTCTTTCTCGATGCGAAGCTGATGGATCAACGGCTTGTTATCCTTATTCTTCAGTAAGAAATATACCCGGAATGTTTCCTTATCAGTTTCCAGACTTCCAATGGCGTAGCGAGCATCTTCCTTGCCACCCTGGTGAATTACCCGGAATTGATTGGGTTTATTTTTTGCAAAAAAATCCTTCAGAATCTGTTCTGCCTGAGCCTGCGAACATACGTTTTCCCTGTTTAAAATGACAAGCTCAACATTATCGTTAAAATAAGCTGCCAACGTTTTTGCGTTCCCCGAGCTCAACCCGATAATAATTTGGTCCGGCATTTGTGCATATAGTGCGGTGGCCGGAAGGATAAACAGGAACAAGGCGATCAAAATTTTTCCTGCCTTTTTCTTCATATCGCTATATTTAGTTACCGAAACAGTCATGCAACAATCATGCAAAACATCAAGCAAGATACAAAAATATTGTAATTAGAAAGGGGCGAACAACGGCTCTCCTTTTAAATCATTAAATTTAACCTTTACAAAACAACTCAGCAAAATTGAAACATGAAAGTAACACTGGTAGTCATCGGTAAAACGGACAAGGATTATTTGAAGAAGGGAATCGATATTTACAGTAAACGACTGTTTCATTATCTGCCATTTGAGATAAAAACTATCCCGGATATCAAAAACAGCAAAAATCTGACCACTGAACAACAGAAAGAAAAAGAGGGTGTCCTTATTTTAAACCAGGTGACCGCCATGGACCAGCTTATCTTACTGGACGAGAAAGGAGAAGAGATGAGTTCAGTCGATTTTTCAAAATGGATGGAAAAACGAATGGTAGCCGGAACAAAACATCTGGTTTTTGCCATTGGTGGCCCCTATGGATTTTCTCCGGCAGTTAAAGCACGTGCCAACGGAAAGTTATCACTTTCGAAGATGACTTTTTCGCACCAAATGGTCCGATTGATTTTTATTGAACAACTATATCGCGCTATGAGCATCTTAAATGGCGAACCCTATCATCACGAATAATCCCTATGCGAAAACTCTGGCATCAACACCGGTTACTGCTTTTCTCTATTGTCTTTCTAGGCGTTGCCTGGTTCTGGGAGCACCTCCTTCTTAATAATGCTACGCTTCATCAGGAAATCGCCCACGTCGCCCACGTGATGGAAAAAAAGGAAGCAACCCTCAATCAAGTTTTAAATAATATTGCCAGTGACCCAACTAAAATCGCTTCGGAACGCTATTCGATTGACACAGCCAACCGCTGGGACCAACTTGCTAAACAAGGAATTACATTCAATATTTTTCAAGGTGATTCACTGATTTACTGGACCTCTTCCGAAACTGCTTTCAATGACTCACTGCCCAAGGTTTCGGCAGACAACAGCCTGATTAAGAAGCTCCCTACCGGCTGGTATATGACTAAACAGCTAAACACCGATAGCCTTACGTTGGTAGGTTACATACTAATAAAACAGGTTTATCCGTACCATAATAAATATTTGCGCGACCATTTTCCGAGTGATTTCAGACTGCCTCCCGATTTCCTGGTCCACCCTCAACCTGCCTCTAACCCGGTTTACGATGTTAAGGACAGCAACAACCGATTCCTGTTTTCGCTGGAGCCTACCGGCGAATTGGTCACGCCGGAACATGACCTGTTTTTTCCCTCTGGGTTGTATTTCATTGCGCTGCTTTTCTTCCTCATCTACACTGTACAAATTCTAAACCTGCGCCTTCCCATCCGGGGGCCTGCAAAGATACTGCTCAGTATCGTCATCGCTTTTGGGATTTACTATCTTGTTAACCAACTCGACAGGCCGGCTATTTTCGAGTACCTGCGACTCTTTTCACCGGTTTATTTTGCTGCCGGTTCGTGGTTGCCATCACTAGGTGAGTTTTTCCTGCTTTCCATCTTATTACTTTACGTCGCGCTGGTATTTTTCCGATCGTTGGACGTCAAAGATTTTCAGCATCCCAAATGGGGAAAGATTTCGCTCTTGCTTCCCTTTCTTTTTGCTGCCTTTTACTTTACCTTCAGCATCTTTCTATTCCAGATTCTCATCCTGAACTCATCCATTAACTTTGAGTTTTACCAGGAAATGAGAATCTCTCTTCCCAACGTTTTGGGATTCATTTCACTGGTGCTTCAATGCCTGGGATTCCTTCTCATTGCTCTCCGTCTTCGGTTCATTGCCAGAAACATATTCAGTTTAAAGCAATACCTGGTTGCTGCCGTTATTTCTGCCTTGTTGGCCCTTGGGGTTTTTATTCTGGGCGGACATGCAGTCAACTGGTTTCCGTTTACTTTCTACATCATTATCATCACCGCACTTTATTTTATCCGTTACGACTCCCTGCTGAAATACCGGACGACCTTTCTGGTGGTTTATTCGCTACTGGCGGCTTTGCTTTTCGACCACATGCTATTTGTACATGTCAAAACGCGCAACACCAACATTCAGAAAGTACTGGCCGTCAACCTGGCATCCGAACGCGACCCGGCGGCCGAGCTTTATCTGTCTGATTTGGAGCCGCGGCTTCATCGCGATACATTGCTACAAACGCTTTTGGTCCCGCCATATGATGTACTCGAACAATACCTCCGAAAAAACTATTTCACCGGGTTTTGGCGCGATTACGATTTGCAGGTAACGGTTTGCGGAGACCAGGACAGCGTGCTGGTGAAACCCGACAACGACCTACATCCTTGTCATGCTTTCTTCGAGAACATGGTTTCGCAAAGCGGAGTGGAAATTCCCGGCAGCGATTTCTATTTCATGGATAAACTAAACGGGCGTATCTCGTACTTCGGGCAAATGGCGTTCAAGAGTGCAGTCGACGGGCGACCTCTGACCGTTTTCGTGGAACTAAACTCCCGCTTAATCCCGGAGGGGCAAGGCTACCCGGAACTGTTACTAGACGAACGGGCAGCCCGCAAAAACCGTCGCGACGGCTTCTGCTACGCGAAATACTACAATGACCAGCTGGTCGACCGAAGCGGGAAATTTGCTTACACACTGTCTATCAAAGAGTACCTTCACGGGAAAGGAGAATTTCATTTTTATGATCTCGATGGCTATTCGCATTGTGCTTACCACATTAGTGGAAACAATTATACGGTTGTCAGCTATCCGGAGATGTCTTTTGTCAAGCGACTGGCATCGTTTCCTTATCTGTTCCTGCTGACTTACATTGCAGGACTTCTGGTGATTGGTCTGAATAATCCGAAAGGCTGGTATTTCTTCCGGCGACATTGGGACTTCCGTCGAAAGATTCAGTTTTCCCTCATTTCAATTCTATTGGGAACACTGCTGATCATCGGATTTGGTATTATTGCTTACAACTACACACAGTTCAAGGCTTCCATCCAGGAAAACCTGAACGAAAAAATAAGGACGGTATCGGCTGAACTGGAAATGAGACTGGGAAGAGAAAACCAAATTTCTCCCGACATGGAGAATTATCTCGATTATGAACTGATTCAACTATCCGATATTTCCTGGGTCGATGTCAACCTGTTCGATACCACCGGGACGCTGATTGCTACTTCGCGGGATGAGATTTATGAGCGTGGTCTCACCGCTCCGAAGATGAATCCGCGCGCTTTCTACGCCATGTCGGTGGAACACCGAACCAACTATCTCCATCGCGAGAAGCTGGGAAACATGACTTTCTACTCGTCGTATGTTCCGGTTTTCAATAACAACAACGAGTTGCTGGGCTACCTCAACATTCCGTACCTCAGTAAACAGAATGAGCTGATGCAGCAGATCTCGGGCTTCATCGTGGCTTTCCTGAACATCTACATTTTCCTTACACTTATCAGTGTGATGGTGGCTGTGTTCATCAGTAGTCGTATTACGGCCCCATTGCGAACCATCGAAGAAAATTTGCGTGGCATTCAGTTAGGAAAAGCAAATGCCAAAATCGCTTATAAGGCAAATGACGAAATCGGACGGTTGGTAAAAGAGTATAACCTGAAGGTGGACGAACTGGCGGAGAGTGCCGAGTTACTCGCCCGTTCGGAGCGGGAAAGCGCATGGCGGGAAATGGCACGGCAGATCGCCCACGAGATAAAGAACCCACTCACTCCAATGAAGTTGAGTATTCAGTATCTGCAACGGGCCCGAAAACAGGAAAAAGAAAACTTCGACGAGTACTTCCGACAGGTAACAAAAACACTCATCGAGCAGATTGAAACGCTCTCATCTATCGCATCGGCTTTTTCCAACTTTGCCCGGATGCCAAAAGCGCATTACGAAAAGCTCGACCTTTGCGACCGGCTTCAGGAAGTGACCAACTTGTTTGACAACAACCCGCATGCCTCCGTTCTTTTCGAACAACCAACCACCTGTCCGGTATTTGTTCTGGCCGACAAAGAACAACTAAGTCGCGCTTTCATCAATTTGGTGAAAAATGGGATGCAGGCCATCCCCAAAACCAGAAAAGGTTTTGTTGAAATTAGTTTGCATACCGAAGAGGATTTTGCCCAGGTTGAGATTTCCGACAACGGAGTAGGAGTTGCTGAAGAGCTTCGGAGCAAATTGTTCGAACCCAACTTCACGACCAAGACAAGCGGCATGGGACTGGGACTCGCGATTACTAAAAGCATCATCGAAAATCTTGATGGAAAAATCTGGTTTGAAACATCTCCCAAAGAGGGAACCCGTTTCTTAATTCGGTTGCCAATTTATAGTAAAGAACGACATGAAAATCACGATTCTGAACGATAATACGGCTGGTAAAGTATGTGGTGCGGAACACGGTCTTTCTTTTCTGATAGAAGCCGATCAAACCATTTTGTTCGACACAGGCCCGTCAGATATCATCGTCCGCAATGCACGGATTCTGGGGATCGACCTGAAAATAATTGATGCCATTGCGTTGAGTCATGGGCACTGGGACCACGTCAACGGCCTGATGCACCTCGGGCATAAACCGCTCATTCTGCATCCTGATGCTTTTCTTTCCCGTTACCGGAAAGCAGACCATTCCCCCTTGGGTATGCCGGCAAGTCGTGATGAACTAACAAACAGGTTCGAGATTATCGAAAGTCGTGAGCCTTACCCGATTTCAGATGAACTTTGGTTTTTAGGAGAAATTCCACGCGTCACCGATTTCGAGGCGAAGGAAACACCGTTCGAATTGGAAGATGGAAGCGATGATTTTGTTGCTGACGATTCGGGGATGGTGGCTTTGACAGACCACGGGCTCGTCGTAATTTCGGGATGTGCCCATTCCGGCATCTGCAACATGGTGCTGCATGCGCAGAAAGTTATTCCCGGTTTTCCGGTTTATGCCGTTATCGGCGGCTTTCATCTCACCAATGAAACGGAACGCGTTGAGAAAACCATCGAATTTATGAAAGCGCGCAAGGTTACCCGCGTTATTCCCTCGCATTGTACTGGCTTACCGGCTTTGACCCGTTTTTATCAGGAATTTCCTTTTATGCAGATCCGAACGGGGCAAACTCTCGAATTTTAAGCAAAAAAAAAGCCGGTAGTTCATTACCGGCCTTCAGGATATATTAAAAAGTAAATCTTAGTTCATAATTTCTGTGCCCATGTAAGGAACCAACACCTTCGGCACGCGAATACCTTCGGCTGTTTGGTTGTTTTCCAGCAACGCGGCAACGATACGCGGCAATGCCAGTGCACTACCATTCAGCGTATGCGCAACCTGCGGTTTCTTTTGCCCTTCTTCGCGGAAGCGTAATTTCAACCGGTTGGCCTGGAATGACTCAAAGTTAGATACCGACGACACTTCCAACCAACGCTCCTGCGCAGCCGACCAAACTTCGAAGTCGTAAGTAAGCGCCGAGGTGAAACTCATGTCGCCACCACAAAGACGCACAATGCGGAACGGCAGCTCGAGCTTTTCGACCAGCGATTTCACGTAGCTAACCATTCCGTCGAGCACTTCGTACGATTTATCGGGATGGGCCACTTGTACTATTTCTACTTTGTCGAACTGGTGCAAACGGTTCAGTCCGCGAACATCTTTTCCGTACGAACCTGCCTCGCGACGGAAACAAGCTGAATAGGCTGTGTATTTGATAGGCAATTCCTTCGCATCCACAATCACATCGCGGAAGATGTTGGTCACCGGAACCTCTGCTGTCGGAATCAGGTAGAGATTGTCGGCAGTAGCGTGATACATCTGTCCTTCCTTATCGGGAAGCTGGCCGGTACCAAAACCTGATGCTTCGTTCACCACGTAAGGAGGCTGCACTTCGGTAAAACCGTTTTCACGAGCCTGGTCGAGGAAAAAGTTGATAAGCGCACGCTGTAAACGGGCTCCCCATCCTTTATATACAGGGAAACCGGCACCGGTAATTTTCACACCCAACTCAAAGTTGATGAGGTCGTATTGCTCGGCCAGCTCCCAGTGCGGCTTGGCATTTTCGCCAAGCTCCGGTTTTACGCCACCTTCGTCAACAACCAAATTATCTTCAGCTGTTTTACCGGCAGGAACCAGTTCCGAGGGAATATTCGGCAACTGCACCTGCAGTTCCATCAACTCTTCATCTATCCGGTCGAACTCCTGATCCATCTCCTTGATCGACTCTTTCAGTTCTGCGGTACGGGCTTTAGCGGTATTAGCTTCATCGGTTTTTCCCGACTTGAATAACATGCCGATCTCCTTCGAGAGTTTATTCATTTCCGCTTTGCGCGAATCCACCTCATTCTGAGTTTCGTTCCGCTTCCGGTACAGTTCGAGAACCTGGTCAACAATCTCGCGCGCGTCGAACTCCTTTACGGCTAAACGTTCGACTACCCAATCAGGGTTTTCCTGGATAAATTTCAGACTTAACATGGTCGGTATGTTATTTCAATAATTAACGGTTAATCGTAAACAGTTGACAAATTTAAGCATAAAAAAATCTCCTGCCTCATTACCGGAGTAACAAAACAGGAGATAAATATCGTTAAACTGAATACGGTCGTTTATTCAGCTTCTGTATACGGTTCTACCGATACGTAGGATCTATCGTTCCTTCTTTTCTGGAATTTTACGGTTCCGTCGATCAGGGCAAACAAGGTGTGGTCTTTACCCATACCTACGTTAGCACCCGGATGATGAGCGGTACCACGCTGACGTACCAAAATGTTACCTGCTTTGGCAACCTGGCCGCCATAAATTTTCACTCCCAGTCGTTTACTTTCCGATTCGCGACCGTTCTTGGAACTACCTACTCCTTTTTTATGTGCCATGGTAAAATGTTTTTAACGTTTACGCAACTACTTCAGCAATTTGAATTTGAGTAAAAGACTGACGGTGTCCGTTTTTTACCCGGTAACCTTTCCGGCGCTTTTTCTTGAAAACAATTACTTTGTCACCTTTTACGTGTGCAAGCACCTTGGCAGTAACCTTAGCCCCTTCCACTACGGGAGTTCCAATTTTTACTTCGCCTTCGTTGTCTACCAGCAATACTTTGTCGAACTCTACATCTGCACCTTCTTCATTAGGCAGGCGATGTACAAAAACCTTCTGGTCTTTTTCAACCTTGAACTGCTGTCCGGCAATTTCTACAATAGCGTACATTTCTGTTCTTTTAACTGTTATGTCCGGAAGGCGGATACATTAATATATCACTTGAAGAGCCAACTCGGATTTATTTGGATTGCAAAATTATGCATTCTGGTTTTGATTACCAAAGTATTAACTAAAATATTTTTGATTTTACCAACGCTATAAATCAAACCGATATGCGGTTTGATCGCTTTAGCCCTTAAAATCCCTAAACTATTTTTATATTTGTTCTCATACATAGTCTTTATGATACCATTAAGACCTGATGAGAAAAATTAAACTTAATATTCTTGGATTATCCTACAGCCAAACCCAGTCGGGAGCTTACGCTCTCGTGCTGTCGGAAGATGATGGTAACAGGAGAATTCCAATCATAATCGGTGCTGTAGAAGCACAAGCTATTGCGATACAACTTGAAGGTTTAAAACCTCCCCGACCATTAACCCACGATCTGTTTTTAAACACGGCGCTGGCCTTTAATATCAATGTCGTCGAAGTTTTTATCCATAAACTGGAAGAGGGAATTTTCTATGCCGAGCTCGTTTGCGAACAAGACGGCAACCAGATAACTGTCGATTCCCGGACTTCGGATGCCGTTGCCCTGGCCCTCCGGTTTGAATGCCCTATTTATACCACCGAAGAGATTCTGGATAAAGCTGGCATCATTCTCGATTTCGAGGAAGAGGAAAACGAGGATGAAGAAAGCTCAGACAAAGAGATGGTCGGCCCGGAAGAGGACGAAGATTCAGACTACTCTGTCTATTCTACCGAAGAGCTCAACACCATGCTCGACAAAGCCGTCTCGGAAGAGGATTACGAAAAAGCCTCCGAAATCAGGGACGAAATCCAGAAAAGAACAAAAAATAAGTAAGCATTTTAATAGGCATTTATGAGCAATACTAAAATGCGCTTAATAATGATGAACTTTTTAGAGTTCTTCGTATGGGGCGCTTGGATGATGACCTTAGGCACCTATGCTTTTGGCGTGAAACATTGGGATAGTGCTGAATTTGGCATTATCTTCTCTACAATGGGAATTGCGTCGCTGTTTACACCAGCGCTATTTGGTATTATCGCCGACAAGTGGATAAAATCAAACGTTTTGTTTGGCTTGCTGCATCTACTATTTGGACTTACGCTTTCCATATTGCCGATGATAAATAATCCGTGGGTGTTCTTCGCAATCATGCTGTTAGCCATGTGCTTTTATATGCCAACCATTGCACTCAATAATTCAATTGGATTTGAGTTACTTGTCCGTGAAGGGAAAGATCCGCAAATAGCGTTTCCTCCTATCAGGGTTTGGGGAACGATTGGTTTTATTGCCGCCATGTGGATCACCAATATCGTTAAGCTGGCCATCCCTGATATTTTTGAAAGAGGATATTTTGCAGGCTACAGCTTTTTGATTGGAACTGCCGGTGCAGTTGTTTTGTCAATTTTTACATTTACTCAAATTCCTTCCATTAAGCCCGAAAATAAAATAAAAGGCTCCACAAAACTGGTCGACAAATTAGGATTGCAAGCTTTTAGCCTGTTCAAAGATTCTAAAATGGCTGTGTTTTTTATTTTTAGCATTTTGCTGGGAGCCGCACTTCAACTCACCAATGCTTATGGCGATGCATTCATTAGTAGTGTAAATCATCCGTTCACCAAAGAATATAGTACCATAATTCTATCTGTCTCCCAGGTATCAGAAACACTGTTCATTCTTACCATTCCATTCTTTTTAAGCCGGTTTGGTATTAAAAAAGTAATGTTGATGAGCATGTTCGCATGGATGTTGCGTTTTGGCTTATTCGGTATTGCGGGGCCAACCACGTGGGGCATTGTAGCAATTTTTGCTTCGTGTATTGTGTATGGTATGGCTTTCGATTTCTTCAACATTTCAGGAGCACTGTTTGTTGAAGAATCAACAGGTGAGAAAATTAGAAATTCGGCCCAGGGAGTGTTTATGATGATGACCAATGGAGTAGGTGCTGTGCTTGGGAATGTTGCTGCAGGATATGCAATAAAAATATTTTTTACCGGCAGCAATGGTTCGCTGGATTGGCCATCTATCTGGTACACATTCGCAATATATGCATTGATTGTTGCTGTTTTATTTATGGTTTTGTTTAAATATAAACACACTCCTAAAAAGAAATTGGAACTATCATGAATGAACAATGAGCTGAGCTCATTAAAATTTACACCCGTGAAACAATACCTAGATTTACTCCAGCATGTTCTCGATAATGGTGCTCCGCGCGAAGATCGCACCGGAACCGGCACATTAAGTGTTTTTGGTCACCAGATGCGTTTCGATTTGTCGGAAGGCTTTCCGGTATTAACAACCAAAAAGCTGCACCTGAAGTCCATTATCCACGAACTGCTTTGGTTCCTACAGGGCGAAACCAATGTGAAGTATTTACAGGAAAACGGGGTACGTATCTGGAATGAGTGGGCAGATGACAAGGGAGAGCTCGGTCCCATTTATGGTTATCAATGGCGTTCGTGGCCCACACCAAAAGGGGAACATGTCGACCAGATTTCCAGGGCCATCGACCAGATAAAAAACAATCCGCTTTCGCGCCGCATCATTGTAAGTGCGTGGAACGTTGGGCAGCTCAATGAAATGAACCTACCGCCATGCCATATTCTCTTTCAGTTTTATGTGAATGACGGAAAATTGTCGTGTCAACTATATCAACGAAGTGCCGATATTTTCCTGGGGGTGCCCTTTAATATTGCCTCTTACGCTTTGCTAACGATGATGATGGCACAGGTTACGGGATTAAAACCGGGTGATTTTGTGCACACGTTGGGTGATGCGCATATTTATAATAACCACATGGAGCAGGTAAAACTGCAGTTGACCCGTGAACCTTATCCACTTCCGCAGATGAAAATCAACCCGGATGTGAAAAGCATTTTCGATTTCAAATACGAAGATTTCGAGTTGGTGAATTACCAGGCTCATCCCCATATTAAAGGAAAAGTGTCGGTATGATTCATCAGAATATTTCCATCATTGTGGCCATTGCTAAAAACTATGCAGTTGGCAGCAATAACAATCTGCTCTTCTATCTGCCCGACGACCTGAAACGTTTCAAGAAAATTACGACGGGCCATCCCATTATCATGGGAAAGAATACACTGCTGTCGCTGCCCAACGGTCCGCTTCCCAACCGGAGAAACATCGTTATTTCTAAATCACTCGAGTCATTCGAAGGTGTTGAGATCGTCCGAAGCATCGAAGAGGCTGTTGAAAAGGTGAAAAACGAAGAAGAAGCATTTGTGATTGGCGGTGGAATGATTTACGAACAGTTCTATCCGTTAGCAGGAAAGTTATATCTCACGTTGGTGCATGAAAAATTCGAAGCTGACACCTTTTTTCCTGAAATAGATTATACTGAGTGGGAAGAGCTGGAACGGGAAGAGCATCACGACAAAAAAAACGATTTCGACTACACGTACGTCACATTACGGCGTTAACCCGCTCAATTCACATTTCATGTAGAATTATCTTACCTGACGAAGCACCATGCGTCGCATCAGGTAGAAGATGCCAATTGTAAGAACAACCAGTCCCAATTCCTCCAACAGTAACCGTCCGTTAAAATCGGGTAGACCATTTTTCACAACCGAAAGAAACAGAGAACCATCCAGCCAGGAAAAGAAGATGAAAAAGTTCCAGGCAATGTGAAAAATAATGCTGGAAAGAAGTGAGCGGGTGACAACATACAATAAGCCCGATACTGCCCCCAGCAACAGTGCTGTAAGTAAGTGTTCATTCCCCCATTGCGCCAGCGCGTAAAGAAACGATGAAATGATAATCGCCTTGGTTACATTCAATTTATGCAACATGTGTCCCAGCAAAATTCCCCTGAAAAAGATTTCCTCAATCAACGGTAACAAGATGACAAATAAAACGAATGTCACCGGACTGGGCTCTAAACCAAAGGCGTGAAGGTTGACCCCACGCAGAGAGATCGGCTGTAGAAAATACAAAGGGCCAATACCTAAAGCAAAAACAGCCGTGAGAATCAGAATCAGTGGAATAACAAGTGTAGGTAGCGGCCTAATTATCAAATCGGTTGTTTGAGCACCGCAAAATTTTACACCTGCGTTTAATATCAGGATGGTTACCGCCCAGATTCCTCCGTGAAAAAGAAAATTATTGCCTTCCCAATGAACAAGCTTAGATATGCTCAACGGAATCCAAATGGCTAAAACAAGAATGAAGCCGACGGAAAACAGCCATCTGAGCTGAGGCAGATATTGTCGGTAATCGGAATTAAAACCAAATGTTTTTCTCATGATCCTAAATTCTACACATCTATCAATTAAGAAGATGTAAAGATGAAATTATGATCATAAATTGAAACAATCAACTTTTTTCCGTGAACAGCTGATTCTATATGGTGAACGCCGTAAACTTTCTGACGAACGGAATTTTGAAAGCAAAAAAATCCCCGGATTTTTGGTCCGGGGAAGTATCTTGTCTAGTCGTCAAGCGATAGAAGTTTGCCTAAATTTTCGAACCGTTGTGTGTAATCCGAAATCGATCGTTTAATCACCTCAATGGCTTCATCGTGCTCATAAATATGAGTGATTTCCGAATTACGGACTTCGTCCGGGATATCCTTGTAGGTGAGAAAATAGTGTTTCAAGCGAATGATGATATTTTCCGGAACGTCTTTTAGCGATTCATAGCCACCATAAACAAAGTCATTGTCCAATACAGCTATGATTTTATCGTCGGCTTCGCTTTTATCAATCATTCGGAAACCACCGATAGGACGCGCCGTTACCAGGATATCGCCGTGATGAATGGCTTTCTCGGTCAGCACCACAATATCTATTGGATCACCGTCACCCTTGATTCCGTTTCGGCCGGTTTTGTCACTACAATAGTCACCAACCAACTTGCCACAATAAGTCTGCGGGATAAATCCATACAATGCGGGAACCACGTTGGAATACCGCTGGGGGCGGTCGATTTTCAGGTAGCCCGTATCTTTGTCTACCTCATATTTAACGGTATCTGTCGGAACCACCTCGATATAAGCGGTCACTTTTTCCGGAGCATCACTACCGATATGCACTCCATGCCAGGGATGCGATTTGTACCGCAACCCCATCAGCCGGCCTATCGGATCCGAAAATTTATCTGCCATAGTTCATTTATTTTAAGACACAAAACTAAACAAAAGATTGAAGGACTGGTTCAAACCTGCTATGTTATTCAGTTGAACAACATATTATTCACTATTCAAGCTTCTTTCCTGCCACTACCACAATGGATTTTTGCAGCTCGTTTCCCTGATTATCGATCAGTGTGATGACATGCTTTCCCACCGATGGGCTCACCGGCATTTGGTGCTTCCCGGTAGTTTCACCAAGATATTTATCATCGAGATGCCAGTAAATCACAGCATCCGGATTGGAGTGAGCTGCTTCCAAAATGACCTTCCCAGGCGAACCATCTAATTGTATAGGGACAAACACTTGGTTGTTTTCCCGCGGGTAAATCATCTCCATCACCTTCGAGGCAGGCGTTTCGGCACAATCGGGCCGGAAAGGCGGCAGTGGTTTATACAGCGGATTCCTTCGTTTATAATACCATTCCATCACAGGCGGCAGCACAAACCATGATTTGTGAATCATCTTGTCCACCGGTACACACTGACTTGTCACCTGCCACTTCCAAGTCGGATCGAGATGTACCAGTCGATGAAAGGGACAAGCTTTCGTATGCAAGCCTTTCGGCATAATCCACGTCGTATCGGCATCGGTGCAATAGGGTCCCATCCGGTATCCGCTTTCGCGACATAAAGGAACTCTCACCATTTCATCCACCGGCTGTGTGAACCACTTTCCGGCAGGAAGCAAATGAAAAATATCGAACATGATGGGCGCCGCTGCTGTCGTTCCGGTCAGGCCGGGACGACCTTCGCCATCGGCATTGCCGCACCAAACCGCTACAAGATAATTTCGGTCGAGTCCAACGGCCCAGCCATCGCGGAAGCCAAAACTGGTTCCCGTTTTCCAGGCAACCTTCCGGGAAGAAGCAAACGACTCCCATCCGGCTTCTTCCGACGGACGATGCACCTTTAGCAGGGCGTTAAAAGTTAACCAAGCGGCTCCGGCCGAAATCGGAATATCTTTCGCTTCCTGCTTCGAATAACTTTTTCCCTGGTAAGACGGTTCCCTGAAATCGTTCTTCAGGGCCTTGCCATCCATTGTTTCATAATGTATCAGGATGCGTCCAAGCGACGAATAGGCCCCAGCCAAACCCCACAAATCAACTTCGCCACCGCCCAGGATCAGCGAAAGCCCATAGTGATTAGCGGGATGATTCAGAGTGGAGAAATGCAGCCGTTTCATTAACCCGTAAAATCGATCGACACTGAAGTCGCGCAGCATACGCACAGCTGGGATATTCAGTGATTTAGACAAGGCCATGGAAGCAGGAACAGCGCCTTCAAATTTCAGATCGAAATTCTGTGGACTGAAACCGCCAATATTGGTAGGAATATCGGGAATCAACGTGTTGGGAAGAATCAAACCATCGTCCTGCATAGCCGCATAAAGAAAGGGCTTCAGGATACTTCCCGAACTTCTGGGAGCAGTTACTACATCCACATCTTCGCCATGTTCGCCGTTTCCCCTGTCCGGATTGTTTCCCACGTATGCAAGCACCTCGCCTTTTTCCACATTCAACACAAGCGCCGCCGCATTGAAAACACCATTGGCTTTCAGTGCTACCAGATGTTGCCTGACCACATCGTTCACATGCTCCTGCAGATTCCTCTCTACAGTCGTCTTGATTCTTTCTCCGGGATGCTCCTTCAACACCCGGTTCAGCAACTGCGGAGCAATTCGCGGGATAGCGTACACTTTCTGCGGAAGCTCTTCCAGCTTGGCCAGCCGGCAGGTCATTGAGTCAATTTTTCCCTGCTGTTGAAGCCGATCGAGCAACCGGTTTCGTTTGGCCAATAATAATCTGTTCTGCCTACCGGGATACATCAACGAAGGAGCGTTGGGCAAAACGGCCAGCGTCGCTGCTTCGCTCCACGACAACTGGTCGGGATTACGACCGTAATAGCGCCAGGCCGCAGCATCCAGCCCGACGACATTTCCCCCGAAAGGGGCATGAGAAACATACAAACGCAAAATCTCATCCTTGGAATAACGCACCTCGGCGCGAACGGCCAGTGCCATCTCCACCAACTTTTGCCACAGGTTGCGCGGTTTCCCATTCCGGGAAAGACGAATGAGCTGCATCGTAATGGTACTTCCGCCACTGACGATGCGTCTGTTACGGATATCCTGAATCACGGCGCGCCCCAGAGCAAACGGATTAACACCGGGATGCTGATAAAAATGCTCATCCTCGAACGTGAGAACTGCTGTCTTGTATTTATCGGGAACATTTCCGATTTCGGGAAAACGCCACTGCCCGTCATCGGCAATGTGGGCACCGAGTAATGCTCCGTTTTGACTTTCGATGACGGTAGAGCAAGGGTCCGAAAAAAGCGGATTGGGCAGGCTGAACCACCAAACCACAAAAAGTGCCAGCAGCCCAACGCCTACATATATTTTCCACTTTTTCCGAACCCTCAACTTCGTCATGCTCATTCGTCCGCTTTCCGGAATCATTATTTTACGACTTCCACCCATTCACCCGGCCGCCGCGCCGTTATACGGTTATCGTACATGGCCTGGCAGAGGACTGAGGGCAGATAGAATTTTCCTTCATATGCCGCATTCAGCATAACGCGGAACGTTTTTCGTTCATTCGGTTTCAACTCAAAATAGGTATTCACCCGGTCGTCACGGATATCCTGGTAATCGAATGCATCGTTCTTTAAAGAGCTCGGCACATCATTCAACCGCTGATTGATAATTTCCCAGCCAGACGGGAAAATGGTTGTCAGTGCCATCTCACGATAAATTCCGCGTTGTCCCGGATTCTGAACGGTAACAACAGCTACAAAATCGGTTCCCTGTTCCAGCTTCGACGGATCGATTTTGTTTCCCTGCATATCGGTGTAACGGACGTTCATGAACAGATTGCTTTGAACCGATGTGGTGTCACCCGTTACCGGAATACCTTCGGTCGTCACGCGGGCATACATCACATCAGATGTTTCATTCTTCACACTCAACTCCGCCGATTGATTATTTTTCAGGGCAATGGATTGCTGCCACAACGGTTTGTTGGTTTCCACCGCTTTCGCGGAAGATTGATTTACAGCAACACTTGCCTTCAATAGTTTGTCTGTCAGTTTTTGTTTGCCGGCAAATTCGGCGATCGCAATCAACGAATACGCAGTGGTCTGTGTGCTCATCCAATCATCGGTCGAGAGCTGATGTGCCAGTTCGGTTACCAGCGGGAACGCCTCTGCTTTCCGGTTCATCAACGAAAGTGTCTCCAGGATCATCGCCTCATCGCGCCAGTTGGAACCATATGTTCCGTACAATTCCCGGTAGGGTTTCACTTCCCGGCTGAGCCCGCTGATAATTTGCGATGACACTTCCGGCTGACCGGCCACCGCATAAGCAGCTGCCAAACGCCACTTGGCGATGGTGCTGACGTCTTTTTCTTCGCGTAAGCGGTTCATTGCACCCATGTCGGGATGTTGCGCTAATGCCAGGGTATACAACCGATACGCCTGAATGAGTGCCGACTGTCTGTACCGATTCGAACCATTTTCCCAGTTGCGGGCCATATTCTGCTGATAATTCAGCCATTTGCTCTTCATTCCGTAAGGCAGCGTATAACCGGCTTCTTCTGCCTTGAGCATGAAGTGCCCGGCATAATTGCTTCCCCATGGCGAAGCGTACGCCGAACCCGGCCAGTAACCAAACCCGCCGTTACTCAACTGGAAGGTGGTCAACTTATTCAGCGCAGCACGGATATTGTCTTCAATTTCCTGCTCTTTGTCCGACGGAATTTCAATCAAACGATCCAGCATCAGTTGCGGGAAAACGGCGGATGTTACCTGCTCGATACAGCCATGCGGATAATGAATCAGGTAATCCAACCGCCGACTCAAATCGAGCGGCGGAATACCCGAAAGCTCCAGACTTGCAGAATTGGTTCCTTCCATTCCCGGTGCTTTGACCTGTGTTTCCCAGGTTTTACCGGGCTGGATGAGCTGTTCTGAAACGTTGGTCACCCGCGGATTGGATGGCCGGACATTCAGCTTGATTTGATAACTGGCGGTATATTTTCCGCTTTGCGCGGTAATAGTCACCTCACCAACTCCGGTCTTATAAGCCACTTTCAGGTTGAAACCGGCCAATTGATCGCCCACTTCATCGAAATGAATTTTCTGCGTATTACTGCCAACCGTGGTGAAGAGATTGTTCGTCTCAACTTTCACCGTTACATCCTTCACCTCTGGTTTCATGGCGAATACGTTCACGGGAAGTTTTACTTCTTCTCCCGGACCGAGTACGCGCGGCAAGGTTCCCAGCAGCATCAGCGGCTTAATGACTTTCACCGACTTATCGGCATTTCCGTAAGCGCCGTCATTGCCGGCAACAACCATTACACGGACTGCGCCGATGTAGTTCGGCATTTTCAGCGTATGCGTCTGTGTTTGATTTTTCCCTAGCGTGAAAGGACCGATAAACTGCGCTACCGGTTCAAAACGATTGACCTTTTTCCTTTTGGAAGCCGCCAGATTCTGGTCGCCCCCTACAGCAAATGCCTTTTCCAAACGTGCACCGTAAGCGCCAATTACATCATCATAAAAATCCCAGGTTTTCACGCCAAGTGCTTCCCGGGCATAAAATACCGGCCAGGGATCGGGAGTTTGGAAGCGGGTCAGATCGAGCAGACCTTCATCCACCACAGCCAACGTATAGGTCATTTTGCGACCGTTCTTTTCCGATACTTTTACCTCATACGATTTTTCAGGAGCCAGTTCATCCGGCATCTCAATCTGCGGATTCAAGTGCGTTGTTGGATCTTCCACCATAATAGGAATGACCCCGTATAATCGTATCGGCGCATCGTTTTCGGTTTGCGCGTGAGGTTGAATCAGGGAAACGTGGATAAAGATGTTAGGCGCCATGTCAGGTGTTACATCAAACTGGAAAGTTGTATTCTTCTCCTTCGTTTTCACCCAGAACATTTTCAACACTTTCGAGCCGTTCTCCAGACTCACCAACGCCCGTCCATTCTTCCCGGAAGGAATGGTTACCGTTACTTTGTCGCCAACCTTATACTTGTCTTTGTCGGCTTTGAATGCCAGCATGGTAGCCATGCCCTGCATTCCCTCGGTGGCCCAGCCTCCCCATTTCGAGAAATAGGCGGTAATTCCCGTGCTATGCCCACTCACCGGATCTTTCACATAAATCAGGTAGCGGCCGTTATCATCCCAGTTTTTATACGGAATCTTCAACGAAACTTTAGCTTTCCCGTCCACGGTATTGACTGTCCCTTGCAAAACCGGGCGGCGGTAATTGCCCGTCACATAACGCGCCAGGTGATCTTCGCCGGAATCCCACCACCAGCGCCAATCCACTTTGTACACACTAATTTTTAATCCCTTCCGGGAAATCGGGTTTCCTTCCGGATCAACCGTAACGATATCCAGCGGATAAGTCGTTTCAGTTTTGTACCAGCCCGATTCGGAAGCCGGCAGTTTGATTCCCACAAAAGAACTGTAAGGTGCATACTTGATTTTCTGTACGTCGATGCTAAAATCACCGGTTTCTTCGAAAACACGCGTCGTGAAGAAAGCATTCAGCATTCCCGGAGCAGACGTCAGTTTGGGCAATTTAAAATCGACCCCCGTCTCGCCTTTCTCGTTCAGCCTGCCATCGAAAATATTCTGCTCTTCCGATACCAAATCCTTCGAAGGATCATCGAAATGGTAGTTGGCGTATTTCGGAAATGCCGTTCTTATGGCTGAGAAATTGACAGCGATTCGCGCCTTGAGATTTTTGGCAATGCCGCCATGCAACCAGGTCGCCTTTAATGTACCGTGCAAAGGTTCTGAAGAATAAACCAGTTGCTTCGTATGAAAGTCGAGATTAATCTTCAGCCGGTTGGGTTTCACGGTCTCAACTTTGATACGTTTCGTGAAGGTTTGTCCCCCGACTTTCAGCACCGCGCGCCAATTCCCGGTAGGAGCATCAGCGTCGGTCTTCGTTGTGAAGCAGTAAAATCCGTTTTCTCCGGCCGTTTTTACCTGACGGCTCACCGTCTGTCCTTTCGGATTGATGAACTCGAAAATGACCGGATGCTGTTCCGGCAACTGGTGGTTCTTATCTTCCAGAATAAACGTCAGATAAATGCGGTCGCCGGGCCGCCAAACGCCCCGCTCTCCATAGATGTAGCCTTTGATTCCTTTCTGTACCACACCTCCCGATATATCGAAATTGCTCAGCGACAGGGATGAGCCGTCATCCAACCGCAGATAAGCGTATTGACCGTCCTTCTCGGCTACCAGCAGGAAAGGCTTGTTTTTCAACTGAACCGTCGCAAAACCATCCGCATCGGTCGTCAGTGTTTCCATTAGTTGATCCTGGTAGTTGTATATCTTCAACTGAACACCCGACTCAGGCTCGGTGGTCTTCAGGTTGCTCACGGCAAAATTCATCGACTTGTCGTTGCCGCCTTTGGCAATGATCCCCAGATTGGTCGCGAACAGATTTTTAGCAACAAAACGATTGGAGTTGTAATAAGAGACATTTTCGGGGTTATCGCGCTGCGACCAGTCATATCCGGGCGGATAATAATAATCGCTGTACCAGCCCGGTTCGTCCCACTGCTCCATATCCTTTTCGCGTTTGCGGGATGCTTCCAGCTCATCAATGGCCGACGTTTGATTGTTGGGCAGTTGGCTCATTCCATACACCGAAAAATCTTTGTGAAACTGAATCTGAACGCGGTAAATAGCTCCCGGCTCAATCTTTATCAGCTTAGCCAAATCGATTTTGTAGGTATTCCAGTTCTTCAGCTTCGAAAACGAGGAAACATTCAGGTTAATTTGCTTTTGAAGAACAAGACGCCCCACCCGTTTGATATCCGAATTTCCGTCGTATTGATTGTCCTGGAAAAACTGGTGAATGTTGTTGGTATAAATTTTTATCACCCGTAAATCTATTGCCCTCAGGTTGACTGCCTCGAATGGCAAAATCAATCCTTCGGATGAAGGCATAATCGTTCCTTTTCCGACGAACTTCACCGCCGGTTTCAAATCCTGAAAACGCACGGTTATATCTGAACTTTGTCCAAGTTTATATCCCAACGCATTCCGGATTCCTTCCGAAATATAAATCTGATGTTCACCGGTCAATTGCTCCGGCGGGAACACTTGCAGCTCATTGTTATCGACCACAAACCGGAGATTGCTGCTCTTATCGATGGTGATCAGACCTTCCAGATTCTGATCCTTATCTAACGGATCGGAAAACCGAAGCGAGAGATATTGCTGCGGCTGTTGCACCACACGAACATCGGTCACTTTAAATTCATCGAGAGCAGGCAGCTCAACCTTTTCTGAACCTTCTTTATCCACGCTCAGCGGTTTGCCATTCCAGTTAACCTCTAATTCCTGGGTCGAATTGGTTCGCTGCAGGCTATCGGTCGTAAAACGATGATTTCGTCCATCGCCATTGTGCTCCCACGTCAACGAAACGGGTTGATTATTCAGGGTCACCGTTATCAGCTGCTCCACCTTTTTATCCGACGCCACATCAGCCGTGTGAACAGTTCCCGACAGGTATTGCCATTTCAGAGCCTGATCATCGAATGCCTTTACCGCCAAATCATTTACGGTAAACGATTGCCGGATGGTCGTCACCGGAAACTTCATCACCTTAAACTGAGCAGGAACATCGAGCACTTTACCCAACGCCACTTTCACCTCGTATTTGGTATCCGACTTCATCTGCTCCGACGGTGTAAATGATAGCGTGTGAGCATCCAGCCACTGAACGGTTCCCTTCACGGCAGGAGATAGTTTTATCAAACTGCCAACGGCCTCTGTTCCGGGCTGTTTTGGGTTTTTCGGTTCTTTATTCAGCTCAACGATAACCGGCGCTTTTACCGAGATAACTCCGCTGGTATAGCGACTAACATATTGTCCGAATCCACTATCCGGAGTCGATGATTGTTTTTTTCCTTTATCATTACATGATACAAGAATGGATAAGGCAACAAGATATGCTGCCAATCGAAAGGCAAGTCTCATTTGTCAGGTCTGTTTTGAATAAACTTTTGTTTGAAATGGAATATCGACTCAAGATAAACATCTTTAAGGAGTGTTGCGAATAAGTTCCGAACACTTTTCAGACAAATTTGTCGCTAAGTTCCCCAATTCTCCTTATCGAGGCTCCGATATTGAATAGCTTCGCCCAGGTGATCGGCCAGGATATTTTCCGAGCCTTCCAGGTCGGCAATGGTGCGGGAAACCTTTAAAATCCGGTCGTAAGCGCGAGCCGAAAGTCCCATCTTTTCCATGGCATTCTTCAGCAACTGGCTCCCTGCCTCATCCGGGTTGCAGTACTTGCGAAGCATCCGTGAACTCATCTGTGCGTTGGCATATATTTCGGTTCCCCGGAAACGTTCGGCCTGGATATTCCGTGCCTGTATCACCCGTTCCCGAATCTTTTCGCTGGGTTCGCCGGGCCGCAATTCCGCCAATTTATTGAAAGGAACCGGCACCACTTCCAGATGAATATCAATGCGATCGAGTAACGGGCCCGAAATCCGGTTCAGGTATTTTTGGACCATACCAGGTGCGCAGACACATGGCTTGGTGGGATGATTATAATAACCGCACGGACACGGATTCATGGACGCTACCAGCATAAAACTGGCCGGATATTCTACCGCGAAACGTGCCCGCGAAATACTAATAACCCTATCTTCCAGCGGTTGTCGCATCACCTCCAACACCGTACGCTTGAATTCCGGCAATTCGTCGAGAAAAAGAACGCCATTATGTGCCAGCGATATCTCACCGGGTTGTGGAAATGTCCCTCCGCCAACAAGCGCGACATCTGAAATCGTGTGATGCGGCGATCGGAAAGGCCGCATGGTCATCAGGGAAGTTTCTTGATCAATCTTTCCAACAACGGAGTGTATCTTAGTCGTTTCGAGCGCTTCCTTCAGTGTAAACGGCGGAAGTACCGTCGGAATCCGCTTTGCCAACATTGTCTTTCCGGCACCGGGCGGGCCTATCATCAGCAGATTATGGCTGCCAGCCGCCGCTATCTCCAATGCGCGTTTCACATTCTCCTGCCCTTTTACATCCGAGAAATCGAAGTCACTGTGGTTGATGTTGGCGAAAAATTCTTCGCGGGTATTCACCACGGTTTCTTCCAACGTTCCGTTCCCGTTGAAAAAGGCAATCACCTCGCTGATGTTTTCGACGCCGTAAATTTTCAGATTGTCGACAACCGCTGCTTCGCGGGCATTTTCTTTTGGCACAATGAAGCCTTTAAATCCTTCTTCCCGCGCTTTGATAGCTATGGGCAGAATTCCCTTAGCCGGCTGCAGTCCGCCATCGAGCGACAGCTCGCCAATCATCACGTACTGTTCCAATTCAGCATCGTTAATTTGATTGGAAGCGGCCAGTATTCCCATGGCAATGGGCAAATCGTATGCCGATCCTTCCTTCCGGATATCGGCAGGCGCCATGTTGATTACTATTTTTTTGCCGGGAATTTGAAATCCGTTCATGCGCAAAGCGGACTCTATCCGCTGCTGACTCTCTTTCACAGCGTTGTCGGGGAGACCGACCAGAAAAAAACGAAGGCCGATGGTGACATCTGTTTCTATGGTAATAATGGTGGCATCGATTCCATGAACAGCGCTGCCATAAGTTTTCACGAGCATGGTTAGGTTATTTTTAGGTCTTGTTCTATTTAAGTTACTACTTTTTGTTAACTATTTTGCCACTCTATACCAATTTTCTTTCTTAAACCAAACCAACTACACTTCTCATATTAAGCTATTTTATTGGTTATTGGACAAACAGTTCTGCCATCTCATGACGAAACGAAAATTACCGTTATCTTTGTATTTCGAACCAAAAATTGTGGTTATGGGAATGAAGTTCTTCCATGTGCCCCGGAGCAAAGATTTTCGCATGCCCTATCGTTTCTACGATCCCCGTAAAGAGGAAATGGCAGAAAGGGAAGCTCGTATCAAGGCAGAATTAGGCATTAAGGAAGAAGGGGGTAAAGAGAAAGTTACACCGGAGAATTACAAAACGTCGATAAAAGGTTCATTCCGGCAAGGTCTTAGCCGAGGCCGGTTTGCCGAACAACAGCGACGGAAATCCAACATCCGGGTGATCGTTATTCTAGTCCTTCTGGCCTTACTGGCCTTTTATATGTTGAAATAACAAACTGATTATTTAGTGTCAGACATTATCCAGCTCTTACCCGACTCGGTTGCTAATCAAATTGCGGCCGGAGAGGTTATCCAGCGTCCTGCATCGGTTGTTAAGGAATTGGTGGAAAATGCGATTGATGCAGGAGCCAATCAAATAAAAATAAATCTGAAAGATGCCGGCCGTACCCTTATTCAGGTAACCGACAATGGGAAAGGTATGTCTCCGAGTGATGCCCGGCTTGCTTTCGAGCGTCACGCCACGTCGAAAATAAAAGCGGCGGCCGACCTGTTTTCCATCCGGACGATGGGATTCCGTGGAGAAGCACTGGCATCGATTGCCGCCGTTGCTGATGTGGAGTTGCGTACTAAGCAGGAAGGGGATGAGCTGGGAACGCGGCTGCACATTGTTGGTTCGGAAGTCAAATCGCAGGAACCGGACAATTGTCCCCAAGGTTCCAACTTCTCTATCAAAAACCTTTTCTTCAATGTGCCGGCCCGCAGGAAATTCCTGAAGGCCAACAGCACGGAGTTAAAGCACATCATCACGGAGATACAACGGGTTGCTTTGGCCAATCCGGAACTGAGTTTTTCGCTTATTCATAACGACTCGGTTATTTACGATTTACCTTCCGAAAATCAGCGCAAGCGAATTGTCAATATTTTCGGCAAGAATATCAATCAAAGTCTGGTTCCAGTTCAGACTGATACCACCATTATTCGGGTTTCCGGTTATATTGGGCAGCCCCGGTTTGCCCGAAAAACCATGGGTGAACAGTTCTTTTTCGTGAACGGACGATTCATGCGTCATCCCTATTTTCATAAAGCGGTGATGCAGGCTTACGAGAAAATTCTTCCGCCTGAAACCATTCCGGCCTATTTTCTCTATTTCGAAGTAGAACCAGGCACCATCGATATCAATATTCACCCGACCAAAACGGAAGTGAAATTTGAAGATGAACGCTCGGCCTGGCATATCATTCACGCCTGTATCCGGGAAGCTTTAGGAAAATTCAATGTGATGCCGTCCATCGAATTCGACCAGGCAGGTGCCATCGACATTCCCGTTGCACCGCAACCCGGTGCCGTTGTGCCTGAGCCGGAGATTCAGGTAAATCCGGCATATAATCCATTCGAGGAAGAAAAGAAAACACCGGTCAACCCGTTTCAGCAAAGCCCGAACTGGACAAAAGACCCCAATCTGAAAAGCTGGGATAAGCTGTACCAGGGATTTGAACGCTCGAACGATTTCCCGGAAACGGATGAAGAAATATTTTCCGATGAAACGGACGAAGTTATTCAACAACCGTCGCAGCAAAATCTGCATGACGAGGCGGAAAACGGGATGCGTAACCTCAACTTTCTACAGGTAAAAAACAAATACATCATTTCGCCTGTTAAGTCGGGACTGATGGTTATCGACCAACGAAGAGCACATGAGCGTGTATTGTTTGAGCATTTCATGGCTATTTTGGAGAAAAACCTGGGAACCAGCCAACGTCAGCTTTTCCCGCCAAGGTTAGAACTTCACGCTGCCGATGCCGAGGTGCTCGACAGTATTCTGGATGAATTGAAAACACTGGGATTTGAAATTCGCAAAGCGGATGAGCAGGCTTTCTTCGTAGAAGGTGTTCCCAGCATGCTCAGTCACCTGGATGCGCGGGAGCTGGTTGAAAAATTGCTGGAAGATGTAAAGAACCGGCCGGTTGATGTGAAAGAAGAGATTAAAATAAATCTGGCACAATCATTGGCACGGGCTTCAGCCATCAATTATGGCTCGGTATTGAAATCCGAGGAAATCGGCGAGTTGTTTGACAGCCTGTTTGCCTGCAAAACACCTAATTATTCCCCAACGGGAAAAAAGATCATTACCATCATTTCGCTCGAAGAGTTTGAAAAATTGTTAAAATAGAATAACAGTTTGCCGCGAAGGAATGGTTATTTTTAATTTTAACATTTCAAAGCATTATTTATGACACAATTCAGACCACCTTCATATAACGCAATTCCCCCGGTAGTGAAAAACCTCATCATGCTGAACATATTGATGTTGGTTGCCACCTGGGCATTGAAAAGCTTTGGTATTGATCTGACCCAGAAGCTGGCTCTTTATTACCCGGCTTCACCGCATTTCAGGCCCTACCAGTTTGTTACAAGCATGTTTATGCATGCCGGCTTTATGCACTTGTTCTTTAATATGTTCGCATTATACATGTTCGGACGGGTGCTGGAAATGGTTTGGGGCCCCAAGCGCTTTCTTATTTTTTATTTCGTTACAGGACTGGGCGCTGCCGCATTTTATACACTGGTTAACTACATCGAGATTTCATCACTGAGAGATTCTGTCGCAGCGTTTATCAATACGCCTTCGCCCGAACTTCTCTCCACATTTGTGAAAGAACATTTGAAGCATGCGAGCCCCTGGGTATATGACCTGATCAACAATTGGATGGATAAGCCCAATAATCCGGCGTATATTCAGCAAGGAACCCAACTGGTACAGCGCGTGCTCGAAATGAAAATGAACATACCGGTATTGGGTGCCTCGGGAGCCATTTTCGGGGTTCTGCTGGCCTTCGGAATGTTGTTCCCCAACACGCAGCTAATGTTATTATTTCCGCCAATTCCGATTAAAGCCAAGTATTTTGTGATTGGTTATGGCTTAATTGAGTTATTTTTAGGTGTACGGAATCCGGGAAGCGACGTGGCACATTTTGCACATCTGGGTGGTATGATTTTTGGCTTTATTCTGATTAAGTTCTGGAACCGGAACTCCAACAGTTTTTATTGATTGAAAATGGGAATTTTAGAGGAAATAAAATTATCGTTTAAGAATGGCTCATATCTGACACGGTTGATTTACCTGAACATTGGTGTTTGGGTCATCATCCGGCTCATTTATGTGATCCTTTTTCTTTCCGGAGCACAAGATACGCCGGTGTTGAGTTGGCTTTCACTGCCTTCTTCATTCGATGTCTTTTTGACCCGTCCGTGGACGATTATTACCTACATGTTCCTCCATTTCCAGTTTTTTCATATTCTCTTTAATATTCTCTGGCTCTACTGGTTCGGACGTATTTTTCTTGAGTACCACGATCAGCGCAAACTACTTAGCCTCTATTTGATTGGTGGTGTTGCCGGTGGTTTGGTTTACATGCTTGCTTACAATTTCCTTCCCCCTTTCCAGGGAAAACCTTCTGAATTACTGGGTGCATCGGCAGCTGTTATTGCTATCGTAATAGCCATCTCGGTGTATGTACCCAATCATGTTATTCACTTGATGTTTATCGGGCCGGTAAAAATCAAATGGATTGCTGTCGTTTCCATTATCATGTACATTATCGGCTTGGGCGGTAACAACGCCGGCGGCGATTTTGCCCATCTCGGCGGAGCACTGTGGGGCTGGCTTTATATGTCGCAACTGGTGAAAGGCCGTAATGTTTCGCGCGGATTCGAGCGGGTTCTGGATAAATTCTTCACCTGGTTCAAACCACGAAAAAAGCTGCGGGTAGAACATCGCGGCGAAGCCGTCAATATCGACTACGAGTACAACAACAAAAAGAAAGAGCAACAGGAGTACATCAACCAAATCCTGGAAAAAATCGGTAAATCGGGATACGACAGTCTGACCAAAGAAGAAAAGGAAACACTGTTCCGAATGGGAAATAAAAAATAACCAAAAGCTACCTTGAAGAGCTTTATCCTCAAAATAGCATTCTTTGTCAACATCTTTTTTGCCCTGGCATTAGGCATATCTTATCTATCGGTGCATATACCACCGGACAGATTCTGGTATCCCGCCTTCCTGGGAATGGCTTATCCATACCTGCTACTTGTCAACATCATCTTCATCTTCTTCTGGCTTTGGTTTAAACCACGCCGCATCTGGCTTTCCCTTCTCGTCTTCATTCTTGGAATCAACCATTTCAACGATTATTACCAGCTTCTTCCTTCAAAGGATTTTAAAGGAAACGGTTATAAGATACTCAGCTACAATGTCCATCACTTCACGTACGATCTGAGTAAGAAGAAGAGTAACTCACCGGAACTGGTGGAATTCCTAAAAAAAGAAGCACCGGATATTATCTGTTTACAGGAAACCCGTCTGCTGAAAAGAGGGAAATTGAGTCCTTCCTCTATCCGCGATCTCATTCCGTCCATTCATTATTACCAGTTAGCGCACACCACCACGTATGCCGGCCCGCTTACATTTTCACGTTACCCGATTGTCAACCTGGGAGAAATTCGTTTCAAGAAATCGTATAACATGGTGCTTTTCTCGGATATTGTCCTACCGGGAAATGACACGGTACGAGTATATAATTGCCACTTACAGTCCAACCGTATTCTCCCAAATGAATACGGCGTTGTGGATTCGTTGACCACGGGGAACGACCCCAAACTGAGAGAAACGCGCCTGGTGTTAGCAAAACTGAAAAGAGCATTTGTTATCAGGGCTAACCAGGCACGGATTTTATCGGCTCACATTGCAAAGTCTCCTTACCCGGTTATTATTTGTGGTGATTTTAACGATACACCTGTTTCTTACGCTTACCGGAAAGTGAGAGGTAATTTGAAAGATGCCTTTGTCGAGTCGGGATTTGGAACCGGAAACTCGTATAACGGTCAACTACCTTCGTTCCGGATTGATTACATCCTGCACAGCAGTCTCTTTGAAGCGCATAACTTCAATCGAGTAAAAGTCGGGTATTCCGATCATTACCCGGTTACGACCACTTTGACCATCCGGGATAATAATTCTGAATCAGAATAGCTTTTTCCGCTTAACCAGGAACGACCACAAAACGTCGTGAAAGTCTTCGCGAATGTCAGCTTCAACCAAATCGATATTAAATTGTCCGCACCTTAGTTTTAGCTCGATGAAAACCTGTTCCTGCGCTTCCCGGTACATTTTCCGGTATTCGGCCGGATTCATATGAATACGCTCACCCGTTTCAATATCAATAAAGCGATGAGGACGATTGCTATAACCCAGCTCTTTCTCCAACTGGTGATCGGTCACATGAAAAAGAATGACCTCGTGTTTGTTATATCGCAAATGCTGCAATGCCTGAAAAAGATCATCGGGTGCAGAACCCGAAATCATATCACTAAAAATGACAACCAACGAACGTTTGGGCATGCTCTCAGCCAACCGGTGTAACACATCGGCCGCCTGTGTCCCGCGATTTATTTCCGGGGAACCGGTATGGATTAACTCCGCCAGCTTACCGTAAATCATATCGGAATGGACGGATGATAAACGGGCTTCGCTGTGAAAGTGCAAATCTTCGTCGAACATCGACAACCCCACTGCGTCGCGCTGTCTTCGCATGAGGTAAGTCAGGGCCGCCGCACTGTAAACAGAAAAAGCCAGCTTACTTTTTAGCACTTCTTTTCCTCTTCTCCGGTAGGGAAATAGCATCGACGAACTGGTATCGATCACCAACTGGCAACGCAGGTTCGTCTCTTCTTCGTATTGCTTAACGAATAAACGCTCCGTCCGCGCATATAACTTCCAATCGATGTGTTTGGTCGATTCGCCCGTATTGTATAACCTATGTTCTGCAAACTCTACCGAGAAACCATGAAACGGACTCCGGTGCAAACCGGTAATGAATCCCTCCACAACTTCGCGGGCAATCAGTTCCAGATTATCGAACTGCTGAAAGGCTTCTATGTCGAACAGATTTTTCAACGGAAGTGCAATAAAAAAAGGCATAAGAGAAAATCTTATGCCTTGTAAGTATACTCAATATTTTCTTACAAGAGAGCATCTAATTTCGAAGAAAGAATCGTTTTCGGTACTGCTCCAACCTGCTTGTCTGCAACATCACCACCTTTAAAGAAAAGGATGGTAGGAATATTGCGAATGCCAAATTTAGCCGCCGTTCCGGGATTGCTATCCACATCCATTTTGGTAACTACCACTTTCCCTTCATAATCATGGGCCAGCTCTTCCACCAGTGGACCAACCATACGGCACGGGCCACACCATTCAGCCCAGAAATCGACTAATACAGGTTTATCCGATTGCAATACAATCTCCTCGAAATTAGCATCAGTAACTTCAATTGCCATGTCAATATTTTTTATAGTTATTAGAATTTTCTTTGGAAAGCCCAAAGTTACAAATTAATTAATTGTAAACGCAATATCCGGATTATTTTGAAAATACTCCACCAACTCATCAGTCAGTTCGATGCGTTTGTTCCGGGAAAACATCTGAACACGAAGATTGTTTTTGGCGTCGAAAACGGCGAATTTCAACAATGTGCTTCCACTGTTTCCATTCAATCGATCACCCAAATCTTTTAGGAATTCATTGGTCACCGTTTCGACCGGAATTTCGAGCATGACGCTTTTTACCTGGCCACGCAACTCACTCAGCAAATCAATTTTATTTACCTTGAATTCCCAGTCGTTGCTGTCGCGCCACCTTGGCTGAACCTTCCCCTTCACCAACAGGAACAATCCCTGCCGGCAATATTTTCCGAAGTTAACGTAATCGTTGCCAAAGAAATAAATCTTGTGCGATTCGCTGTAATCCGTCAACGTCAGTGTTGAGAACGGCTTTCCGTTTTTCGAAATGCCTTCGTGCGCTTCGGTTACCATTCCGGCAAACGTTATATCGCGATTGCGGAAAGCATCGATGTTCTCCTTTAACTGGGCCAGGTTGACACCTTTCGTACAGAAACTTTCGATCTCCAGTTTATAATCGTCGAGCGGATGGGCCGACAGATAAATTCCGATTAAGTTCTTCTCCTTGTCAAGCAAAACAATGCGTGGCCATTCAGGAACATTCGGAATGTCCGGTTTTTTGACCTCAACAGCGTTTGCTCCGCCGAATAACGAAGCCATCGCGTTTTGTTTCTCACTCTGCATGCGGCTACCATACCGAACGAGTGACTCGATAAATGAAACGCCCTCGTTGTTTTCGGCAAAAAACTGGGCCCGCTTCATGTCACCGAAACTATCGAAAGCACCGGCCATCGCCAGCGATTCAATGTTCTTTTTATTAACCGTTTGCAAGTTCACACGTTCCACGAAATCGTATAGATCTTTGAATTCACCGTTTTCTTCGCGTTCGCGGATAATTTCATCGACGGCAGCATTTCCTACGCCTTTTATCGCGGCCATTCCGAAACGCAGGTCACCTTTCTTATTCACGAAGAATTTGGCCCGTGACTCGTTCACATCGGGTCCGAGAACCGGCAGCCCCATGTGGTTCGACTCGTCCATGAAAATGGAAATCTTATCAGAATTGGACAGGTTACGACTCAACACCGCAGCCATAAACTCGGCCGGATAATGCGCTTTGAGATATCCTGTTTGATAGGCAATATAAGCGTAGCAAACCGAGTGCGACTTATTGAAAGCGTAAGATGCAAAAGCTTCCCAGTCCTTCCAGATTTTATCGATCAGTTTTTCCGGCTTTTGGCCTACCTCTTTACATCCCTCAACAAACTTTTCGTTGCTCAGACAGCCATCGTGGAACTTCACTTTCAGTTTGGCCATGAGGTCAAACTTCTTCTTACCCATGGCTTTTCGCAAGGTATCGGATTCACCCCGGGTAAACTGTCCCAACGCGCGCGACTGCAACATCACCTGCTCCTGGAAGACCGTAATTCCGTACGTGTCATTCAGGAAAGGTTCCATCATCGGATGATCGTATACAATTTCTTCATAACCATGTTTCCGGTTAACGAAATTGGGAATGTACTCCATCGGTCCCGGACGGTACAAGGCATTCATCGCCACCAGGTCTTCAAACCGGTTGGGCTTCAGTTTGCGCAACCATTTTTTCATTCCCGGCGACTCGAACTGGAAGATGGCTGTTGTATCACCGCGACCAAACAATTCAAAAGTTTCCTGGTCATCCGGCGGCAGCGCGTCAATATCAATATCGATGCCTCGCGAAAGTTTGATGTTATCGAGACACTCTTTAATAATCGACAATGTTTTCAGCCCGAGGAAGTCCATCTTCAGCAAGCCGATATCTTCCACGAACCGTCCGTCATATTGGGTGGTCAGCAATTCCTCTTCCTTCGTGGGCATTACCGGAAGGTGTTCATCCAATGGATTCTTCCCGATAAGGACACCACAGGCATGTACTCCCGTTTGCCGGACCGAACCTTCCAGCGTTTCAGCCAACCGGAGTGTTTTGGCAACCAACAAGTTCTCCGATTGCTTTTCCATCTCCAGTTGCGGATTTTCCTTGTAGGCTTTCTGCAATGTCATCTTCGGCGCTTCAGGTACCATCTTTGCCAACCGATCGGCTTCGGGCAACGGTAACTTCAACACACGAGCTACGTCCCGCAAGGCCAGCTTGGCCGCCATGGTTCCAAATGTACAGATGTGTGCCACCTTATCGTGACCATACTTCGCCGTCACCCAATCCAAAACGAGCTGGCGACCGTCATCATCGAAGTCGATATCGATATCGGGCATCGATACACGGTCGGGATTAAGGAAACGTTCGAACAGCAAATCATACTTGATTGGGTCGACGTTGGTAATTCCCGTGCAGTATGCAACGGCAGAACCCGCTGCCGAACCACGTCCCGGGCCAACAATCACGCCCATTTCGCGGGCAGCGTTGATGAAGTCCTGAACAATCAGGAAGTATCCGGGGAAACCCATGGTTTTAATGGTCTCCAGCTCGAAGTCGATACGTTCCTTATTATCGCCGGAGAACGCTTCGCCATAACGCCATTCGGCTCCTTTGTAAACGAGGTGCTTGAGATAATCGGCTTCGAACTTCACTCGTATTACTTTGTCGTAGCCTCCCATCCGGTCATACGCTTCGCCAAATTCTTCTTTCAGTTCATCTTCACTGAACTTGTCCCTGAACTCTTCGAGCGTACCGAATGATTCAGGTATGGGGAATTCCGGCATAATCGGACTGGAGTCAAGCTCGAAAAATTCAACCTTATCGACAATTTCCTGCGTGTTAGCTAAGGCTTCCGGAACATCGGAAAACAATTCGTTCATCTCAGCAGTGGTCTTAAACCACTCTTGTCGGGTGTAACGCATCCGGTTCGGATCATCAATGTCTTTTCCGGTATTCAAGCAAATCAACAAGTCGTGTGCTTCGGCATCTTCTTCGTTCGTAAAGTGCACATCATTGGCAGCTATGATTTTTACATTGTGCTTTTGGGCTAATCCCACCAGCACTTCGTTCACCATTACCTGCTTGTCGTACACATCCATTTTCATCCTTGGATCGTCGGTCCGATGCCGCTGAAGCTCCAGGTAATAGTCATCGCCGAATACACTTTTGTACCACTCGATGGCTTTTTCGGCTCCGGGAATATCACCACGCATAACCAGCTGTGGTATCTCTCCACCCAAACAAGCCGAAGAAACAATAATCCCTTCGTGGTACTTTTCCAGCATCGATTTGTCGATACGTGGTTTATAGTACATTCCCCGCGTATTGGCAATCGACACCAGTTTCAGCAGATTTCGGTAGCCTTTCTCATTCTTGGCTAACAAAATCAGGTGGTTTCCCGAGCGGTCCACCTTATCCGATTTGTCATCCAGGCTTCGGGCTGCTACATAGGTCTCACAACCTAAAATCGGCTTCACCCCATTTGCTTTACACGTGGCATGAAATTCTTTCATTCCGAACATCGAACCATGGTCAGTCAGCGCGACTGCCTTCATACCATCGTTCTTTGCTTTTGTAACTAAATCGGGAACACTCGCAGCTCCATCCAATATGGAATACTGACTGTGGACGTGCAAATGGGTAAATGGGATCATACGGTAATTTTTATTATTCCTCTGCTCAATACGTTCTCCTTCCGGAAGAGGTTTCCGGCTTCTTGTTTTTTCACGACTAAAGATAGAAAATTGCTACCCGCCGATGAATTTTACTTTTCAACACCTTGTCAAAAACATGGTTTAACCGGGCCGCAAAATTATATCAACAATTCTACTTTGGAAAAAGCAACGCATAAAAAAAGGGAGAACCCACCGGCCTCCCTTCATATATCCTGTTAAACAATTATTAGTTAATCGTAATTTCCCTGTCGGTGGTCGAAATGGTTTGAATACTCGTATAGGCCGATGTTTCAAATTTCAGGGCAATGACTTCGAATTTCAGCGTTCCCGGTACATAGTTCGATACATAAGACGTCGGGATACTTAACTCAACGGTATCCTTTCCTGTTCCTCCGGCAAAAGGTGCAATATTATACACCTGCGTATCACCGCTAAAAACCTTCACCTGGTAACCATCGGCATTGGCCACTTTATCCCACTTCAGATGCACACTGCTTGCGTCTGCCTGGTATTCGGCTGCGGTAATATGCGGAGGATAGAGGAACTCACTTGTCAAATCATTGGTTTCCGTGGCCGTCATCCCATCGCTGAAATTAACCGAAAAAGTGTAAGTTCCCGGGACCGGAACTGTTGAAGTCATTTCCGAATCAGGAGTTTGCAGGTAGTAAGAATAACCACTGCCATCATAACTGTCAAGCGGAACCGTCTGCCCATCGGGTGTCTGTACCTCAACACTGGCTGCCGATGCCAGGGTTATCGCAGAATAGACAATCCCGTGGACGGTATCGTTATTGTATACTTTCGTCTGTGAGAATACATCTACTGTAGTTGTATAATCCGGCCTGGACTTCTTATTACACGATGCTAATCCCATCAGTATCAATCCAACACCTAATAACACATGCAATCTTTTCATAAATATGTATTTGATTTTACTATTGTACTATTGAATAAGATGATGTTCGGGAGAAAACGTTGCAATAAAATTACGTTTTTTATCAGAAATTCTCTCAAAACGGTCGTCGAACCTCGATTGATATTTGTTCTCTCCTAATCATTTGAAAACCACAGAACGGGTATTTCAGAATTAAAATATTGTTGTAACTTTGCCGAGCATTTAAAATTTTCAAATACTAATTGTAATTTCTTATGCCAGTAAAGATTCGTTTAGCAAGGCATGGTCGTAAGAGACATGCTTACTACCACATTGTGGTAGCAAATAGCAGGGCGCCACGGGATGGTCGATACATCGAAAGGATTGGTTCTTACAATCCGAACACAAATCCTGCTACAGTAGAGCTTGATTTTGACAAAGCTCTTGACTGGCTACAAAAAGGCGCCCAACCAACCGATACTGCTCGTGCGATTCTTTCGTACCGCGGTGTGCTGATGAAGAAACACCTGTTGGATGGTGTGAAAAAGGGTGCTTTCGACGAAGCAGAAGCTGAAAAACGTTTTGAAGCATGGATGAAGGAAAAAGAAGCCAAAATCCAGGCTAAAGTTGATCGGTTAGCTGCTGAATCTGACGAAGCATACAAAACAAGGCTGGAAGCCGAAGCTAAAGTTAGCGAAGCCCGCGCTGCAGAGATTGCCAAGCGCAACGCAGAAATGGCTGCCGAAGCTGAAGCCGCCAACGCTGAAGAAGCTGCAGAGGAAGCATCGGAAGAAGCAGAAGAAGCTGCTCCGGAAGAGCCTGCTGCTGATGACAGCGCCGAAGAGAAAACCGAAGAATAAGGTTTTCATTTCTTTGCTCCGACTTCGACGTTGGGAAAAAGAAATACAAAGCGATGGTCTTTTAGGCCGTCGCTTTTTTTGTGTAACTTATCCGGACATCTAACGACTTTGAATAAATGATGAGGGCTATCGTTAAAGAAGATTGTACATCGATTGGTTATTTGCAGAAAACACACGGATTGGATGGTAGCTTTACCATGCATTTCGAAGAACAATTCGACCTGACACTGGAGGAAGCAGAATATCTTTTCCTTGAAATCGATGGAGGATTAGTTCCTTTCTTTATCAGTGAAGACGGCTTTCGTTATCGCGGTAGCGACAGCGCCATTATCCATTTCGACGAAATTACTTCGCAGGAACAGGCACGTGAATTTACCGGATGTGCTGTTTTTGTATTTACCGATGAAATTATTGAACCCGAAGAGGAAGCTTCTCCTTCTATGCTGATGGGTTACGAAGTAATCGATCAGAAGCATGGCTTGTTGGGAAAAGTTGTACACGTCGACGATTATTCCGGAAACCTGGTTATTACGGTTATTTTCCGTGAAAACGAAGTATTAATTCCGCTCTCTGATGATGTGCTGACCGAAATGGATGAAGCCAACCGTCAGCTCAAGCTGATTTGCCCGGAAGGTTTGATTGAGCTTTACCTGGAATAATTTTTTCGAAAGAAGTGCAACTTTAGGCCAACTTACGCGTCAATACTTATATAATCAAAAAAGAAAGATCCAATGACAGCAAAGATTTTTTCGCTTATGGTTGTTCTGGCTTTCGCCTGGAACATAAGCGCCAAAGCCCAGGAAACTGATAAACGCACACTCCCGCCATTTACAGAAATTTCCCTAAGAGTGAGCGGCGATGTTCATCTCATGCAGGGTGATGACCAGTCGGTGGAAATTAAAGCCAAGGCTTCCACCATCAATAAACTCATAACCGAAGTAAAAGATCGCAAACTGGTGATTCGATTCAGTACCACTGACTCGTGGTTCAAAAGCTGGAATCCTGGTAAAATAGACATTTACATTACGATTCCCCAAATCGATGCACTCTCGGTTTCCGGTTCTGGTTCAATTCTATCGGATGATGAAATTACTTCGCGTATTCTGGACTTAGCGGTCAGCGGTAGCGGCGATATCAAACTGACAGATTTAAGCGCTGAAAAAGTATCTGCCGCTGTTTCCGGTTCAGGGGATATTTACCTGGAAGGCAGCGATACATCCGATTCGTTCGAAGCAGCTATCTCCGGTTCAGGCGATATCAAAGCGTCCGAACTGAAGGCAAAGAATGTGGATGTGAAAATTTCCGGCTCGGGCGATTGCGACGTTTATGCCGTTGACCAACTCAAGGTGAGAGTGATTGGTTCCGGAACTGTCCGTTACGATGGAAATCCGCAGATTGATTCAAATGTCAGCGGTTCCGGTGGATTCAAGAAAGGACGTTAATCAGCGAAAAGGATATAAAAAAAGAGCGGGAAGAAATCTTTCCGCTCTTTTTTTGTGCTCAATATTTTTATTTCCGCAGTATCTGAACTTCACCACTAACTCCCAGGCGAATAACACTGGAAGGAGAAGAGGGCATCCGCTCATCCTGCCGGTACTGCACAACGTAATCAACTCCTTCTACTATCTCCGGAGCCACCTCATCGAAGAATGCCGGCGACGGCTCGCCACTGATATTTGCCGAGGTTGAGACAAGCGGCTTGTGGAAGCGCTGAATCAGTTGCTGTGTAAATGGCTCCTCTGTTATTCGGATGCCAATGCTTCCGTCTTCGGCAATCAGATTCTTCGCCAGATTTTTGGCTCCCGGATATACAATCGTCAACGGTTTGTCCGCTACGTCAATCAAATCCCAGGCAACTTCCGGCACTTCCTCAATGTACGAATTCAGCAAATTGGGATTTTCCATCAGCACCAACATACTTCTGGAACTTTCCCGTTTTTTCAACTCGCTAACCCGGGCAACCGCTTCAGCGTTGGTCGCATCGCAACCGATTCCCCAGATGGTATCGGTGGGGTAAAGAATGATGCCACCTTTTTTCAATACCTCGAGGGCCTGCCGGATATCTTCCCGAAAATCAGATTCCATGTAATGTCCTATTTTCAATATTAAACCGAAACTCCATACTCACGGAGTGCGTCATTGAGCGATGTTTTCAAATCGGTAGATGGCTTGCGTTTACCGATGATCAGTGCACAGGGAACTCCATATTCCCCGGCAGGGAATTTTTTCATCCGGGTACCCGGAATAACTACCGAATTTGCCGGAATGTAACCTTTATATTCCACTTCCTCCTCACCGGTTACGTCGTAAATTTTGGTTGATTTAGTCAGCACCACGTTCGCTCCGAGTACCGCTCCTTCTTCCACTCGAACACCTTCGACCACAATACAACGCGAACCGACGAAGCAATTGTCCTCGATGATAACAGGAGTAGCACCTACCGGCTCCAACACGCCGCCGATGCCCACACCTCCGGAAAGATGGACATTCGAACCAATCTGTGCGCAACTACCTACCGTGGCCCAGGTATCGACCATCGTGTTCTCGCCTACCCAAGCACCAATATTCACGTATGATGGCATCAGGATCGCTCCTTTCGACAGGAATGAACCATAACGGGCTACCGCATGAGGAACCACGCGAACGCCTAATTCCTTATAATTCTTCTTCGTGGCAATCTTATCGTGGAACTCCAGTGAGCCAACTTCAATGGTTTCCATTCCCTGAATCGGGAAGTAGAGGATCACAGCTTTTTTCACCCATTGGTTAACTGTCCATTCGCTGCCGTTTTTTTGGGCTACCCGAACCTTACCCTTGTCGAGCATCTCAATTACCTCACGGATGCAGTTTTGCGTATCTTCTTTCTGCAGCAAAGAGCGATCTTCCCAGGCTGCTTCAATCGTTTCGATGTACTTATCCCACATAATATTCGTTTTAAATCACAAAAATACATATTCCGGTTCCGGAAAAAAACCAACCTCCCTGCCTATTTGATTTCGGCAACTTTCAAATCGTAACCAACGTTTTGTATCTTGCCTGCATCTATTGGTTAATGTCCAATTTGAAATAACACGTTCCCTTCGCAGTAGGAAAGCAGGATTGGGAAGCTATCAGGAAGCAATTATGCACAAGGCAAGATTTATATATCATACTGAAAATCCATACATCCGAACGTTGCAACGACTCGTTTTGTTCTTTGCATTATTACTCATTTCGGTATCACAAGTCAAGGCGCAAGTCTACTTTCCGGAAGACATGAAACAGGTGTCCGGTAAACTGATTGATGCAGAATCGGGAGACATTGTTCCTTATGCCCATATTATCAATCAGCGTGTGCATGGAGGAACCATTTCCGATAAGAACGGTATTTTCTCCGTTCAGGCCGATCCGTCCGATACCCTTACGGTGAACGCCATGGGTTTTAAAACCATGAAAATCATCGTGGCCGATTATCTCAAGAAAAACAAACAGGTGGTCATTTATAAAATGAATCCTATCAGGTACCTCGTCGGCGAAGTGGAAGTAACCGGTAAAAACCAGAAACTGGACTTGTACGGTGTTCCCCAGGGAAACAAATCGAAAGTGCCGATAGAATTGCGCAGCGATGATTTTAACAAGAAGCCCCATTGGACTTCTGCGATTTTTTCGCCACTCTCTTTTCTTCACTATAAGCTGAATAAACGCGAAAAGAGCAAGCGAAAAGCCATGGCGGCCATTATTACCGAGCAGCAGTGGGATAAATTCAAGCTGGTTTACAACCGCGACATCGTGCACAACATTACCGGTCTAGAGGGAGATACGCTTGACGATTTCATGGTTTACTGCAATGTTAACATGAACTTGTATTATAGTGCCACCAGCCTGGAAGTAGACCAACGCATCCGGGAACTATTCAAGCAATTCAAGGCCGAAAAAATGTCCAACGATTCCATTAGCAATTAATTTGAGAGAGTAGCGGTAATGTCGTTTTGAGAACCGGAATGGATTCCTATTTTTATTGAAAAATCCGTTCAGCTATGATTCTTCCAACTTTTGACGACATAAAGGAAGCGCACGAGCGCATTCAGCTATACATTCACCGCACACCTGTTCTCACCAGCGAGAGTGTTAATCGCTTGCTGGGTGCAGAACTGTTTTTCAAATGTGAAAACTTCCAGAAAGTAGGCGCCTTCAAATTTCGCGGCGCCTGTAATGCTGTCTTTTCCCTTTCGGAAGAAGAAGCATCGAACGGTGTTGGGACTCATTCATCCGGGAATCATGCAGCAGCGGTTGCTTTGGCTTCCCGCTTGCGCGGAATCAAAGCGCGGATTGTCATGCCGGTCACTGCTCCCGACATCAAGAAAAAAGCGGTGGCGGGCTACGGAGCCGAAATTACTTACTGCGCTCCCACCCTTGAAGCACGGGAAACAACCCTCCAGAAGCTCATTGACGAACATGGCATTACTGAAATTCATCCGTACAATAATTTTCGGGTAATCTCGGGACAGGGAACAGCTGCCAAAGAGTTAATTGAAGATGTTCGGGATTTGGATATCGTAATGACGCCGGTTGGTGGTGGCGGATTGCTTGCAGGAACAGCACTTTCCGCGAAAGCGTTATTGCCCGGCTGCCGTGTTGTTGCAGCTGAGCCGGCCGGTGCCGACGATGCTTACCGCTCATTTCGTGCCGGACACATCATTCCCTCAACCAATCCAAACACTATTGCTGATGGACTTCTGACTTCGCTGGGCGAGATGAATTTTGCTATTATTCAGCAATCTGTCGACGACATTGTCACGGTCTCGGAAGAAGCCATCGTGGAAGCCATGCGCATGATTTGGGAACGGATGAAGATTATTATCGAACCCTCTTCTGCCGTTCCGGTGGCCGCATTGCTGGAAAAGAAAATTCAGCCTGACGGGCAAAAGATTGGTATCATTCTTTCGGGAGGAAATGTCGATTTAGGCAAACTTCCTTTCTAATAATAAATCTTCAGGTTACGGGGTTGCTCCTTGTTGAAATGCAGACCGGCACGCTTGGTAAAACAGTCGAGGTATTTGGCTCCACAGCCAAAAATATCGCCAAACTCGATGATGATGGAGATTTCATGGGCACCACCACCAAAGCCGGCCAGGTCAGAAGTTTGGATATCGTAACTGTAGCCAAATCGGAATGAGCCGGTCACCAGTGCTGCACTTAACACAATGGCATCGTTATCGAGGTAGTGTGTTCCCAGATTTTCGTTCTTAAAAACCGGAATTCCCCGCCACCAGGCACCGAACTCCAATGAACGACTATACCAATAAGCACCAAAATCAAGCTGATTAAAATTGTGCTGGCGCTCATAGCGATAGCAAAATGCAGCCCTCCGGGGTTCTTCAATACGACTGACTCGTTCCCTCCAGACATTCATTCCTCCAAATACCACCATCTTCATCGGCGTCCTGGCCTGATCATCCAAAAAGGAATAGCTGGGTTGCATCATATGCTCCACCGTTGTTCCTATCCAGTACTTTCTGGAATAAAGGAATAGCGAAGTATTAAAATCGAGGTAATTTGCCTTCGTTTCAGCCAAATAAGCATCTCCACTAGACTGTCCGCCATTTACCAAGCCATCCGGAAAAATCAGTTTATTCCTGTTTAAACTCATCTGTCCTAACGTGAATTGGAGTCCCGGAATGAACTGTAGATTCTCTCCCAACTGAATCCGATAGGAATATTGTAAGCCAAGGTAGGTCGTATTATAATCAGCAGAACCGGCCTGATCGGTTACCATAATAGCTCCAAAGCCACTCCGGTACTTATTTACATACATGTCGGCTGAAACGGCATACGAGTGGTATGCCTGTTTGATACCCGGCCATTGGTTACGATAATTGCTGACTAAACGCACTCCACCTGTCGAGCCCGCCAGTGACGGACTCATAAAAGTAGGCGCTGCATAGAATTGTGAAAAGTGCGGATCCTGTGCATAAGACTTTGTTCCAAGCAGAAACACCTGCAGTAGCAATATGAATACAATGCGTTTTATCATCCCTGGCATACCATATACTACTGCAATAACGTAACATCACCCGCTTTAATTATTTGCGATCCATCTTTAAATGTACATTTTATACGCCAGATGTAAACTCCGGGAGAAGCAAGCTCTCCGTTGTAGTATCCATCCCAGCCAATATCGATATCATTAGACAGGAACATCAGGTTACCCCAGCGATTAAAAATCTGCATCTGGTACTGTTCTATATCTCCCTTTGCAACAACAGGATAGAACACATGATTATATCGATCACCCGGAGTGTATTTTCCTCCGTTGGGACCATCTTTGCTTGGCATAAAGGCATTGGGTACCGAAACCTTTGCGTCACTATAAGTCTCAACTCCCTGCGATACCGTAAATGTGTCGACACAACCGAATTTAGAAGTAGCAATCAAGGTAACCGGGAATACTCCCTCTTTCTGATATTCATGCTCTGGTTCGTACACCGTCGATGTATCACCATCACCAAAATCCCATAAATAGTTGTCGGCATTCTCCGAGAAGTTGGAAAAACTTACTTTCTCTCCCGGGATTTTCACCCTGCTTGGATACAAGTTAAAATAGGCTCTTACTGCAGGATAAACAACAATCTGCTTCTCTGATTCGGCAACATCACCAACCTGATTAAATACCTGCAGGTGCACATTATAAGTACCTTCAGCAAAGAATGTATGATCGGGAGTTTTTTGCGTCGAGTAGTTTCCATCTCCGAAGTCCCAGACATACCGGAAGCCATTTTCCGATTGGTTTCTGAATTGCACCCTTAACGGCGGACAACCAGCTGTATCAGGTTCAAATACTGCTGATGGTGGTCCAGCCAAAACAGTTACGCGCTGAACAACTTTTTGCGAACAGAAATCGCTGCTGGCGGTAAGCGTAATATCGTAGTTCCCGGGCTCTTCAAAATCGTGAGATGTTACGTCACCTTCTACTTCTTCGGTCATATCCCCAAAGTTCCAGACATAGTCCCAGGGTCCTCCTGGCGTTTCGTTTGTTATTTGAACGGTTTTATCCGGGAAGGTCTGCACCTGCGGATCGACAGAGAAAGCCGTTTGTGGAGTCGGGTGTACAAGTATCGATTTGCTAATGGTATCAGTACAACCATTCACCGAAGTTGCCACCAACTGCACCATGAATACGGAATCTTTCGATGTCGTATTCACGAAAGTATGCCTTGGCTGGAATTCACTTGAAAAACTAGCATCTGCGAAATCCCAGTAATACGTTGCACCTCCTGTCGACAAATTAGAGAAACTAACAGTTAACGGACTACAACCTTCATTCTTGTCCGGCTGAAAGTCGGCTGCAACCATTGGATGTACCTCTATGTCGGCGGTATATGAAGATTTACAACCAATCTCATTTTCCACCTGAAGTGTCAACGGATACGATACGGTTGTCTGTCCGCTATTAAGATAGTCGTGTGTGAAGTTTTCTTCATCATCTGTCGAAGTTGTACCATCACCGAATTTCCAGAGGTAATTTTCAGCACCAACTGACTGATCGGTTATTTCCAACGTATAAGGGGCGCAACCTCCCAATGAATTGACGCTAAAACTTGCTACTGGTGTCGGATATACCCGGATATCCATCCTGGCGGTATCAGAACAGCCATACCTCGACATAGAAATCAGCATCACATGGAAGATGGTATCTTTCTGCGAACTATTAACAAACGTGTGACTCGGATTGGTCGAACGATATACGCCCGAACCATCTCCGAAGTACCATTCGTAAGAGTAAGCGCCTTCCGACAAGTTCTTAAAATCTAGTGTCAATGGCGAACAACCGACAGTATCGGCAGAGAAAGCTGCTTTCACATATGGATTTACCTGAACACTTTCGTATGCATCATCCGAACAACCAAAGTTATTGGAAGCTTTTACCCAGATGTGGTAGCTCTGAACCATTGGATTCGTATTCAAATAGGTGTGGTTAACCAATGTATCTGAAGTAGTGGAGGTTGTTCCATCACCAAAGTCCCATGCGTAACTGTCTGCTCCGGTAGTATGGTTCGAGAACATGGCATCAAACGGCGTACAACCTTCAACATCAATCGCCGAAATATCAGCGTTAGGTGTTGGATGCACCGTAATGTCTTTCATGGTCGAATCAACACATCCGTAGGGTGAATAGGCCAGAAGTTTTACATTATATATTGTATCTGCCAGAGAAGAATTATCAAAGAGGTGATACGGGCTGGTAAAGTTTTCTACCGCGGAACCATCATCAAAATCCCATTGATAAGCAGTAGCACCACTGGACTCATTGTTAAACCTGATTCCCAAAGGAGCACAACCGATCGAGTCACTGCTAAAAGCTGCGTTGAGCTCAGGCAATACCTCGATGCGTGTTGCCATTGAGTCCACACATCCGGTGGCACTTTCAACAAGCACCCGCAAAGAGTAACTTACCGCCTGACTGGTTGTATTGTGATAGGTATGATTTACGATAGCGCCTTCTGCTATGTTTTCCTCTGTTCCATCGCCATACTTAACAGTGTAAGTAACGCCACCAACCGATTGGTTTTCCAATTGAATATCCAACGGTCCGCAACCTGTCGTCTTGTCAACAGTGAAATCGGCGTGCGGCGAAGCAAGAACCGTAACATCCTGGTAAGTAGAATCCTCACATCCGTAGAATGATTTGGCCACCAATTTTACCGTATAGATGGTATCATTGGTCGTCGACATATTCACAAATGTATGTGATGGATTATATGCCGTTGAAGTTGGTGTGCCATCACCATAATCCCAAACGAACTGTTGTGCACCGGTTGTCAGGTTCTGAAGCGTTGTAAACAGTGGTGAACATCCAATTGTATCGAGTACCATTGCAGTCTTCACTTCCGGAAGAACAGTAATTTTTCGAATAACCGAGTCGCGGCAACCATTTAGTGTTTCCACTACAAGTTTCAGGTCGTAATAAACCGGCGTAACACCTGTATTTTCATAGGTATGCGATACCGACTGTCCAGCCGCCGTGTATTCATCGGTACCGTCACCATAAACCCAGTGGAATGTATACCCCAGATACGAATTATTAGTCACATTTACAGTAAACGGAGCACATCCTTCAGCTGAGGAGACCGCGATATCCGCAATTGGTGCCGGTGATACAGTAATGGTTTGCGAAGTCGTATCCGAACAGCCATAATTATTATAAGCCACTAATTGAACTGTATTGATCGAATCATTCGGCGTATTGTTTTCAAACACTCTGACCGGATTCTCTGTAAAATCAGTAGTCCCATCATCAAATTTCCACTCGTAGCTGAATGCTCCCTGAGAAGTGTTCTGGAAACGAACCGGAAGCGGTGAACATCCTTGCGTATCACTAACGAAATCAGCTGTAACTGTCGGGTAGAGATGAATATTTTTAACGATGGAATCTGTACATCCGAAAGGATTGTCTCCCTGAACGACCATTTTATAGAACTGCTCAGCCGCATGCGAAGCTGTATAAGTATGAGTAGCATAACCTCCACTGTTAATCGTATCAGTTACTCCATCACCGTATTTCACGGTATAGGCCTGACCGGACAATGACAGGTTATCTACACGCACAGTCAATGGCGCACAACCTACAGTATCACTCACACTTACTTTAATTTCCGGAGCAGGATGAACCGTTACAGCCTGTTGCAATGTGTCCGCGCAACCATTCACCGATGTAGCAATCTGTCTTACATTGAAAACCTGATCAATCAGATTGCTGGTATTCACAAATACATGCTGCGGATTGGCAGAAGTAGCATTACTTCCGTCGCCAAAATCCCAATCGAGATACGACTCAGCCAAAGCAGTATTGGTAAACTGAACACTCAACGGTGAACATCCGACAGCAGGATTCATATTAAAGCCAGCGGTCACTTGTGGATAAACGACAAACACATGCTCACTGGTCGATTCGCAACCGTATGGCGAAGTGGCTGTCACCTTCATCCGGCGACTTATTGTCTGTAAGCTAGTATTTTTATATTCATGTGTAATATTCTTAGGAGCAGTCGTTACCTGTTTTGGAGTACCGTCTCCCCAATCATAAGTCATAGTGGTTCCCGGAGTTGAATTATCGGTAATCTCGACATTAAAAGGAGCACATCCGTTCGTTGCCGAATAAGTCAGATCGATATTCGGAGTTCCGTAAACCGTGATATTTTCCGTAAGACTATCTTTACAACCGTCTGATGTATAAGCCACCATCTTGACAGTGTAAACCGTGTCCCTGTCTGTCAGATTATAGAAGGTATGACTTGGATTCATTTGTGAAGATGGTGAACTGCCATCACCAAAATCCCACAAATAATAATATGCTCCTACAGAATTATTCTCAAACTGAACATTCAACGGGGCACAACCATCTGTCGCTGATGTAAAAGCAGCTTGCACGCCCGGCGTTGCCAGTACATTATCATTCGCTTTACTTATACAGCCATTTGCGCTGGTAGCAGTCAATGTTACCTGGTAACTTTGTGGATATGGTGTTGCGTTTACGTAAGTATGTGACAACGTTGCTGGACTAACGTATGTCGTATCCTTCGCACTGTCTCCAAAATCCCAGGCGTATGTCGTCGCGCCTGTCGAATTATTCTCAAATACGGCATCGAATGGAGAACAACCCGAAACAATCGGTATATTGAAACTGGCTTGTGGATTTGCATAAACAGTAACTGTATGTGACACCGAATCCGTTTTTCCGTAAGGCGTAGTTCCTATTAACCACACAGTATATGTTTGGTCGGTTGTTCCGTTATTTTCAAACGTATGCTTCGGATTGGTCAGATGCACATCGGGTGTGCCGTCTCCAAACTTCCATGTATAGGAAGTTGCAAATGTTGAACTATTTCTAAACTGAACCACGACCGGACTACAGCCAACCGTATCTGGGTCAAATACAATTTGAGGCAGATTGTCAGTTGCGAGTACTTGGGTGACAGCATCTGTACAACCAGAAGCAGATGTGGCCGTCAGGGTTATACTATAACTTGTTGTGGCTGTCGGTGAAACAAACTTATGCGTTTCAGTTCCCCAGCTTCCAAGACTAACGGTGTTCCCATCCCCGTAATCCAGAACATAACTTACTGCTCCATTAGACAAATTGGTAAATTCCACCGTAGTAGTATCTGCGGTAACATTCGTTACCCACATAGAGAAGTTGGCCTGCGGACTTCCCAGTACATTTACATTTTTTGTGATTGTATCAGAACAACCGTAATACGATTTGGCAACCAACTGAACAGGGTTCACTGCATCCACTCCAGGTGCAGTCTCATAACGATGTGATGGATCGGCCGTATAATTGGTTGCCGTGCTATCACCAAAGTCCCATTCGAATTGCTGCGCATTTGTTGACAAGTTTCGGAACTGTACATCAAGAATGGAACACCCGGTTGTATCCGGTGCAAAATCTGCAGTCACTTTGGGAAGTACCCTAATCGACACAGTAAGAGAATCACTACAGCCCAGCGAATTAACGGCCTTCAATTTCAAATTGTAAGTGACTGGTGTCGTTGTATTGTTAGTATATAAATGAGATATATTACCCAGACTGTTAGTTGTTTGCGTTGCACCATCACCAAAATCCCAATAATAAGTGGTTGCTCCTGTCGATGCGTTTGTTCCTTCGAAGGTAAACGGAGAGCATCCCGTATAATTTGGGGCATTCAAATCGGCAACCGGTGCAGGCGCTACCAGAAATGCCTGATGTGCCGTGTCCGAACAACCATACAACGAAGTAGCTGCTAACGAAACATTGTATATTGTATCGCTAAGACCATAGTTATTAAATATCCTAACGGGATCTTTCACATATTCTTTTGAGCCTCCGTCACCGAAATCCCATTCATACGAGAATGCACCAGTTGATGTGTTGGTAAAGTCCACCACAAACGGAGCGCACCCAGCTGTATCCGCAGTAAACGAAGCAGTAACATTCGGATACACAACAATACTCTTCACCACAGAATCCTGGCAACCAAATGAGTTGGTTGATTTCACCACCAGGTTATAGGTCTGAGGAGATGTTCCCGTGTTGAGATATTGGTGCGTCAAATCGGTGGCTGTCGTCAATGTCTCTGTCGTTCCATCTCCATAGTCTACTTCATACGAAACACCATCCGGAGAAGTATTGTGCAATGTGGTATTCAATGGTGTACAGCCAGTTGTATCGCTAATATTAAAATACACTTTGTCAACCGGATATACATGCATGGTAGCGTAAGCGGTATCGAGACATCCACCAGATGAGCGGGCAACCTGCATGACCGTAAACTGACTTTCTGCATTACCAGTCGCATTGTAAATATGCTGCGGATTGAAATTGGTATCATCAACTGTTCCATCTCCAAAGTCCCAGTGCATGGTATATGCGCCTGTTGCTGTATTGACGAAGTCAGCAACCAATGGCGAACAACCAACAGTATCGACGGAGAAACCTGCGGTCACTCCCGGCAACACCTGAATCGGGTAACTCACTGAGTCACGGCATCCTTCCGCTGATTCAACCACTAGTTTCAGGTTATATACTACCGGAGTTAAATTCGGATTCGTATACGTGATACTGTAGTTGGCTGCATAGCCGGTCGTGTCTTTTCTGCCATCACCATAGTCCCAATAGAAATAGTCACCATTCAGTGAATTATTCTGAATATTAATGACTAACGGGTCACATCCATAGTTGTCTGACAATGTGATATCCGCTTTCACCTCCGGCTTCACGAGCATCTGATGAGTTGTCGAGTCCTTACAACCGTAGAAGGAAGAGCTGTTCAATTTAACAGTATAAACTGTATCTGTTCCTGTTGAATTGGTATAGGTATGGGAAGCAAGGTATTTATTGCTTGGATTCACGGTTCCGTCACCAAAATTCCAGGTATAGGTGTATGCCCCGGGATCGGCCACCATGATGACGTCGGCCGGTGAGCAGGCCGTGTCGGGCAACAGACTGAAATCAAAATGCTGTGTCGGATAAACAGTGACTTCGCGCATCAGGCTATTGACACACCCATAGGTATTGGTCGCAGTTAATCGTACCCTAAAATACCGAATGTAGGTAGAATCGTTGATGAAATCATGTGTCGTGTTAAAATCAGTACTCGTCTGACCATCGTCAAAATCCCATAAATACTTGATGGCTCCGGTAGTTTTGTTCGTAAAGGTTGCCGGAACCGGACTACATCCCGGAAGGTAATCCATATCAAAGCTGGTCACCGGAATCGGATGTACCAAAATGTTCTGAAAAGCTGTATCCGAACAACTACTACTGTTCGTTGCGATCAACCGAACTCTAAAAGACGCATTAGTATCTGTTCCGTTTGAAAAAGTATGTGATGGATCCGTTTCCAAACTACTCATACCATCGTCAAAAGTCCACAGATACTGATCGGCATGTTGAGACTGGTTCGTAAAATCAACGGCCAGCGGGTTACAACCCACTGTATCGGAAGCAGAGAAAGCTGCAACTGCCCGCTGATACACGGTTACCGTATTGTCAACGGTATCGATACAACCAAATGAAGATTCTCCGGTAAGTCGAACAACGAATGTCGTGTCATTTCCGGTAGGACTGGTAAAAGTATGGGACGGACTTTGCTGACTGCTGTTGGCAGAGCCATCACCGAAATCCCAGTTCCACCAGGTTGCTCCCGGATTTGCATTCACGAATCCGAAGGTTGATGGGTTACACCCTTCAAAGTGGACAGGCGAACCAACAAGGAAATCAGGTTTCACTGTAATTTCCTGCTGTGTTGAAGTTTCACAAGTACCGTTCTGAATAGTCAGGGTAATAACAAAATTCATTAATCCTGATGAAGTATTATGGTACGTATGCGCCACCGGATCAGACGTGTACACTGTATCACGCTTACCATCTCCATAATCCCATATATAAGTTGAACCACCAACGGTACCTCCATCCGACATCTCTAACGTATACGGTGAACAACCGGATGTGTCAGGAACTGAAATAACCGGATCGGGATAAGCTACGAAATCGATGGTTACGTCATCAGAAGAAGAACAACCGTTTCCATTATCGTCCGTCCATCGGAAAACATAACTTCCCTGCTGATCGACATCAACCAGTGTATTATTCCGATCGGAAAACTCGAACGTTGCGGTTCCGGGACCTGAAACCTGGGTCCAGAATCCATTACCCAGTGCCGCACTTCCCGAAAGGTTGTATTGTAATCCACACACAGAATCATCAGGCCCTGCATTCGGTGTCGGAATCTGAATGAAATTGACCACAACCGTATCGACTCCCTCACAAGTCTGATTGACAACTGTCCACCCAAACTCATAAGTTCCGTATGACGAAACCGTTACTCCACTTGCCGGATCCGATGTATTCGAAAAGGTTGATGTTCCGGGACCAGATAACTGCACCCAATGAGCAGGATATATCGGTGATTGATTTGCATGCAGATCTGCTACCAATCCGCAGGTATCCTGATCGGCTCCGGCGTTAGATGTGGGCATCTCTAAAATCTTTACCACCGTTGAAGCATTGTCGCTACAACCTGCATCATCTGAAACAGAATAATCGAGATGATAGATTCCCGGCGTTCCAGCCTGGAAATTCGGATTTTGTACACTGGTATTGTCCAGATAGGTAGCATCCGCACCTGTCCACGAATGATTTACATAATTTCCGGAACCGCCAGTTATGGTTGGAACCATTTGTAACGGTTCGCCGGTACATCCAAATACCGTATCCGGAAGTGTGACATTGAGGTCGGCTACATCCATATGGAAATCAACCGTATCCGCACATACTTTCGTGCTTACAATATAACGAACGCTGTAAAGTCCAGCGTCGGTGCCGTCAAAATGAACCGTCGAACCTTTGGGATTCTTCTCCTGCAGGTATTTTGTATCTCCGCTCCAATCGTGCTTCAGTCCGCTTATCAATGTATTGGGATTTCCGTTTAATTCAACAGTTGAGCCCAAACACATATTGATTGGATCCCCAAGCGTGCTATGTGCACCGAGATTGGGATAAACAATAATATCCAAATAACTGGTATCGCGGCATCCGTATTGAGATTCAGTAATCAAACGGACTGTTACAGTATCATTCTCACCAGTTGTGTTGTCGAAGGTCCACATGGGATTGGTTCTGGTGTCGTCATTTACACCGTCCTCATTGAAATCCCAGTAGCGGTTATGTGTACTTACAGACCCACTTCCTCCGCCAACGGCCCAGAATTTAATCTTCTGCGGAGCACAGATCGCGCTATCCGATGCGGCAATTCCAATTTTTTGCGTATCGTGAACCAGAACCTGCTTACTTTGTGTTGAGATACATCCGTTATTATTCACACCATTTAACGTGATGGTAAAAGTCTCGTCGCCGTTACCGACTGTATAAATATTGTTAACAGTTTCGTTGGTCGTTGTATTGTAGGTCGTACCGTCTCCGAAATCCCACTCATAGTTGTCAGTGTTGGTCGAATTATTGGTCATATAAACCACTAAAGGTTCACAACCTTCGGTATCCGACAACGAGAAGTTTAGATTAGGTGATTGTTTTACTGTGATATAAGTAGTATCAATTCCCTCGCAACCTCCATTATTTACTTCTGTGTAAATGATCTGGTTGGTTCCGATATTGGCTTTAGAAGGATCAAAAAGTCCGGTACTGCTGACTCCCGGTCCCGACCAAGTTCCAGCTCCTGTCACATTTCGGCCTGTTACAACCAGATTGAATGGAGCATCGGCACTACAAACCGGACTTACCGGAGTAATTCTGGGCCAGGGCTTATCGATAATAATAATTCGGGCAGTACCTGAAACCGGATCATTGTCGGGATATGGATTACAGAAGTTCCAGTTGTCAAGGCGAATCTCAAATACCTTTCCAACATCTGTTGAATCTGTTTTGGGTACATAAATAGACCAACTACGGTTCTTGGGATCGTAAGGACCATCAGCGATATAGCCATAATGAGTAGTATCACCTGCAACCATCCCATTTCCGATATGAATAATAGTCCCATCTGGCCTGTTTAGCTCAATTCCCGGGATTCGGTTAGCTGGATCATCAATACCATACGTAAATTGAGTGATTCGATCCTGATAGTTGGGTTTGTCAACGGCTGGAGCGGTACAGTTCCATGTACTTTGATCATGGAACATAATGGTTGTATCCTCACCTACACAAACCTGAACCTCATAAGGATAAACACTGATATTACCACCATTGGAATCATCCTTGTCCCAGACCGTAACAATCTGTGGTACCTTAGAGTCGGTGCAACGAACTCCATCAACGATCAATGTTGAACTGGCATTGTAAGTACAACTACCATTTACCTGGGAGGGATAGTTATGATTGTCTGTAGCACTGATGACCGGGAAAGGTCCGGAATTATCAATGGTAGCATCAACCAAATCAACAGTGCCATCTCCCCAATCAAACTCAACTTGGAAAGAAGAAGCACCACTAATACTGAAAAGGGTATATTCCGCGTCGAATGCGTAAACATTGACCGGCGCACAGATACCATTGACTTTAATGTTACTACCTTTCTGAAAAATCAAATCACAAACCTGAGCGTTTGCGCTGTTTCTTCCGAAAAGTACCAACGATATAAGCAGTAAAAAAAAGGTGTACTTGCCCTTGTGAGATTTAATTTGTCTCGCTCCCATTAATTTTGCCCCGACTTTAATTACTCCTTTTGAACTATTGCTCCTACTGCTTCTAAAACGAAGTAATGACTTTACCTATCGCAAACCGTACTAAACAAAGTGGTCGCTTGCCATCTTTCAGCGGACTGCGACCGGTAAAGTCAACATCACTTCGAATGCTCCATTTCTCTTCTTTGTCATTGTCTGATTCAGAAGATTACTTGTAGGAGAGAATTCTGCTCCTATCCTCATTATCCTGGTTGCCTGGCGGAAAAATAAGGGCTCTATGCCTTAGTCATCCCCTGAATAAAAATTTATTTTAATTCGGGGAATCCGGTTTTTTCATGCCATCTGTTTAAATTATTAACATGAACACGACACGTTTCAAGTCAGAAGAAATGTTTGAAATGCTTACCTGTTATTAACCTCCTCTGTGCCGGAACAATAGATGGCTGATTATTGAAAAACCGCTCCAACCTTTGCAGTTATTTATACTTTAAGAACGCAAAAGGTAACCCTTTTAGTCTATAATTTTTACATTTTTTCCTTTCAGAGAGCCATTAAAGTGTAAACATTTCAACCACAGAATCAGGTAATTATCCATTATTTAATTCAAATCACATATTTAACATATTCTCACCCATTTAACAAACACTTGCAAACTTTTATGCTTTTTTAACAGCCAGCCTCATTGTACAAACTCATTTCTAGAAGGTTAAGCGAACTCACACTTGCTTTTTGGCACGATTTTGGCAATTTTTATATGTACAAAAGACAGGAGGCAATTATGAAACAATTGATGTTTTTAATACTGGTCGTTATTGCAGCATCATGTGCCGCTCCCAAAGACAGTACAAAGAGTGTGGTGCTGAAAGCCGAAAATGACTCGACACAAAAGGACACCACTGAAGTCGTCGCTTTGGATCCCGGATTCGAAAGCTGGTATGCCATGCACGACAACAAAGCCAACTACAGAAGTAAACAATACTACCACAATTGGAATGTTCGTTATGTAAGGGAATGGAATCTGAAAGCATCGACTTATCCTCATGCCCAACTGTTCAACGGACAGATTAATTACGATTTCTCGGAAGATTATCCGCTTGAAGTAGAGCACAAATTATTCATGTACTTTCAGTTTGTAGAACACAAGTTGGGAATTCCAATTTTGACCGGTGGGTCCCGACCGCAGCCGGTTTTCTAGATATTTCTGAAAAGTAACAGCCGGCTTCCGTCCAGCTCATCTTCTTTAATCAGTTTACCCGGTATTTTCGGAGCAGGAACACCGCTACGGAATAACCGGTTACCAACGAATATGCGTGCTTCGTCCCACTGATTTCGCTCCATAAAACTGTCCAGTAATTCTCGGCCTCCTTCTACAATCAACGATTGTATATCTCTCTGGTACAATTCATCCAGCATTTGTTGCACGGCATCCCGCGAGGGATCCAGCTTCACAAATTCGAGGTTCTTTTCATCTTTTTCAGGATTTTCTGTGAATACCAGCGTGGGTATCGATCGATCAAACAGAGCTAAATCATTACTCAGGCGCCTGGTACGATCGAGAACAATGCGTAACGGATGACAGCCATGCCATTCCCTGACCGTTAATGAAGGATTGTCCTTTTCGGCTGTGTTAGTGCCTACCATAATCGCAGCCTCGTCGGTCCGCATTTTATGCACTGCCGTTTTCGACAATTGGTTGGTAATCCAGGTTGATTGTCCGTAATGTTCCGGCGACCGGTCAATGTCGATAAATCCGTCCAACGTTTGCGCCCACTTCAAAATGATGTAGGGCCGTTTCTTTTCATGAAAGGTAAAAAACCGCCTGTTCTGTTCCTGGCATTCTTCCCTCATGACGCCCAGCACAACACGACAACCGGCAGACTTTAATTTTTCGATGCCTTTCCCGGCTACCTGGGCAAATGGATCGACTGTGCCGATAACCACACGGGGAATTTTTTTTGATACGATTAAATCGGAACATGGCGGTGTTTTTCCATGATGAGCACAAGGCTCCAGTGTCACGTAAAGTGTCGAATCTTTTAACAATTCTTTTTTCCTCACGGAGTTAATGGCATTCACCTCTGCGTGCGGTCCGCCATATTTTTGATGAAAACCTTCACCTATAATTTTGTCTTCGTGAACAATCACGCAACCGACCATCGGATTCGGTGCTACATTGCTCATGCCTAAACGAGCCAGTTCAAGGGCCCGTTCCATATATCTCTTATCGTAACTGAATGAATGATTCATTTCCGGCTTTCTTTATCTTTGCACGATGAGACGATTATTTGATCATATCCGGGAGAAACTTTCCAGCCGTTATGAACCGGCCGAATGTGAAAGTATTTCTTTTCTGATTTTTGAGCATGTCCTCGGATATAGTCGTCTTCAGGTTCACCTGAAAAAAGATGATACCATTCCGGATGCTAAGGTAACGGAAATTGAAGAAATTCTGAACCGCCTTGCTGACGGGGAACCCATTCAATATATTTTGAGAAAAGCGGATTTCTTCGGACTGACTTTTACGGTGAATCCTCATGTGCTGATCCCACGGCAGGAAACCGAAGAGTTAGTCGATTGGATCATCAAAGACAACAAACTTCCTACACTCAAAATTCTGGACATTGGAACCGGAAGTGGCTGCATTCCAGTCGCCCTAGATAAAAACATTCCTGATGCTGAAGTTTTTGCATATGATATTTCTGCGGAAGCTTTAACGGTTGCGAATCAAAATGCAGTGGATAACCACGTTAACATTCGCACACAAAAGGTCGACATACTTCACTGGGAAGCGGCTTCTGTTGACAAAACTTTTGACATCATTGTGAGTAACCCTCCCTATGTAAAAGAAGAGGAAAAATCACTGATGCTGGAGCACGTGCTAAGCCACGAACCTCATCTGGCGCTTTTCGTTTCCGACAATGATCCGCTGATCTTTTACCGCCGCATCGCTGAATTTGCACAACAACATCTTTCCCCGGAAGGGAAGCTTTATTTTGAAATCAATGAAGCATTAGGAAAGCAAACCGCTTCCCTTTTAAGAGAAAAAGGATTTCCGAACCTGACATTAAGAAAAGACATCAACGGGAAGGACCGGATGATTTGCGCCACCCGGTAATCAATGCCCATCAATCCCGGCCAACATCAGAAATGCGTGGTTGAGAATTCGGAAAATTTCGGTGCAATACTCATGTACCGCTTTTGGACTTCCCGGCAAGGTAAAAACCAGCGTCCTTCCCATTACACCAGCGACACCTCGGCTCAACAATGCATTAGGTTTTTCAGCTCCGTATTTTATACGTATCATCTCCATAATACCCGGAAGCTCTTTATCCAACATCTCTGCAACCACGTCTGGTGTAATATCGCGTGGACCGATTCCTGTGCCACCGGTCGTAAAAACCATATCGACGCAGGTTTCCCTTGCTTCTTGTAAACGATATTGCAACACCGGAGCTTCATCGGGAATGACGATGGTTTCCACTTCCACCTTTCGCTTTTCGTCTGTAAAAAAATCTGTCAGTAATTTTGCCAGTAGCGGACCGCTTTTGTCTTCATATTCTCCTTTCGAAGCCCGATCGCTGAGGGTAATAACCAACGCCTTGAAAATGCGTGGTTGATATGTCAGCACGTCACCTTCCTGTACGTGCCCACTTTTCAATACACGGGCGAATATACCTTCCTTGGGCATCACGCAATTACCAACCTCGCGGAAGATCGAACAATTGTCGCCATGGCACTTTTTCCCAATCTGAGTTACCTCCAATTCAACGTGCTCTCCCACCAACCGATCGAATGGGCGCATCTCGTACAGCAAGGCTCCTTCCGTGGTAATATTTTCCGCAAACTCGCCAAAAGTAATCTTCCTTCCGGCTTCTTCCGAAAACTTATCGATGCTCTCCGTTCCGAGCAGACTTACCTGGCGGTGCCAGCTTCCGGCATGAGCATCGCCCTGTACACCATGAAAATCCAACTTAATCCGGTCGACCGGAAGTTTAATAGTTCCCTTCTTTTCAGAAATATTGACTGATTTTACGACAATCTGTTCCATTTCTTTACTCTTTTGTCTTTTCGTTCAACCGGATATCCTGCATGACCATTTTTTTGTCAACTGCTTTACACATATCATAAACCGTGAGTAACGCAACCTGAACGGCCGTCAACGCTTCCATCTCCACACCTGTTTGTCCACTACAAATCACTTCGCCGACGGCTTCCACGCCTCCTTCGGTGAGTGTACAAGTCACTTTCACTTTGCTAAGCTGCAATGGATGACAAAGCGGAATGAGCTCATGCGTTCGTTTGGCCGCCTGGATGCCGGCAATTTCAGCAACTGTAATCACGTCACCTTTCTTCATCTGGTTCTCTTTTACCAACCGGACCGTTTCGGGCTGTAGCAAAATTTTACCCGAAGCGACTGCTCTTCTTTTCTGAATCGGCTTTCTAGAAACATCGACCATTCGGGCACGTCCCTGCTCATCGGTATGTGACAATTTTCTGTTTATCATGTCCTTTTTGTCTCTGATTAAGTTAAGCTGTTATTTGACTCTTCCTCCATCTATCCTATACTTATCCCATACTCATCCTATACTCAAGCCCTACCTAACCTCCAATTTTGTAAAATGCACCTGTCTGGTTTTTGCTGCCGGATTTGGGTTTGTTTTCCACTGCCAGCTGCAAAGCTTCGTCAAACCCATATTGCCGAACATTAAATCCTTTCGGATTGAACAGGCAAGGTTTCACGCAGCCGTTGGCCATCAGCCGGATGCGGTTACACGAACGACAGTTTCCGCCTTCTCCGTTTTTTACCTTCGAAAAACTTCCGGTTTCCAAATCCATCTGATGGATGTATTGTACTTTCAGTCCTTTATTTTTGGCAAATTCGGTGACCAATTGTGCATCCTCTTCATCTTCGGAATTACGAATTACACAGTTGATTTTCACCGGTGTCAATCCATATTTCAGAGCCGCATCAATGCCTCGAAAAACTGCATAGACATCTCCGCCTCGTGTTATATAACTGTATTTTTCCGGATCGGTCGTATCAAGACTGATGTTCACCCGGCTTAATCCGGCTTCTTTCAACTTCGGAGCAAATTTGTCAAGCAAGATACCGTTGGTGGTCATCGCCACCTCTTCAATGCCGTCAATCTGTGCCAGCATATGCACCAGGCCAACAATTCCCTTGCGAACCAACGGCTCACCACCTGTCAGACGCACTTTCGTAATTCCCTGTGCTGCTCCTCTTCTAACGAATTCAGCAATTTCCTCGAATGAGAGCACATCCTCATGTCGCATTGACTCCACACCCTCCTCGGGCATGCAATAGCGGCATCGCAGATTGCACCGGTCGGTAACCGAAATCCGCAGGTACGTTATTTCACGGTTATAACGGTCGAACATAAACACTTTCTCCTTTACTTATTTCGCTTATTCCTACCGGGATTTCCATCAACGCATTGGCACCGGTAAGCGCATGTATGTGTGCTGAACCGTGATACGGAAGCAGTTCCACTTCCCCGAAAGGGGAAATAATCACGGGCAAAAATTCGTAGCGATTATTCTTCTTTCTCTTGAAATCAACAGCCAACCGAGCTTTGATTCGGAAAGGTGTAAAAGAAGTTCCCATCAAACGGTAGAGCAACTCTTTTCCTACAACTTCCAACTGAACATAGGAAGAGACCGGATTTCCGGGCAATCCTAGTACATATTGCTTTCCCTTTCGGGCGAAAAGCGTATGCTTGCCTGGTTTGGCAGCCATCACGGTAGTTAAAATGGTAAAACCAAGTTCTTTTAATACTTGCGGAACAAAATCGTAATCGCCAACCGAGACTCCTCCGGAAAGAAGAATTACGTCGTTTTCCTGCAAAGCATCTTGGATGGTCAATTGGGTTGCTTCAGGCGTATCCTCAACAATTCCGGAATATTGAACCGGAAAATTCATCGAACGAAGCTGAGCGACCATTTGCGGTCCGTTACTATTTCGGATTTGCCCGGCAGATGGCTTTTCTGTTGGTTCTACCAGTTCGCTTCCAGTTGTCATCACGGCTACCTTCGGCCTGCAATACACCTCGACCGTTGTTTTCCCGACGCCAGCCAAAACAGCGATATGTTCCGGACGAATCAATGTGCCGGCGCTCAATACCCTGTCACCTTTTTGGACATCTTCGCCCAGAAGGCAAATATTACTGGCACTGCCGTCTTTGGTGTAACGAATGTGGTCATTGTCCAAAATCTCCACAAACTCCTTCATAATCACCACGTCTGCACTTTCGGGAACCGGCGCACCGGTCATGATTTTGACGCACTCTCCCTGACCGATAGTAAAAGTCTGAAAACTACCAGCAGGGATTTCACCCAACACTTTCAATGGTCCCGGAAGGTCTTCCTTACGACAGGCATACCCATCCATCGCCGATTTATTGAATGGCGGTATATTCACATCCGAAAAAACATCTTCCGCCAGAACACGTCCTGTTGCTTCCGGTATCTCCACACTTTCGATACCCAGCACTTCCGCATTATCCCGCACGATTTGCAGTGCTTCTTCAATTGAGATCATCTTTTCTCCCATCTGTTGTTATTCCAGTTAAACGGTAAACGGACGTTGGAAGGTTCGTTTGCCTCTATTCGTGTATATTCGAAAGACCAGTTTGTTGTTTTCTCTTTACTCCCACCACAAACCAACGCTGCAGCTCCTGGACGAATATATCTTCCCAGACCGCCTGATTCAATGATGACCGGCTGAGCTGCATTAAATTTTTCAGTTAACCATTTCACCAGAACCGGAAGACTCTCCTCCCGAGCCTGCACATAATACACCTTCGCTGCACCAGCGTCCAGGTAACGCGAACTGTCTTTTACTGATAAGGCATCGGTTTCTTCCGCAATCATTAGTTTGTCCTCAGAAGTCAGTACGTTCAGAGAATCTGTCAGCACATGAAAATGCGATGAAATTTTGACAACATAAACGGGAGTCTTCAGCGAAAGCTCTTTAACCAAAGCACAACCGGCTGAGGTTTTACCGACATTCCTTCCACAACCGGCAATTAGCAAAGCATTATTCATTGTAGTCAACTCCTTCATCGTTGGAACCTTCTGTAAAAAAATTGGCCTGACCTCCCACATGGAAATCAGGCAAATATCGCAGAGCACCTTTCAAAGGGCTATGCGCTATCTCCTTTCCAAGTCGGGAATCTCTGATTCCGTCGGGAGGCCAAACCGTTTCCGGATTGACCCGCGTCCTGTTCTCCATGGCTTTCGCTTTAGGAGAACAGGCTCGGAGTCTAAAATCAAACCAATTATATGTTTTACGTCACTCGGACGTGCTCACTGTTCAATTAACATCCACCGGCAGCCCGCTTTTTCTTCGGACGCTTGGGGACTGCTGCCGGAGCGGGTGCAGCTGCCTGTGTCTCGGCCGGAGCAATAGCACCACCACCCAAAACACCACCGGCTGCCTTCCGAAAATCGTACTTCGCGATTTCGTCATCCGGACTGGTTGATGCCGGCTTCTCGGGATTCATAATGGTTTCGGCCCAGTAGTTCATTCCACCCTGCATCACATAATTGCTCTTATACCCTCTCTGACGTAGCAGCATCCATGCTTCGGTAGCTTTGCTGTTACCGTTGGAATACAGCACATTCATTTTGGCCGATTGATCGAAATAGCCAGACCACTCATCGGCCAGAATATTGTCAATCGGGATATTGATGGCACCAGGAATGTGATAGGCTTCAAATTCATCCGCACTGCGTACATCAATCAGTACCATGCTTGGGTCTTTTTGAATCAGCATGTCAGCTACCGCATCAGTTGTGATGAGATGAGAATTGGTTCGCACCTCACTCAGTATTTTATCAGGGCTCGATTTTACAGCCTTGGTTTTCGATTCGGGAATGGCAGCAATGAACAATCCTAACGGAATGAACACCATCGCCAGTTTTAATCTCATGTTCATTTTCATCTGTTTTTCAGTTTTTCACTCAAATCCTCAGACTAGTATTCATCGCGCGGGAATTTCCGCTCCGACCATTCTCCCAGCCAGAACATTCCAAATGCAGCGATGATCAGGATAGCGGCAAATACTCCACGTGACATGCCAAGTGCATCGTATACAAACGGCGCTCCCATAAACTCGGCCTTGTAGATTCCTTCGAAAACCGGATAAGCTTCCGTGAAAAGGAATACACCAATGAAGAGTCCGCCAATGAAGGCCAATGCATCCAGCTTACCAATCGATAAGGCACAGAAAGCCGTTCCCGGGCAAAACCCGCCCAAAATGAATCCGGCTCCCATTACTGCCCCACCCAAAATGGCCGACCACAAGTAAGTAGGATTGATGTAGATTACGCTCAAATCGAGCCAGCCGAGAAGAGCGAAAATGAGTGTGCCAACCATCGCCGTGATGGCAGCCGTGAAGAATACTTTCAACACAGTGGTGTCGTAGCCGTAAAACATGCCGGCCAGTTTCCGTGATGAAGAAAAACCACTGTTTTCGAGTACAAAGCCAAAACCTATGCCGATGACAAATGCTAACACCAGGTTGGTATTGGCTGATATAATTTCATATACCGTTAATGGTCCCATAGTTTCGTCTTTTAAATCCAGAGTTTACGTACAAAATAGGCCAGCGCGAAGGCTGTTCCGAAAATAAATATCATGGTAATAAAGCCACCGAGACTTAATACCGCCATACCGCTCAATGCAGCGCCACTCGTACATCCACGACCGAGCTGCGAGCCCAGACCAAAGAATATTCCGCCCAATACGGCAAAGATGATACGCTTACGACTGGTGATTTTGGGACTATGCTCTACTTTGAACTTCAGTCGTCCCGCCATCGCTCCGGAAACAAAACCTCCGACTACGAGGCCCAGCATTTCAAATACCAGCCACGATTTCATCGGATTGCCCGAGTGAGACGCAAAATATTCCTTATAGAACGGAGTGTTTTCGACATGTGACGGAGCAACCGCTTCCATTCCGGTTACGAGCACACTTTTTACCGCGCCGCTGGCTCCAAGTCCACGCCCGGCTGTATAGATAGCAGCCAGCAGAACCAAACCAAGCATCACGCCTCCGAAGTATGGATTCCAATACTTTTTACTTTTATCCAGATTCATCATTTTTTGGTTTAAGATATTCTCTGATTAGTTAATTCATTACCCAATGGCTCATCTGTCCGGCATGCGCCAAAATAAAACGCAGAATGAGGCCACCAACCAATACCAGCACCGGAGCTGCCCGGTAGGGAACTTTCTTATCGCGCATTTCCAGTGCTTCCAGCACCGCAGGCACAACAAGTCCCATTCCGACCACCAGCACCCAGAATGAAGCGGTGAAATCACCTCCCATAAAGAGATCGGCGGCATTGATTTTGGTTTGTGTACCAGCATTGAAGCCCATGAACATATGAATGATCAAAAACAGCTCAATCGCAATCAGTCCCAAATCAATTTTGGCGAACATGTGCCTTTCTGTTTTCACTTTCGAAAGCAGAACGATTGAAGCTGCTCCTGTTGATAACCCGGAAATAAGGAACAATGGCCCCAGAATAGAGGTGTTCCACAACGGGCGGGCGTTAAAGGCCGAGAACAAAATCCCGGTATACACCCCTAATATCAAGGCAAGCGTCATCATGGCCCAGGCCATTTCCTTTTTGTATTTCCTGAACCAGTTTTCCAACTGCTTTGCCCAGTCGAATTTCCAATCCCAGTTGGGGAAGAATTCCCGGATATTCAGTGCCGCCCAAATGATCGACAGCGGAGTAATAGCCATCAACGTCCAGGCTCCCCAACTCATGGGTGATTCCAACTTGATGGTCGTATACAACCTCCAGAAATAGAGTTTGTGTTTCAGGTCGAGGAAGAGAAACAGCAGACCTAATGCCAAAATGAAGGGCACCAGAATAGGTGCTTTTCTGACAGCAGTCGGATATTGCTCCTCTTTATTCCATACAGTGAACAGTCCGGCGAAAAACAGAATGCCGGCAGCCAAACCACCCAGAAAAAGGTAACTGGGAATTTGCCATTCCCAAACACCAAGATGTGGGTCGATTAGCGGATTCATCCGTCCACTGACAATGAGATCTTCGTTCATTGTTATATGATTTTTTAGGTTTAGACTAAGATGTAAAGCTGCGGATCGGTTCCCGCTTCCGGAATCAGTGTCTTATACTTTCGTACACGAAGAAGTGTCGACATCTCGGAATTTGGATCATCGAGGTCACCGAAATATAGACACTTGGTAGGACAGACCGCGACACAAGCCGGATCTTCACCATCTTTTACCCGGTGATCGCAGAAAGTACACTTATCGACATACCCTTTCGGGTGAATATACCGGGCATCGTAAGGACACGAAATGATGCAGGCACTACACCCGATACATTTCTCTTCGGCTACCTTCACAATACCACCTTCGGCATAATGACTTGCCCCGGTCGGACAACTTCGTACACATGGCGCATTATCGCAGTGGTTACAACGCTCCGAACGCAATTCGGTATGCAACTCCGGATAAATACCATGGTTGATTTCACGGACCCAATCACGGGCATAACCGATGGGTACATTATTTTCAGTCTGACAAGCTACTACGCAGTCGCTACATCCCACGCATTTTTTGCTGTCAACAGCCATTGCATATCTCATAATCAGGCCTCCTCTCCTTTCGTAAATCTAAAGGTTACAAAGTTTCCACGCATTCCGGTTCCCCCCATAATCGGGTCAACCATTACGTTGGTAATCAATTCGGCATCGCTGGCACCACGACCAAAAGCTCTGGACAATTTCCTATTGGCATGTCCAAAACCGTGAACGATGTAAACCGAATCCCAGCGAATGCGTTCAGTCACCCTGACTTTCACAGGAAAACTGGAAACTACGCTGTCCTGATTTTGCAGATACACTTCCTGACCATTCTTCAAGCCCCATTCGCCGGCCACTTTCGGATTTACCCATACGGCATTTTCCGACATCAGGTCAGTTAGGTTCGGATTATTCGCTGTACGCGTGAAGGTGTGCATCGGAGCCCGGCCGTAAATCAGGCGGTAATAGCCCTGAGGCGGCTCGGGATGTGCTGTGTAAGTCGGCATCGGATCGAAACCTCCTTCAGCCAATGAAGTTGAATACAGTTCGATTTTTCCGGTATTGGTAAAGAATTCTACTGCTTCTCCATCCTTGAAATAGATATCGTCGTAAGCACGCTTCCATTTTTTCACGCCAACTTGTTGCATTTCGGCAAGAGAAGTGCCCATCTGTTTCAATTCATGGTCCAGTTCTTCCTCGATGGTATCAAAGGGGAAATACTGTTCCAATCCCATGTAGCGGCTGAGATTCTTAGCCATCCACCAGGCACTGCGACTTTCGTATTTCGGTTGAGCGGCCGGCATACGCAAAGCAATGGTCGGCTCACGATGCTGCGAATCACGGATTGAATCATACCGCTCGAGATAGGTACATTCGGGGAGAACGACATCTGCCCAACCGGTAATTTCCATCGGCATAGTATCAACCACGACCAGCAAATCCAGATTTTGAATAGCTTTCAGTGTTTTTCTGCGATCAGGCAATGTTTCAATCAGGTTGGTTCCGTTGACAATCCAACCTTTGATCGAGCGGCTCATGGCCGAAGTCGGGATGGTGGCATCACACATTCCGTTGGCTAAAGCCAGGTCAGCCAGCTGATATTTGCCGTCCATGGCGTCACGCCAGGTAAACTCCGGTTTTGGGAACGGAGGAAGTTTAGCATGCGGAACGCTTTTCTTGTCAGGCATGTAGAATCCGCCACGACGTCCCCAGGAACCAAGCAGTGCATTCAGAATAGCAACTGCACGCAAGCGTTGCGTATCGTCACCATACCAGGTCACATGCCTACCGGGATGAACGATCGTAGCCGGAGCTGCTTTCGCCATTTCGCGAGCCGTTTTCCAAATAACGTCAGGCTTAATGGTGGTAATTCCATACGCCCATTCCGGAGTCATATTCTGAACATGCGCCTTCAGCTGGTCGAAACCATAGGCATACTGCTCAATATATTTTTTGTCGTAAAGATCTTCGTTTATAATTACATGAATCCACGCCAAAAGCAAAGCAATGTCAGTTGCCGGCTTAATAGGCAACCAATATTTAGACTTACTGGCAGCCGTTGAGAAACGAGGATCTACCGTAATTATGGTAGCGCCTTTGTCGATGGCATCCGACATTTCCTGCACATGGCCGTTGTGCATATTTTCACCGATATGGGAACCAATCAGCACCATGCAACGGGTATCGCGGATGTCGGTATTCTCGGGTGAGTTGATTCCCTGGCCGTAAGTTGCGATGAATGCCACTTCCCGCGGCCCGCGACATTGTGCGTACGAAGGTGCAGCAACATTTGCCGAGCCAAAACCTTTCATCAGGTTGGTGAAATACTTACCTCCTGAACCGTGGGTAAACAGGGCTGTGGCTTCGGGGCCATGCTCCTCTTTAATTTTGGCCATCTTGTCAGCGATGTACTGAAAGGCTTCGTCCCATGAGGCACGACGGAAGGTTTGCTTGCCCCGCTCTTCGGTTCTGATAAGGGGGTACTTCAACCGATCCTCGTCGTAATACATGCCGACTCCTCCGGTACCACGCGGACAAAACCGTCCGTTGCTGTTCGGATCCAGATCGTTACCGGTAATTTTCTTTATCTGACCGTCCTCATCTTTATGAACCCAACCCGCGCATTTCCAGAAACAAACTTCGCAATACGTGGGAGTACGTTTTAAATCAGAGGGCAGCTTATAATCGCTATTCTGCTTTTCGGAGTCGGCAACCGATGCGGCAGCTTTAACTACCTGATTACCGACAAACAATCCAGCAGAACTTAACGCGGAGATTTTGATAAAATCCCTTCTGCTCTTAACCATTAATTTAGACTTTTAAACATTTTTATACGAAAATATACATTTATTAACATGCTAGCACATGAAAAAGTCACCCTCAATCAAAATTCAACTTAAACAGCTGATTTACTGATGTATATTTTTCAGCAGAATAGTGAAGTTATATTTGGTTTTAATCTAAATAGGCGGTTTTCTCATTGATTATGAAGTAGTTTTAATCCAGAAAAACAAAGCCTTCACCAACACAAGCATAACCAACTATAATACTGTAGATTAAATGCGATTTCAAACCGTTTTTAGGTAGGAAAAACAACTCGAAAATAACGAGATTGTGAAAATTATTCTTATTTAGATAGGATAAATATAATAGTCTGCCAGAAGCTATCTTTTCAAATCGCCGGGAGTATTGAAATTATCGAACAGAGATGGATTTTGAGCCATTAAATCGTCGAAAGAAACGAGGTGTATTTCAGCCTGTTTTATGATACCTCGAAGCTGAAAATTCCCATTTATGATGCTCTTTTCAAAAACCTGATACAGGTCGCGATGATAAAGGGCTACGAGAGGTTCCAGTTTTCCCTCATGAACCGGTACAGCACCTTTCCCTCTCCGTTGATCCAGCAACAGAGTTAAGGCCTCTTCGTTGACCAACGGAACATCGCAGCTCAAAATCAGGTTCCAATCATGGGACGAAGCTTTCAGAGAAGAATACAAACCTGCCGCCGGACCACAATCTGTAAATTCGTCTTCCACAACCGGGTAGCCTAGCTTCCGGTATTCCTCATGATTCGCACTGATAATGATATCGGAAGTAAACTTTCCCAGCAAATCAATTGCGTATTGAACCAGCGGCTTGCCATCGAACAGAACAAAACCTTTGTCCTGCCCCATTCGCATACTTTTCCCTCCGGAGAGAACAATTCCGCCCAAATCCAATGCTTTTTCCTGATTCATAGGGCTAAAAGTAGAGAGAATTATTGTAGCGTCAAAAGCTCATTTCCCTTGCCGATCGCTTATTTCGACAGCGTCATTTTTCATTACCTTTAATCTCTGAAAAAATCAGTTTATGAACCCAATCCTGAATTACAAGGACGCGTTGAACAAAGCAGCCGCTCTCTGCAGTAAGTCAGAAAAGTGCAGCGGCGATATCCGGAAGAAATTACTAGACTGGGATCTTTCTCTCGAGGATGCCAACAAAGCCATCGCTTGGCTTCAAGACCAAAAGTTCCTGGATGATGAGCGGTTTGCCAACTTTTTTGCCCGCGACAAATTTCGATTCAATGGATGGGGAAGAATTAAAATCCGTTACACCTTACGACAAAAGGACGTGGCTTCCTCCATCATTGACAAGGCTGTAGCAGCTATCGATGAAAACGATTACCGTCACTTCCTGAAAGAATTAATTCAGGCGAAAGCCGGAAAAATAAAAGCTGAATCGAATTACGAAAAGAAGGGTAAGTTGGTTCGGTATGCTCAGGGAAGAGGTTTTGAACCCGAACTCATTTTCAATGCAGTTGATGACGTGCTGGCCAGGGAAGAGTGAGGCATTGAACCGAAGCTTCTCTCAAGATGTTTATTTTTCTACCTTTGCGCGACGAAATAAAAACAAACAACATGATACAAAAGGAGCAGATCAGAGATCTTGCTGAGCGCCGGGATGCGCTGAGGAGGTATCTTTGACGTGGATCAGAAATTGATCCAAATTGAAGAAGAAGAATTAAAGACGCAGGACCCGGGCTTTTGGGACAATCCGAAGGAGGCTGAACAGCAAATGAAAGTCATCCGTGGATTGAAACAATGGACCAATGCTTTCCAGGAAGTGAACCAGTCGATTGAAGACTTGCTGGTACTCTTCGAGTTTCAGGAAGCCGGAGAAGCCTCTGAAGAAGAAGTAGATGAACAGTTTGCTAATTCGCTGGAGCTGGTCGAAAACCTCGAGACGAAAAACATGCTGCGGCGTGAAGAGGATAAACTGGGTGCTGTGTTGAAAATTAATGCCGGTGCCGGCGGAACTGAGGCCAACGACTGGGCTGAAATGCTGATGCGAATGTACATCCGCTGGGCAGAACAGCACGGTTATAAGGTTCGAGAATCGATCCTGGTACCTGGTGAAGATGCCGGAATAAAGAACGTAACGCTGGAGATTGAAGGTGACTATGCTTACGGTTACCTGAAAAGTGAAAATGGCGTGCACCGGTTGGTCCGTATTTCTCCGTTCAACGCACAAGGAAAAAGACAGACTTCATTCACATCGGTATTCGTTTCGCCGTTGGTTGACGATACCATTGAGATTGAAGTCAACCCAGGCGACATTACCTGGGAAACTTTCCGTTCGGGTGGAGCCGGTGGTCAGAACGTAAACAAGGTGGAAACCGGAGTTCGTTTGCGACACGGTCCGAGTGGAATTGTTATCGATAACACCGAATCGCGTTCGCAATTGCAGAATAAAGAAAATGCCATGCGCTTGCTGAAATCTCAATTGTATGAGATTGAGATTCGGAAACGCCGTGAGGAAGAGATGAAGCTGGAAGCCACCAAGAAAAAAATTGAATGGGGTTCCCAAATTCGTTCGTACGTAATGCAGCCATACAAAATGGTGAAGGATACGCGCACCAACTTCGAAACCTCGAATGTTCAGGGTGTGATGGACGGCGATTTGGATGGCTTTATCAAAGCTTACCTGATGGAATTTTCATCGGAAGAAGCCTGACAACTTCAAACATACAATTAAAGCCCGGAGACATTCATCCCGAATGGTTCGGGCTTTTGTTGTTTTGAAGAATGCCAACCAACTCGTTGGGCGAGTCAGCTAACCAGCCGGGATTTAGTTCCGTCAAACGCTGCCGGGTATTCATTCCCCACGTAACCGCAACCACCGGCACCTCTACCTGGTGACACGCTTCGATATCGCGCACTTCATCCCCCACATAAACCACGTCATCAGCCGACAATGATTCGCTTTTCAACAAACGTTCCAGTGCTTTACTCTTCCCGAAAAGGGGAATATTGCATTCCATCCGATCAAAATATTCAAGGCCATTTCGTTTCAGGAATTCGGTTACTACTTCGAATTTGTTACTCGTTAACACCAGCAGCCGCTTGTCACGACTTAAGGCATCCAGCATTTCTTTAATTCCCTCGAACGGCTTCACCGATGTCATCTTACTTCGGAACATTCGCTTCATGTCACGCATGAAAAAAGGAAGCCGGTACCATGAAATTCCCGATTCGCGCAGAAGTTCTTTGGTACTTTTGTTCCGGTTTTTCCGCCAGTCATCTGTCTTTGGGTAACGATATTTCTCCGCCAGCTCATTGGCACAATCAGCCATCACCGGCGCCGAATCGGCCAGTGTTCCGTCAAAATCAAATATGATAACATCCGCGTCCATGCGTCCTCAGTATTTGTTGGTGTTTGCCGTTAATACACGGTCTGTAAGATACTTTTTTGTTTTTCTTAAACTGAATGCCCGGCAAACTGTTCATGAGTGATAACAATAATTTAATTCGCTGAACTATGATGACCATTTACCACAATCCACGCTGCGCCAAATCGCGTGCCGGTCTTAAGTATCTCGAAGAAAACAACATCGAACACGAGGTACGTCTCTATTTGAATGACAATCTTTCGGTTGAAGAACTTTCCGCCCTATTGAAACAAACCGGCCTGAAAGCTGAAGACCTGGTTCGTAAACAGGAGGATTATTACAAAAAAGAGTTGAAAGGAAAAGAGTTTTCAACCGAAGAGTGGCTCCAGATTCTGGCAGAAAACCCGAAGCTATTACACCGCCCCATTGTACAGAAAGGGCAAAAAGCTGTATTAGCCCAACCGCCGGAAAAAATTGATGAACTAAAATAGGGCCAGCTCCTGGTAAGTTTTTATCGAGAGAACAACTGAAATTTCACATGGAAGAGTAACTCAGTGATAACATATTATAATATTCACATATTATCATTTTTATAATTATACTCTATCACACTTCCCCTAAAGGCTATTATTTTCAGATATAAATATCCTTTATTGAAAATCTTTCGTTGAACCATCCATAAAAATAAAAGGTGGCAGAATGGCTTCTGTCACCTTTTAATCAAACAACTAATATTACCCTAAATGTCAGTTTAAATAACTGACAACCAAAACCATTTAACTTTGCAATTGATCAAAATAAACCCCAAAAACAAACTAAAAAATACGCAAAGTTATTAGTTGATACGGAGCTCAATCAAGATAGTTACATTGTCATAAATAATTTTCTCTTCAGTAACCTCTCCCCCTTCCAAATCCAAACTCATGATTATTATCAAATTCAGTAAAAAAGCGTAGATTTTTTAGAAACAACTAGTATAAAACCTTTAACTTTGGCCACGATTTTTCTAAACAGTTACATTGTTATGGCAGAGAAAGATATAAACCTGTTTAAAGATTTTCCACCTGTATCAACCAAAGAATGGGTTGAGAAAATCAATACCGACCTGAAGGGGAAGGATTATGAGAGAGCCCTTGTTTGGCGCACCAACGAAGGGTTTAACGTTCAACCGTTCTACCGCCAGGAAAACCTGGAGGACAAAGGATATCTCAACGCGCTTCCCGGCAGTTATCCTTACGTGCGTGGAAACAGAAAGCAAAATAACGACTGGTTCATTCGACAGGATATTCAGGTAACCGACCTGGCTGCAGCCAACGCTAAAGCATTGACGATTCTGAATAAGGGAGTGAATTCGCTCGGATTCGTTATTGCTGATGGCAAGGTCATCTCTGATTCCGATCTGGATGTTTTACTGAAAGATATTTGTCTCGAAGCAGCTGAAATCAACTTTGTTGTTTCGGGCCATGTGCCACAGTTAGCTGAAGCTTTTATCGCTCATACGAAAAAAAGAGGTTATGACCCGAAGACGGTCAATGCTTCTATCAACTATGATGCGCTAAGCGAACTGGTGCTGAAAGGCAAAATGCCGGCATCGGACACTGATACTTTCACTACCGTGAAGAAAGCGGTGGACGCGGCGGCTGAAATGCCCAATCTGCAAGTCATTGCAATCGACGGAAAGAACTTCAACAACGCAGGTTCTTCCTGCGTTCAGGAACTGGCTTTCTCACTGGCTATGGGTGCTGAATACCTGAGCCAGCTGACTGAGTTGGGAATGAACGCAGGAGTGGCAGCACCGAAAATTCGTTTCAATCTCGGTATTGGCGGAAACTACTTCATGGAGCTGGCCAAACTGCGTGCCGGTCGCCTGCTTTGGGCTCAGATTGTTTCGGCTTACAAACCCGAATGCCAATGTGACGAAACCTGTGATTGCGAAGGAGAATGCAAAGATGGTATTTGCCGTTGTGCCGGTAAGATGAAGGTTCACTCCGAAACATCTGTCTGGAACAAAACCGTTTATGACGCCTACGTCAATATGTTGCGGACCCAGACCGAAGCCATGTCAGCTGCGCTGGGCGGAACCGATTCAATGACTGTTCTTCCGTTCAATTCGTTTTTCGAAGAAACCAGCGAGTTTTCTGAACGAATTGCCCGCAACCAACAGATTCTGTTAAAAGAAGAATCACACCTCGATAAGATTGTTGACCCGGGTGCTGGTTCTTATTATATTGAGTCACTCACCGACTCCATTGCTGAAGAAGCCTGGAAACTCTTCCTGGAAGTTCAGGAAAAAGGTGGCTTCCTGGCTGCCTTCCGTGCCGGCTTCGTGCAGGAACGTGTCAACGAAATGGCTGACAAACGCCGCAAAGCGGTCGCTATTCGGAAAGAAAGCCTGTTGGGGGTTAACCAATTCCCGAACTTCAGCGAGCAAGCGAAGATTGAATTCAACGCAAACTTTTTCGAGCCTGTTTGCCAAAAAGTTGACGGCGCCGAAGCAGAGCCAATTTGCCTGTTCCGTGGTGCCGACGAGTTTGAAAAACTGCGTTACGCAACTGATGTTTTCGCGAAAGCCAATAAACGTCCAAAAGCATTTATGCTCACCATCGGTAACCTGGCGATGCGCAAAGCCCGCGCACAGTTCTCGTCCAATTTCTTCGCCATTGCTGGTTACGAAGTTGTCGACAACAACGGCTTTGCCAGTGTTGAAGCTGGTGTGAACGCTGCTAAAGAAGCCAACGCCGATATTATCGTGCTTTGCTCATCGGATGATGAATACATCGAATTCGGACCTCAGGCTTACGAGTTGATTAAAGATGATGCGATTTTCGTAATTGCCGGAGCACCGGCTTGCGCCGAAGACCTGAAGGCCAAAGGCATTGAAAATTTCGTTCATGTGAAAACCAACTTACTGGAAGCACTGAAGGATTACAATAAAAAACTGGGAATTAATTAAGGGATGAGCAAAAGATGATTTCCGGTTTCCCGGAAGGCAACGATGATTCATCACTAAAAAATACTCAAGCAATGAAACCGAATTTTAAAGACATCAATATAAAAGGTTCTAAAGCCACCTGCACAGAAAGTGAGAAAGAGTGGGCCGAAAAGAACCACATTTCAAAAGATTGGGTAACACCGGAGCAGATTCCCGTGAAACCGGTGTACACCAAAGCCGATCTGGAAGGCATGGAACACCTGAACTACGCCGCTGGTCTGCCGCCATTTTTGCGGGGTCCCTACTCGGCCATGTACGCCATGCGCCCCTGGACCATTCGCCAGTACGCCGGATTCTCCACTGCAGAGGAATCAAACGCGTTCTATCGCCGCAACCTGGCTGCCGGACAAAAAGGTTTGTCGGTTGCATTCGACCTGGCAACGCACCGTGGTTACGACTCAGACCATCCTCGCGTAGTAGGTGACGTTGGTAAAGCCGGTGTTGCCATCGACTCGATTCTGGATATGAAAATCCTGTTCGACGAAATTCCGCTCGACAAAATGTCTGTTTCGATGACCATGAACGGAGCCGTACTCCCGATTATGGCCTTCTACATTGTGACCGGACTAGAACAGGGTGCGACACTGGAGCAACTTTCAGGAACCATCCAGAACGATATTCTGAAAGAATTCATGGTACGGAATACTTACATCTATCCGCCGGAGTTCTCGATGAAAATCATCGCCGACATTTTCGAGTTTACTTCGAAGAACATGCCGAAGTTCAACTCCATCTCCATTTCGGGATACCACATGCAGGAAGCCGGTGCAACTGCCGACATCGAAATGGCGTACACGCTGGCTGACGGTTTGGATTATATCCGTACCGGGATGAAAGCGGGTCTGGACGTGGATGCATTCGCTCCTCGCCTCTCGTTCTTCTGGGCTATCGGAATGAACCACTTCATGGAAATTGCCAAGATGCGTGCAGCCCGTATGCTCTGGGCCAAAATCGTGAAGAAATTCGGTCCGAAGAACCCGAAATCGATGGCACTGCGCACACACTCGCAAACTTCAGGTTGGTCATTGACTGAACAGGATCCGTTTAACAACGTTGGCCGTACAGCAATCGAGGCTATGGCTGCTGCACTGGGACACACCCAGTCGCTGCACACCAACGCACTCGACGAAGCAATCGCACTGCCGACTGATTTCTCGGCTCGTATCGCTCGTAACACGCAGCTTTACATTCAGCAGGAAACCGAAATTTGCCGTTCACTCGATCCATGGGCCGGTTCTTACTACGTGGAATCGTTGACCAAAGAATTGGCCGACAAAGCGTGGAAGCTGATTGAAGAGGTAGAAGAGCTTGGCGGTATGGCGAAAGCCATCGAAACCGGCGTTCCGAAAATGCGCATCGAAGAGGCTGCTGCCCGTGCACAGGGACGTATCGACTCAGGAACTCAGACCATCGTTGGTGTGAACCGTTACAAACTCGACAAGCAGGATCCGATTGACATTCTGGAAATTGACAATACCGCTGTTCGGAAATCGCAACTTGCCCGTTTGGAAAAACTGCGTGCCGCACGAAACGAGGATGAAGTGAAAGCTTCGCTGGAAGCTATTACCCGTTGTGCGGAAACCGGAAAAGGAAACTTGCTGGAACTCGCCATCGATGCGGCGAAAAAGCGTGCAACTTTGGGAGAAATTTCCTATGCTTGTGAAAAAGTTGTCGGACGTTACAAAGCAGTAATCAGAACCATTTCAGGAGTGTATTCATCAGAAGCTAAAAACGATAAAGAGTTCGGTGAGGCTCGCAGTCTTGTCGAAAAATTTGCAGAGAAAGAAGGACGCCAACCGCGTATCATGATTGCCAAAATGGGACAGGACGGCCACGACCGCGGTGCCAAAGTGGTAGCGACCGGTTATGCCGACCTCGGTTTCGACGTGGATATGGGACCGTTGTTCCAGACTCCGGAAGAAGCTGCCAAGCAAGCCGTCGAAAACGATGTGCATGTGCTGGGAGTATCTTCGCTGGCTGCCGGGCATAAAACACTGGTGCCTGCCGTCATCGAGGAACTGAAGAAACTGGGCCGCGAAGACATCATGGTGATTGCCGGTGGAGTAATTCCTTCACAGGACTACCAGTACCTTTACGATGCTGGTGTCGTGGCCATCTTTGGCCCCGGAACTTCTGTTACCACAGCTGGTAAGAAAATCATGGAAATCCTGCTGGCTGCACAGGAATAGAATTCATTCATTTACGATAATTGAAGACCCTGGCTACGGCCGGGGTTTTCTTTTTTTGCAATAAGCATATTCCTTTTTACGATAAGAAATTGTAATTTAGTTGTCTAAACCAGACCATACGATTTTTCGGCAAACAACTGCTTCCCCAACCAGACTAAAGTATCACCATCCATCTTCCTCAACTGTTTAAAGTGATTCTCATTTCTTTTTTATCCCGATAAAAGAGAGAAGAATCATGTATTCCTATTTGCAGATAAATGGTCTTTACAATTCGGCTGACTGTTTATCTACGCTACATTTCAGACCCAACCTCATTCCTCAACAAAAAATTAACCTTTAAAAAAGTCTGTTTCCATGAAAAAGTATCTATTGTCCTTCATCAGCTACCTGCTGTTGATAGGCTTATTCATTCCTTCCTGTACACAAGACAGCTCAATAACGGATGGCCCGGAGAAGTCAAAGGAAGGAGCAATGATGACCGCACAGTTGAACGAAGATCTGGAAGTTTGGGAGGTGGATCTGCTTACGTTGGCCAAAACGGAAAAACTCGCTCACGATCTGTACAGCGATTTAAGCACGTTGTTTCCCGACAATCCGGTTTTTGAACATACTGCAGCGAGCGAACTGGTACACTGGACACGTATCAGCGATCTGATTGCAACCTACGACAATCTCGATGACCCAACCCGCGATGGTGATGGCGTTGCCTATGGTCCCGGTGTCTTCGATGATGAAAATGATGACTTCACAACAGTTTATAGTAGTAAGCTTGACTTTGCAGGCGACGATGTGACCAAGACATTCAAGGTTGGGTATCTCATCGAGTGTCTCGAAATCCTGAATGTCTCCAAGGCCACAACTTCTGCTACTGACGCTGCTATTTCCGAGGCGTTGGCTGTTTACAGCTGTTTGGAGACTGCCGAGCCACATCACCTGAAAGCGTACAACTGGAACCTCCTGAAAGTAGGAGTCGAATATAATTGGGAGCTGATAGCTGACGATTTTGGAGACTTCTTTTCAGAAGAAGATTTAACAATTCTGGATCCCGTTGTAACGGATATTCTGGAAGATCAAACCGCTCCTGGAAATGGTGGAGGTGGAACCTGTCCGGGATGTGGCTTAGGACCTTATACCAACGATTGTCCATGCGGACTCGGTCCCTGCGGAACGGGTGGAACCGCCACGACAACACTGTCCGAAGCCGAGCTGAATGACTTGATATACCTTGTAAAATTGGAGAAAATGGCCTACGACGTATACACTACGTTAGGTCAAACCTATTCAACGATGCCCATCCTGGGGAATATTTCCAAAGCAGAATACCGGCACTGGAAAGTTCTTCAGAACCTATTTGTCAAGTATAGTGAAACTGACCCGACAAAAGACGGAGACGTTGATCTTGGTATCGGTTTATATAATGATGATGATATGACTGATTCCTACAATGAAACCATCGATTTCGGAGCTCAGTCACTGCTTCAGGCAATGGAAACCGGAGTTATCATTGAGCAACTCGAACTTGACTCGCTCAACAATGCACTAGGAAGAACAACTCTTCCCGATTTGACAACCATATACACCAACTTTATCAACGCCGATGGCGCTCATCTGGATGCCTTCGAAAAGCATACAGATTAAGTATTACTATTTAAGGTTCACTTTAATTTCCATGGCAAACGGGGCTGTGCATCGGGCATGGCCTCGTTTCTTTTATATTCATAAACCCCAAAAACAACCAACTATTTCAGATATGTACATTTTTCAATATTTTTGATATTTATTCTATCCATTTATAAGGAAAAACTAAACAGTTTTTCAAATTACTTGTTAGTAACAACAAAAAGGAGATATACTATGGAATTTTATCTGGCGAAAACATTAAATGATACCTCATTTGAAACAGCTTTGGACAAAGTCACATCGGCCTTGAAAGACCAGGGTTTTGGTGTAATTACCGAAATTGATGTGAAAGATACGCTGAAAAAGAAGATTGATGTGGACTTCAGAAAATACAAAATTCTGGGAGCCTGCAATCCGGCTTTAGCGCACCAGGCACTTGAAAGCAACGACAAGATTGGAATTATGCTTCCATGCAACGTGGTTGTGCAGGAAACTCCGGAAGGAAAAATTGAAGTCTCAACGGTAAATCCGATGGAAGCGATGAAACCTGTTGCAACACCGGAACTGGAGAAGTTCGCCGGTGAAGTGACACAACATCTCCAATCTGTACTGGACGTATTGTAATCTATAGATAACTTTAGTCTTTCCATTAATGATAAAGGCCGCAAATTGCGGCCTTTATCTATTTTTAGGTTATTGAATTCCTATTGGATCGGGATTGCCATCCGGATCTCCGGTAACAGCTCCATCGGCAACCGGGTGACCGTTGGTCATCAACAAAATACCGGCCATGTGGGGTGCCGCCATCGAGGTTCCACTCATCGTGGTGTAACCTCCGCCTTTGTATGTTGAAAATACACTAACACCCGGCTCGCAATAATCCACGTGCGTACCATAGTTGGAGAAATAAGCCCACGCATCCTGGTCATCGCATGCTGAAATTGTAAACAGGTTGACCCCTTCGGCTCGTGCCGGTGAGTGATATTCTGCATCATCAGATTCGTTTCCAGCTGCCAATGCAACATAAACTCCACTGGCGCCCAATGCCTCAACAGCCAAATCAATCGGTTCGTAGATAGAACCTCCCAAGCTCAAATTAGCTGCGTCACCAGGCGAAGCATTGCTGGTAACATAATCAATTCCGGCAATAATCTGGGAATAAGCTCCCGAGCCTCTCCTATCAAGCACTTTAACAGGAACAACTGTCGCACCGGCTGCTACACCAACAACACCAATATCGTTGTTCAACGCAGCAATAATTCCCGCACAATGACTTCCGTGCCCGTTGTCGTCATCAGCGGTAGTCGTACGAGTAACAAAAGTCTGGGCTCTACTTACGTCAACCAGCAAGTCCGGATGGTCATAATCGATTCCGGTATCAATTACCCAAGCTGTTTTCCCGGTACCGTCACCAGTCCCAACTCGGGCAATCCCATAAGGTACCATTTGAGCAGGAGGAGTGGGATCGACAACCGGTGGTTTTCCGCGTAGAATAAACATTCGATCCGGGTAGATCTTTTCAATATTCGGATTATTCCTCAATTGACTTAACTCACTCTCACTTAAATCAGCAGCAAAACCTTTTACAGCTGTGCCATAAACCTGCAGAAATGGTCTTTGATTTAAATCTCTTTCCGGAAGAAAGGCTTTGGCCGTTTCTTTAACGGCAGCCTGGCGACCTTCGTACGTTAAAGAGGCAGTTTTTAAGTTAACAACTCCGGACTTAAGGACAACAATATATTGTCCCGGAATTACTTGTCCGCTTTGAATTGTTTGATTGTCTTCTGGGGATAGTGAGCTCTCGTTTTTCTCACAACTAACCCAAAGCAATACCAGCAACGCTGATACGATTAATTTCATCATTTTCATAAATAGAGGTTTTAAATGTTAATTAATCCAGCAGAGTCATTCTTGGTCACTTATAAATATAATAAATTTATATTAAAAAAGCAGGCAGCGTTTTCGGCTTAACGCTACCTGCTTTGGGGCTAGTATTAGGTCAGTTCAAGCTAAGTCTGCTTCCGTTACAGAAGTGATTAAAGTCGTTATATATTTATCGGCGACCGCGACGACCTCCGCCTCTTGAGCCTGTTGAACCCGTCGATCCTGACCCGGAATCATCTGTACTCAATTCCTCATCGTCACCTTTTCCGGGTGGACGATTGCCATGAGACTCTTCCTCAGCGGTATAAGAGAACGGAGATGCAGAACGATCGACACTCGGCATCTGCCAAACCATAAACTCTTCATTTCCATGAACAAGTTCAAGTGCTTGTACATAGTCATCAGCCTGATTGGTAAATCCTACCATTCTTTTCTTAACCGGACTGTCGATGGTGTACCGATAAGTGCCCAACAGAACATCCAGTTCCGATGCGTTGCCCTTCAGAATTTTGTGAATAGTATAGGTTCCCAGATCTCTGTAGGTCCACGGGTCTGTTGAATCGTCAATGGTACGAATGGTGACGAACGTTTTCCAGAATTTTTGCCGGGTATACATGAACGCGGACAAGTCGATATACTTCTTCACAACAGTTTCCTGATTCTTGTTCGTTTTGTTCAATGTTTTAACGTTTTTCGTTATAACCGGATAGAAACACTCGTCACCGGGAATACCCATAAACTCGTTCAAATAGCAAATTTCGTCGATTGTCAGAAATCCGGTTTTATCAGAGCCAGCACCAACACAAGCGGCACATACATTAGCAACGAACAGTTGCTTTTCTTCCAGTGTCATGAATTCAACTCCTTTTTCACTCTGACTCCAGTCGCTGATGTTATCCAGCCGGCCTTTCATTTTGAAGTTGTCCACCAGAAAACTCAGTCTGCCATCAAATCCGTTGGTAAGTAATTCTTTATAAATGGCTAAGTTTTCAAGGGGAGAATCGATGGGCTTGTCTTCAATTTCCTGAGCAAGAGCGGCATCAGTTCGAACCATGAACAAACGACCACAATAGTCCCGAATTACCTCGGATACTGTTCCGTCGCCGAAGTTCTTAATCACTTCTTCCAACCTACGATCAAGCACTTCGGGACCCGAACGAATCAGGTTGAGACGTCCCATCTCAATTTCCTGAACGTTTTCGCCAACAACTTCATAAACTCCACCTTCATCATCATACAGCAGAGGCACATCATCCCATTCCGGGAAACCGCCTCCTTCCGGAACAATTACATCACCTTCTGGAGTAGTAATACTGGCAGTCAGATAAGGAATCGTTACATCGATGAATCCTTCTTTTAGTTCATCTTGAAACTCCACGGAATATGGTAATGGGTAGAGTTTCGGTACACCTCTGTTATCACGCTGGATAACCCACAAGTCGCCATACAGATCGCTGGGATCAACAGTATTCTTTTTTCCTTTTTTCAGAACCAACCCAGCCTCATCTTGTGGTTCGTCAAGGAATGATTGCTGGCATGCAGGTAGCAAAAGCCCAATTGCAAGAGACAGCAATAGCATCCGGTTCATTCGTTTTAGGTTTTTCATAGCAAGAATTTTTAAGAATTAGTGTCTGCGGAGGATTTAGGTGGGGGGTATGCTGCAAACGCAGACAGGGTTGTTAGTTTGTTTTTATTAAATTTACATATTATCACCCGTTGAAGACAATCGCCTTAATGTGCATTTTATATTGCCCAAATGTGTAGCTACTTGTGCACATCCATTTGCATGGACTAAACACTTGAGGATTTGACGTAAACAATTGTTGAGTTCTATTGCCTTTCTGTTTAAATCGCTGTAAATTAGATTATGAATATTTGCTTATGAAAACGCAGATTTTGCTCATAGGATATCATCAACGAATTTTAGCCGATGCCCTGAGTGCGGTATTTAATAATATTAAAGATTTTGCGCTCGCAGGTGTCGTTCCGATTGGTGATGAGCTATTGGATAAAATCAGAGTGTACGAAGCTGATATTCTTGTTCTTGAGTTTAACTCTCTGTCGTTTTTGAATTTGGATTACATCAAAAAGATACGCCTGTTAAACCACAACTTAAAAATCCTCATTTTATCAGACCTTGTATCACGAGGTCTGCTGGAGAAGTGGCTTCCCGAGATTGATGGCTATATGTTAAAATCATGCTCTGCTGAAGAATTCATTTTTGCCATCCGCAAAGTTTCTGCATCAGAAAAATATCTTTGCTCGAAGGTGGCCACTTCTCTTTTTAAACAAGAGCAACAGTCCAAGGATGAAATCATACTCACCGAACGCGAGCGCGAGATTCTTGTGTTGATGCTGATGATGGAGAACAACCATCAAATTGCTGAAAAGCTAAACATTAGCGAATCGACAGTAAGAACACATCGCAAAAATATTCGTCATAAGTTCGGAACGTCCAATCAGATTCAGATTTTAACTTATGCTTGCCGGGAACGTTTGCTCCCCGATAGTAAACATCCTATTTGTACCAACTGTCGCATTCATTGCGCACCTGCACTTGCTTGATTTTCTACAGAAAAGCTGTCCTCATTTAGTGAGTCTTATACTTCCCCCGAGGACTTCCTCAAAATAAAATTGATAATTCACGTTAGGGTAAATCCTGTTTTACGCGGTATTCATGTAAACAGAAACAGGAGTTCCGGAGAAATTTATTTACCAGCTGGTATAATCAACTGATTCAGCGTAAATTTATTATAGCACGTAGATTTATCACTGCTACTCCTGATTCCAAACCTCATATTAAACGAAATGATATGCGAATAAAAAGAAGCGTCGCTGTTAGTGAAAACGGATTTGTTTTCGACAGCTCAACTGGTGATTCTTTCAACCTAAATGGCATAGGACGGGAAATTGTGGAGATGATGAAAAATGGTTTAGAGCAATCGGATATCACCAAAAAAATTATTGAGCGGTACGAAGTTGAACCAGCCATTTTTGAGCAAAACCTGACGGATTTTCAATCTATGCTCAGACAATTCAATCTGTTGGAAGAATAACCTCTGCAATGTCAATCCCCTGAAACGTCTTCTATGTCTAAGAAAAAAATAACAATCGCCATTACCGGATTGAACAATACCGATAATCCGGGACCTGGAGTGCCATTCATCCGCGCCATCAGAGAATCGGACCGGTTTGATGCCACAGTCATTGGACTGGCCTACGAAAACCTGGAGCCGGGCATCTATATGAATGGTATTACCGACAAAACCTACCTGATCCCCTACCCATCATCCGGTTCGGAACAATTGCTGGCACGCATTGAACAGATACACAGGAAGAATCCAATTGATGTCCTGATTCCGAATTTCGATGCCGAACTTTTCACTTTTATCAAGAATGAAAGTTGGTTGCGGAAAAGAGGTATCAAAACCTTCCTTCCAGGAATGGAAAGCTTCATGGAGCGCTCGAAAGATAACCTTAGCTCATTTGGTAAAAAGTACGATTTCAAAGTACCGAAAAGCTTACCGCTGACTGGGGCACACCAGGTTGATCTACTTTTCGAGGAACTGGATTTTCCGGTATTCGTGAAAGGTAAATTTTACGATGCCTACAAAGCCTGGGATAAACACGAAGTGAATACCCTGTTCCATAAAATAAGTGCCAAATGGGGACTTCCGGTTATGGTGCAGGAATTTGTGGAAGGTACCGAAGTTAACGTCATTGCGCTGGGCGACGGCAAAGGAAATACAATTGGAGCTGTCCCGATGCGGAAAACCTATATAACCGACAAGGGAAAAGCGTGGGGCGGCATTACCATCGACGATGAGAAAATGCTTTCGCTCACCTACGATATCATCAGAAAAACCAAATGGCGGGGCGGAATGGAGCTGGAGATGATCCGGACCCGGGACAACGAATACTACATCATCGAAATCAACCCAAGGCTACCCGCCTGGCTCTATCTCTCGGTAGCAGCCGGTCAGAATCTTCCGGAAGCAATGGTCCGACTCGCGTTAGATGAAAAAGTTGAGCCGTTTCATGCTTTCAAAACCGGTAAAATGTTCATCCGCTATTCATACGATTTGATTGGTGATATCTCACTTTTCGAGAGCATTACAGTAAAAGGCGAATTATAAATTCAATAACTTCTGAAAAACAATAAAGCTATGGCAAAGTTAGCCTACGAAAGACCCATCATCAACCGGATTAGTGCCGGTATCCCTGATAAATTTGGCATGCAAAGTCGCATTCGCCCCATCCCGCAAATCGAGGGCTTGTCTGTCGAAGAATTAATGAAGAAATACGGCTCCCCATTATTTGTACTTTCCGAAAAAACCATTCGGGACACATATCGTAGTGCCTTGAAAGCGTTCGAGACGCGTTATCCGTCCGTACAATTTGCATGGTCGTACAAAACCAACTACCTCGACAGCGTATGCCGGATCTTTCACCAGGAAGGTTCATGGGCCGAAGTAGTTTCGCGCTTTGAGTACGAAAAAGCGCTGGCCAACGGTGTGCCGGGAAATCAAATCATCTTCAACGGACCGCACAAAACCCGCGAAGATTTGGAGGTTGCGATTGAAAATGACTCGCTGATTCACATCGACCACTTCGACGAACTGTACACACTGCTGGAAATTGCCGGGAAATCGGCGACCAAACCCAAAGTGGCTATTCGGGTGAACATGGATACCGGAATTTATCCTCGCTGGGAACGGTTCGGGTTTAACTACGAAAACGGTGAAGCATGGGACGCACTCAACCGAATCATGCTGAGTGGGAAACTCGACCTGGTTGGACTTCATACCCACATCGGAACATACATCCTGGCGCCTTCTGCCTATGGAATGGCAGCCAACAAACTCGCTCAACTGGCCATCAACCTGGCCCGGAAATACAACCACCACGTTCATTACATTGATATGGGAGGCGGATTTGCATCGAAGAACACCCTGAAAGGAGCGTATCTTCCGGGTACGGACACCTGCCCAACATTCGATGAATATGCCGATGCCATCACCAGCGCTCTGATCAATTCAGAAATTGAACCAGACCATATGCCAACCCTTTTCCTGGAAACAGGGAGAGCGTTAATTGATGACGCGGGATATCTGTTGGGAACAGTGATTGCCAACAAACGACTTCCTGACGGGCGCAGGGCAACGGTAGTCGATGCCGGTGTTAATCTCCTGTTTACCTCCTTCTGGTACGACCACCAGGTTGTACCGGCGGTCATTTCGTCACAACACACCGAGAATACGACTATTTACGGACCTCTTTGCATGAATATCGACATACTGCGCGATGCCGTTATGTTTCCGCTGCTGAGACCCGGGGAACGAATTGTTATCCCACGTGTTGGTGCCTACAATATGACCCAGTGGCTGCAGTTCATCACTTATCGGCCCAATATTGTCCTGATTGATACGGAGCAACGCGTACATGTCATTCGCGAACAGGAGAACCAAAACACATTCCAAACATCTGAACGTATTCCGCAATATCTAAAATAATATGACCGAAAATGAGCACATCGTTCTGGCTTCCATTCCACGAAGCTATGCCCAGGTATTCTTCTCCAATTACTCATTCCTGGGATGGCTGTTACTCGGAATCAGTTTCATCGACTGGGTAGCCGGAACCTGTGGCCTGATTGCCGTTGTCACAGCTAACACGATTGCCTGGCTTTTAGGTTATTCTACCCAAATGGTTAACCAGGGAATGTACGGCTTCAACGCGTTGCTGGTTGGCCTGGGAACCGGACTTGGTTTCCAGCCCGGCTGGGAACTCTTTTCGATTACCATTTTTGCCGCTGTGTTTACCCTGTTTCTCACATTGGCTTTGGAGGGTATTTTGTATAAATACAATCTTCCCTACCTCAGCCTTCCATTCATGTTCGGGATGTGGATGGTCATGCTTGCTTCGCGGGATTTTCAATCGTTGGGCCTAAGTGAAAGGGGCATTTACACAGCCAACGAGTTGTTCACCCTTGGCGGAAAAACGCTGGTCGACCTCTATTATTCAATTGCACACATCGACTGGCCGCCGGCTCTTCGCACCTATTTATTATCGCTTGGCGCGATATTTTTTCAAACCAATTTGCTGGCCGGAATCCTGATTGCCATTGGACTATTGCTTTTCTCACGAATTGCATTTACCCTTTCAGTCCTGGGATTCAGCATCGCGTGGGGTTTTTACCAGCTTACAGGTGCCAACATTCACGAATTGACTTACACGTACATAGGGTTCAACTATATCCTGACCGCAATTGCCATTGGTGGTATTTTCCTGGTCCCTTCATTTAAAAGCTACCTATGGACAGCCATTTTGCTTCCCGTGGTGGTTATGCTGACATTGAGTCTCGGGAAAGTTTTTCTGTCATTTGGGCTTTCGGTTTATTCACTGCCCTTCAATATTGTCGTCATCACATTTGTGTATGTCTTAAAACTTCGGCTGGAGCCGGAAAAAGGCCCGGTAGAAGTTACTTTGCAGGAAAATTCGCCGGAACGAAATCTATACCACCACATCGGCACTAAACAACGGTTTGCTAACCGATTTTATCTTCCAGTATCACTTCCATTCTTTGGAGAATGGACCGTTTCTCAAGGGCACTCGGGCGAATACACGCACAAAGACGAATGGAAGCATGCCTGGGACTTCGTTATTACTGATGAAGAAGATAAACAGTATAAAGGGGATGGTGATTGGGTTACCGATTATTATTGCTTTGGGAAAGCTGTAGCCTCTCCGGGCGATGGAACGGTTGCCGAATTGGTCGATGGCGTTCCTGATAATAAAATTGGCGATGTCAATACTCATCAAAACTGGGGAAATACAGTCGTTATCAAGCACAGCGATTATCTCTATTCCAAGTTATCGCACCTGAAGGAAGGCAGCATTAAGGTAAAGAAAGGCGAATTTGTCAAACAGGGACAGACCATCGGTGAAGCCGGCAATTCGGGACGTTCCCCCTATCCCCACCTGCACATGCAGTTTCAGGTATTACCGAATATTGGAGCTCCGACACTTTCGTATCCATTCGGTCAATATATTCTGAATAACGGTGATGCGAAAGAATTAAAATCGTTCGCTATTCCCCGTAAAGATGAAAAAATCGCCAGCATCCGAAAAACCAAGCTGATTGAAGAGGCAATGCATTTCATACCGGGAGAACATCTTCAATTCCGAATCCTGAAAAACGAAATCCCCGCATTTCGTCGACTTCCTGAAAAATCCAAGTGGATTGTGGATACTACTTCCCGGAATGAATCGCGATTGATTTCTGAAACGGAACAAGCAACTGCCTGGATTTACAACGACGGACAAGTGCATTATTTCAGTCACTTTCAGGGCAAAAACAAATCGTTGCTTTACCTGTTTTTCCTCGGATTATTCAAGGTTCAATCAGGTTTCTATGCCGATCTGAAAATTCAGGACAGCATCCCAGCGAACCTGGTTTTCCCCAAAAGCTGGATGTTCTTTCATGACTTCACAGCTCCATTCTTCCGGTTTCTTCATGCCGACTTTTCGTTGCAGTATTCTTGCATCGATAACCCCACAATGCCGGGCCAAATTGAGCTGACTTCCATTGTGGACAAGAAAATATTCAAGCGACAGCTTAGTCGAATGACATTCAAAACAGAAATAGGTCCAACCGGAATTAAAAAGATCACGGTCGAAGAAAACGACAAAATACTGATTGCCTTATGCGAAGAGCCATCTTAATTATCCTGCTACTCGTGCCTTTCGTTTCCATGGCACAGAAGAAGTTAACCCCGGCAGGGGTGGATAAGGAAACTTATGCCTTTTACCTAAATGGTGAATGGAGAAAATTGATTCAATTATCAAAAGAAGCCCACAAAGAAGATATTGACTTTTTCTATCTGAATACCCGAACGGCAATTGCATACTATAACCTGGGACACTACAGAAAGTCAATTCCCATTTTCGAAAACGCATTGAATGAACTCAAAGGGGACACCATTCTTTTGGAGTACCTGTACTACGCCTACCTGTTTTCGGGAAGAGGCCAGGATGCGGTATTCCTGACAAGGGAATTCCCGGAGTCGCTGAAGAAGAGGCTCGATGCACATCCCAAAGCCGTCAGAAGTTTTTTCGTTGAATCTGGTATCGGTAATAACATGGATTATACCAACATCACCACCATGTCGCGAAACAGAAATTCCAGCGTCTATGATGCGAACTACTATCCCAAGAACCAATATTACATCACAACTGGCTTTTCTCACGACCTGGGACCGGGAGTGCGCTACACCCAGGCTTATACTTACATCGGGATTAATGAAGCACAGCACATCCGTGAAATGGGAAATACATCCAATGAATCAATGCACACAACGGTTCAGAATCAGTACTACGGTGCATTGGATTTTAACCTGGGTGAGGGATTTCATCTCGTCCCTTCTCTCAACTTATTGTGGGGAAAATACAGTTACAACGCCTTATCCTACGATGTAAACGACGTAGCAACTTACGACCTTGTGAACGGTAATTTCAGTGATTACTCTCTTTACCTGGGGCTGTTCAAAAATTTTACATACCTCAGTACGGAATTGAGTGGAAGTTATGCCAATCTTTTAGGCATCGATTGCACACAGCTTAATGGGCAATTGACTATCTATCCCTTGGCAAACCTCAACTTTTACCTGGTTTCCACACTCTCTTTAAAGCAACAAAAGCTGGCTTCAGCCGACTATTCTGACAACAATATCGTATTCAATCAGAAAATCGGCTTTAAGACCGGACCGTTCTGGCTGGAAGGGTATTATACCAGCGGTTCCATGGAGTTTCTTTCAGAAGCCGCCAACTATGTCATCTGGAACACTCCTTACGTCATCGATTCCAGGTGGGGAGCCAATCTGATCATCCCAATTCACCAAAACCGGTTACAACTTGTATTCCGCTACTACTCAATAAAGGAAAAGGGTTACCTGTTGTCTTACCAGGACACAGAAAATTATCAATATGAAGAATACAATTTCACAAATCAGAATTTCTCAGGAGGACTGACATGGAATTTCTAGTAAAAACAACAATTGCAGTAGCTTTCCTGCTGTCATTTCAAACAGCAAAAGCTCAACCGGATTTCAATACAGTGATGACTGCATTTGAAAAGAGTTATACCTACGAGAAGCAAAATGACTTCAACCAGGCGATACAGGCACTAAAGAAAGTTTATTCGGATGATTCGTACGAAATCAGTCTGAGGCTGGGCTGGTTGAATTACCTGCAAGGTAATTTCACGGAGTCGGCTGCCCATTACCGCCACGCGGTCGAATTGAAACCTTATTCCGAAGAAGCAAGAATGGGGCTCGTTCTCCCACTTTCAGCCTCCGGGAAATGGGATGAAGTCGTCGATTTGTACAACAAAATACTGGAAAACAATCCCAAGAACACAAAAGTTAACTACCGGATGGGATTAATTTATTACAACAGGAAGCAGTTTGAGAAAGCTTTTCCCTACCTTAAAACAGTGGTCGACCTCTACCCGTTCGATTACGACGGTCTCCTGATGTTGGCTTGGACACACTTCAGCCTGGGCCAAACCCGGGAAGCCAAAGTTCTTTTTCAAAAATGTCTGCTCTTCAAACCCGGCGATCCATCCGCCAGCGACGGCTTATCGCGAATTCCCTGAAAAAAAATAACGGGTTGCGGCAATAAAAAAAACCGTAACCCGTTTTTATTCCATAAAGGAGCCCATTCCCCTATGCTCCTAACCCCAACAAGCACGTAACAGGAAATGGGCTTTCTAACCTCCCCCCAGAGGTACCTTTTACTTAAGTTCCGCGTGATGGGACTTAAGTTTTTTTTTCTCAAAAATCTCCTACAATAATCCTAAAACCTTGCTCCTGAATCCAGGAGCAAAAAAAATAATTCTACCAAACAAACTATAAATGTTCTCTCAAAACGAGAGCAAAAAATTCAAAATCAAAAAAAACGAATAATTAACTGTTTTTAATTCATTTATCCCTCCAGCATAACTGTCTTATATCTGTGCTTCCACATACCGTCGTTTTCAAATGATGAACCACTGTATCGGGGGAGACGTTAGGAAAGTCATACACGTTAAGGGGTTTTATCATTCTAACAGTTAAGTTGATTATAAATTTACGAACTAATCGCTCTTAATGTCAATTAAATTTTAACTTTTTTATCAAAATGTTTAAAATTCAGGTTTTACAGCATTTTCAGGGCTTCCAAGCCAAATTATTTTACAAAGCTGTGTTAAACAATTCGACAACATAATTGACATAATATTTCAAAGAACGGCATTTTTTAGCATATATTCTTCAAGTGATTGCTTAAAAGCCCCATAATATGAGGCTTTACGCCAAATTATTAAAATTCTGTTTCGGTTTTCTCTCTTTTCTATCAATATCCCCGGCTTTTTAAGCAAAATCCAACTGTACCTACTGAATATCAGCGTATCAATTTCCATTTTGTTGGTCAATTTTATATATTGAAACGAAATCATACTAATAACCAAGCTATGCAAAATCACATTTCCAGAAGAGAATTCTTAAGAAACACGGCTCTGGCTTCTGCCGGAGTCGCTATTGCCGGGTCATCCCTGGCTTCTGTACCGGGCAACAAACGGCTTTTCAAGCTATCTGTTGCTGAATGGTCTGTTAATCCCCTCATCTTCGGCGATGCGCGCAAAGATGGTTGGGAAAAGTTCATGCAACTACTCAAAAACGATTTTGGAGCTATCGAGAAGGCTGCTCCCATGAAAAATATCGATTTCCCGAAGTTCATCAGAGAAGTTGGAGGCGAAGGTGCTGAGTACGTCAATACCTGCATGTACGATAAAGCAAAGAACACAAAGTATTTGAATGAATTGAACAACGTTTGCCGCGGAGAAGGAATTACCAACGTACTCATCATGGTTGATGCCGAAGGAATGGTGGGCGCACCGGAGAAAAAGGATCGCCTGCAAACCCTCGAAAACCATAAAAAATGGGTTGATGCAGCAGCTCAGATGGGATGTCATTCTATCAGGGTGAATGCCGGCTCGCAAGGTTCTTACGAAGAACAACAGAAACTCGCATCGGACGGACTTCATCTCCTCTGTGAATACGGCGATAAGGCTGGTATCAATATTCTGGTAGAAAACCACGGCGGATTTTCCAGCAACGGTAAATGGCTTAGCAAAGTGATGGAAATGGTCGACCATCCTCGAGTCGGTACCCTACCGGATTTCGGTAATTTCCGTACCAGCTACGAACCGGAGGAATGGTACGACCGTTACTTAGGAATGAAAGAATTAATGCCTTATGCTAAAGGGGTATCTGCCAAATCGCAGGAGTTTGACGAAAATGGCGAAGAGATTCATTCGGACTTTCACCGGATCATGCGCATCGTGATGGAGGCTGGCTATCGTGGATTTGTCGGTATTGAATACGAAGGCGAACAATTGAGTCCTAAAGAGGGTGTATTGGCCACCAAGCGACTGCTGGAAAAATGCCGCGACGAACTGGCAAAAGATTTCAAAGCCTGATATAAAAAAGAGGTCACTTAAAAAGCGGCCTCTTTTCTTTTATGTTTCGGGGATTTTATAATTCACTCAATTGGAATGTTCGCTTCAACGCTGTCCCTTTTTTCCCGGCTTCCAGCTCAGCACACTCGCTATAAGCGTCATGTTCGAAAAACAACACATAATCTTCTTCCAGGGCTGTTTTCATGAATTCCGCTTTCTCTTCCATGGTCGTTACCGGGAATAAATCGTAACCGGCCAGCCAGCCTACCGGGATGTTGGCGGTAACAGGAATCAAATCTGCAGTGAAAACAACCTTTCGGCCTTTGTACTCAATTACCGGAATCAATTGTCCGGGCGTGTGGCCGTCTACTACAATGTAATGAAATCCGGGAATCAGATCGCCTTCCTCCTTAATCAACTGCAACTTGCCACTGTCACGCAAGGTTTCCAGGTCTGTTGAAAAGTAGGCATTCCCGTCACGGATGTTTGGATTCCAGGCTTTCTCCCACTGACTTTCCGAAACCCAATGTGTCGCATTTTTAAACACCAGCTCCGGTGTTGTTCCGTCTTCACCAAACTGAACGGCCCCTCCGCAATGGTCCCAATGCAAATGGGTAAAAAACATATCGGTAATCTCATCCGGATGAAAACCGGCTGCTTTCAATGAACCAACCAGGGTTTCATCGCCATGAAGGCCATTGTTTTTCTTGTACTTTTCATCGTATTTACCGCCGGCTCCGGCATCAATCAGAATTTTCCGATCGCCGTCAACCACCAGCAAACATCTCATCGCTCCCTTGCAAAGATTATTTTCGTCCGATGGGTAATGCTTACTCCACAACACCTTCGGAACAACACCAAACAGGGCGCCGCCATCAGCCATGAAATAACCTGCATGAATTGGATAAAGCTTCATATACTGAAATTTTGTGATTCGGATTTTGTTACTTTTAACCGCAAAATTGGCAAAAAGTTACCGAAACCATGAATATTCATTTCATCGCCATTGGCGGAGCTGCTATGCATAACCTGGCTATTACCCTAAAACAAAAAGGCTACCGGGTAACCGGATCAGACGACGAAATATTTGAGCCCTCTAAAAGCCGCTTGGAACAACACGATTTGTTACCCGACGCATTTGGGTGGGATGCCAACCGAATCACATCTGAATTGGATGCAGTCATCCTGGGAATGCATGCCCGCGAAGACAACCCGGAGTTGACAAAAGCAAAAGAGCTGGGCGTAAAAATCTATTCGTACCCGGAATTCCTTTACGAACAAACCAAAAACAAAACCCGCGTCGTCATCGGCGGAAGCCATGGGAAAACCACCATCACGTCGATGATTATGCACGTACTGAAAGAGAATAACGTCGATTTTGATTACATGGTCGGTGCACAAATCGAAGGTTTTGACACGATGGTTAGGCTCAGCGACTCCGCAAAGATTGCCGTATTCGAAGGTGATGAATACCTATCATCGCCCATCGACCGGCGCCCGAAATTTCATTTGTATCAGCCACAAATCGGGCTCCTCTCGGGGATTGCCTGGGACCACATTAACGTCTTCCCGACGTTCGACAACTATGTGGATCAATTCAGGGAATTTGCGCGGCTGATGCCGGACAATGGTCACCTGATTTATTTCGATGGCGACGAAAACCTGAGGAAAATTGCTGACGAAAACGCATCCCGGTTGAAGGTAACTGGTTACAAAGAACACACCGCCAATGTAAAAAACGGAGAAACGCGATTAGTTACCGCTGATGGAGAACAGATCGAACTGAATATTTTCGGAAAACACAATTTGCAAAATATCAGCGGTGCACACATTATTTGTCAGCAATTGGGCGTATCGGATGAAGATTTTTACCGGACGATTTCCTCTTTCAGCGGAGCTGCCCGTCGTCTGGAAAAACTGGCAGAAACCAACAGCATGACCATTTTCCGCGATTTTGCCCATTCACCATCGAAGCTGAAGGCAACAGTGGAAGCGGTGAAGCAACAATTTCCCGACAGGAAATTAACGGCTGTCATGGAATTACACACGTTCAGTAGCCTGAAGAAAGAATTTCTTCCGCTCTATAAAGATTCGATGGAAAAAGCCGACGAGGCATTCGTCTATTTTAGTCCGCATACCATAGAGCATAAAAAACTTGAGCCTATCACGACAGACCAAGTCAAAGAGGCTTTCGGGCGCGACGATCTGCAGGTATTTACGGATTCAGATGCACTGTTTTCAGTATTGGAGAGTTTGCCGCACAACCACCACAACCTGCTGCTGATGAGTTCAGGGACCTTTTCGGGAAAAGATTTACCCGGCTTTGCTCAGTCGTTAGTTGAAGAATAAAAAAAACGGGGAACGTTCATTCCCCGTCTCTGCTTTTAGTTGGTCTCTTTCACTTTTGCTTCAAGCGATTTGATTTGCTTATCCAGCTTGTTCTTTGCTTTCAGCACCAGCGATAAATCGTATGCATTTTTGACAGCTTCCTTATCGAAGGTTTCCAGAACGATGTAATAATACCGTTTCCCGAGAAAGACAGCTTTCAGCTTCAGGTCGGTATGCTCGGCAATAAATTTAATCACATCGTCGCTTTTCCCATTCTTATACGAAACCTGCTCCCACTTCTTATCCAGAAATTCACTGTGATGATTGTTGACATCGTTCAAAGGGACAGTATCGGTTCGGGCATTTAACTTGCCGTCATAAACCCGGATTGCCACATGATTAAGCCATTTATCTCCGTAGTAATTACTCGATAGATATATCCGTCCACTGGCATCAAGGTGCACCTGGATAAATGACCGGTCCCAGCTCCGATTAACAGATTGTCTTTTCGGAACATATTGCATGTATTGATCGAACTCGCCTTTTTTTGTTGTGAAATTCTTTGACAACACGTTAATCTGCTCATTCAGTGAATCGCGCTGAGCCCTGAGTGACACCAATTCGGCAACGAAGATGCGCTTCTTCATTTCACCGGCCTGTTTTATCTGGGCAACCGCTTCGGGATACGATTTCGCTATGGAATCAAGGCTCTGAACAGCCTTCACCGTATCGCCCTGCGAAAGCAATGTTTCCGCCCTGTTTATCTGTTGGGCCGCTTTCTCTGATGGAGACGGTCCACATGAAACAAATAACACCGACATCAATCCAAGAAAAAATACTGCACTGCTATATACTCGTTTCATACCTCGAAATTTTTCCTAAAAATACAATTTCTGCTCGACTCAAAATGAAATTTTCAAAATCGGATGTGACAAGCTCAAATAATTCTGGCTACATTTGGAAGCATAAAGAACGAATTGGGATTCATTGCCGGATAATACTCCGGTTCTCAATGTGTTCTGAATTTAAATGACTCGAAATGAAAAAGATTATTGTGCTGGCAACGCTTGCAATAACGTTGTTTTCATGTCATCCCAATCGTCAAAGAGATGCTCAAATCTCGTTCAAGTTAAAAGACATTCATCAGCAGGATTACTATTATAAAGTTCATATTGCCTATCCGTTAATCGAAAGTTACTGGTCGAATTGCCGGTTCGAAGACACATTTAACCGCGAAATGACCAGCTTTGCCGACAGTACCTTGGCTGAATTTCAGGGTAAAGAACTGGCGGAAAAGAAACAGGTTGTCGACCAGGCGTTAAAAGAAAGTCCGAATCCACGCCCTGGATATCGTTACGAAATGTCGCTCACTCATCAGTGGTTCAATATTTACAACGGGATGCTCAGTCTTCGTTTCAAGAAATACGAATACGCGTTGGGCGCTCATGGAAATACCTGGTTTATTTGCTACAACTTTTCGGCTGCCGATAATCGCTTTCTGACCATCGACGATATCATTGACCGTTCGACACCCGAAAAATTGCAGGAGCTGGCAGAGATTATTTCCCAATATCTCGACAATCCGGAAGATTGCTTTGCAGTAACAGCCGATGATTTGGACAACGATTTTCAGAATGTCAACTTCACCAATGATGACATTATTTTTTCGTTTGCCAACTATCAGATTGGGCCGTACGCGTGTGGCACCGCCGTTGTGCATATTCCAATCGAAGTGCTGAAAAAGAAGAACCTGATACAGCCTGAATTTTTAAAAATGCTTCAGCCCGACGAATAACTTGCCCGATTTCATACTTTTATCTGATTCAGGTAGCAAACGTTTAGCTCCCATATCATAAAGGTTTACTACCTTTCGGGGAAAATTCTCTCCTAACCATGGTGACACTTACACAACTCGAATACATCGTAGCCGTAGACACTTATCGTCATTTTGCGACTGCAGCCGAAAAAAAGTTCATTACGCAGCCTACGCTGAGCATGCAAATCAAGAAAATGGAGGACGAGCTGGGTGTCATCATTTTCGACCGGAGTAAACAGCCCATTATCCCTACCGATGTGGGGCGTAAAATTATTGAACAGGCCCGGCAAATTTTATTCGAGGCAAGTAAAATTAACACCATCATCGATGATTTTCGTGGCGAAGTGAGCGGAACGTTGAAAATCGGGATTATTCCTACTTTAACGCCCTATCTTCTGCCGCTGTTTATTGGCGAATTCTCGAAGAAATATCCCAACATCGATATCTATGTGGAAGAATATTATACACATATCATCGAAGATAAACTGAAGAAGGATCAGTTGGATGTGGGAATTGTTGTCACTCCCCTCAAGGATAAAAACATTCATGAAGACCCGCTTTTTTACGAGGAGATGAAAATCTTTTCGCACCGCGGACATCCCATCGCTAAAAAACAGACCATCTCGGTTAAAGATATTGCATCACCGGACATTTGGCTCCTCGACGATGGACACTGCTTCCGGACGCAGGTTATCAACCTCTGCCGGATGAAAAACCAGGTGCAATCGAAGCTCCCTTTCCATTTTGACGGAGGCTCGCTGGAAACCATCATGAAAATAGTTGAGCGCGAAGGCGGTTATACGCTAATTCCGGAGCTCGCTGCCGGATTTGTTCCCCTCACCGCACCGGTCATTGTCCGGAACTTCTCCGATCTGACTCCTTTGCGGGAAGTCAGCCTGATTTATGCCCGGAACTTTGCCAAGCATAAACTGATCAGCGTTCTCCGCGAGGAAATCATTCAACAAGTCCCTAAATCTCTCAGGAACAAGGAGCGCGGAACCATTGTAGAGTGGCGCTAATTTTTTTAATCTTTTTATTTGTTGTTTAAGAAATATGTTATTTCTTTGCATCGCTCAAAACAAAAGGGCAAACAAGCCCTGATGAGCCGTTCAAAATTTTGAATGATTAACAGTCCTTCGTTTGGAGCTTAAAAAAATCTCGTTATTTTTGCAGCGCCAAATAAAAGGCAAGCAATAGGAGGCCCGTTCGTCTAGGGGTTAGGACGCCAGGTTTTCATCCTGGTAACAGGGGTTCGATTCCCCTACGGGCTACGACAGGAATGCATCTTCGGAAAAACCGATTGAATGCTTTCCAAATCAGTAAAAAACGTTAATTTTACAGTCCCAATTGAAGGGACATTGAACAAGGAGGCCCGTTCGTCTAGGGGTTAGGACGCCAGGTTTTCATCCTGGTAACAGGGGTTCGATTCCCCTACGGGCTACTTTTTAAAGACATTAATTATTTAGGGAAATGGCAAATCATAAATCAGCAGCAAAGAGAGCAAGACAATCAGAAAAGCGTCGTTTGGAAAACCGCTATTACGCGAAAACGATGCGTAATGCAGTTCGTAAACTGCGTGCTACCAGCGAAAAAGAAGCCGCTTCGGAAATGTACCCGAAAGTTTCTGCTATGCTCGACAAACTGGCTAAGAAAAATGTCATTCACAAAAACAAAGCGGCTAACCTTAAGTCAAGCCTGTCTTTGCACGTGAACAGCCTGTAAGATATTTCTAATCTATATTCCAGCTCATCCTTCAGAAAGGGTGGGCTTTTTTTGTTTTGACCAATTTCTCCATTCACGGTTTGGATTACATTTTGTAAATTAGTTAAAAGCTAAACCTGAATGGAAGAATACCGAAAACTCAGTATCAAGGACTGGGCCGTAGAAGACCGCCCCCGCGAAAAACTCCTCTACCGGGGACTTGCCTCCCTTTCCGATGCCGAATTAATCGCCATCCTCATTGGATCGGGTAACAGCGAAGAAACTGCCGTCGAATTATCACGCCGGATTTTAGGGACTGTTAAAAATAACCTGAATGCTTTGGGCAAGCTCGATGTGGACGCCCTGAAGAAATTCAGAGGAATCGGGGAAGCAAAAGCAATTACAGTAATCGCTGCGCTGGAATTGGGACGTCGTCGAAACCAATCGGATGCACTCAAAATGCAACAAGTGACCAGCAGTCGCGATGCAGCTGAATTCCTGCAACCCGTGATGGGCGATTTGTCTCACGAAGAGTTCTGGCTTATTCTTCTCAACCGCCACAACAAAATTATTCATTACGAGCGAATCAGCCAGGGAGGCCTAACCGGTACCGTCATCGACGTTCGTCTCATTCTGAAGAAAGCGCTCGAAAAACTGGCCACTTCCATCATCATTGCTCATAACCATCCATCAGGGAATTTGCAGGCCAGCGAGTCCGACCGTAAAATAACCAGACAAATGAAGGAGGCCGCCAAACTGATGGAAATTCCGCTGCTCGATCACCTCATCATCACTCAAAACGGTTACTATAGCTTTGCCGACGACGGGGCCATCTGAAAAACATAGTAGTATTTTTTTACATTTGTGATAAACCCAGCCTTTGACCGTGATAATTATCTATTGCAATAATCTGAGTCCTCGTCTGACTTATACAGCCAGATATGTCTTCAATGATCTGCTACCGACCACATTTCAACTGACAGATGATTTGGATACGATCAAAAGCTTTGACGGTCCGGTTATCAATTACTCCGATAACAATGAATTGCCAGGCTTACACATTCTGCCTCACGGTTTGCTTTTTTCCGAAAAGCTGGTGGATTTTGTTCCGCAAGTAGATAAATCCGCTGATGTCCCCTTGCTTTTCCCGGTTTCAAACGGAAGTAAAGATTCGCTCGCATTCGACATATTCTCAGCCATATTTTGGATGATTTCCAGGTATGAAGAATACTTCCCGAAAGGAAAAACAGATATCCACGGCCGGTTCAGAGCGGAGGAATCTTTCGCTTTCCAGCAGAATTTTCTCCAGCTTCCTGTCGTTGACTTGTGGGCACAAGTGCTAGCCGATGCAATTGCTAGCCAATGGCCTCAATGGGAAAAACCGGCACGTCGTTTTCGCTACATCTCAACCATCGATGTGGACAATGCGTATGCGATTCTGCACAAAAATATGTTGCGCCGGGTCACCGCTTCGTTTCGTTCGGTAATGAACCCAAAAAGAAACAGCCCCTTCCCCGTTAGGAAAGAGGTGTTAAAAGGGCGCACACCCGATCCGTATGACACCTATTCCGAAATGGAAAAGCTCCATGAAACGTACAACGTCGAGGCCGTTTTTTTCTTTCTATTAGGTGATTACGGAAAGTTTGATAAAAATCTCTCTTATCGGAATGTTAACTACCGTGCGCTTATTCGCGATACATCGAAGAAGGTCCCGGTAGGAATTCATCCATCATACAAAGCTTCCGGTTCCCCGAAAAAACTGGAAACCGAAGTTAAAAGACTCAGTAAAATCATTGGCGAACCTCCGTTCCGAAGCCGGTTTCATTACCTCCGTCTTAAATTTCCACAATCGTACCAATGGCTTATCGACGCCGGAATTAAAGAGGATTATACGCTTACTTATCACTCACATCCCGGATTCAGGGCTGGAACCTGCACACCGTTCCGTTTTTACGATTTGTCGAGCGAAAGCGAAACCAACCTGAAAATAATTCCTACAACGGTAATGGAGGTATCGTTGAAACAGTACCAGGAACAGAATCCCGAACAAGCGGCGGAAACAATTCACCGCTTAATGATGGAGGTGAAAAAAGTGAATGGTACCTTTGTTTCATTGTTCCACAACGAATCGTTGAGCGATTTGGGCGACTGGAAAGGATGGAAGAAAGTCTTCCAATCGATGTTGAAAAAGGCGGCTGAACTTCGTGATGAATAAAAATCAGACAATCGACTATATTCCGTACGACAAGCTGGATGTCAAAAAATGGGACACGTGTATTGACAACGCAGTGAACGGCATAATATACGCCTATTCGTGGTATCTCGATATCATGGCGGGCAAATGGGATGCGCTGGTGATGGGCGACTACGAGTATGTGATGCCCTTGGTTCCGCGGCGCAAATATGGGATATGGTATCTGTACCAGCCCTATTTTACGCAACAATCCGGTATTTTTTCAGCCAACCTCCTGAATGCCGATGTGGTTGACAAGTTTCTCAAAGCGATTCCGGGCAAATACAAGTTGATCGAAATCTCTCTCAACGCATTCAATACGCACAACCGCCTTCCTAATTTTCAATCGGAACGTCGCGTGACGTACCAGCTCGATTTAATCCAGCCATATCAACAGTTGTGCTCCGCCTATAAAATCAATACCATCCGGAATATCCGGAAAGCGCAGAAAAACAACGTTTTTATCGATGAAAACATCGACCCGGGACTATTCATGCGCTTTACAAAAGAACACCTGCAGAAAAAAGCACCGGAGCTGAAAGATGCCGACTTTCTTCGCCTACAAAAACTAGTCAGCTACTGCGTTCGCTACGGACGGGGACGCATCAGCGCCGTGTACTCCGATCACAACGAACTGTTGGCAACTGCTTTCTTCGTATGGTCGCACCATAAGCCAATCATGCTGGTGTCGGCCAGCTCGGAAGAAGGGAAAAGGCAAAGCGCTATGTTCTTTATGATTGACCAGTTTATTCAGAAATATTCGGGCAATCCGTATACCTTCGATTTCGAAGGCTCGACCATTGACGGGGTAGCTCGCTTTTACGCGGGCTTTGGTGCAACTCCAACAGAGTACTCGTTTATTCGTCGAAATAACCTGCCTCTTTTTTTGAAATGGTTTAAACAGTGAATCTGGTTCTTCCGAAAAATCATTTTTTATTATTTTCGCATAAAAATTCCATGATTCACATACTTGGCGAAAACAATTCCCTCTTCAATCAATTCATAGCTGAAATCAGGGACGAAGTTGTACAGAAAGATTCACTCCGGTTCCGCCGGAACCTCGAACGTGTAGGAGAGATTTTTGCTTACGAAATCAGCAAACAGCTCGAATTTAAAACAGAGGATGTGACAACTCCGCTTGGAGTGGCCAAAGTTCCCACATTAGCGCAACAGCCGGTTTTGGCAACCATTCTGCGTGCCGGACTTCCGCTCCATCAGGGATTGCTCAACTATTTCGACCAGGGCGAAAACTGCTTCATTTCGGCTTATCGTAAATACGACGAAGGCGGAGAATTCCACATTGAGTTTGAATATATTTCATCTCCATCCGTCGAAGACAAAATCGTCATCCTTTCTGACCCAATGCTGGCAACCGGTGCTTCGATGGAAATTGGCTACCGGGCTTTGCTTGAAAAAGGCACGCCTAAGCATGTGCACATGGTTTCAGTAATTGCCAGCCAGGAAGGCGTTGATTACCTAAGGAAGCACATGCCGGAAAATAATTATACACTTTGGATTGGAGCTATCGACCAGGAAATGACACCCAAATCATATATCGTACCCGGATTAGGTGATGCAGGCGATTTGGCCTACGGAGTGAAAATGGATTCGAAGAAAAAGACACATAACCGGTAATTATTTTTACACCGGAAAGATTTAATAATGCCGTTGTGCAAGAGTAATTAACGCTCCTGCTCAGCGGCTTTTTTTGTGCACTACAGTTTTTCAACCGAAGAGGTATCAGCACATTCAGCAAGCATCCGGCTGATGGTTTTTCCGGTAACCGGATGAACCCGGTCAGGATAGAGCTCACTCAATGGTTCCAGAACAAAACGCCGCTCTCCCATTCGCGGATGCGGAACAACCAGCTCCGATGTGTTGATAATTTGTTCTTCCACGAAAAGTATATCCAAATCAAGCGTCCGGGCAGCATACCCTTCCCCTTTGCGTTCGCGACCGAAAAATGCTTCTACCGAATGGAGTATTTGCAACAATTCGTGCGGAAGCAGTTCCGTTTTCAGGGTGACAACCTGGTTCAAAAACGGATCGGAATCAAAGCCCCAGGCCTCGGTCCTGTAAAGCAATGACTCCCGCATAATAGCCCCAGCCTTTTCGATCAGTTGTTCTTTGGCTTTGCTGAATATTTCCAGCGTGTCGCCCACGTTTCCTCCCAGTAAAATATCAACCTGAAGCATTCCTTTCATTTTTCTGTAATAAAAAGCTGTACAATAATACCTATTTTAAGACGATTAATTTTAATTTCAGTTTTCTGTTATAGTACGTTCGTGAAATGCTGGCAACCAACATTTCACAGCTACCGAAAACATTTCTTTTTTAAGCAATTACAGTACACCTAAATTCAGTAATATGAATAGTTTTTGGAAAGTTTTTTTGGCCACTTTACTAGCCATGTTCATTGGAGTTATCCTCTTCTTTTTCATTTCCATCGGCTTTCTGTCATCGCTGGCTTCATTTGCCGAGCCCACCGTGCAGGTTGCCGATAACTCAGTATTAACCCTCAAGTTGGATAACCGCATAGTCGACCGGAAATCAAATAATCCGTTTGAAGATCTCAATCTGCCGGGTATGAATACCACTTCTACCACCGGACTCAATCAGATTTTGCGATCGATTAAGAAAGCGAAAACTGATGACCACATCAAAGGTATCTACCTGAATCTTTCGGACATTGGTGCCGGTTATGCTACCGTGGAAGAAATTCGCGATGCGTTGAAGGATTTTAAAACATCTGACAAATTTATTTACGCTTACTCTGACAACATTTCGCAGAAAGCTTACTACCTGGCGACGGTAGCCGACAGCCTTATCATGAATCCCCGTGGCATGTTCGATTTCAGGGGATTGAGCGCCCAACGAACTTTCTACAAAAAAGCCATGGACAAATTCGGCATCGATATGCAAATCATTCGCGGCCGGAACAACAAGTTCAAATCAGCCGTTGAACCCTTCATGTACGAGAAAATGAGTGAAGCTAACCGGGAACAAACGAAGGTTTACCTCAATAGTATCTGGGACCACCTCCTCCAGGGAATCTCCGAAAGCCGGAATATTCCAGTCGATTCACTTCAGGCTTATGCCAACGAAGTACAAACCTTCCGCATGCCGCAAAAAGCGTTGAGTGAAGGATTCTTCGATAACCTGAAATACAAAGATCAGGTATTAAATGATTTGCGCGAACTAACCGGCGTTGGTAAAGACAAAGACATTCCAAGCATCGGTCCGGGCAAATATGACAAGGTTCCCAAAAAACTGGATGGAAAAGGTTTGGCGAAAAACAAAATCGCCGTTATCTATGCGCAGGGTGAAATTGATCCGGGAAGTGACGGTTCTTATTACATCGATTCGAAGAAAATTTCACAAACCATCCGTCAGGCAAGACTTGATTCAACCATCAAGGCCGTTGTCTTCCGCGTGAATTCACCCGGAGGAAGTGCCTATGGTTCGGAAGTTATCTGGCGCGAAGTGGAACTGACACAAAAAGTGAAACCGGTAGTTGTTTCCATGGGTGATTTGGCAGCATCAGGAGGTTATTACATTTCGTGCGCGGCCGGTACTATTTTGGCTGAGCCGACCACCATTACCGGTTCGATCGGTATTTTCGGTATGATTCCGAACTTCCACGATCTTTTGTCCAATAAAATCGGTATCACCTTTGATGAGGTAAATACCAATACCCACTCCGATATGCCGACTGTTAGCCGGGCCATGACTCCTTTCGAACATGACCTCATGCAGAACTATGTAGAAAAGGGTTACGAACTGTTCCTGAAAAGAGTAGCTACCGGACGTGACACAACCAGTACTTATATCGATGGTATTGGCCAGGGACGCGTTTGGACCGGTGAGAATGGAAAACAAATTGGTTTGGTCGACAAATTCGGTGGATTGAACGATGCCATTAAGCTGGCAGCCAACCAGGCTGGTGTTGAAAATTACCGCATCAAGGAATTGCCGAAAGAAAAAGACCCGTTCGAGGAAATCCTGAAGAGTTTCTCGACAGCCGCAAAAGTGAAAATGTCTGAATATGTGTTGGGTGACTCGTATCAAACCTGGGAAAACATTAACCGTGTTTCGCACATGAATGGTTTGTACACAATGTTGCCATACACACTTGAAATCCGATAAAATTCAATTAATTTTGCCATATAAAAGGGAGAACACAGGTTGTTCTCCTTTTTTTCTGTCTTGATAAAGTAGTAACTTAGTCTTCTTCGCGAAACAACGAAAAGCGATAAGATTTCACTGTTGCTTCGGATACAAAAACGATTGTGAAAAAACTGATATTCATACCTCTTTCGTGGTTGTATGGCCTTGTTGTCGCCATTCGGAACCGACTCTTCGAAATGGACATCCTCCATTCGAAGGAGTTTTCCATACCCACGATCTCGGTCGGCAATATTGCAGTTGGCGGAACCGGAAAAACACCACATACCGAATACCTGGTCCGGTTACTTCATAAGGAGTTCAAAGTCGCCACCCTCAGCCGCGGTTACAAACGAAAAACCAAAGGATTTCATATTGCCCGGGTCGATTCAACGGTGAATGAGGTAGGTGACGAACCTTTGCAAATCAAACAGAAATTTCCGGAGATAACCGTTGCCGTCGACGAAAAAAGAGTGCACGGCGTAGAAGAGTTACTCAAATCAGAAAAGCATCATCGACCTGAAATTATCCTGCTCGACGATGCCTTTCAGCACCGCTACATTAATCCGGGTGTGAATATCCTGCTGACCGAATACAGTCGTTTGGTTACACAGGATCATCTGTTACCTTACGGCAGACTACGCGAAAAAGCCTCCAACCGCATTCGTGCGAACATGATTATCGTGACCAAATGTCCGGGTGAACTCAAACCCATCGACGAGCGCATTATTACAAAAGAGCTGGATATTAAACCATTTCAGAATCTTTATTTCACGACACTGGAGTATGGTGCACCGGTCCCGGTTTTTCCCGGTAAGGTAAGAGAAGCTTATTCTCACATCGATTCGGCTGTTTTATTGGTCACCGGTATCGCCAACCCCGAACCTTTGAAGGAATATTTGCGGCATCGGACGGTCGAAATTCACGAGATTGCTTTTAGCGATCATCGTAATTTTACCCCAAAAGACATGGAACGCGTGGAAGAACGCTTCATTGAGATTCAGTCATCACACAAGATCATCATTACAACAGAAAAGGATATGATTCGGATAAAAGGTCTGAACCATGTCCCTGATATTGTCGAAGAGAGTTTACACTATATTCCACTGGAAATTAAATTCCTGAATGACGGCAAAAAGAATTTTGACCGAAAAATACTGAACTATGTTAGAGAAAATAAAAGCAACTTCGACCTATATTCAAGAGCAAACCGGGTATGAGGCGGAAGTAGGAATCATCCTGGGCACAGGATTGGGCGGTTTGGCGAAGGAAATCGACATCGAGCATTCACTGAATTATGCCGATATCCCGAACTTTCCGGTTTCGACTGTTGAAGGACATGTCGGAAGGCTGATTTTCGGACACCTGGGCGGAAAGAAGATCATCGCCATGCAGGGACGTTTTCATTTCTACGAAGGGTACTCGTTGCAAGATGTTACTTTTCCGGTCCGTGTGCTACGACAACTGGGTGTTCGTAAACTCATCGTTTCCAATGCCAGTGGCGGATTGAATCCCGAATATAAAGTGGGTGATATCATGATGCTCACCGACCACATCAATATGTTCCCGGGCAACCCGTTGATTGGACCCAACATAGAAGAACTGGGACCACGCTTCCCCGATATGAGCGAAGCTTATAACCTGCACCTCCGCAACCTGGCCCGGAAAATTGCGCTGAAGAATGACATCAGCCTTGAAGAAGGGGTGTACGTTGGCGTAGCTGGCCCAACTTTCGAAACACCAGCTGAATACAAGATGTTCCGGGTGTTGGGAGGCGATGCTGTTGGTATGTCGACCGTACCCGAAGTAATTGTGGCCCGCCATATGGACATCGACGTTTTCGGTATTTCCATTGTGACCGATAGCGGCGTACCCGGCGAAATCGTTGAGATATCGCACGAAGAAGTTCAGGAAGTAGCCATGAAAGCCGAACCGAAGCTTTCACTCATCATCCGCGAACTGATACGGCAGATGTAAATATCCCTCCGGGAAACCGGAACGGAGAAAATTATACAAACAACCGCACCAACTTATCCGGGGGTAAGCACCTTCGGATATTTTTTTGTTTACCTTTTACTATTCTAATATTGATTAAAATTAGAAAAGGTAAGTACATCTAACATAAGATGTACAGATGTTTTCTGCAGAACATCAGCTTCCCAGTAACAAAAGCAGGATACCGGCCAGTATACCGAACAGCAGCAAAAATTTTCGGCGGATGTTTTTCTCCCGGAAAAGCACCGCTCCCAGTGCAAATGTGATGATCACTCCTCCCCTTCGCAAAGCGGAAATGACCGAAATCAGAGAGCCATCCAGGGAAAGTGCATAGAAATAGAGAAAATCGGCGGTTACAAGAAACAGTCCGATGAACGGAATGCTCCAACGCCATTGAAACGGCGTATTCCTCTTCCGGCGCGGATACCAAATGAACAACAGGATGGGCAACAAAAGCACAACCTGGTAAATGGAGAACCACGCCTGTACGGCCATCCGGTCGAAGTGGCGGATGAGGAATTTATCGTACAAACCGCTTACCGCTCCGAGTAATGTTCCGGCAATAATGAACAGTACCCACTTGTTGGTGCGAAAGTGGATTCCTTCGGTTTTCCCCGCCAGGGAAAACAGGTAAAAGAAGACCAGCGTGACCGAAAGTCCAATCCACTGCAACGGTGAAAGGTGCTCCGAGAACACAAGAATCGCACCAATCAATGTCCAAACCGGCCCGGTGGCCCGGATGGGCGTCACAATGGTGATGGGCAAATGCTTCATGGCAAAGTAGGCAAACAACCAGGATGACGTGACAATCACCGCCTTCAGGAAAATAAAACCATGCTGCTCAAGCGGAATCGACGGAATGAAAAAGAGGGAGTGACCAAACGCTTCGGGATCGAAATGCGATAACAGCAATAAAGGAACAAACAGCAATGCCGAAGTAACAGTAGAGAAAAAGAGCACCGGAATGACGGCGTTGTCTCTCAACGACCATTTCTTAAACACATCGTATGTACCCAAGAAAAGCGACGATATCGCCCCAAAAATTGCCCACATAGCTTGTTCGTTTCGAAGCCACAAAAATAGTGGGTATCAATTAGCAGAGTATCATCGGGGTTTTATGGAATGGTTAATAAAAAAGGAGATCCCTAATGGAACCTCCCTTCATAAAATACCTATCATTTGCAATTAGAAGGGGAATTCGTCCTCCTTCAAATCCGATTTTGCTTTTTCTGTTTCCGGCTTCTTCGCCTCCAGATGCTCCGGATTTCCATCGACATAGATAGCTTTGTGTGGGGTTACCGGGCATGCATGCTCACAGGCGCCACATCCCACGCAAATATCCTCTGTTACTTCAGGGATGACCAGATCACCATAAGGAACCATATGCACCGCTTTGGTAGGACAATGCTCCGAACAGGCACCACAATCGGTTCCATCGGTTTCCACGATGCAATTCGCCTTGATGAAATGTGCTTTCCCGATTTGTGTCACATGTTTCTTATCTACTGTCAATGGCTTGATGGCACCTGTTGGGCAAACCTCGCCACACGTCGTACAATCGAAGTTGCACAAACCGGCCTGGAAATCCATGTGCGGCTGCAACATACCAGCCAGACCATATTCCAGGAATGACGGTTGCAACACCTTGCTGGGACAAGCACTTACACAAAGCGAGCAGCCGGTACAAATGTCGTTAAAACGTTCAATACTTTCCGAGCCGGGAGGTGAAACCGCAAATTGCTTGTTTTCCGGAATCTTCCCTCCGTTGCTGGTATGAACGGTAGTTGAATCTTTCTGAGCGACGGCTGCTGCCTGAACCTTCTCCACCGAAGCCAACCCAGCTACAGCAGCCATTCCGGCTCCGGCCGTGAAGAGGAAACTCCGCTTACTCATTTGCGGTCCTTTCGGTTGGGCAACCATCATATCCACCGGTTTGAACTCAACCGCCTTTTCTTTTTTTCCTTTCCGGGAAATCCGGTAAACGGCTGCATCTTCCGGACAGGTATCGATGCAGTTGTAACATGCAACACAACGACTGTAGTCAATTGTTTGCGTTTTGATACTGATGCATTCAGCTTTGCAAACACGCATGCACTTGCCGCATTTCGTACAAGTATCGTGATCGAGTTCGATTTTAAAGAGCGAATATTTCGACAGAAAACCTAAGACGGTTCCTACCGGACAAACGCTGTTACAATACAACCTTCCCCGATTGAATGCCATGACAATCACCAGGATGAAAAACAACAGTGTTGTTCCCAGAACTGCCCATTGCACAGGCGCCAGGTCGTACTGATACAGAATAGAATACACGTCGGCGGACGAAAGTGCAGCTGCGCCCAGGTTATTCACCCAAACCACAATCGGTTTGAACAGGTAGGATGCAATCCGTCCGAATAAACTATACGGATCGAGCACTGTCAGCAAGGTGATTCCTCCGAAAAGAACGACCAACAACAACACTCCCAGGATGGAGTACCGTGTAATGGTCCAGGCTTTACGGAATTTGTAGCGATGCTTTTTCTTTACTTTCCGGGAAAACCAGGAAACCACATCCTGCATAATTCCCAGGGGACAAATCGCGGAACAGTACACCCGGCCAAACAGGAGAGTCAGTGCTAAGACGGCAATCAATCCCCAGGCAACCACACCGGCAACGGTAATGGTCTTCAGCAAAGCCGGCACAAACTGCAGCGACACTGCCCATTGATAAAAGGTTTCACCAAAGGTGCCCCGGAAATCAATGAATACAGCCGAGAGTAACAGAAAAAAGAACAGGGCCAGCACGACCCTGATTTTTTTTAATATAGATAGTTTCATCGAATCTTATTCGTTAGGAAAGTTAAGCAAGAGAAAACGTTACACGACAATGCGTTTAATATTCAGCTTACTTAGATCCATGGTTCCAAAACCCGCTTCGGCGGCAATTTTAATGTGATTAATTTTAGCCGGATCCATGCCCAGGAATTTAGCGGCAGCTGCATCGGCTGCTACAATGTCTGTGGAAATTAACTGACTCTTCAATGTCACTACATCATCCAGCGAAACACCCACAGGCCCATTCTGCTTCATCATGCGGTAGGCATCCACCACATTCAAATCGGGTTTACGGAAATGCAGGAAGTCAGCAATACACTGGTGCAGATCGTTCTTATGGTAATACCCCCGATCCCAAACGCATCCCATGAGGTTCTTCATGGCGATTGTCGCCCTAGACGAGCTGTGATTCTTCAAGATTGGAACATTGATGAACACGTCGGTGTCAAGCATCAATTCGTGCACATCAGTCTGTTTCAGCTTCACTCCCCCTTTGACATTTACCTGCTTATAGTATTTCTCGCTGTTTCCGGGAACCATTTTTCCTCCGGCTTCAGCTACTGCCTGCTCAATTCCGGAGTGTTGGTAACACTTGGACCATTCGTGACAAGTATGGTCGAATACCAATACCTCTTTGGCACCAGCATTTAGACAGTGTTCAATGATTCGTTTCACCAGTTTTGGGTTGGTATTTCCGGCTCTTTCAGGTGTCCGGTCCCAGCCAATATTTGGTTTCACCAGAACGCGTTGTCCGGGTTTTACAAAACGGGACATTCCTCCCAGTGCAGCAATTCCCTTGTCGAACATTACGTCAGGCTCTCCCCCACGAATGGCCACAAGGTCAACATCAGTCTCAGCCTCAGCCGCCAGCAAGCTGTTGGCTCCGCCTAAACTCAGGGCCGCTCCGGTTGCTACGCCGGCGCCCACACTTGATCGAATGAAATCTCTGCGCTTCATAGTTTGGCTCTTTTTTAAATCAGACTTAAAACTAACGAAAAAGATTATGTCGATCATACATTAAGTTCTATTAGCCATTGATTTAGAACTAGTTTAAATATATATAAAGATTCATGTTTATCATTCGATGCGATCGGTTAGTACACAGGTTTTCCGGAAGTATCTGGTTTGCCCGGAAGTATTGAATGCTTCAATGGCGATGATGTATATTCCCAGTTCAGCCAATTGCTGATTGTCTTTTCGTCCGTCCCAAACCAATTCACTGGCAGAAGCCAGTAGTTCATTACTGCTAAGTCGACGGATTTCGCGACCGGCAGTATTAAAAATCCGGATGCTAGCCGTCCAGCCTGGTTCTCCCGGAGAAAGATGAATGATTAACCGATCGTTATATCCATCATCGTTTGGGGAAAAGATTTTGGGTTCAATCTTCAGCCATTCAGCAACCGACTCATCCTTTACCATCGATGAATTGGCATATCCCGGTGTAGCGAACCCGGCTGTTGCCGCCGCTGAATGCCAGTTCTCTTTCTCATTTACTTCCCGTGAAAAATTCTTCCGCTCCAGCGAAACTCCCGATTCATCGGCAATCAAAGAATGATGCATAGCATGGTCGTAAAAGAACTCTTCCAGAACCTCCATCCTTCGGTTTAGCAACACCACTCTCCCAGCATCATCCGGAAGAGAAGGGAACTCGTTCATTTCGACAAAACACTCCGGGCATTCGGTGAAGTATTGGCTCTTTATTACATCAGCATTGGTCGCCAAAGCTACATACGCTCCAGCCTCCAGATTTCGTGGCTCATCGGAAATTAACGAAACCTGCTTTAAAGCCAATGAATCATCCCGGGCTGCCAAATAGAGCCCTCCCAAATCGACCACGTTCGGACCGGGATTGTACAGTTCTACAAAATCAACCCCTTCCGGGAACGGATTGAATAACACTTCGCTTAATTTCAACTCGCCCGGTTGTAAGAACCGATAAGTGAAATCATAATCGCTACCTTCGGTTTGATTGCCGCATTCGTCTGCGAAAGCAGAAAGGTATAGCATATAGGAATTCCCTTCCTGAAATGTTCCTTCCGGGAAGAAAAGTTCAACCGTTTTGCGATTTGAAACGGCGATGCTGTCGGTATGATAATCCTTTCCAGGAAAAGAAATCTCAGGCAAGGCCGAAAGCGACTCATTGAACCACACCGAAAGTTGTTGGTCCGACTCTACCCGAATGCCCAACACCTGAGGTGGAATTTCATCCGGATTGGTTTGCCGCATTGAATTAACTAATCCCGGCGTTCCACCTGCTAAGGCCACCGAAGCCAGCCAGTTTCCGGAAGGTCCGCACATCCGGTTGGGATCAATGCGTTCCAGCGACCAACCACCTCCTTGTTTTTCGGCCTCAAAGAAATCTCTGCTGTAATACATCGAATCCATCAAAGCACCTTCATCCGATACAAGAGATAAACCGAACTCACTGTTTCGTAGCGACAGGCCGGGAATTTCATACACCGTTCCGTAATCACTCAACAACGTGGTGTCGCCTGTTCCAACTAACAAAAGATAGCCTTGGGGAGCCATGATGAATGGAGGCAATTCTTTTTCCGAGTTATCGATGTGAAGCTCCCATCCTTCGATCTTCAATGGGAAAACGTTGTTGTTAAAAAGCTCGACAAACTCAGCTTCCGGCAATCCCTGTGACGGCGACGGATCAGCCATCACTTCCGTGAAAACGATATCACCAATCTGGGCTGGCAAGGCGAACTGAAAACTGATAGTTGTATCATTCGTAAGCGTCCCTTGCTCATCCAATACAGAAGCAACTGCTAATTTCAGGTTCCATTCGGTCGGCGGATCGATTTCCAGAAAAACGGAGGCCGGATAAAACCGTTTCGACCGAACATGACTGATATTCATCGAAGTGCCATGACCACTCGTCAACAGGTACTTTTTAAGAGAAAGCGCTTCATCCATCATCTTCTCGGAGAACTGTACCTTGATTTCTTGTGGCGAAACAGCCGTGACACTCCGGACATACGGAGATGTATTCTCAAAATCAATAGCGATGTCATCCAGCCAGATTTGCCCGCTGTGTGCCGCGGTGAACCGGAAATAAGCACCGGTAGCCTGCATGATTAACGAGGGAGTATCTTCCGCTTCTTCATATTCTGCCGACCAGCTACTGCTACTTTTATCCCGGTAGGAAAAATGCCAGATACCCTGCGGTGAATGAGAAATTTTCAACATCACCGTCTTTCCCTCGTCCCATAGCATCCGGGTTTTTAGAATTTCCTCCGTCGGTTCTCCGTTTTGAAACCGAACCAGCGTCAGGCGGTTGTCTTTGGTCATCAGGTTAACGCCTGTCACATAGCCTGAAGCCACTGACAATTCGGTCGTATCAGCGCAAAGCCAAAATCCGAAAGCTTCATCCTCTGCTGGTGCCCAATCGCCATTCGAAAGGGTCACCTCCCAGTCGAAATTTCCGGCATTTAGATCGAGCGGCTCAAGCGTATGACTCACATAGCTTTCTCCACCCCGACCAAACACAAAATGGCGCAACGAGTAGTCTCCGTCGACCACTTGCTGACTATCCAGTGCCCAGCTTTGATAGGTTCTCCAGCTATCAAGATGCCCGCTTTCGAAGTTTTCGAGAAATAATGTTGCAGAGAAAAGATTGGTCAACTTACAAATTGTAAGTAAAATAATCGTAAACGTTGATCGCATGGTAAGGTTAGCGTTAGGAAAAAGTTTAATTTTGGCGTTGTATCTATGTCTCGATCAAGTAAATCAGACAATGTTATATTCAAGTTAGTAAATTCAGTAGTATTATGAAAGTAGCAATTGTTGGTGTTAGTGGTGCTGTTGGACAGGAGTTCCTTCGAGTACTTGCCGAGCGGAATTTTCCGATGGATGAACTGGTGTTATTTGGCTCTGCCCGGAGTGCAGGCCGGACCTATGAGTTTAAGGGCAAGCAGCTGGTGGTAAAGGAACTGAAAGAAGGTGACGATTTTAAAGACATCGATATTGCGCTTACATCTGCCGGAGCCAGCACTTCCAAGGCTTTCGAAGAAACGATTACCAAGCACGGAACGGTGATGATTGACAATTCCAGCGCGTTCCGCATGGATATTGACGTACCGTTAGTCGTTCCGGAAGTAAATCCGGAAGATTGTAAAAATATGCCTCGCCGGATTATCGCCAACCCGAACTGTACAACCATCCAGATGGTGGTAGCGCTGAAAGCAATTGAGAAACTGTCGCATATAACCCGGGTTCATATTGCCACTTACCAGAGTGCCAGTGGTGCAGGTGCATCGGGCATGGCCGAACTGGAAGAGCAGACCAAAGAGGTGGCCAATAACCAGGATCCAACGGTGGAGAAATTCCAGTACCAGTTGGTTAACAACGTGATTCCACACATCGACGTTTTCCTCGATAATGACTACACCAAGGAAGAGATGAAGATGTACAACGAAACGCGGAAGATTATGCACTCCGACGTGCAGGTGAGTGCCACTGCTGTTCGTGTGCCGGTTATGCGCTCTCACTCCGAAGCGATCTGGGTAGAAACCGAACAGGAGATTTCGGTTGACGCCGCACACAGAGCCTTCGAAGAAGCTGAAGGTATTGTTGTTATCGACAATCCGGCTGAGAAGAAATACCCGATGCCTCTGTACCTTTCGGGAAAAGACGAAGTATTTGTGGGCCGTATCCGGAAGGATATCAGCAACCCGAAAGGCCTCACCTTCTGGACGGTTTCCGACCAGATTTTAAAGGGTGCCGCATTGAATGCCGTACAAATTGCTGAATACCTGGTCAAAGAAGGCATTGTTAAATAACGATAGAAATTAAAGTAAACAGATATTGAAGCCACTTCTCCTGAGGTGGCTTTTTTCATTTTAGGACCACCTTTTACTTCACTCCTAATTTTTTCTTCTTCCAAATTATAATCCCCGGATATCTGATTTTGTCACTGATAGCTTTCATTATTTTACTAAAAACGAAAACCAAAGTATATTTAAGAACCAATATCCCTCTTAAAACAATACATGCCAACACAACATCTTTGATAATAGAGCAATTGTACCGTCACCCATTTTTATATTCTTGATAATTATTGATATTTTCATCCTCGCTAAATCAAAATAAACCTTGTAAGCAGTTACGATTGATTGGTGAAGGAGACACCTATTCTCGAAAGATGGAAATGAAATCGCTTGCACTCTTACTCCTATCCTTAGGATTCATATTCTTTGGACATACTGTCCCGGCATTTGCCGTGCAAAATGAAATGAGTTTTGACTATTTCTCACAGGAAGATGGTCTGCCCGATAATCATATTCAAATCATTTACCAGGACCACGAAGGTTGGATGTGGTTTGGTACCAGTCAGGGACTAAGTCGTTTCGATGGCTATGAGTTTACTAATTATCAGCATGCACACTCCGATAGTTTAAGCTTGAAAGGAATTCTGGTACGCGCCATTTTCGAGGATAAGAAAGGGAATCTTTGGGTAGGTACCGAAAACGGGGGATTAAACTATTTCGACCGACAGAAGGAATGCTTCTATCATCCGTACGAGAACAATCCGCTCTTTAAGGGAAGAGATGTTTCCATCAATGATATTCAGGAAGACAAAGACGGAAACCTTTGGCTCGGAACAAACAACAACATTTATACTATTGGTAAGGATGGTCATCTGAGTGCCCTAAATTGGAAAACCAAGGGTAAAATGTATAACCTGACAGGTGAACACGTCAGGATTATTCAGTTCGATCAGGACGGGAACATTTGGGCGGGAACCAATAAAGGTGTGTTCATTGTCAACCCGCAGAACCACACCATTACACCGCTGAAGCTGCCGCTGACAAAAGGCAACACAGACGAAATTTGGGAAATATTCCGCGACAAAGACGGAACGATGTGGATTGGAACTTACTCCAACGGTGCCTTCATTGTCGATCCCAAAACATGGGCCATCAAGCCGTTGGAGTTGAAGCCGGCGTACGAGCGGACGGAAACTGTACGAGCCATTTCTGTCGACGCTTTTGGCAACTACTGGATCGGAACCCGGGGGGGAATTTATGTTTACAACAAGAGAAACGGAACCAAAGCATTTTACCGCCACGACGACCGGGAATATACAAGTCTGATCAACAACTCCGTTCTGGATATATTCAACGATAAACGAGGTGAAACCTGGATTGGCACACGTGGCGGCCTCAACCTGCTGGCGAAAAGCAAACAGGTATTCCGGAATTTTAGTGCCCACCCTTCCGACAAAAGCCATAAATTCCTGAACAGCGGCATTGTCTATGCTTTATGGATGGACTCATTGAAGAATATCTGGATAGGAACCGAAGATGGTGGTGTGAATATCTATCATCCCAAAACCGGGCGATACAGCTATCTAATGACAAAACCGGGAGACCCGCAAAGCATTTCCCGGAATTGTATAAAAGCTTTCCTGGACGATAAAAAAGGACATTTATGGATTGGTACTTTCTTAGGCGGAATTGACGTTCTTGATAAAAAAACCGGAAAAGTTATTCAGCATTACCAGCATGAGCCATCCGATTCACGAAGCCTGACGGACAATAAAGTCTTCTCCCTGTTACTCGACAACAAAGGAAATATTTGGGTAGGAACCATGAGTGGCATCGACCGGTTCGATCCGAAAAGAAAGGTCTTTGTCCATTATCCGCAGCTGGCGTACAACAAATTCGTTCGCTGGGTCAGCATGGATTTTTCCAATAATATCTGGCTGGGTACCGAAGATGAAGTGGTGATTTATAATCCTGAAAGCAAAAAGATAAAACGCTTCAGTGATAACACGCAGGCTTTTCTGGAAGACTCCAAAGGCCGATGCTGGCTCGCGACCCTCGACCGCGGACTGGCACAGTATTCACGCTTAAGCGGACCTATTCGGTATTACGGAGTGAAGGACGGATTGACCAATAACCAGGCTTTGTGCATTCTGGAGGATAATAACCACAAACTCTGGATCAGTACATCAAACGGTCTTTCCAAATTCAATCCGGAGACTGGTGTATTTCATAACTACACCACTAAAGATGGTCTGATTAATAACCAGTTTTCGTACGGAGCAGCGTACAAATCACCCAATGGGAACTTGTTGTTCGGAGGCATTTCCGGTTTCAACATGTTTAATCCGTCGGACGTGAAAATTGACGATAAAAATGTTCCGCTGGTGCTGACTTCGCTGAAGGTTTTCAATAAAAATGTAAAAATAGGCAAAGGTAAGAAAGCGATTCTGAAGAAGAGCATTTCGGAGACCAAACACCTGACACTGCATTATAACCAGAATGTGTTTACACTGGAATTTGCCGCCCTGAATTATATCAACAGCAAAAGCAATCTTTACAGTTACTACCTGGAAGGGTTCGACAAAAACTGGAGCGATCCGAGTACAAACCGGACCGCCACTTACACCAACCTAGATCCGAGCGATTACACGTTGCACATCAAACGTGTGGTGCCCGGTGTGAAAAACGATGAAAGCCGGCTGAATCTGCAATTGACAGTTCTTCCTCCCTACTGGAAAACCGTTTGGTTCCGCAGTTTAATTCTTGTAGTCATTGGTTTGTTGATCTACTTCCTCATCCGCTTTTTTATCTATCGGGAAAAGATTAAGAACGAGCTGGTTATCGAGCGAATGAAGGCGCGTAAAATCAGGGAACTGGATAACATGAAACTGAAATTCTTCACCAATATTTCCCACGAAATCCGTACGCCTTTGACGTTGATCATGGCACCGCTGGAGAAGTTGAAGAACGAAAAGGTTCCACAACAGGAATTGAGAAACTACCTGGATGTGATGTACCGGAATACCAATCAACTGAACCGGCTCATCAATCAACTGCTTGACTTCAGGAAACTGGAATCGGGCAACCTCAAGCTGGAACTTTCACAGGGAGATATTGTCCGGTTTGTAGCCGACATTGTTCATTCATTCGACGGATTAGCAGAAGATAAAGACATCCACCTGCGTTACAATGCGTTGAAAAAAAGACTAGTTGCCCGTTTCGATGCTGACAAGATCGAGAAAATCCTCAACAACCTGCTTACCAACGCCTTCAAATTCACGAACAAAGGAGGCAAAATCACGGTCAATCTTTCGTTGGTTTTCGATTCCAATGAAGACGATTTGACCAACGAAACTCCTGATAAGGAATACATCGAAATCTCGGTTCGCGACACCGGACAGGGGATTTCAGAGTCTAATGCAGCCAAGATTTTCGATCGCTTCTTTCAGTCGAGCAACGACAAAGCCGAACAGACTGGAACCGGGATTGGTCTGGCTTACGTGAAAGAGCTGGTGCAACTGCACAAGGGAAAAATATTTCTGGTAAGCAAGCCGGGCAAAGGCAGCAAATTTACCGTGCGCATACCTTATGAAAAAGAACTTCCGACAACTGAACATACCGAAGAAATTACTCCGAAAGGAGAAACAGCCATAAAATCAACAGCAGGACTTCCTGAACAGAACCCCGATCCGGTTCATTCCAATATTATGCTCGTGGTCGAGGATAATCCCGATGTACGGAATCTCATCGCAAGTCATTTTGCCGAAAGATACCGGGTTATTCAGGCTAAGGACGGTAAGGAAGGCTGGAAAATCACACTGGATACGGTTCCGGACGTCATTGTTAGTGACGTGCTGATGCCCGACACGGACGGTTTCGAGTTCTGCAAAAAGGTAAAATTCGATGAGCGCACTTCGCATATTCCCGTTCTGCTTCTGACTGCTCTCCATTCCAAAGAGCATGAAATGAAAGGCTTGTCGGCCGGAGCAGATGACTATATCACTAAACCTTTCGATTTGGGTATTCTGCAAACCAAAGTGGAGAACATGCTGTCGATAAGGAATTCGCTAAAGGAAAAATACTCGGGTGAAATTACGCTACAGCCGAGAAACATCGTCATCTCTTCTCCCGATGAGAAATTCCTGCAAAAAGCAGTGGAAGCGGTTGAAAATAACATATCGGATGCGGAGCTCGATATCGAACGGTTTGCCCAGGAAGTAGGCGTTAGTCGAATGCAGCTCTACCGGAAACTACACGCACTTACTGACATGACCGTCAAAGAATTTATTCGCAGCATCCGCCTGAAACGGGCTTCACAACTGTTGTTGCAGAATGGGATGACCGTTAGTGAAATTGCTTACGCAGTCGGCTTTAAAGATTTGTCGCACTTCCGAAAATGCTTCCGGCAACAGTACGGTATGAATGCGACCGAATTCAAGCACAAACATGAATCCGATGTTAGCAATTAGCCCGAGACGATATCCCGGACAGAAGAACGAAAAGTGATAAGTAACCTCATTCGTATATGAACAAAATCTGTCAAAATCTCTCTGACAGGTTATCCAAAAGACCATTTTAATGTTCACTTTTCGTAAGATTTTTTCACAAAGCCTAACACTTCCATAACAAACATAGGATTAGCCAATTACCCATGCAATCAGTTGCTTTTCACTCTATCAGTGGGAAAATAATCCCCCTGATTTGGGAAGAATTTCCCGCCGGGAGAATATACAACCTCCTCTTTGGGAATAATAAACCACATCAAGCAGATACTTACTCCTAATTTCGAAATCGGATAAAATGGCACGCTTAACAATGGGCAACACTTTTATGGATCAAATGCGACATGATTTGAAAAAATCATCCTGGGGGATCACCATCATCTTGGTTGTTCTGCTCATCGCATTAACCATTCTTGTGAATATTCTTTTCTGAAAAGAAGAGAGTAATAAGCGTATCAACTAACGAATCATTATGAAACTGACTATGTTCAATGGGAAAGTTCTGACCTTGTTTTTACTGGGACTTACCATTACACAATGTGCGCCTTCGAAGAAGAAAGACAATTCGTCTGACAATCGGGGGCTACAAATGGCCGTTCGCATGGCCGATTCGGAGATCGCGCACTTTCCCAATGCAGCCTCGGTTGACTTCAAGCCCAAAGGAAAATGGGACTACACCGGCGGATTGATTGCTTCGTCGATGATGAAACTTTGGAAAGTGACCGGCGACCAGAAGTATTTCGACTATGCGAAATCCTATGCCGACCAGTTTATCGCTGAAGATGGTACCATTAAAGGCTACAAACGAAGCGACTTCAACCTCGACCGGCTGAATTCCGGTAAGTTTTTATTCCCACTTTACGAACAAACCCACGAGGAAAAATACAAGAAAGCCATCTTTATACTTCGTGACCAATTGAAGGACCAACCCCGCACTCCGGAGGGTGGCTTTTGGCACAAAAAGAGGTACACCAATCAAATGTGGCTCGACGGGCTGTATATGGGAGCCCCGTTCTATGCTCAATTTGCGAAAGTATTCAATGAGCCAAAAGATTTCGAAGATGTCATCAATCAATTCCTCATCGTCAATAAACATACGTACAACCCGAAAGTCGGACTGAATTACCACGGCTGGGACGAAAGCAAAGAGCAACGCTGGGCCAACCCGAAAACGGGCTGTTCTTCTCAATTCTGGGGACGGGCAATGGGATGGTATTCGATGGCCCTCGTCGATGCGCTCGATTTCATTCCGGAAGATTATCCGAACCGGGATAAACTCATCGACATTTTAAACCAGGTAGCAGCAGGAATTGCCAAATGGCAAGACCCCAAATCAGGCGTTTGGTACCAGGTGCTTGACCAGGGGAACCGTAAGGGTAACTACCTCGAAGCGTCAGCATCCTGCATGTTTGTTTACACTCTTCTCAAGGCTATTCGGTTACATTACATCGATTCAAAGTACAAAGCCGTAGCGGTAAAAGGCTTTGATGGAATACTGAAAAATTTCATCAAGGAAAACCAGGATGGCACCATTAGCCTGACCAATGTTTGTGCAGTGGCCGGTTTGGGTGGCAATCCGTATCGTGACGGAACCTATGAATATTATATAAAGGAACCTGTACGGGACAATGATCCCAAAGGCGTGGGTCCCTTCATTCTTGCATGCCTTGAAATAAAAAACTAAATCAATTCTTATTAGTATGACAGACTTTAAAAAAGAAAAACAGAAAAGCCTGCGCTGGCATATATCCCGCGTAGGAATTCTTGTGTTAGGTCTATTTTTACTGGTTGCTTCTGGTGCATACGCCCAGAATATTACCGTTACAGGTAAAGTGACCGATGCTAAATCCCATGAAAGTATTCCTGGCGCTAATGTTGTAGTAAAAGGAACAACAAACGGTACCATCACCGACCCGAATGGTAACTACTCTTTGAGTGTTCCGGCTAACGCTACACTCGAATTTTCTTTCATTGGCTACAAAACCCAGGAAGTTCCTGTGAATGGCAAAAAAGTAATTGATATTAAGCTCGCTACCAGCTCAACCGAACTGGACGAGGTTGTTGCCATTGGTTATGGTACCGTGAAAAAGAAAGACATTACCGGATCGGTTGCTTCTGTGCAAGGCTCGGATTTGCAGAACATTCCGGTAACCACGGCTGCGGAAGCTATCAGCGGAAAGCTGGCTGGAGTACAGGTTACTTCGACCGAAGGTTCTCCCGATGCTCAGATCAACATCCGGGTGCGTGGAGGTGGTTCCATTACCCAGGACAATTCGCCGCTCTTCATCGTTGACGGATTTCCGGTAAACAGCATTTCCGACATTGCTCCTTCCGACATCCAGTCGATCGACGTACTAAAAGATGCTTCTTCTACCGCTATTTACGGTTCCCGTGGTGCAAACGGTGTAATTATCGTGACTACCAAAAGCGGTAAAAAAGGTAAGGTTTCGGTTTCCTATAACGCTTACATGGGTTTCAGTCAAATTGAGAAAACACTGAAAACCCTCAACCCGGAAGACTATGTGAACTGGCAGTATGAATATGCCGTTTTGCGTTACGGTGGTACTACTCCGGATGATCTGGCGTCATACACCCGGTACTTTGGTTCTTACGAGGACATCGATCAGTATAAGGGAAAAGTTGGAAACAACTGGCAGAAACAGATCTTCGGTCGCACCGGACAGACGTTCCATCATGACGTAAGTGTTCGCGGAGGTTCCGAAAAATTCAACTATGCATTCAACTACGCTCATGTAAATACAAAAGCGATTATGATGAACTCAGGTTTCAACCGCGACTACCTGGCGTTGAAACTAAATCATAACCCGAACAAGAAAGTTGCCCTTTCGTATTCTTTCCGTTACTCGGATACCAAAATCGACGGTAGTGGTACCAACGAACAAAACGAAGTTTCGTCGGCTGACTCGCGTTTGAAGCACAGTGTGGTTTATACTCCGGTTCCGCTGCAGGGACTCGCTTCCTCGGCAAGTGACGATAACGTTTACAGCTACCTGATCAATCCGATTACGGCAACCAACGACAACGACCGGAAACAGTACCGCAAAAAATATAACATGGCCGGTAGTTTCTCGTGGAAACCAATCGACAACTTGCAGTTCAAATCGGACGTAGGACTGGACATTTACGACTATACCAGCGACCGTTTCTATGGTTTGACCACCTACTACGTGTACAATGTCCCGGCATCCGATTACCAGGGGCAGCCGGCTGCGATGCTCGAAAATGAGAAGCGTCAGCGCCTGAGAAATACCAATACCCTGAATTATGACTTCAAGAAACTTCTTGGCGAAGACCATAGCCTGAAAGTGTTGGTAGGTGAAGAGTTGCTTCAAACACAAAATGCGACGCTCACGAATGTTATTCAGGGTTACCCCAAACAGTTTACCTCAAAAGAGGCATTTAAACTGACAACTCAAGGTACTCCCTATACGATTGACAACTACTACAGTCCCGACGATAAAATGCTTTCGTTCTTCGGTCGTCTGAACTACGACTACAAAAACAAATACATTTTATCAGCTACTTTCCGTGCCGACGGTTCCAGTAAATTCTCCAAAGCCAATCGTTGGGGATATTTCCCGTCAGCTGCATTTGCCTGGAGGATTTCCCAGGAAGGATTTATGGAAGGTACCCAATCATGGCTGAGCGATCTGAAACTGAGATTGAGTTACGGTACTGCCGGAAACAACAACATTCCGTCAGGACAGTTAATACAGTCGTTCGAATCACATAACTCGGCATGGATTGACCAGGTTTCGACCTATTGGTCTCCGTCCAAGACTATGGCGAATCCCGATTTGAAATGGGAAACAACTTATACCCGCAACATCGGTTTGGACTTTGCTATGTTCGATAGCCGTTTGAACGGATCATTCGAAGCATACCTGAACAACACCAAGGACCTGCTGATTCGGTTCCCCGTTGCCGGAACAGGATACGATTACCAGTACCGGAATATGGGGGAAACCCAGAACAAAGGTTTGGAGTTCTCGGTGAACTGGGCAGCTCTTAACAAGAAAAACTACGGACTGAACCTCAGCTTCAACATCAGTTTCAACCGCAACAAGATCAAATCACTCGGTGTAATGGATGACTTCGGAGAATCATCAGGCTGGGCTTCAACTGATATTGGTAATGATTACTGGATTGCCGTTGGTGGTTCGGTTGGTGAAATGTACGGCTATGTTTCCGACGGACGCTATACCGTTTCCGACTTCTCGGGATACGATGCTGCTGCCGGACAATGGATACTGAAAGATGGTGTAGTAGATGCCTCTGAGGTGGTAGGAACGCTTGCTCCCGGTGTCATGAAGCTGAAAAACATCACAGGTAATGATAACGTTGTAAACTCTGAGGACCGCACCATTATTGGTGACGCCAATCCGAAACACACCGGTGGTTTTACCCTGAACGGCCGTCTTTACAATTTCGACCTTTCGGCTGTATTCAACTGGAGTTATGGCAATGACATCTACAATGCCAACAAAATTGAGTACACTACCGCATCGCAACGTTACCAGTACCGTAACATGATCGACATCATGGCTGATGGAAAACGCTGGACCAATATCGATAAGTCTACCGGACGACTGGTGACCGACCCGGCAACACTGGAAACAATGAACGCCAATACAACCATGTGGTCTCCTTACATGCGCCAATATGTATTCAGCGACTGGGCTGTTGAAGATGGTTCATTCCTTCGTCTGAGCACTCTTACTCTGGGTTACACCCTGCCGTCGAACCTGACCAACAGGTTTAACATCAACAGTCTGAGATTTTACGTTACCGGTTATAACGTCCTTCTGTTGACCAACTATTCCGGTTTCGATCCTGAAGTTTCAACCCGTCGTAAAACACCACTTACTCCGGGTGTTGACTACTCTGCATATCCGAGAAGCCGGCAAATCGTATTTGGTTTGAATCTTAATTTTTAATCCGACTTATGACATTGAATATGAAAAACTTAATATATATCATAGCCATATTTTTGGCAGGCGCGGTAACCTCCTGTAGCAAGGACTACCTCGATGCGCCTACAAAATCTTCACTGGACGAATCGGTTATCTTCTCGACGTATGATTTAGCCAAATCAGCTGTCGATGGTATCAAAATCGACTTTGGAGAAACTGACTCCTACCGCGGACGTTTTCTGCCCTGGTACGGGATGAACACCGACATTGAATGGTACAATTCTTCGGAAAAATACCCGGATGGGAAAGCTGACTTGTGTGTTTACGCAGCCACTCCCACCAACTCACAAATGAATAAAACCAGGAATGCCTGGGCGAAAATGTACGAAGGTATCGAAAGGGCAAACATGTGTATCAAGGGTATTAAAACCTACGGTGATCCGCAGCCGGGAAACGACATGGGACAACTGCTCGGTGAAGCATTGACTTTGCGGGCTGTCTATTATTCAGACCTGCTGAAAGCCTGGGGTGACGTTCCTGCACGTTTCGAACCAATCACCACAGCTACGCTTTATTTGCCCAAAACCAGTCGTGATTCTATTTACAAAAAGCTGATTGCCGACCTCGGCGAAGCTGAGAAACTGGTTGCTTGGCCAAACGAAAGCAGCGCTACCAGCGATGTGGAACACGTAAGCAAAGCATTTGTAAAAGGTTTCCGGGCCCGTCTCTGCATGGTTGCTTCCGGATATTCACAATACCCAGATGGTATTCACAGAAGTACTGATCCCGATTTATCGGTTGATAAAATGTACACACTGGCGTTACAGGAATGCCAGGATGTAATCAACAGTGGAACCGTTCACCTGCAACCATCTTTCGAAACCGTTTTCAAGAATAACTGTAACGATGTTATTACTGCCGGAAACGAATCACTTTGGGAAATACCTTTTGCTGACGGACGTGGCCGTATGCTTTTCACTTTCGCCGTTCGCCACAAGAGTGCTGACCAGTTTACCGGCCAGCCCAAGGGAGGTCAGGCAGGCCCTCTTCCCTACATGTACTATGACTACAATGGTCAGGATACCCGTCGTGACGTTACCTGTGTTCCTTATTACTGGGGAATGGCTGATCCGAACACTGGCATCGCTCAACAAGAGCTGTCTGATATCGATACCTGGTATTTCGGTAAATATCGCTACGAATGGATGACTAACCGTCGTGTTACTTCGACCAACGATGACGGAGTGAACAAAATTTACATGCGTTACGCTGAAGTCATTCTGATGGCCGCCGAAGCAGCCAATGAGTTGAACGGACCTTCTGCTGCTGCTCCTTACCTGAAAATGATTCGCGAAAGAGCATTTCCGCAGAGTGAATGGACGGACGAAGTCGATAACTATATCGCTGGTTTGACCACCAAGGATGCCATGTTTAACGCTATCGTGAAAGAAAACAAGCTGGAGTTCACCGGCGAAATGATCAGAAAGCAGTCGCTTATCCGTTGGAACCTACTCGATACCAAACTGAACGAGGCGAAAGCAAAAATGTATAACCTTCGGGCAAGAACCGGCGAATATGCTGACGTTCCTTCTGAAATCTACTACGATTATGCTGATGACGGCGTAACCCTGAAAATGTATGGTCTGAACAGAGGCGAAACTCAAGACAAGTCGGGCGACTACGCTTACCACACCAGCTGGGCCGATCCTTCCAATCTGGTCGATAGCAAAGTGGAATCCATCTACGCTCAGGATCCTGACCAGCATCAATTCTGGCCCATCTGGCAGGTATTTATTGATGCAAGCAACGGTAAATTAACTAATGACTATGGTTATTAATAATTTGAACTTCATGAAAAACAAGCATATAACATTAGCAATTATTATCGGACTGTTCTCCATGATCTTCGTATCATGCGAGGATAACATTCCGGCAGTAATCGACCAACTGAAATTCGATCGGGTATTCACGCCCCTTAATTTTCAGGTCAGAATACGGAACATGACAACCGCTGAGCTAAGCTGGGACGAGCGTGGCGACGCCCAGGCATATGTCGTGCAATTCAGCGAAGACAGCCTGGTATTTGATAACATCATCCGAACGGATACCATTACACCAGCGCAGAATCCATTTAGTGCTACATTCGACGGAAATACCCGTTATTCAGCAAGGTTGAAAGGTATCAGCGACAGCATCTCTGAATCGCATTGGGCCATGGTTACCTTCAAAACCGACCCGGAAAATATCTTCGAAACACTGGCTGACAACGACCTCCATGCACTCAGCGTAACGCTGAGATGGCCAGCCGGAAGTGCCGTTACCAACTTTGTTATCAACCCGGGCGACATCAACCGACCGATAACCGACCAGGAAAAAGCAGCCGGTGCAGCTACCATTACCGGTTTATCAGACCAGACGCATTACTCGGTCACTCTTTACAATGGGACCAAAGTTCGCGGAAACATTGAGTTTACCACGCTGGTCGACATAGGTAATGCAACAGCTGTTTATCCGACCGATACGCTGAGCAAAGTGATTGCAGCTGCGAAAGACGGTGATGTACTCGCGCTTTATCCTGGAGAGTACAACGCTTCGGCTGGAAATATAACGATCGATAAATCAATCTCAATTAAGGCAGTATTCCCGTATGACCCACCAGTACTGCACAATCAGTTTGTGATTACGAACGGAGCTGCAGACGTTGAATTGAATAGTGTAATTCTGAATGGCGCGTATACAGATTCAACGGGCGTGGATCAGACCCTGGATGAACCGATTCAGTACAGCAGTGACCTGGTAAATGCAACACTCAACTCACTTATCATTAAAGGCTGTACCGTCGATACCTACAACAAATCGTTCATTTCTGCATCGAGTGGTGTGTTTGAAACCGATTCTATCCTGATTGATAACTGCCAGGTAAGCAATGTTTACAATAGTGGAGGTGACTTCCTCGACTTCCGTAAATCGTACGTAGCCCACCTGACGGTAACCAACAGCACATTTAATTACTGTGCAACGCTGAATACCCGTGATTTCATCCGTATGGATGGTGACAGCAAAGGCAACACCTACGATGACGGCACCAACTTACCGATAATCGTGCTTAGCCACTGTACGCTGAACGATGTGATGAACAGCACGTCGTCTACCAAGCGGTTGTTCTACGTTCGTTGGTCACAAAACCAAATCACGTCCGAGTACAACTCGTTCTCCGATATGGGTAGTTCAGTATACTCGAACCAGTCAGCTACTTCGCAGCCCACTTGTAACTATAACAATTATTTCAACGCTGACGGTTACATCACTGTCGACGGAACTGTATTGATTGATAATTCAACCACATACACCAACGTTGATCCGGGTTATGCTGACCCCGCAAACGGTGACTTTACCATCAGCAATCAAACATTAATTGACAACCTGGTAGGTGATCCTCGCTGGCTTCCTGCCCAATAAAAGAATAGATTGAATTATTCCTGTCGGAATAAACAATCAATTTAGTTCTGATATGAGATAAAAACCGAAGTTCCTGCGCATTCTTGAGCAGGGCTTCGGAATCTCATACCAAACCTGGAAAAGTAAGCTTTCAGGAAAGAATGCTCCAGACACCAGGTTGACGAGAATTTCCAACCCTATTTTTTCGATTCGTTACGGATGTTAAGAGTTCGATAAAACGAACGTCATACCACTGGAACGAGGCAAATGAAAACGATGAAAAAACTGATTCGACTAATCTTTATATCCTTTCTGATATCACTATGGACGGTATCGGCATTTGCCCAAAGCAATAATCTGTCCGCTTTCCCCGGAGCTGAAGGCTATGGCAAGTACACCACCGGAGGACGGGGTGGCCAGGTTATTTATGTTACCAGCCTAAGCGATGATTACGCGCCCGGCACACTTCGCTATGCCCTGTATCAATCGGGCCCCAGAATCATCGAATTCAAAATTTCAGGTACCATCCAATTAAAATCGGACCTGAAGATTACCAAACCGGATGTAACCATTGCCGGACAAACGGCACCGGGTGATGGAATCTGTCTGCGCGATTATCCCGTAATCGTTGAAGCCGACAATGTCATTATCCGTTTCATGCGTTTCCGCATGGGTGATGCTGCCAAGAAGCAAGACGACGCTCTGGGCGGTCGCAACCATAAAAATATTATCATCGACCATTGCTCGGCAAGCTGGTCGACTGACGAATGTGTTTCGTTTTACGATAACCAAAACTTCACCCTTCAGTGGTGCATTATTTCGGAGAGCCTTCGCAATTCCATCCATGAAAAAGGCTCCCACGGCTATGGAGGTATCTGGGGTGGAGAGAAAGCCACCTTTCACCACAACCTGCTGGCCGATCACGACAGCCGCAATCCCCGTTTCTGCGGAAGCCGGTACACCAACCAACCCGATGAGGAATTGGTCGACTACCGCAATAATGTTATTTACAATTGGGGACACAACAGTGCCTATGCAGGCGAAGGCGGTAGTTACAACATGGTGAACAACTATTATAAATCGGGACCAGCTACTTCCTCTTCTGTTCGGTTCAGGATACTGCAACCCTACGCTGACGATGGTTCCAACCAGCAACCAGCCGGTACGTATGGTCATTTCTATATCGCCGGCAACTATGTCGAAAACAGCTCGAACGTAACCAATAACAACTGGACCGGCGTTTCGCTGCATTCTTCATTTACGACTTATGCGCCCAATGTTACGCTCAGTGACGTGAGAGCGGCAAACGAATTCTCGGTAGAACCGGTAAAAACGACCACCGCACAGGAGGCGTACGAAAATGTACTGAACTACGCCGGAGCCTCGCTGGTCCGTGACACCGTCGACAAACGCATTGTCCACGACACCCGAACAGGAACTGCTACTTACAACGATGGAGGTAACGGCAGTACGGGAGGAATTATCGATACCCAAACAGCTGTTAAAGGATGGCCGGAGTTGAAATCCACCACTGCGCCTGCTGACTCTGATGAGGATGGCATGCCCGACGAGTGGGAAAAAGCCAACAACCTCGATCCCAATAATCCAAATGATGCACAGAAAACAACCATCGATGGTGAATATCCCAACGTGGAAGTTTACCTCAACAGTTTGGTGGCCGGTATCATGCAAAACGAAGGAAGCGTGGCAACCGCTGTCGGAGAAATAAAAAAAAATATCGACCCGTTGAAGGTCGTTCACAACCAAAGGACGAAAACGCTGGATATCCGCCACACCCGTACGATTGTCAAAGTAGAACTGTATTCAGTCACCGGAACGCTAATCAAGACATTCAATACCGCTCAACAAATACTGACCATTCAGTTGCCGGCCCTGGCAAAAGGGGTCTATATCGTGCGGGTTTGGGATGATCAAAACCGTGCTTATTCACGAAAAATATTGAATTACTGAAAGCAAAACATAGCATATGAACCGAAAAAGCCTTCTCATACTCACCATCTTCAGCGTTGTTTGTCAATGGTCATTCGCCAGGACAAATGACAGCTATGATTTTGTGGTTTCGAAAAACGGAGACGGCGATTTCACAACGGTGCAGGCGGCCATCAATGCAGTGCCCGATTTCCGCAAGCAAACGACCACCATCTACATTGAGAATGGTGTGTACAAGGAAAAATTGGTTCTTCCGGCTTCCAAAAACAAGGTGACGTTTATCGGCGAAAGCGCAGACAGCACCATCATCACATACGACGATTATGCATCGAAGAAAAACCGTTTCGGTGAGGAAATGGGAACGACCGGTTCATCCGGCTTTTACATCTTCGGGAACGATTTTACCGCTAAGAATATCACCTTCCGGAACACAGCTGGTCCGGTGGGGCAAGCGGTTGCTGTCCGCATTGTAGGCGACCGCATATTTTTCGATCACTGCCGTTTTCTCGGATTTCAGGATACACTTTACCCTTACGGGGAAAACAGTCGCCAGTACTATAAGAACTGCTACATCGAGGGAACCGTGGATTTCATCTTCGGCTGGTCGACCGCTGTATTCGATCATTGCCATATCTTTTGCAAAAGTCCGGGTTACGTAACGGCGGCCAGTACGATGAAAGACACGCCGTTCGGATTTGTATTCCTGCACTGCAATATCTCGGGAAGCGCTCCGGCTCATTCTGTATATCTGGGGCGTCCCTGGAGACCTTATGCTAAAACCGCTTTCATCGAGTGCAAACTAAGTGATGTCATCAAACCGGAAGGCTGGTTCAACTGGAATAAAAAAGAGGCTAAAAAAACGGTCACTTACGTGGAATACAAAAACACCGGAGCAGGTGCAACTCCCGACATGCGTGTATCGTGGTCGCACCAGCTGACGCCAAAAGAAAGACAAAAATACACGCTGGAGAATATTTTCAGGGGATGGATTCCCGGACAACCATTCAAGGAAAAACACCGATAAAAAAGGAGACAACCATGAACAAGAAAATACAACTATTCGGAATTATTGTTTTGGTGCTTGGTACAATTGCCTGGTCGTGCTCCAGAAACAACGATAGGCGGATGATTGTCGCTGCAGACGGCTCGGGTGATTATACCACCGTGCAGGAAGCCATCAACGCAGCGCCTTCTTCTTCGAAAGAAACAACAGTTATCTATATCAAAGCGGGCATTTACAAGGAGAAAGTCGTTGTTCCAGCAGACAAGCAGAATATTCACTTTATCGGTGAAGACGCTAAAAATACCATCATTACCTGGGATGATTATTCCGGAAAAGGCGATATCAACACATTCACGTCCTCCACCCTGAAAATTATGGGCAACCACATCCTGATGGAAAATCTCACTATCGAGAATTCTGAAGGTATGCGTGGACAAGCTGTGGCTCTTGATGTAGAAGGCGATCAATGTGTGTTTAAAAACTGCCGGATTGTCGGCAACCAGGATACACTATACGCAGCAGGCGATAACGCCCGTCAGTATTTCAAAAACTGTCACATCGAAGGAACTACCGATTTCATATTCGGTTCGTCAACGGCGGTATTTCAGGATTGCAATATCCTGTGCAAAAAACAGTCGTTCATTACAGCGGCCCGGACTCCGAAAGGTCATCCATTCGGGTATGTTTTCATGAATTGCAAAATAAAAGCAGTTCCCGGTATTGGCCATGTTTACCTGGGCCGTCCATGGCGGGCTTATGCCAACGTCGTTTTCATGAATTGCCAACTGGGCGGCTTCATTCGCCCCGAAGGCTGGAGCAACTGGCACGACACCGACCGTTACAAAACGGCTTTCTACGCCGAGTATCACAACACCGGCGCAGGAGCGGATACAACGCAACGCGTTTCGTGGTCGCATCAGTTAACCGATGAACAGGCGCAGAAATATACCGTGGAAAATATCCTCGGATTGAACAGTTGGAAACTGAAATGATAGGAGGCTACGAACCAGACATCAACCATGAAAAAAAGAAATAAAATATTACTCCTGGGGTTGTTACTCATAGCCGGCCACATCAATCATTCCGTGGCTCAACAAAAGACCGAAAGTCTTTATGTGTCCAAAGTGTGGGTAGCCGATAATGGTGACGGAACTTACAAAAATCCGGTCTTGCATGCCGATTATTCCGACCCGGATGCGATTCGCGTTGGTACAGATTTCTACATGACAGCTTCCTCGTTCAATTGTATTCCCGGCCTGCCCATTCTCCATTCAAAGGATTTGGTCAACTGGAATTTGATTGGATACGCGCTGCCTAAGCAACCTCCTTTCGATGTTTACGATAAACCGCAACATGGCAACGGCGTGTGGGCTCCCTGCATCCGTTACCACGATGGCGAATACTACATCTTCTACCCCGATCCGGACTACGGGATTTATATGATCAAAGCCCAAAATCCAAAAGGGCCCTGGTCGGAACCGCTGCTAATCAAAGTCGGGAAAGGACTGATCGACCCGTCTCCTCTTTGGGACGATGATGGCAAAGCTTACCTGGTTCACGCTTTCGCGGGAAGTCGCGCCGGCGTGAAAAGTGTATTGATGGTCAGCCGGATGAAGCCTGACGGAACCGGATTAATCGGAAACGAAGTGATGGTTTATGACGGGCACAAAAACGATCCGACAGTGGAAGGCCCGAAATTCTATAAACGCCACGGCTATTACTACATCTTCGCTCCGGCCGGCGGTGTACCCACTGGCTGGCAGATTGTTTTGCGTTCGAAAAATGTATTTGGCCCCTACGAGCGAAAAATGGTAATGGCGCAAGGTTCAACCGCAATCAACGGGCCTCATCAGGGTGCCTGGGTGGAAACTCCCGACGGACGAAGTTGGTTCCTTCATTTTCAGGATAAAGAGGCTTACGGTCGCGATGTATTGCTGGAACCGATGACCTGGAAGAACGATTGGCCGGTAATTGGCGTCGATAAAAATGGTGATGGAGTTGGCGAACCGGTGCTGACATGGAGAAAGCCCGACGTTGGTCGCACTTATCCAATCGTAACGCCGCCCGAAAGTGACGAATTCAACAAACCGAAGCTGGGACTTCAGTGGCAATGGCATGCCAATCCGCAGGTTACGTGGGGTTTTCCTTCCGGAAGACTGGGTTTCTATCGGTTAAACTGTATTCCCAAACCGGATGGCTTTGTGAATCTCTGGTCGGTTCCCAATCTGCTGCTGCAGAAATTTCCCGCTGAGGAGTTTATGGTCACCACCAAATTGACGTTCCATAATCGCTTCGAAGGTGAAGAAGTGGGACTCGTTGTTATGGGCGAAGATTACCAATACATCAAACTTGAGCAGGAAAACAAACAACTGTTGGTGAAAACGGTCACCTGTCACGATGCCCGGAAAGGGAATCCTGAAAAGGAAATTTTCCAACAAAAATTTACTGGCCAAACGGTGTACTTCAGGGTAAAAGTTCGCGAAGGCGCTGTTTGTAGTTTCAGCTTTAGCGCCGATGGTAAGAAATTCACCGAGGCAGGGGGAAAATTCCATGCCGTTCCCGGAAGATGGATTGGTGCCAAAGTAGGCCTTTTCGCCTTACGAAACGGGAAAATAAACGATGCCGGCAACGCCGATGTCGACTGGTTCCGAATTGAAAAAATTGAGAAATAATATGTCAGGAAGAAGAAAACTGAAATTTGAAATCCTTCTGCTGCTCCTTGTGCTGCTACCGGTAACAAACGCATGTTCCGGGAAAAAGAAAGAGCAGGAAAAGGAAAAAGTCTGTAAGGTTTGGATTATTGGTGATTCCACAGTGGCCAACTACGCCCTGGAAAAAGATTATCCGGGCAAACGGTTTCCGATTACCGGCTGGGGACAGGTCTTTCAACCTTTCCTGGCAAAGGACAGCCTGAAACAGGTTGACCACTTAATTGATGCCGACAGCGTGGTGGTTGACGACCGGGCCAAAGGCGGACGTAGCACCCGGACTTTCTTCCAGGAAGGACGCTGGCGCGAAGTCTATAACCAAATTCAACCGGGCGACCTGGTTTTGATGCAGTTCGGACATAACGATGCTTCGAAAAACAAACCCGCACGATATGTCAACCTTCAGGGCTATGCCGAATTCCTGCGCCTCTTCGTAAATCAAACCCGCGAAAAAGGAGGAACACCGATTCTGATTACTCCGGTGGCCCGGAATTATCCGTGGGTTGACGGGCATCTGGAAAATGTTCATGGTGGTTATCCGGATGCGATGAAAGAGGTGGCAAAAGAACTTCACGTCGACCTGATTGACCTGAATCAACGTTCCATGGATTTCTTCTCCCGGAAGGGTAAGGATTATGTGACTGAAAACTATTTCATGAACCTCCCGGCCGGAGTTTATGAAGCCTATCCTGACGGACAACACGATAACACCCATTTTCAGCCGGCCGGAGCACGAGAGGTGGCCCGAATGGTATTTGAAGGCCTGAAGCAATTGAATAGTAACAAACTGAACTAAGATAAAAACGATGAAGAAGCGAATGATTGCTGGTTTTATGAGAGCGAGTTTACTACTGGTTTTGGCAGGACTTTTTGCCTGTAGCGAAAAACCAGCACCCAAGGTGGAGTCAGACAACATTTATGATGGGCTGGAGTTCCAGATGCCGCATATTACGGTTCCCACATTTCCCGATTACAAGGTTTCGATAACCGATTTTGGAGCCGTTGGCGATGGTCAGAAATTGAATACGAAGGCTTTCGCCGAAGCGATTAACGATGTAGCCAAAAACGGTGGCGGTACGGTGGTTATCCCGGAAGGAATCTGGCTGACAGGCCCCATTCGGTTGAAAAGCAATATCAACATTCACGCCGAGACTGGTGCATTGGTGATCTTCAGCGATAACAAAGACTTGTACCCGCTCATCAAAACCAGTTTCGAAGGCCTCAATACAGTTCGGTGCCTGTCTCCCATTTATGGGAAAAACCTGGAAAACATCGCTTTCACCGGTGAAGGCGTTTTCGATGGCTCGGGCGATGCGTGGCGCCAGGTGAAAAAAAGCAAGCTCACCAACTCGCAGTGGAAAAAACTGGTCGCTTCGGGTGGCATCGTCAGCAAAGACGGAGAAACCTGGTATCCTTCCAAAAGCTTTGAAAAAGGCGCTGAGCTGAGTGATATGAATGTTCCCAGAGACTTCACCACCATGGCTCAATTCGAATCTATCCGAGACTTCTTGCGTCCGGTAATGGTTAGTCTGGTTAGCTGCAAAAACGTATTGCTCGACGGCCCGGTATTCCAGAATTCACCTGCATGGTGCCTTCATCCACTGATGTGTGAAAACCTGACGGTACGAAATGTGGATGTACGCAATCCCTGGTATTCACAAAACGGCGATGGCATCGATATTGAATCGTGTAAAAACAGCGCCGTATATAACTGTACTTTCGATGTAGGCGACGACGCTATTTGCATCAAATCGGGTAAAGATGCCGACGGACGGAAACGCAACATGCCCACCGAAAACCTGATCGTGAAGAACTGTACCGTTTTCCACGGGCACGGTGGCGTAACCGTTGGTAGCGAAATGTCGGGCGGTGTGAAGAATATGCACGTTTCCGACTGTACCTTCATTGGTACCGATGCCGGACTGCGCTTCAAAAGTAATCGCGGACGTGGCGGTGTTGTCGAAAAAATCTACATCTCCAACATCAACATGATTGACATCCCGAGCAACGCTATCTCTTTCAACCTCTATTACAACGGAATGTCGGTTTCTGAAATCATGAAGAACAAAAAGGACGAATCCAAAATCGATGAAGTAATTCCGAAGGTGACGGTTGAAACGCCGCAGTTCAAAGATATCAGCATCAAAAATATCAACTGCCGTGGCGCCCAACAGGCAATTTATCTGCAGGGGCTTCCCGAAATGAACCTGGAGAACGTGACGATGGAAAACCTGACCATGGAAGCCAAAAATGGTTTATTCTGCATGGATGCCGATAACGTGAAGATCAAAAATCTGAAATTGAAAACAACCCGCTTCCCGGCTGCGTCGTTCTATAACTCGAAAAATGTTTCCATCTCCGGCCTGCAATTGTCTTCGTCTGATAAACCGCTGATTACCGTCGACGGCAAAAGAACAGGAAAAACGGATATTCAGCTGGTTCCCGGAACCAAGGCAAGCAATTTGTATGTTCTTGGTAAAAATGTGGATGCAGCCAAAGTGAAAATCGCAGAGTAAACAGTCGTACCGGAAAAAACCGAATGTTATGAACATTAAAATCATAGCCATATTAATCTCCCTGATTTGGATGGGCAATTCTGCCCGGAAGGATACTATTCAGCTTTGGACTATCGGCGATTCGACCATGGCCAACAAAAAAGCGGAAGTATTTCCGGAAACCGGATGGGGACAAGTTTTGCACCAGTTTTTCGACGACGGGGTGAAAATCCATAACCATGCAAGGAACGGAAGAAGCACCAAGAGTTTCATCGACGAGGGCCGTTGGAAGGTCGTCCTCGACAGCCTGAAACCGGGTGATTACGTCTTCATTCAGTTTGGACACAACGATGAAAAGATAAAGGACAGCACTCGTTATACCGTGCCATTTGGTAGTTACTCCGATAATCTGAAGAAATTCGTTACCGAAAGCCGGGAAAAAGGAGCGACACCGATTCTCCTCACTCCCATCGTGCGCCGAAAATTCGATGCGAAAGGAAAGTTACTCGATACGCACAAAGATTACCCCGTAGCTGTGCGAAAAGTGGCCAAACAGCTGGATGTTCCACTAATAGACATGGAGAAGCTGACGCGGAAGATCATTCAAACAATGGGTCCTGAAAAAGCCAAAGAGCTGTATGATTGGACGCCTCCGACGAAACGTTACCCCGAGGGGCGACACGACGATACACACCTGAAAGTGAAAGGTGCCCAGGCAGTCGCGTCGTTGGCAGCACAGGCATTGAAGAAGCTTTCGCTGGGATTGTCTAAGCACGTGGTCGAACAGCGTCCGGTAGTCGGACTCGACAACTGGTTCAATCGCGAGCACAACAAAGCCGGCAAACTGTACCATTACACCTGGACCGATACGTTGAATAGTGGATATTCACAACTGGGCGATATCTTCAAAGCCAAAGGGGCTGAACTGAGAACGATTGGTCAGGCTCCGACTCCTGCTGTGCTCGGCTATTTGGATGTGTACATCATCGTCGATCCGGATACGACATCGGAAAACCCGCATCCGAATTATATCTCGAAAGAAGATATTCAATCGATTACCAAATGGGTGAAAAATGGAGGAGTGCTACTACTGATGGCCAATGACGGGCCCAATTGCGAGTTCACACATTTGAACCAGCTGGCTGGCGCATTCGGCATTCATTTCATTCCGGAAACACTCAATCCGGTTATTAACCACAAATGGGAAATGGGTGCCGAGACCAACCTGCCCGACCATCCGCTGTTTAAAGGGGTGAAGAAGATTTATATGAAAGAGGTCGCCGGAATTAAGGTTAGTCAGTCTTCACATCCGGTTTTAACCGATGGAAAGGATATTTTAATGGCCGAAACAACCTTTGGGAAAGGAAAGGTACTGGCTGTTGGCGATCCCTGGCTGTACAACGAATACATCGGGAACAGCCGGTTGCCCAAATCGTTCGAAAACAGGAAGGCAGCCCACAACCTGGTGAATTACCTGTTGGATGAAGTAAAAAAATAAATTAAAGCGGAAAGTTGCATATTTCATGCTTTGCTAAACAATACGAAGAGTATTAACCTGAAAATATCAAAACGATGAGAAAAACGCACAACAATATCATTACCAAACTTTTGGCCTTGGTAATCATTGTACTGTTTTCCCATGTCAATGGTCAGGCCAAGGAGCGGTCACTGGATTATTACATGAAGAAGACTCCTTTTATTATGCCTGAGGTAACGGTTCCCAAGTTTCCCAACAAGATTTTCGATGTCACGGAATTTGGAGCGGTTGGCGACGGACAAACCCTCAACACACAGGCTTTTGCCGCTGCCATTAATGCCTGTAATGCAGCCGGTGGCGGAAAAGTGGTTGTTCCTCCGGGACTTTGGATTACCGGTCCCATTCAGATGAAAAGCAACGTGAATCTGCACGTGGAACGCGGAGCTCTGGTACAGTTTACTTCGGACCATACGCAATACCCCATGGTGAAAGCATCAGCCAGCAGTAGCCGGTATGTCACAGCTTCGCCTATTTATGGTTATAAGCTGAAAAATATCGCCATCACCGGTAAAGGAATCATCGACGGAGCCGGCGAAACCTGGCGCCCGGTGAAAAGAGCCAAAATGACGGATGACCAGTGGAAAGACCTGGTCAAGTCGGGCGGAGTGGTCAGCGAAGATGGTAAACTATGGTGGCCAAGCAAGGAAGCCATTAATGGGAAACAATACCTGAAAGAAATGAAAAAGAAGGTGGATAAACCCGGCCCGATGGATTACCTGCCGGCACGCGATTACATGCGTCCGTACATGGTTTACCTGGTGGGGTGCAAGAATCTTCTTATCGAAGACATTACGCTGAGGAACTCTCCGAAATTTGTGGTTTACCCGAATAATTGCGAAAACGTAACCATCCGGCACGCCAATGTCTTCAACGACTGGTGGTCGCAAAACGGCGACGGAATCGATATCAGCGCCAGCAAGAATGTCGTGATTTACCAATGTAACGTCAACGTTGGCGACGATGGTATTTGTATGAAATCAAGCGGTGACGGCCCGGAATCTGGGACGTACAATGTGGAAAATGTTCTGATTGCCGGCTGTAATGTTTACCATGCTCACGGAGGTTTTGTGGTAGGAAGCAATACCAACGGTAACGTACGCAACGTGTTTGTCAACGACTGCAACTTTGTTGGAACCGACATCGGCATCCGGATGAAAAGCACCGCAGGGAAAGGTGGTATCGTGGAAAATATCTACATCAAAGATGTTTACATGACCGGCATTAAAGGTCCCGCCATCTCATTCAATACCTTTTACCAGAATGTTCCGGCCGGAACCAAGCGTGACGACAGCAATGATCTCGCAGTGCATGACATCCCGGTTTTCCGTAATTATTACATCTCGAACGTTTACTGCCTCGGTGCCAAACAGTCCATTTACGTTTCGGCATTGCCTCATTCTCCCCTTCAGGATATTCACCTTGAGAATGTTTGGATCAAGGCAAAATATGGTGCTGATATGACCAACGTCGACCGGATTACACTGAAAAATGTTAAAACCGATATTCAGAAAGGACCCGTTTACAAAATCACCAATGGCAGAGATGTGACCATCGACAATGGCTACATGCCCAAAGCAGCGAAGGTTTTCATTGAAACATCCGGTGACACAAAAGATATTTCTGTCGTGAATACATCGATTCCCAACCTGAAAGAATTGGTGAAAACGACGGACGGCGCTTCTTCGAAAGCAGTTCAGTTCAAATAGTTTAGTTAGCGAGTCGGCTATGACCGGAGGGACCATGAATTTTACATGATTTCTGACGGCATTAAGCTTAGTTTTAGTTAGTGAAAATGAGGATAACTCACCCATTCTGTTCCGGTGAGATTATCCTCTTTTTTTATGCTTTTGTTGAATTGACTACTATTCGTCCTCTTCCGGGTAGTAATCGTAGAGAAAATCGTTATACGGAAAACGGGTAACGTGAATTTTCCTTACTTCTTCATAGAGCAATTTCTTAAACTCTTCCACATTTTCCCGCTCCTTGGCGGAAATAAAAATAGAGCCTCCCTGGTGTTTGGCCATCCACGAATGTTGCCAGTCTGCTAATGTCAGGTTTTCGCGGGTAACCGGACTCAAATCATCTTCTTCTTTCTCGACGTAAGAAAAGGCATCAATTTTATTGAAAACATAAAATTTGGTCTTATCGGCAGCGCCAATCTCCGCCAGTGTCTCATCCACTACTTCGATTTGCTCTTCAAAACCGGGATGCGAAATGTCGACTACATGCAAAAGAATGTCGGCTTCACGGGTCTCGTCCAATGTTGACTTAAACGATTCGACCAGGTTGTGTGGTAACTTCCGGATAAAACCAACCGTGTCGGCCAGCAAGAACGGCAGATTGCCAACCACCACTTTACGCACAGTTGTATCGAGGGTTGCAAACAGTTTGTTCTCGGCAAACACATCCGATTTGCTGAGCATGTTCATGATGGTCGATTTTCCTACATTGGTATACCCCACCAGCGCCACACGAACCATTTTCCCACGGTTCTTCCGCTGTGTGGCTTTCTGCTTATCAATACGTTCCAGTTGCGCTTTCAGCCGGGCAATCTTGTCCAGAATGATACGACGGTCGGTCTCAATCTGTGTTTCACCCGGACCACGTAACCCGATACCACCGCGCTGACGTTCAAGGTGAGTCCACATCCGGGTCAACCGGGGTAGCATATATTGATATTGCGCCAGTTCCACCTGCGTTTTGGCGTGCGCTGTCTGCGCTCTGCGGGCAAAAATGTCCAGAATCAGGTTCGTACGATCGAGAATCTTCCGGTTGATGGCCCGCTCAATATTTCGCAGCTGGGTTGGCGACAATTCATCATCAAAAATAACGACATCGATATCGTGAACTTTCACGAAGTCGATGATCTCCTGCAATTTGCCAGGACCTACAAACGTAGCTGGATTGGGCACCTCCAGGCGTTGAAAAAATTGTCCCAGAACTTCTGCGCCGGCTGTATCGGCCAGAAAATCCAGTTCATCCAGATATTCTTTTGCCTGCCTTTCGTCCTGCTTCGAGTGTATCAGGCCGACGAGCACTGCTTTTTCTTTCTCTTGTGCTGTAATATAGGGTTCTGCCATGGTGCAAAAGTAAATAATTCAGACAAAAAAAATCCCGGCACAACGGCCGGGATCTTTTTATTTTGTTTGCAAATTCTTTACTGCAATACAAAGTTAATCGGTACAGTAAATGATACGCGAACCGGCTTACCACGCTGTTTACCCGGCTTCCATTTCGGAAGTGAGTTAATCACGCGCAATGCTTCTTTGTCAAGTGACGGGTCAACACCACGTGCAATTTTTGCATCGGTTACTGAACCATCTGTGTTAACAACAAAGTTCACATACACTTTACCCTGAATACCGTTTTCCTGTGCGATAACCGGATATTTGATAGCGTTGGCAATGTACTTACGCAGTGCCAAATCACCACCCGGGAACTCCGGCATATCTTCCACGATGAAGAATACCTGTTGTTCGTCGGTTTTTTCTTCTTCCTGCTGTTGAATCGGAGCTACATTAACCACCGTGTTATCGTCGGCTTCTGTATCTTCAATCTGCAGTTCGTCGTCAATATCCGCGTTGTTATCCACAATATTAAGTACCTCTACAACCTGTGGTGGTGGAGGTGGTGGCGGCGGTTTAACTTCTTCCGGCCGCGTAATCGGGATCATTTCGTCTTCTACATCTTGAGCCTGTACCTGTCCCAGATTGTCAGCCTCCTTAATTTGGCTGTTCCAATTGAAAGCCAGGAGTACCAAACCCAGAGAAATTACCAGCCCAAGTTGAACGAAGATACCCCTCTTGTTTTCAAGATCCGCTTTGGGTGATTTCTTCGGTTCCATAGTTTTAAGTTATTTCCGAGTTAAATTTTTCTTCTTTTTTCGAGGGTTTAAAGATAAAAAATAATCTACAATTCAAAGTTTTTTAATCTCAATTTTGAAATGTTTCAAACACCTCCTTTTTCTCTTTAAACTCGACTTCCTACCTATTTTTTCGAAAGAAACACAAAAAAGTTCCAATTTTGCGCGTTAATATTTGTTTCTTTTAAAAAAATTGTATTTTTGCTCCGCATCGTTTGGGGGCGTAGCTCAGTTGGCTAGAGCGTTTGACTGGCAGTCAAGAGGTCGCGGGTTCGAGCCCCGCCGTCTCCACCAAACATAAAAAGCCTGGTTCAGTGAGCCAGGCTTTTTGTTTCCCCCAACTCACTACCTATTTGATCTTCGATAGATATAGTTTCTGAAGATCCTCCAGGTAGTTTAAGTCCAGTTTCTTCGAATAAATCCGCACCATCTCGCGTAGTTTGAATTTATAGTAAAACGCCCCTTTGGCCGAGTCGAACTTGCTGCCAAACCAATTGTAGATCACCTGCTGGTTGTATTCATTAAACTCTTCAGATGTCATATACTTTGGTAAAAGGATATAGGCATGGTAATCTTCCGAGCAGTCCATGAAAATCCCTTTGGCCACTTTCTGAATACAGAAGTTCTTTTTCAGGGTAATGATGCCCTCCTCCTGTTTCCACTTTCCGGTAATTGTTTTGGGTTTAATTCCCAGTTCGGCGAACGCTTCCTGAATCGGTTTAATATCGTCGTAGCTGTCGAGGTGACGTAAACGCAGCGTATGAAACGTTTTGTTGTAGATTTTTACGGATGCGCAGGCAGCTTCAAAATTCCAGCCTTTCGTCTTTTTAATATGTTGAAATGCTCTTGATACTTCGAAGACTTCGTAATCTTTTTCCAAGCCAATGTAGAGGTACACAGGTTTGGCTTCGTTAGGAACTTCGTTGTAGTAGCCGGGAAAAGGTTGGAATGACTCAAAAACCAGCGTTCCTGGAACCGTTTTGTCGGAGATGGTAAATAAAGTTTCGCTCTTCGACAACGTTCCGAAAACTTCAATTTTCTTATTTTTGCCCATAATTTAGAAGGTTTTTGCAGGTTATAAAATTATAATCCTGTATTCCTAAACAATAATTTAGAGCTTTTGTTAGTAAAAACCTACTGCAAACCTATATTTTATTTAACATTTAACCCTTTCCAAAACTAAAACCTCGCCTGACATTTCATGAGAAAAGACCAGCATAAAATATTAAAAGAGGTTCATCCATCGAGAGTTATCATTCCACTCATCATCAGTGTGGCGGTGGGAATTTATATCGTGGCGGTGGAAGAAACTCCTCCATCCTTATCTGACCTGCATTTCAACCGTCAGACGGTAGGCTGGCTGCTGGCAGTTCTGGCCATGGTACTCATGCGGGACATCAGCTACATTATCCGCCTGCGCATTCTTTCCGACAAGCAACTTTCGATTATTCAGTCGGTTCGAATCACTTTTCTCTGGGAATTTGCATCAGCGGTTACGCCTTCAGCCATTGGCGGAACATCGGTCGCATTACTGTTTCTATATAAAGAAGGGCTTTCCATCGGAAAAGGCTCAGCCATTGTGCTGGCCACCTTTTTTCTCGATGAACTCTATTTCATCCTCATGTTCCCTCTGATCATCTGGTTGGGTGGATGGCAGCAGCTTTTTGAAACAACTCCCGGCGATCCATCTTCGATTTTTCACAACCAGTTTTTCTGGTTTGCCATCGCCGGTTACGGTGTCAAACTGGTGATTATTTCATTAGTCAGTTACGGACTGTTTATCAATCCCAGAGCCATTAAAAAACTGATTGCTATTGTCTTCCGGTTGCCTTTCCTGAAGCGCTGGCAACAAGATGCACTGGACTCGGGCGACGAAATTGCCATGGCCTCAAAAGAGTTGACAGCCAAGCCCTTTTCTTTCTGGGCAAAAAGTTTCACGGCTACTTTTTTCTCCTGGACATCACGTTACTGGGTAGCCAACTTCCTCATCCTGGCTCTGTTCTTCGGATTAAAAGGACAGCTCAACCAGGATATCGTTTCCATCGGGGAACAGATTCACATCTTTGCCCGCCAGCTTATTATGTGGATTATGATGATGGTAATGCCTACTCCTGGTGGAACCGGTTTTTCCGAAGTCGTCTTCCTGCAATACATGGATGTATTTATTCCTCAGGGATTCGCCAGTCTCATGGCCATCATTTGGCGTTTTGTGAGTTACTATCCGTATCTTTTCATCGGAGCGGTGATTTTACCGGGATGGATTCGACGCAGTTTCAAACGCCGGCATGCTCCGAAAAAAGCTGAAGCTTAGGACGAATATGAGAGAGAAATGGATTTCGGTTGAAGGCATCGGAGAGGTAAAGCTGGTCAAGAACAAACGGTCGAAGCAGATGCGCATTACCGTTAAACCTTCCGGTGAAGTGCGTGTAAGTATGCCCTGGTACACGACTTACGAATCGGGCATCTCCTTTTTACTGAATCGAAAAGAGTGGATTCTCGATACGCTGGCACACTATCAGGATAATCCTCCGCGGCAGAATTCGTTTCAACCGGGTGTGTTGTTCCAAACCCGAAACCGGACCTACGAGCTGGCCGTATCGAAACGAACCGATAACCGATTAGTTATTTCCTTCCCGGGAAACCGTTGCATTCTCGAACTTCCGGAAAACCGGTCGCCCGAAAAGCCGGCATTGCAACAAACCATTGTTCGCGTCCTGACCGAGCAATTGCGCAAGGAAGCCAAACAATACCTGCCCAAACGAACCAAAGAGTTGGCTGAGCAACTGAGCTTCCGCTACAAACAGGTTTTCATCAAAAACAATAAAAGCAACTGGGGCAGCTGCTCGAGTTTAGGCAACATCAATCTGAACCTCCACCTGATGCGTCTGCCCGATCCGTTCATCGATTTGGTGATTGTGCATGAGCTGGTGCATACTGTTATTCCCAATCACGGACCAGAATTCAAAGCAACGATGCAACGCTTCTTCCCCGATGCAAAAGCGATGGAAAAGGAGCTAACAAAGTACCATCCCCGTTTTTTCAACAATTGATTGGGGGTTTACGAAAAAACAGAGAACTTTATCGTCTTAATTTTAAATTGTCAGCCAAATGATGCAGTGGGACCAGTTACTTTCGGCGAAACGCCTGGGACTTGAGGAAAGACATACCAACGAAATTCACGATGCCCGTTCACAATTTCAGCGCGATTACGACCGCATTATCTTCTCCTCTCCTTTTCGCCGTCTTCAGGATAAAACACAGGTCTTTCCCCTACCGGGAAGCATTTTTGTGCACAACCGACTGACGCACTCGCTGGAAGTAGCCAGCGTAGGCCGCTCGCTGGGAAACATGGTCGCCACCGAATTGGAAAAACGACCGGACATCGGGCATAAGGAACTGCTCCCGGAGATTGGTTCCATCGTATCGTCGGCCTGCCTGGCACACGACTTGGGCAATCCGCCTTTCGGTCATTCGGGCGAATCGGCCATTGCCAATTACTTCACTGACGGACAAGGCATCAACTACCGTGAAGAGATGACATCGGAAGAGTGGCACGACCTGACGCTTTTTGAAGGAAATGCCAACGCGTTCCGTATTTTGAGTCACCAGTTTAAAGGTCGCCGTGCCGGAGGTTTTGCCCTCACGTACACCACGCTGGCATCCATTATCAAATATCCCTACCCTTCGCATATGGCCGGGGGGAAACAAAAGTTCGGTTATTTCCAGAGCGAAAAGGAGACCTTCCAAAAAATCATTGGCGAATTAGGGTTACCCGAAAGCCAGAATGCACCGGGAAAGTTTGCACGCCATCCGTTGGTGTACCTCGTAGAAGCAGCCGACGATATCTGCTACCAGGTAATGGATGTGGAAGATGCGCACAAGCTGAAAATTCTGACCTACGAAGAGACGGAAGATTTGTTGATGGCTTTCTTTTCTTCCGAAGAAGATAAAAAGACGCGGGAATCCATCCAGCGGAATTTCAAAACGGTAACCGATCGCAACGAACGAATAGCGTACCTCCGCGCAACCGTCATCGGACGATTGGTTCGGGAATGTGCCACCATTTTCATGGAAAACCACGATATTATTTTAGCCGGAAATTTTGACGGTTCGCTTTTCAAACGCCTGGCCGGCACTTCCGCGGAAGCGATGGACAACATCAAAAAAGTTTCGGTAAGCCGGATTTACAGTGAGCGTTCGGTGGTACAAATTGAGATTGCCGGTTACAAAATTCTCGGAACGTTGATGGACGAATTCACCCAGGCGATTATGCACGAAAAGAACCCACTGTCGAAGAAATTGCTCTCCATCATTCCAGAACAATACCGCAACGATGAGCACTCGACCTACGGGAAAATCCAATCGGTAGTCGACTTTGTTTCCGGCATGACCGACCCGTTTGCTCTTGACCTGTATCGGAAAATTACCGGTATTAGCCTGCCACAAATCGGGTAATAAAAAAAGCCCCTCGCTAAAGGGGCTCTGTTTTTCCGGGTAACCGGGAATATTATTTTGCCAGTTCGCTTTTAAGCAACTTCACATTGTTGTGCAACTTATGTAATTCGGCATCTTTCTTATCCATCTCACTTTGCATCGAAGCAATTTTCGACTGCGTTTTCTTCAGCTCAGCTTTTGCTTCGCTCAACTGATTCTGGACCACTTCCATTTGATTTGCCTTCGCCGTAGTAGCGTCTTTCTGGTTACTTAAATCAAACCGTAAATCACTCAATTCTTTATTCAATTCTTTAATCCGCGCTTCTCCCGACTTGATTTCATCGTTCAACTCATCAATCTGCTTATCGCGTTGCGCAAGGGCTGCTTTCAACTGTCGTTTCTCCGTTTCGAACGCATAGATTTTATCCGACATATCGGCATTGGTTTTCGCCACATTCGACGATAATTTGTCAATGGCGACATTCAGCGAATCAATGTAGGTATCTTTCACGGCATTGCTCATTCGCAACTTATTCTGCATGGTATTGAACTCGGAGCGGATATCGCCGGTCAGATGATTTAGCGAATCGACGGTGGCCGTTAAGGCAATTACGCGGTTGGCAGCTCTGATTTTGCCCTGTTCCATTTCGAGGTATTTCTTTTTCGACACACACGAATGTCCCAGCAGCATTACCACTGCCAGACCGATGAAAAGACTAAGTTGGCGGTATTTCATGTCTCAGCATTAATGTTTATGACCTAACAAATATAGGAAATTAAAGATGCTTTCCTTTTCAAAATTAAACCGTAAGCATACCGAAATGTTTATCTTTACGAGATTCGATGCCTCCGGCTGAGAAGCATGATTTGACAAAAAGAAAGACGATTGCACCAACAGAATATTTAAACACCGACAGAATGAGACACAAAATAGCCGCCCTTGTTATTGCCTTTTTCCTTCCGGGAATATTGTTTGCACAGAATAAAACAGAAACCATCAAAGGTATTGTGATTGACAATGCCACCGGCAAACCGGTTCAGTATGCCAATATTGGAATTGAAGGAACGTTCCTTGGTTCGGCCAGTAACGCCTCGGGACAGTTTGAATTCAATGTTCCGGCATCGGAGAAAAGCGGTTACCTTTACGCTTCGGCAGTAGGCTACGAAACGGTAAAGAAAGCTGTCAGCTCTATCAATTCAGGCGAATCCATTGTCCTGAAAATGGAACCTCAATCATACAAAATCGAGGATGTCGACATCAGCGCACAGTCGCTGGTTCTCTATCGCATTCTGCGGGAAGCTTCTCAAAAGATCAGCGACAACTACCTGCTGGGCCCCTTGAGTTCACAGGCATACTACCGGAACGACATTACCGAAAACGGAAAGTTAATCCATCACCGCGAAGCGGCAGTGGAAATCTCCGATAAAACCGGCTATGTAAAAGAAACGCCGGCCCAGGAACAAAAAGACATCAACTACCGGTTCATGGAAGTCCGGACGAACTTCCCGGTTTCTTCACTGGCCGACGGAATGACTCAAATGGATGAATTGCTGAGCTACGACATTGTCCGGAACAGCTCGGGAATTCTGAACAACAAATTTCTTCATGACTACGATTTGACGCTCGACCAGGTAACTCAACTTGACGGCGACTCCATCTGGGTAATCAATTACACGCTGAATCATCCGGACATTAGTCACACCGGCGACTTTTATGTCACCGCCTACAAAGGAAAAATTTACATCAGCAAGAAGAATTATGCGGTGGTGAAAAACGAAACCTGGGTAACAGCTTCCAATTACAGCCGCCAGGGACGCTCGTTCGCCGTCACCGGAAAGTCTAATTTAAAACCAGTCGAGATTCATTATAATTTCACCACCTCCTACCGGAAAAACGGAAACAAGTATACCCTGGGATTTACGAAAGCCACCCGCCAGAATGTTTGGCTGAACAAAGAAACCGGCAACAAGCAAACCTTTGTATATCAAACATATTTATTGCCATCAGTAATCGAAACAATTCACCCGAATATGCTGACTCAGCGGGAATATTTTGTCAACAAGCCCTACAACAAGGCTTTTTGGGACTCTTTCAACTCAATGGTTCAATAGAAATCAATTGTACATAAGTTCTCCATCTCGCTGAGTTGGAGGATACTTTAAGCAAACTTTATTCGTTTCAATACCGAGAAATCGAAATTATCCATTTACTTTGCGGCTGATTTTTAGAATTAAAACTAATCATAACGTAAACAAACAGTTAGCCTTAATGGCATCTGTAAATTTTAGTTTCGTATCTGTTTAATAATAAAAGGCTTGACTCAATGGGGCCGAATATCTTCGGGAGTTTTGTAAACCTTTGGCAAAACAGATTCGTCTAAAAGAAATAGGTGTGCTAATCAAATGAAAAAAATACTTGCATATATATCGCTGCTTCCCGGCGTCATTCTGCTGTTGACGATTGGAAGTTGTACCATGAATGATAATGATCTGCTGACTCCGGCACCTAACAACTCACTCATTGTATCGGAAGAAATATATCCCAACATGGATGCCCTTCTTCCTAACGAAGTAATTGCTTACGAATACGACAACCAGGGGTTCATCAGTAAGAAATTGTATTACGACGCAAAAACCGGCGTACTGGACAGGGAAACCATCTTTCAGACTGATGGTGAGGGACGCAAACTGAAGGCCCTAAACTATCAGCACGACACCATCAACACCTCCGAAGTTCAACTGATTTCAACCCGCGAATACGAATATGCCGACAACAAGCTGCAGGCCGAGTATACTATACCTCCCGGCGGTGAACGGTCGTTGGATGTGAAATACATTTACGGACGCGACCGGTTGGAAAGAAAAGAGTTTTACCGGGCAGGCGAAGTGTTGTATTACGATGCATACGACTACAAGAAAGACGGCAAACTGGATAATGTCACCCGGTATACTCCGTCGGAATATATCATGTCGTGGATTGAATACGAATACGGCAGCAATAATCTCACGTCGGTGATGAAATACTTCGACCATACCGGTGCTGTTTACAAGCAGGAGTTCTTTCACTATAACTCCGACGGTGAGTTGCGCCTGGTAGAACACCAAAATGGTTTGTTGTCGGGAAAATCCCAATCGACTGTCACGCGGTATTCCTACATGTAAATCTCCTCACGACTTTCTTCCGGAAGGATTATTCTTCAAATCTCTGACAGATTCGGGCTGGAAACATTTCGGAAAAACGGTAACTTATGGTGATTAACCAAATCGCCACACCATGCTTACCGAAAATGATCTTCTTCAACAGTTATTGCAACTCATTTTTCCTGTTGAAATCATTGAGTATTTTACCATTCACAAGATTGATCTGCTTAACGGAGCTGTTCATGTTCATCTATACGAAAACACGGAAGACAACCCGGATTCATCCTCAACAAATAATGATTTCGAACTGCCTGTTGGAGTCATGGATTTCCCCATACGAGACAAAGAGTTGGTTCTTCACCTTTATCAGCGGAAAAAGGAAGGAGCAGTTCCCGATTTCTTGTCGCAAAGCGGAATAATTAATCCCACCCGCACTCACATTGCCACTTTTGCCAAATTCATCAAAAGAAACGAGCAAATAAGGTTGTCTTCTGCCGAGATGGATACCGTCGCTAAAGTAAAACAGCAATACCAGCGTCTCATGGATTATTGCAACGAACTGGAACAGGAAAAGGGAACATTAATCGACGAAATCGACTTATTGAAAAGGCAACTGCAAGAATATCAAGGGGAAAAGTAACACGCCGCCACCTAACATCAGGGCATAAAAAAAGGGCTTGCCTTAAAGCATCCCTTACTGTTGCCCCGCCAGGTCTCGAACCTGGACTCTTCTGAACCAGAATCAGACGTGTTGCCAATTACACCACAGGGCAATAAAATTGTTGACCCGCCAGGGCTCGAACCTGGACTCTTCTGAACCAAAATCAGACGTGTTGCCAATTACACCACGGGTCAATCATTCAGTGTCCTATCTCTTAGGACGGGTGCAAAATTATAAAGATTTTTCTTATTGCAAATCTTTTCATTTAAATTTTTGCTCCCGAAAAGCTTATATTTGCTGCAAAGCAAATAGATAACATGTCCGATTTCCACAAGAAAAACGTTGTACTGGGCTGGATTGTATTTGGTTTGTCCGCCACAGTGTACCTTCTCACATTAGAGCCCACCGTTAGTTTTTGGGACTGCGGCGAATTTTTAGCCGCCTCGTACAAACTCCAAATCGGCCATCCGCCGGGAGCACCACTTTACCTGATGGTGGCACGAATTTTTTCGTTGCTAACCTCCGACCCGGCCAAAGTAGCGCACATTGTCAACAGTTTTTCCGGACTCATCAGCGGAGCGACCATCATGTTCCTCTTCTGGACCATCACTCACCTGGCCCGCATGTTGATGCCCAACCCCAAAGAGTTGAAAAACCATGAGCAAATTTTGGTACTGGGCTCAGGTCTCGTTGGTGCGCTGGCTTACGCATTCACTGATACGTTCTGGTTTTCGGCCGTCGAAGCCGAGGTATATGCCTTCTCGTCATTCTTTACGGCCGTAGTTTTCTGGGCGATTCTCAAATGGGAAGAACAAGCAGACCAACCACGCGCCAATCGCTGGATTGTTCTGATTGCTTACCTGATGGGACTCTCCATTGGTGTCCATTTGCTCAATCTGTTAGCGATTCCGGCAATGGTCTTCATCTTCTACTTCAAAAAATATCAAACTTCCCGAAAAGGATTCATCATCACGCTGCTTCTGGCCATGGCTATCCTGGGAACCATTATGTGGGGAATTATTCCGGGCGTACCCAAAATTGCCGGCTGGTTTGAGCTAATCGCCGTGAATGGTATGAACCTTCCCTACAATTCCGGCTTATTGATTTTTGTGGCGATTATTATTGCCGGCCTGTTTTACGGTATTTATTACACCTACCGGGAAAAGAAATACCTGGGCAACACCATCCTGCTAAGCGTCCTGATGCTCATCATCGGTTACTCATCGTATTCCCTTATTATTATTCGCTCGGGTGCCAATCCGCCCATGGACGAAAATAATCCCGATAATGTATTCTCGCTGGAAAGTTACCTGAACCGCACACAATACGGCGAGCGCCCGTTGGTTTACGGCCGCTACTACGATGCACCGGTTGTTGGCCAAAAAAAGGGAAACACGGTTGTTGTTCAGGACAACGGAAAATACAAAAAGGAAATCCCCTTTCCCGCCTATGAATACGACAGCCGATTTAAGACTTTGTTCCCACGGATGTACAGCAATATGCCTCAGCATGTGCAGGCATACAAAAGTTGGGGCGGGACCAACGGAACTTCCCTGCCTGTAGATGATGGTAGCGGACAGACACAAATGCGAAAAAAGCCTTCGTTTGGTGACAACCTGCGGTTCTTTTTCAGTTACCAGACAGGATTCATGTATTTCCGCTACTTTATGTGGAATTTCGCAGGGCGACAAAACGACATTCAGGGCTACGGAGGAGTTGTTCACGGCAACTGGATTAGTGGTATTAACTTCCTCGATGATATGCGCCTCGGGCCGCAGGAGGACCTTCCTTCGGATTTGAAAAATAACAAGGCCCGAAACCGGTATTACTTCCTCCCGCTTATACTTGGACTACTCGGTTTTGTATTCCAGTATTCACGAGGCAAGCGTGGCCGGCAGGATTGGTGGGTTGTTTTTCTGTTGTTCATTTTTACCGGACTTGCGATTGTGGTCTACCTCAACCAGACACCGTTCCAGCCACGTGAGCGAGACTATGCCTACGTGGGCTCGTTCTATGCATTTGCGATCTGGATTGGAATGGGCGTGCTCGGCTTGTATGAGTTGCTGGCCAAACGTATCCGGATGAGAAAAGCATTACCGTGGTTGGTAACTGCTATAGCGATGGTCGTACCCGTGATTCTGATTGCACAGAATTACAATGACCACGATCGGTCGGACCGGTATATGGCCCGCGATTATGCCCGCGACTACCTGGAATCATGCGCTCCAAACGCTATCCTGTTTACTTACGGCGATAACGATACGTTCCCGCTGTGGTATGTGCAGGAAGTAGAAGGCATTCGTACCGATGTGCGCATTTGCAATCTCAGTTTGCTGGGAATGGACTGGTACATCACGCAAATGAAATCGAGGAACTATAAGTCCGCGCCACTGCCTGTAAAACTGAAAGAGGATACTTATCGCATGGGTAAACGGGATTATATTCCGGTTATCCCGAAATTCAGAAAACCCATTCCGCTGAAAGACGCTGTTGATATTGTTGCCAGCGATGATCCCCGTTCTAAAGTTGAAATGCAGAGTGGCGATAAAATCGATTTCCTTCCGGCGACAACGCTTTATATGCCCATTAATAAGCAACAGGTGTTGAAGAACGGAACGGTGGCCCCGGAAGATGCTTCCGATATTGCCGACACGGTTACTTTTCATATTGGAGCCAACAGCTTATCAAAAAGTGATTTTGCGATACTCGACATGATTTCCAACAACAACTGGAACCGGCCTGTTTATTTCGATCTTAGCGCGATACAGTCGTTGCATCTGGGCTTTAAGGACTATTTGCAGTTGGAAGGATTGGCTTACCGGTTGGTACCTATCAAAACTCCGTCGAAAGGCATGTCCATCGGACGCGTCAACAGTCGCATCTTGTATCACAACCTGATGGACAAATTTACCTGGGGCAACATCAGTGATACAACAATCTGGGTGGATGATAACAATGTAAAAGAAGTGAGAATCATCGATGCCAAACCAACCTTCACGCGTTTAGCGCAAGCACTGCTGGACGAAGGGAAACGGGATTCGGCTCTTCATGTTTTGGACCGTTGCGTAGCTACATTCCCCAACCGGAATATCCCGTATGACTACGAAGATTTTGATATTGCTGCAACGTATTACGAGGCCAACGCTCCGGAAAAAGCGAATGCCATCATCCGGAAACTGGCCAATCTGACCATCGAGCGACTGGATTATTACGTCAAGTTACCCACTTACCTTTCCGACGGACTCGACCGGGAAAGACAGCGGCAAATGGCAATCCTGTCCAACTGTGTGCATATTGCCAAGCAATACAAACAGGAAGATTTGAGCAAAGAGCTCGATGACCGGTTGAGCAAACTGATCAACCGTTACAGTCTTTCCGCAAAATAAAAAAACCTTTTCCCGGTAGGCAGTATGAACTGTTTCCCGGGAAAAGGTTCTTTCCTTATTTTTAAACAGAGCTTATTCTGATTTATTCCGCCAGTAGTCCGATTTTGACTTACTGTCTAACCGGGCGTAAATATTGGCCAGATATGCCGCATATCGTTTCGAGGGATGAGCCGCATAGAGCTTTTTAAATAAATCGCGGGCCGTACGGTAATCTGCCGAAATTCCTTTCAGCGCCTTCAGCAATTTGCTGTACTGACTACGGGTATGATTCTTTTCGTAAGCAGCCATCTGATTTTTATACCGCTTTTCTACCGAACTGTACAACAACCGGGCTTTCCGGAAAAGAGCATCTTCATTCGTAGGATCTAATTTCAGCAGCATCTCCTGTGCCTTATTCAATTCCGGTTCTCGGTTCAACGACTGACAAACCTCGAAGTACATTTCCACGTAGTCCTTGTTGTTTTTCACGTCGCTTTCGATGTAAGGCCACTCTTTAATAGCCTGCTCGTAGTTTTCACTTTCTACAAGCGCCTCGAAATAACGTTCCCGCGCCTTCAGTGCATCCGGACCTTTCACATCAAATGAAAAATAATAACCCAGTGCATCGAGCTCTTTCGACAGGTTATCGATTTTATGGTAGTGGTGTGCCAGGTACAACCACATTTCCGGAGAACTCTGCCCTTTCAATCTCGCTTTATCGTACCATTGAAAAGCCTGTTTGTCATCGCCGGCCTTAGCCGCAGCCTTGGCTGCTTTCAAGTAATTATCAGGAGTAAAAACAGCGCCGACATTTCCGTAATCAGCAATAATTTGTCCCCATGCGGCAGTTGCTTTGGCGTACTCACCCTTGTTATAATACGATTCGGCATTATTGGTTAACGCTGTGAAGTTTTTTGAAACGGAACAGGAAGCCATTAAAAGGGCAACTAGTCCGATAAGAATATATCCCTTCAATCTCACATCTACAGTTTTAGAAATTAAAAGCATCAAAGGTAAGTCATTTTGTTTCACCAACCCAAACAAGCATTCCAAAAACGATTTTCTTAAAAATTGTAAATATTTGATACATATCCGGCTGCAACTTTTATTTTTGTTAAATTAGATTAATCAAAAAAAGCATAGTACCAGATAAATTAAGCATTACGTTTCGAGTTGTCCTGTGAAGGAAGGTTTTATATCTTCGCACTTCCAGTGAAGAACAAGACAGTTAGCGAATCAACGTGACAAACATGAAAAAATACAATCTTTACAACAACATTACCGGTTGGCTGGTATTCATCGTGGCCGCCACGACTTACCTGTTAACGATGGAGCCCACTGCAAGTTATTGGGACTGTCCTGAATTTATAACAACGGCCTACCGGATGGAAATCGGACACCCACCGGGTGCGCCGTTTTTTATGCTCATCCAGCGTTTCTTTTCGCTTTTTGCCAGCTCTCCTTCCCATGTGGCTATCATGATGAATTCATGGTCGGCTATCGCCAGTGGATTGACGATTCTCTTCCTCTTTTGGACGATTTCGCACCTGGCACGTAAAATTGTACTGAAGAATGGTGAAGAACCGACGACTGCGCAACTGATTGCTATTCTGGGAGCCAGCACCGTCGGCGCCTTAGCTTATACATTCTCCGACACCTTCTGGTTTTCGGCCGTGGAAGCGGAGGTTTATGCAACCTCCTCGTTGTTTACCGCGCTCGTTTTCTGGGCTATATTAAAATGGGAAAACGAAGCTGATTCGCCGGGCTCCAAGCGTTGGTTAATATTTATTGCCTATATGATTGGCTTGTCCATCGGTGTTCACTTGCTGAACCTGTTGGCCATTCCAGCCATTGTATTTGTATACTACTTCCGAAAATACAAAGTCACCAAACCGGGCCTGGCTATCGCGTTCGTTACTGCCATTGTTCTTTTGGCATTCATCATGTACGGCGTTATTCCGGGAGTTGTGAAAGTGGCTTCGTGGTTTGAACTGCTTTTCGTTAATTCCTTCGGAGCACCGTACAACACAGGTGTAGTAATTTACGCCGCACTGCTGATTACTGCGGTTATCTGGGGATTACGGTATACCATCAAAAAGAAGAAAATTTTGGCCAACACCATTTTGCTGGCCTTTACCGTTATTGTCATCGGGTATTCTTCTTATGCCATTGTGGTGATTCGTTCATCGGCCAATCCGCCCATGGACCAGAACAACCCGGACAACGTCTTCGGTTTGCTCGCTTACCTGAACCGCGAACAATACGGCGATCGGCCACTGTTTTACGGGCAGTACTACGATGCACCGCTTGATCGTCAGGATCCATATACACAGGGAAAACCCGATTATGTAGAAGATCACGGAAAATACATCATATCGAATTACAAACAGCATCCGAACTTCGACAGTCGTTTTGAGACTTTCTTTCCCCGGATGTACAGTTCCGATCCACAGCATGTCTCCGATTACAAGTCGTGGGTACACATAACAGGGACAAAAATCCGAACGACGGACCGAAACGGAAACCCGAAGGTTCTGGTCAAACCGTCATTCGCCGATAACCTTGCCTTCTTCTTCCGATACCAGGTAGGCTGGATGTATTGGCGATATTTTATGTGGAACTTCTCAGGAAGACAAAATGATATTCAGGGACACGGCGACATTCTTCGTGGTAACTGGATTACCGGGATTAAATTCCTGGATGCAGCACGACTGGGGAATCAGAATAATATTCCGAAGGTTTACGCCAATAACAAAGGTCGAAATACCTACTTCATGTTGCCGTTGATTCTTGGACTGCTTGGAATTTTCTTCCAATTAAATTCCGGGAAGCGAGGGAAGCGAGACTTTTGGGTGGTCTTCCTACTCTTCTTCATGACAGGTATAGCCATTGTTCTCTACCTGAATCAAACGCCACACCAGCCGCGTGAGCGAGATTATGCTTACGCCGGCTCGTTCTATGCGTTTGCCATCTGGATAGGGCTCGGTGTGCTCGCGCTCATCGATATACTGAAGAAAGTGACGCCGCCGGTATTGGGTTCCATTCTGGCTACACTTATTAGCCTGTTTGCGGTACCTGTATTAATGGCCAGCCAAAACTGGGATGACCATGACCGGTCGAACCGGTATACGGCCCGGGACTTTGGGGCCGATTATCTGAAGTCATGTGCCCCCAACGCCATCTTGTTCACCAACGGTGATAACGATACCTTCCCGTTGTGGTACGCCCAGGAGGTAGAAGGTATTCGTACCGATGTGCGCGTCTGTAACCTGAGTTATCTGCAGACCGACTGGTATATCGATCAAATGCGGCAGAAAGCTTACAAGTCCGATCCGCTTCCGATCAACTTTACGCACGACCAGTACCTGGAAGGAACAAGAGATCTGATTTACGTAATCAATCAATTGAAACGTCCGGTCAACCTGAAAGAGGCTATCGATTTTGTGCGATCAGACGACCCGCGGACAAAACTGCGGCAAGCGGATAATTCATCATACATTCCTACAAATGAACTGTTCTATCCGGTCGATTCTGCCGAGGTGATGAAAAACCATGTGATTACGCCTGAGCAGGCCAAGCACATGGTAAAACAACTCAACATTAAACTGAAAGGTCATTACATCACGAAGGATGAGTTGATGATCCTGGACATGATTGCTAACAACGACTGGAAGCGCCCGATATACTTTGCCATCACGGTAGGAAGTGACAAGTATCTCAACCTGCAGAACCATTTTATGTCGGAAGGATTCGCTTACCGCGTTGTTCCAATGGATTTCAAATCTTCAAACGGACAAATTGGTGGCGTAGACGCTGATACCATGTATAATAACATGATGCACAAGTTCAAGTGGGGTAACATGAACGACCCGAATGTCTACCTTGACGAGAACAATACCCGTATGGCCATGAATGTACGTAACAACTTCGTCCGCCTGGCCGATGCGCTGATAGCCAAAGGCAGAAAAGATTCAGCCATCACCGTGCTCAACAAATGCGAAGAGATTGTCCCCAACAGCAAAGTTGAATACAACTACTTTAACCTGCTGATGGCTGAAGACTATTTCAAAGCCGGGGCCAATGACAAGGCGAAAAACGTACTGAACATTATGCTCAGCAATTACGACGATGAATTGAGTTATTTCTTCTCGCTGCAGCCGAAATTCCAGAAAACCATCCAGGATGATATTCAACGACCACTCTTTATTATCCGGGAAATGGCTAAAACGGCTGATAAGTATGGAGAGAAAGATCTGGCCAAAACATTGAGTGATAAATTCACTACTTATGTTCAAATCTATTCATCAACTAACTGATAAATAACGGCTACAGGTAAAGTAATTTATGCTAAATTTGTTTTTACGGCATAAATTATTTTACCTTTGCGCCGTATTGAGGTATTGCACGGCATTACCTTTAATCCAACAGAATGAGACTGAAACCTCAGGTACATTTACCTCGACATATTACAAAATGGTTTCCGGCAGCCATCTGGCGCATTCCGGAAGAGGACAAAAAAGTTGTTTATCTGACCTTTGACGACGGCCCGATTCCCGGTGTTACTCCATGGGTTTTGAAACTCCTGAAGGAAAATGATATCAAGGCTACTTTCTTTTGTGTTGGAGAAAATGTGTTCCGTTATCCCGAAATTTTCGAACAGATAGTAGAAGACGGTCATGCCGTTGGAAATCATACTTATCATCACATTCAGGGATTGAAAAGCGAGAATGTCTCCTACTTCAAAGACATCGAACAGGCCAATCACCTCATCGGCTCGAATCTTTTCCGTCCACCGCACGGTTGGTTGAAACGCTCACAATACCATTTCATTTCACAGAAATACAGAATCATCATGTGGGATGTTATCTCATGTGATTATAACCAGAATATCACCAAAGAAGAAGTTCTGAACAATGTGCTGAAGTATTCGCGTCCCGGAAGTATTATCACGTTCCACGATTCGCTGAAAGCTGAGGGTCACCTGCGTTATGCCTTGCCTAAAGCAATTGCTGAATTGAAAGAACGCGGATACGAATTCCGCAAGATTGAATTCCCGAAAGAACGTCGTCTTTTCAACCCGGTTCATCGCCAGCGTTTGCAGAAATTGCGGCAAACCATTCGCCAGGTACGGCGCTGGGCATAATCCCCTTTTTCCACAATCTGCATACAGATTATTTTATCAACGTCTTCGCATGACTGACGCAGGATAACAGTGCCCCACACCGTCGATTTGTTTCGCTACCGTGCAATAATTGAGTATATTTGCCGACAACTGAAAGAGCACAATCATCCTGAACAAAAAAGAACCAATCGCATGAAGATTTTACTCGTTGGCTCCGGAGGCCGGGAGCACGCCCTTGCCTGGAAAATCAAACAAAGCCCAAAAGTTGACCAACTGTTTATCGCACCGGGAAATGCCGGAACTGCTGAAACCGGGACCAATTTGAACATTGGCGTAAGCGATTTCAATGGTTTGCGCGATGCCGTTACGGAACACAACATCGACGTGGTCGTTGTCGGTCCGGAAGTTCCGCTCGTGGAAGGCATTGTTGACTTTTTCGCTGCTGACGAACAGGTGAAGAATATTCCGGTGATTGGTCCCGATAAGGAAGGTGCCCGACTGGAAGGCAGTAAGGATTTTGCCAAAGATTTCATGGTTCGCCACGGAATTCCTACAGCCAAATATCTTTCGGTTACCACCGAAAACCTGGAAGAAGGCATCGGGTTCCTGAAGACGATGAAAGCTCCTTTCGTGTTAAAAGCCGATGGCCTTGCGGCCGGAAAAGGTGTGCTGATTATCGAATCGCTGGAAGAAGCAGAAGCCTCGTTGCGGGAAATGCTGGGAGGTAAATTCGGCGAAGCCAGTGCACGCGTGGTGATTGAGGAGTTTCTGAAAGGTGTGGAATGTTCGGTATTTGTGCTCACCGATGGCAAAGGCTACAAAATTCTTCCCGAAGCAAAAGATTACAAGCGAATTGGCGAAGGAGATACCGGCCTCAACACCGGAGGTATGGGAGCCATTTCTCCCGTCCCGTTTGCCGACGAATCGTTCATGAAAAAGGTGGAAGATCGCATTATCCGCCCCACTGTTGAAGGACTGCAAAAAGATCAAATCAACTACCGTGGATTTATCTTTCTGGGGTTGATGAATGTCGATGGTGAGCCGTATGTGATAGAATACAACGTTCGCATGGGCGACCCCGAAACGGAAGCGGTGATGTTGCGCGTCAAATCCGATTTTGTCGACTTGCTCGAAGGCATGGCCGAAGGTAACCTGGCAGAAAAGAATCTGGAAATTGATGAACGGGCAGCCGTAACGGTTATGTTGGTTTCAGGCGGCTATCCCGAAGCTTACGAGAAGGGCAAAGTCATTTCGAAATTAGAGAAAGTGCACGATAGCATTGTCTTTCACGCCGGAACGAAATTCGATGGCGACCAGGTGGTGACCAGCGGCGGACGAGTTATTTCGGTCAGTTCATATGGAAAAGATCGTCACGAAGCGCTCGAGCAATCCTATAAAAACGCCGGGATCATCGATTTTGAGAAAAAATATTATCGCCACGATTTAGGATTCGACCTATAAAATAGTTGTCTGTATGGTATTACGATTTCTAAAGACCAATCAGATTGTCCATTTGGTGCTTATTCCGTTAGCCGGAATTCTACTTTGGCTACCCGGTTTAATCCACCCGAAAACTTTTAATTTTTTTACAGGTGAAGCGGCTATGCCGCTTTATCGGATTACAGGCGCCTATCTGATAAAATTTCCTTTTCTATCGGCTTTCGCCGGATTAATCGTCGCAGTTCTCAGCGCCTTTCTCATCAACCAAATCAGTACCCGCTTTCAGTTTCTGCGATCCCGTTCCGGTTTGCCCGGAATCATCTACATGCTGACGGTTTCAGCGTTCCCGTCAATGCATACGTTGCACCCGGTACACATGGCGTCTCTTTTTGTTTTCCTGGCACTCATCAGCATTTTCGACACGTATCACCATTCCAACACCATACCCGATACCTTTAATGCTGCTTTTTTCCTCTCGGTGGGTTCGCTGTTTTATTTCCCGACCATCTTTCTTTTTCCCATTACCTGGATAAGCATCGCGGTACTGCAGAAGGGCGACAACTGGCGGTTGCTTTTCATTCCGCTGGTCGGCTTTGCAGTGCCATGGTTCATCGCTGGTTCTGTCTACTATCTGAATGATATGTTGCCTCAGCTTTTCAGCGTCGTTCAGGAAAATATTCACACTGCCAACATCAACATTATCAACACCCTTTCTTTCCAAATCTTATCCGGATTATTCATCTTCCTGGCCGTGCTCGGAAGTAGTTCCATTCTCAGTCGGTACGATGTCAAGAAAATCAGCTCCCGGAAGTACTTCATCATCTTTTACTGGATGGTCGCGTTTCTGGTAGTCTCTATTTTGTTCAGCCGTTCGGTCGGCATCGAGGCGATCATTCTGCTGGCCATTCCGTTTTCGTACTTTATCGCCCACTTTTTCATTTTTGCTAAAAACCGTTTCTGGCCCGAACTGCTTTTTTACCTGTTCCTTGGGACCATTGCGACGGTCATGATAATTGGTTGATCCGATGGATTCATCAAAGCCGACACTGGCCATATACGGCATTCAGGACCGGATGGAACTGGACCATCCGGGTTATGTCCACGACCACAATGTGGCGCTCATGTCGGGCGGCAAAGTGATAAAGCTGTTGCAACTGGAACGTATTAGTCGCCGAAAAAGGGACAATCATCTGTACCAGCAAATCACCGAAATCCTGCGAAAGGAGAAGCTACTCTCCCCTGCCGATTACGACTTGGTTTTTGTGGATAATGTGGTCGGACGGTCTTTCATCTCGACTGATGGACAAGCCCGGTTCGAAGCACCGTTAAACAAAAAGCTTTTCGCTTCCGCGGAAAAAGGCCGCTGCTGGTGGTATGGCAAAGAACACGATGCCTGGGTCGTTAATCACGAGCTGGCTCATCTTTTCTCTTCGCTTCCGTTCACCGGAGATATCAAGGACAACAGCCTGTTGATCCATTTCGATGGAGGTGCCAGCTTGTCCAATTTTTCAGCATGGACCTACCGGGGTAACCAATTGACACCGCTGGAATATCACTGGGATTTCAAATACCTGACCACCCTATTCAATGCCAATGCGCTGGCCTTTGGAATTATTGGAGCGAAAATGGATGACCAGAATTCCGTTCCCGGGAAAATGATGGGTTATGCCTCATACGGAAAACATTCGACTGAACTGGAACAGTGGCTAAATAAGCATCAGTTCTTTGAAGATATCTGGGGAAAGCGTTCCGTTTTTTTCCGACAGGCAAAAAAAGACTGGAACTGGCAGGGAAATTCATTTGACCAGAAAGACCCGTTTCTTCAGGATATCATTGCCACCATGCAGTATATTTTCCAGCGCGATTTCCTGAAAAAGTTAAGAGAATTACGCGAGCAAACCGGTTGCGAGAACCTGTATTACTCCGGTGGTTGCGCCTTGAATATTGTGACCAACTCACTCATCGTGAATGAAAATCTGTTCGACTTTGTTTTCATTCCGCCTTGCTGTGAAGATTCCGGATTGGCACTGGGAGCTGCGACCTATGTTGAGTGGCTGAAACACGGCAAAGTTGAGAAACATTCGCCGTACCTGAACAACTGGGGACTTCTTCCCGAAAAGGTAAATTACACTAAAGAGACGCTGGAGCAAATAGCCGCCGACCTGATGGACAACCGTGTCATTGGAATTGCGAATGGCGCGGGAGAATCGGGACCGCGTGCACTGGGAAACCGGAGCATCGTTGCCCGGGCTGACTCGGCTCAGCTGGCCCGAAAAGTGAGCATGGAACACAAAGGCCGTGAATGGTACCGTCCCGTAGCTCCCATCATGCTGGAGAGAAACGCCAAAACAGTAACAGGTCTTGACCAAATCCATCCGCTCTCGCGATACATGCTGCTGGATTTTTCTGTTCTTCCCGAAAGGAAAAAAGAGATGGAAGGCGTGGTTCATGTGGATGGTACGTCGAGAATCCAGACGATTTTTCACCGCGAGGATAATCCTTTCCTGTTCGATTTACTGGAACTGCTTGATGAAAAATATGGCTTGAAAGCCTTAATCAACACCTCATTTAACCAACGCGGTGAGCCAATCGTTCATACGGCAGAAGACGCCTTATCATCGGCTAAAGCGATGCAACTCGATGGTGTGGTGCTTAACGGAAAGTATTCGAGGCTATAACTTTTACTGAGCCAGCGATTTGTCCGACTGATGACTCCAGGTATTCTCCACATCTGCAAGTGAAACATCGTAAACCGATTGGAAATCTTCAGCAAAATGATCGCTTCGCCCTTCGGTAAACAACTTGCGGAACTTTTCCATCCCAAAACGACGAATGATATAGCCTGCAAATGAACCCGAAACCGGATAGGAGATATTGGTATCGAACTTTTCAAAATCACTGGCCAGACTTTCTATATCGGGCAAGTTACCATGAGCACTCAACGCCGCTACAATCATTTGTGAACTGCCATAGTCTGCTTCGCTATCGTAGGTTGCATGCTCCATATAAACAGCAATTCCCTCACTCAGGATACGTAAATCGGTCGGTCCCCAGCCATTAAAGGTGATGATATGTGCGACTTCGTGAGCCGAGATTCCCCGCTTACCAATGGTATAGCCATCCAGACCATAAATTACTTCTATTGTGTTGAGGATAGGAAAAGCCTGGCCGGTTTTGTCCGTAAATCCGGCATCCGCCAGATCATTAAAAATATAGGCATGGATTTTTTGATTGTAGTTCGTCCCCAGCAGTTTATTCAACTGTGTGAAAACACGTTCCTGCTCCGCCTCGATTTTGTCGATATCGGCAGCCGCAGCAGAATTCGGCCGGTAATAGTACACGTAGTGTTCCGACTTGGCCTGTAACCACGTCCCATGCGATTCCATCTCGCCGGTATCGGGAATCAGCGAGCATGCCTGGAGAACCAGCACTATAGCTATCAGCAAATACTTACTTCGCATGGAAAGGCCTAAACTTTAATGAAACGGACCACCGTTGTTCTGATAACATTAAACTGTACCGTTTATTGTAATCGCGACTATAAATATACGACCAACGGGGACAAAGTTGCATGCGGTTGGTCAGTTGAATACCGGCTTCGGCTTTTAAGCCCAATGAAAACCCACTCTCAACACCAGTGCTGTTGGCGTAGTATTTCGGACTACTTGAGTACCAGCCGACCATTCCTCTTCCATTAGTCTGCAAGTTAGCAGTTATTCCCGGTAAAATGTGCACGACAGTTCCCAAAACAGCACCACCCCTGACACCTGCCAGGTGGTAAGTCAAATCGGTACCGCCCGCATAATTCAGGTTCCAACTCCGGTAGTTCACACCTGCCGTTGGCCCGGCATAAAACCGAAACAACGAATTTTCACTCTTGGTCAGATAGCGATGGTGTTCCCAGTCAACCAACAGTTTTAGCATCTCCTGCTCCGGCGCCGATTCGTGGCTGTTGCTGTATTTCCATTTGCTGAAATTCCACATGCTAAACCGCAGCAAATCATCGTGCCTCTCTCCCGATTTAAACAGACTTATTTCCGGAAAAAGAGAACTTCCGTAAAATCCTGCAGGACTCGATTGTCTTTCATGTGAATAGTCCAACCGCGAGTAGCCTCCGCCAACACTCCATCCCCAGCCTTCGGCCCTGCTGATGGCAGGTAAAGCTAACACAAAGACTGATAATAAAAACAGTTTTCTTTTCAATCGTCCGTGATTAATTACACAATAATACCCTATCAGAATGCGCAATAGGCTGCACATTCCATTTGGACTTACTTATTTTTGCATGGAGTGCAGAGGATACTGTACGAATTTGGAAATCCGCTGAAAGCTTTAAATATAATAAGTTTTTAAGCAAATCAAGCCTTCTTATTGACAGTTTCATTGTCCAAACAACTATCGGGTAATAGTTCTCAACTCAAAAGACGAACAGCCGTACGAAATCGTACACCCCCAGTTCGATTCCGTACAATATATTCACACAGCCTCAATTGAACAGAATATGCTTCACCCCTCATTTTGTGTTATTTATATCCTTTGGCACGTCTATTGGTAAAAGCCATTTCGGGATGTAACGTATAACGTGGAAAATTATCCATCATTTGTTGTAACTATTTCGCTCTGGTGTCAGTCTAACCTTCCGGAGTTAATCTTTATACGAATAATCTTCCGCACAACTGTTCCCAACCAAAAACAAAACCTGGAAAAATGATACAGATCAACAACTTACACAAGTCGTACGTAACGGGGAATAACAGCCTGCACGTTCTGAAAGGCCTGAACCTGGAAATAGAGGAGGGAGAATTTGTTTCCATCATGGGCTCATCGGGTTCCGGCAAGTCGACTTTGTTGAATATCCTCGGCATCCTCGACAATTATGATGAAGGGGCTTATTCTCTCGACGGTCATCTGATGCAGGACCTGAACGAGACCCAGGCCGCCCGGACGCGTAACAAAATGATTGGATTCATCTTTCAGTCGTTTAACCTTATCTCCTTCAAGAATGCGATGGAGAATGTAGCCTTACCGCTATACTATAAGGGTGTTTCACGGCGCAAACGGAACCAGATGGCTATGGAGTACCTGGATAAACTGGGGTTGAAACCATGGGCCCATCACATGCCCAATGAGCTTTCCGGAGGACAGCGTCAGCGCGTTGCCATCGCCCGTGCACTGATTTCCAAACCACGGATCATTCTGGCAGATGAGCCTACTGGTGCGCTCGATACCCAAACGTCTTACGAAGTGATGGAACATTTGAAGCAGATCAATGAGGAGGGAATTACCGTCATTATCGTTACCCACGAATATGATATTGCCGCTATGACCCACAAAATTATCCGACTGAAAGACGGCGTGATTGAAGAAATCATTAAAAACGGCGATTTGAAGTCCTTCCAGGCACAGTATAACCGGAACATTAATAAATCAGAGCATCATGTTTGATATCGATGTTTGGCAAGAAATATTCAGCACCATCCGGAAGAACAAGCTCCGTACTTTTCTCACCGGTTTCTCGGTAGCGTGGGGTATCTTCATGTTGATGATACTGCTCGGTTCGGGAAACGGGTTGCAGAATGGCGTTAAACAGGAGTTTGCCAGCAACGCCGTCAACGCGATGTGGATCTGGACCGGTGAAACCAGTATGCCGTATAAAGGAATGAAAACCGGGCGTCCTATCCGTTTTAACAACCGGGACTATACCTTCCTTAAGAATAAAGTGAGTGGACTCGACGAAGTTTCTTCCCGCTTCTATCTACCAGGTGATACGAATTATGCCTACGGAAATGAATACGGGTCATTCACAACAGTTACCTGCCATCCGGCACTCCAGGACGTAGAAAATATAAAACTGAATAAAGGTCGCTTCATCAACCACAAGGATATTACCGACTTCCGGAAATCGATTGTCATCGGAAAAGATATAGCCAAGGCGCTATTCAAAGAAGAAGATCCCATCGGAAAATACATCAAGGTCAACGATGTTCCATTCAAAGTGGTTGGTGTTTGTCACGATCCGGATAACCGCAATGACCGTACAGCCTACATGCCGGTTTCTACTGCTCAGCGCATTTTCAACGGAGGTAACCGGGTACACAGTTTTGCCGTTACCACGAAAATGGTCACCTCGGAAAAACAAGCTGAAGCGATTACCTCGGAAGTTCGCGAAGCACTGGCACAGCGTCACAAATTCAATCCGGATGATAAACGTGCGATGGGTGCCTTCAACATGTTGACAGAATACCTGCGTACCATGAAGATTTTCCAGGGAATCAAAATATTCGTATGGGTCATCGGTATCGGGACCTTGATTGCCGGAATTGTGGGTGTCAGCAACATCATGCTCATCCTCGTGAAAGAACGAACCCGCGAAATTGGTGTCCGTAAAGCGCTGGGGGCATCTCCCCGCTCTGTCATCGGTCTTATCCTGATGGAGTCCATCCTGATTACCACCGTAGCCGGATATATCGGATTAACTATGGGAGTCGGTATTATGGAGGTCGTAAATTACGGACTCGAACAGGCATTCGCCTCGGGTGGTGGCGACGGAATCTTCTTCCGCAATCCGACAGTGGACTTTGGAACGGCTATTACAGCCACCTTAATCCTGATTCTTTCAGGAGCCATTGCCGGATACATTCCCGCTAAAAAGGCGGCCAGTGTAAAACCCATTGAAGCCCTTCGTGATGAATAAACTAAAGGGACTACTCAGAATCAAGAAATCAATAACCTGCATAAAATCCTGATCATGTTTGACATTGAACGCTGGAACGAAATATGGAACGCCCTGACGAAGAACAAACTCAGGAGCTTTCTCACCGCCTTTGGGGTTTTCTGGGGAATCTTCATGTTGATTGTCATGACCGGGGCCGGAAACGGATTGAAACACGGTATTTACGACGGTGTATCCAAGTTTGCTGTTAACTCCGCTTTCATGTGGACACAGCGAACCGGCGAGCCTTACAAAGGCTTCAAACGCGGCCGTTTCTGGAATATGAACTCAACCGATGTCACCTATATCGAAGATCACGTTCAAGGCATTAAATACCTGGCTCCAAAACTCTTTGGATGGCGGGAACGCAGCGGCGATAACACCGTTCGCGACAATCGTACCGGCGCCTTCAGTATCGTGGGCGACTACCCGGTTTATACCAAAATTGACCCGGTTACCATGGTAAAAGGCCGCTGGATCAACGAAATTGATATACTTGACAAAAGAAAAGTGTGTGTGATTGGTGAAAAAGTTGAGGAAAGTATGTTCGATAAAAACGAGAACCCTATCGGGAAGTATCTCAAAGTGTCGGGCGTATATTTCCAGGTCATCGGGGTACTGAAACCCGAAACCCGCGTCAACTTTAACGGACGGAAGGAAGAGACCATCTTCCTTCCATTCACCACCATGCAACAAGCATATAATTATGGCAACGAAGTTCACCTGATTGCTGTCACTTCAAAAAAAGGTGTTTCGGTTAGTAGCCTGGAAGATCAAATTACAAGCATCATCAAGAAGCGGCACTACATCGCCCCGAATGATGACCAGGCACTCAGAAGTGTGAACATCGAGAAGCAATTCAAACAGATGAACGGCCTTTTCCTCGGCATCAGCATTCTGACCTGGATTGTGGGTATCGGCACATTAATGGCCGGCGTAATTGGTGTAAGTAACATCATGTTGGTAATCGTGAAAGAACGTACCCGTGAAATTGGAATACAGCGTGCCCTGGGTGCAACACCCAAAACCATCATTTCCCAAATTGTACTCGAAAGTGTGGTTCTGACCACCCTGGCCGGATACATCGGACTGTCATTGGGCGTCGGGCTCCTGGAGCTTATCAGCAACGTTTTGGCAAAAATGAATAGCAGTGGAGACGGCATGTTCTATAAAGATCCGACTGTCGATCTTCCGGTAGCACTTGCTGCATTAGCCGTATTGATTCTGGCAGGATTGTTTGCCGGCTCTATTCCGGCCAAGCGGGCTCTGCAAATCAAACCTATCGACGCGTTACGCGACGAGTAATCAACGCATGAAGAGATAAATAATATCAAGTAGAATAAACCACAAAATCTGCCTAAAATGAAAAAGTTTTTCAAAATCTTCGGATTCGTTTTACTGGGGGCTATATTCCTCGGAACACTGGGTTTCCTGTACCAAAAATCGCAGGCAAAACCAGAAGTATTTAAAGATGAAACTCCACTGATTACCAATATCATTCAAAAGACGGTGGCTACCGGTTCGGTAGTTCCGCGAAAAGAGGTGGAAGTAAAACCGCAGGTATCAGGAATTATCCAAAAACTCTATGTACAAGCGGGCGACAAAGTAAAAGAAGGCGATATTCTGGCGAAGGTAAAAATCATTCCTGATATGGTGAACCTGAATGCCGCAGAAGCCCGCGTTGCCAAGTCCAAAATCAGCATGGAAGATGCGCAACTGGATTACGATCGCGTTTCGAAACTATTTAAGAAACAAGTGGTTTCCCGTGAAGATTACCAGAAGTCGAAAATTGCATACGAAGGAGCCAAAGCCGAAGTGGAAGCTGCCGAAAACAACCTCGATTTGATTCGCAAAGGGGTAACCAAAAGCTCGGAGAAAACAACCAACACATTGATTCGCGCTACCATCACAGGTATGGTGCTCGACGTACCGGTGAAAGTGGGAAATTCGGTTATCCAGTCGAACACATTCAACGACGGAACCACCATTGCCACGCTGGCCGATATGAATGACATGATTTTCGACGGGAAAGTTGATGAGACCGAAGTTGGAAAAATCAGGGAGGGCATGCCCATTGAGCTGACCATCGGGGCCATCGAGAATGAGAAATTTGATGCGACGTTGGAATACATTTCACCGAAAGGGGAAGAAGAAAACGGAGCTATTCAGTTCGAAATTAAGGCGAAGGTCAACCTGAAGAAGGACCAGTTCATCCGTGCAGGATACAGTGCCAATGCCGATATTGTACTCGCTCGTCGCGACAGCGTACTGGCTGTTCCGGAAGGTTTGCTGCAGTTTGATAACGATTCGGCTTACGTAGAAGTGGAGACTCAGCCGCAACAATACGAGAAACGCTACGTGAAAACCGGTCTGTCCGATGGCATCAACATCGAAATCAAGGACGGAATTACCAAGGATGACCACCTGAAAGGTGCCAAAGTAGAGCCGGGATCGCAGAATAGTTAAAAATAATTTCCCCGAAAGGGGCAACACCCAAAACGATTGAGTAAATTAGCATAACGTCGAAATAAAAAATTATAATCCATGAGTCGACTAATCTATGCCATCGCTTTTTTAATACTGGTAAGCATTAGCAACATATTGAAAGCACAGGATACACAGGACACACCTGATGCCTGGTCGCTGAAAGAGTGTATTGACTATGCCATTCAAAACAATATCCAGGTTAAACAAAGCGAGTTGAGCACACAATACCAGGAAAATTTATTGAGTAAAGCCAAAACCGACCGTTTTCCCAGCCTGAGTGCACAGGCTTCGCAAAACCAGAACTATGGTCGTTCGTTGACCTACAATAACACGTACGAGAATATCAACTCCTCGGAAAGTGACCTGAATCTGAATACAAATGTTCCAATCTTTCAGGGTTTTCAGATCAACAACAACATCAAAAAGAGTCAGTTTGATCTGAAGGCTTCGATGGAGGATTTGCAAAAGGCGAAGGATGACATTACCATGAATATCGCCTCTGCTTATCTGGAGATCCTTTTCTCGCAAGAGTTGGTAAAAGTTTCACAGGAACAGCTGGCTGTTACGAAACAACAGATTCAGCAAACCCAGGAAAAGGTGGATGCCGGAGCTCTGGCCAAAGGCAGTTTGCTGGATATCCAGGCACAGGCGGCCAAAGAGGAATTGACCCTGGTGGATAACCAAAATCAGCTGAAGTTGAATTACCTGAAACTGGCTCAGTTGCTCGAACTTGATTCTTACAAGAATTTCGACATTCAGAAGCCGGAATTACCCGAGATTAAAGCGGAGGCTTCCCTCGTTTCAGCAACTGAGATATACAAGAGAGCCCTGGCATTGTGGCCGGACGTTAAATCGTCAGAATACAAACTGCAGAGCTCGCAATATCAACTGAAGGCTGCCAAAGGAGCTAATTATCCGACCATCACGGCGTATGGCTTTTATTATAACTCGTACAACAATAAATACACCGATTTGAACGGCGATAAGATTCCGTTCAGTGATCAGCTGAGCAACAACCAGCGAAAAGGTTTTGGTCTTCAGATGAACATACCGATTTTCAATCGTCTGCAAAACAAGACCAATATCGATAACGCCAAAATCGATGTACTCAGCAAACAACTCGATGTAGAAAATTCCAAGAAGGTTCTCCGAAAGGACATCGAAACGGCTGAAACCAATGCCATTGCAGCGCTGAACCGGTACACATCGAACCAGAAGGCGGTAGCAGCCATGCAGGAAGCTTTCCGTTATTCGGAAGAGAAATACAATGTTGGTCTGGTGAACGCATTGGAGTACAACCAGGCAAAGAACAACCTGGCCAAAGCACAATCGGATTTGCTGCAAGCCAAGTACGAATTCATTTTCCGCACCAAAATCCTCGACTTTTACCGCGGAATTCCCATTGAATTGTAATCCGAAAGATTTTGTGAAAACTTTATTCCATATAAAAAGCCGCCTGAGCAATCGGGCGGCTTTCTTTTTATCTTACCAGGAAGAAGAATTATTTCACTTCCTCTAGTTTCAGAACGACACTGGTTCGCTGTGCATTCACATCAGGATTAAATCCGATTTGCATCAGGAAATCGCCGCTAAAAACCTGATTGGGTTTCAATGTCGATTTCGTACCCGGATAAAGGTTAATTTCTTCAATCCGGTATTTCTTCGATGCATCCAGCCCTTTGAAACGAATCGGCAACTTGCTCCCTTTTCCAAACCTGTTATTCACCAGGTAGCTGAAAACTACCCCCGAAGATTTTGCCTTATCGACATACATCACCGATGCCACCTCGTTGGTAAACGGATCGGCCAGACGATACTGGTCTCCGTGCCAGACAATGTTCTTGAACGAATCGTAAGTTTTCACAGCCTCGCGGCAAAACCGAAGGTCCTTATCATTCAAATGGCTGATATCGATATCAAATCCCAGTTTGCCCATCATGGCCACATCCGTACGGAATTTCAGTGGTTGTTTGCCCCAGGCGGTCACGTGATTGCTGGTAGCAACGGCCGGATAGAAATAGGAATATTCCCACTGAATAAAGATACGTTCGAGCGGATCGGTATTATCGCTGGGCCAGAATTCGGTAAAATACTTCAGGGCCCCGTAATCGACACGACCACCGCCTCCTGAGCATAACATCATCGGGATGTGCGGATATTTCTTCCGGATACGGTCCAACACTTTATACAGTCCCCGCACATAATCGATGTACAAATGCGACTGGTTACCCAAATAGGATGAATGCGCGTTATAAATCACCGAGTTGCAATCCCACTTAAAATAGGCCAATCCCGGATTTTTCGTCAGTAAGTTGTCCACAATATGATACACGAAATCCTGCACTTTCGGATTGCTCATATCCAGCACCAACTGATTCCGGAAGTAATATTCGGGCCGGTCGGGCTGTTTGATGATCCAGTCGGGATGCTGATGGTACAATTCGCTTTTCGGATTCACCATTTCAGGCTCAATCCAAATACCAAACTTCACACTGTCTTTGGTTGCCTCTTTTACCAACGAGAAAACACCATCGGGCAGTTTCTTTTTGTTGGCCTGCCAGTCGCCCAGGCCAGCATGGTCGCTGTTCCGCGGATATTTATTTCCAAACCAGCCATCGTCAAGCAAAAACAGGTCGACACCCAACTTCCGGGTATCCTTAATTAGCGCCTTCAATTTATCTTCATTGAAATCGAAGAAGGTCGATTCCCAGTTATTGAGCAACGTCAGGCGGGAGCCTTCGCCATCCATAATCTGGTATTTGCGGGCCCAGTCCTGCAATTGCCGGCTGGCCTCTCCTTTTCCTTTACTGGAAAGCACTGTGATAAACGGCGGCGTTTTAAACTCTTCCCCGGGCTTGAGCGAATACGTCGATGCGTAGTTGTTCATTCCGGCAATGATGCGCAGGTTGTCCTGCGGATCAACTTCCAGATCGAAACGAAAATTTCCACTCCACTCCAGTGCACCATAAAGTACCTCTCCTTCATCCTCGGTGGAAGGTTTGTTAAGCGAAACCATGAAAACCGGTGGATGAAACAGATCGGCACGGGTGCCCAACTTAGTGTCCAGCGTTTTGATACCGTGCGTCAGTTTCGATACTTCGGGCTGCATCTCTTTGGCCCAATCGCCATGAAATTGCCGGAGCCAGTAACTCTTCCCTTTGAGACAAAGATTCGCCGATGCAAATTTGTGCAGCTCCACATTTCCCTTCTCGTGATGATCTATTACGCTCCATTGCTCGATGACATCTTCTTTGAAATATGACTTATAGTAAAGGGTTACCTCAAAATCGTACACCGGATCTTTGAGTTCCACACTCAGCAACGAAACATCATTGCTCACCTTTTTTACCTGATGGCTAACATATTTTAGTGCCAACGAATTGTTCCCGTCGGAATGAGTAACTGTGATGGCAGGTTCCAGCAGGTTGCGCGATCCCGAAGGCGTATAAGCAGCGTCGTACATGCCGGTGTAGTCCTGTGCTTGTCGGTACTCCCCGGGAATTTGAGCATATTCGCCAGGTGAGGAAAGTTTCTTTCCGTAGTAAATCATGTTGACATTTTTCCCTTTGGTCACCTGAAGAATCAAGGCATTGTGAGCTGTTTCAACCGGGATAGTCTGTGCTTCAGCTTGCAATACCATAAATGGCAAAGTAAGAAATGCCGCCAACAATCCGGTTTTCCGGAGAAATCGTGTTCGTCGCTTCATGTGTCAGTTATTTTTATTCTTAGGTTGAATCAAAATGTATGATATACAATATCCCCAAATTTAAACATAATCCATAAGTTCCAGCAAGAAACTAATTCCCTTGAACTATTTTTCGCCTTTAAAATAGCTCTTTAGCCGGACCTCTAACGGATTATCTCTTTATATAGAACTTAAAAAATAGTTTATGTTCATACACCGTTGCTTTTCGGTTAAAGGCAAATAATTGTAACTTTAAGGAACTTACTTTCGTTCTGTGGCAAACCAAATAGTCAATTAACACCGTAACCCGTATGAAGAAGAAAAAAAGGAATTTTCGTCTGCTTATCATCCTGGCTTTTGCACTTATCATTCTGCTTATCATAGGTAAAAAAGCCGGCTGGTTCGGAAAAGATTTTGCTACCCGGGTAGCCGTTGAAAAAGCAGAGAAGAAAGATATCACTGAGCTCATTACGGCAAACGGAAAGATTGAGCCGCAAACCGAGGTAAAAATCAGTCCGGAAGTTCCCGGTGAAATTATTGAACTTCCTGTGAAGGAGGGTGACGAAGTAAAAGAAGGTGACCTGCTGGCCGTTATCAAGCCCGATATTTACATTTCCAACCTCAACCGGTCACGTGCCAGCCTGAATACCCAAAAAGCGCGGTTAGCACAATCGGAGGCCCAACTCACCGAAAAGAAACTGGCTTTCGATCGCTCGAAACAACTTTTCAAACGGCAAACCATTTCGCAGGCCGATTACCAATCGGCGGAAGCTGCTTATAAAGTCGCTGTTTCGGAAGTTGAAGCCGCTCGTTTCCTGGTAAAGAGTGCCGAATCAAGTGTACAGGAATCGGAAGAAAACCTGACGAAAACCAAAATCTATGCTCCTATCTCGGGAACGATTTCGAAACTCAACGTCGAAAAAGGGGAACGCGTTGTGGGAACCAATCAGTTTGCCGGTACCGAGCTGATGACGGTTGCCAACCTCAACAGCATGGAGGTAAAGGTTGAAGTCAATGAGAACGACATTGTGAAAGTTCAGTTGGGCGATACCGCATCGGTAGAAATTGACGCCTATGTGAACCGGAAGTTCAAAGGAATTGTGACTGAAATAGCGAGTTCGGCTAATATATCCGGTACCTCAACCGACCAGGTAACCAATTTCGATGTGAAGATTTTACTGCTGCAAAGTTCGTACGATGATTTGCTGAAGAAACAATCGGAGCGCTATCCTTTCCTACCGGGAATGTCTGCAACCGTCGATATCCGGACCAACACCCGGAACGGCGTGATTACCGTCCCCATCCAGGCCGTTACCACACGTAGCGAAACCGGAGAAGCCAAAGCCGAAACCGCAGGTCTTCAACAGGTCAATGACGAGGAAACAAGCGACAACGGGAATGAACAACCCAAACCGGAAGCGAAGCAACATGAGGTTGTATTCGTGTACAATGATGGCGTGGTTCGTGAGAAGCAGGTCAAAACCGGTATTCAGGACAATGTCAACATCGAAATAGAGGATGGACTGAAAGGTGGTGAAGAGGTTGTTACCGCTCCCTACGGACTGATTTCGCGTACCCTAAAAGACTCCATGGCCGTCGAAGTCGTTCCAATTGACGAGTTGTATAAGACGAAGAAATAGCGATTCTATACGATAAATAAGACAAGTCCACGCTGTAGGGGCACGATACATCGTGACCGCCTGAGCCTGCGCAACGCGGTTTCATCAAATTAAAAGGCTCCTCGCAGAGAGCGCAAAGGTTGAACACGCGGAGAACGCAAAGAAAAGATGGGAATATTTAAAAATCGGATTCACCAATCTCTTTCAGCGAAAATTCCTACTTAACATGGGCCCCCTCTGCGGGCTTTGTGGTTCTTAGCGCACTTTGCGTGGGATCAAAAAGTTCCCCCCAAAAAGGAAACTGTTACCAGACTGAATCTTATGACAGAAAACGAAATCTCGCACAAAGTTATTGGAACGGCTATCTGCATTCATAAAAGTATTGGCCCGGGTCTGTTGGAATCGGCATACGAGAATGCACTTGCTTATGATTTACGATTAGCTGGTCTCAACGTCAAACAACAGGTTCCTATGCCTTTTATCTATAAAGGAGTAAAGCAAGATGTTGGCTATCGAATTGACCTTTTAGTTGAAAACAAAGTAATTATTGAAATCAAAGCTGTGGAACAACTAGCTCCGGTTCATTTTGCGCAGGTATTAACGTATCTAAAGTTGTCAGAGTTGCGTTTGGGATTGCTATTGAACTTCAACAGCAAAATTCTGAAAGAAAACATACACCGAATAGTGAATGGACTTTGAAACGGTTGATTGTTTTTTCAGTGATGCTTTATTAAGAGGTTAAAAGATTCCACGCAAAGGACCGTTAGACTTGCATTTTAATAGAGGAGTAAGTTTGGTTATACTCATAGCATAAATAAGAGACTCCCGTATGTAGCGTTACCTTTAGCAAAGGACCAGGTTTTAAACCTAATTTGCGTATTAAGAACTACATACGTTTGAGTTAAAGCCAGAGAGTATTTAGGGTATAACCCATTATCACGGTTTTTGCCACTCAATTGGAGCCTCTATAAATAAAACACTATGAGACAAATTTATGGTATCGATCTTTCAAAGGAAAAGTTTAATGTGAATTTTCTTTCTGAAGAGGGAATTATTAAAGAATTGGAAGTTAAAAACAACTACAATTCTATTTGTGAGTTTTTATCTGATTTACCTTCAAGTTCAACCTTATGCATCGAACATACAGGCATTTATGGTGACTTACTTATTTTTCTTGCTAACTGTTTTGAAGTAAGCATCAGTGCTGTTTCTGGCTATGAGATTAAGCACTCATTGGGTCTTCAAAAAGGGAAAAGTGATCCGGTAGATGCAGCCAGGATAAGAGAGTATGGGGAACGGTTTTCTGATAAACTAAGACCGGCTGAATATGCAGATGAGACCATCCATGAACTTCGTGAGTTACACAACTTACGGCAAGTGTTGGTGAAAAACAGAAAGATACTTTTAACGCAAGGGAAAGACAAAGGCAGGCTTCCGTTCAAGTCATTAAGAGCTCACTATATCGCAACTGAGGTGATCGCTGATCTAAGTGAACAAATCAGTTCAGTTGAGCAAGAAATACAGAAAATAATCAACGCCAACCAGGAATATGCTCAGAACAGTGAACTTATTTGCAGTATAAAGGGAATAGGACCTGTTACAGCCAATGAGCTAATCATAAAGACACATAACTTTACAAAGATCCGAACAGCCCGCCAGGCTGCTTCTTTTGCAGGAATTTGTCCCTTCCCTAACAGTAGTGGCAAGATGGTAAAAAAGCACAGAATAAGTTCAATGGGTGATCGATCATTAAAAACACTTCTGTATTTATGTTCAACATCTGCGATCACTTACAACAAAGAGATGAAAAACTATTATATCAGAAAGAAAGCAGAAGGGAAACCTTCTTATTTAGTACTAAATAATGTAGCCAACAAACTACTGAGAATAATTTATGCGATCCTGGAATCCGGACAAAAGTATGATATAAACTACTTGTGTCTTGATCCCAGAATAGCTGACAAAAAAGTAGCCTGAAAATTTGGATTAATCAGAGTATACGCAAAGAAAAGATGGGAATATTTAAAAATTGGATTCACCAATCTCTTTCAGCGAAAATTCATGCTTAACATGGGCCCCGTCTGCGGGCTTTGTGGTTCTTAGCGCGCTTTGCGTGGAAGCAAAAAATCCTCGCCGAGAGCGATAAGTTTTTACACGCAATGGGCGCAAAGAAAATAAAAGAGTCCACGCAGAGGATGCAGAGGTTGAACACGCGGAGAGCGCAAAGAAAAGATGGGAATATTTAAAAATTGGATTCACCAATCTCTTTCAGCGAAAATTCCTACTTAACATGGGCCCCCTCTGCGGGCTTTGTGGTTCTTAGCGCGCTTTGCGTGGAATCAAAAAATCCTCGCCGAGAGCGATAAGTTTTTACACGCAATGGGCGCAAAGAAAATAAAAGAGTCCACGCAGAGGATGCAGAGGTTGAACACGCGAACGCAAAGAAAAGATGGGAATATTTAAAAATCGGATTCACCAATCTCTTTCGGCGAAAATTCCTACTTAACATGGGCCCCCTCTGCGGGCTTTGTGGTTCTTAGCGCGCTTTGCGTGGAATCAAAAAAAGGTGCCACAAAGAGGCCAAAGAGTTGACATCCGAAGAACGCAAAGAACACTAACAAAGGTCAGTAAGGGAGAGTGAGCTATACGGAGCTCCGATGGCCCGGGGAAGGTTTCAATCACTGACCTGACATCGAAGCCGAACAATAGGAACAACAGAAACCAAAGGAACAATTTCAGCTCCAACAACCTATGGCGGAACCTGAAATCTGAAACCTGAAACGTCCTGGATTAGAAATACCGTGGTCCCATTCGGCGGCGGCGGCGACCGATGTTGAAATCGTAGCTGACCATGAATTCGTGTGTCCCGGCGTTGTAGTGCGCTTCGGACATGGTGGTCATATCGTAAGCATAACCAATTTTCAACTGCGGAGTTACATAAAACTGCAACAGTCCTCCGAATGAATTCTGATACCGATAAGTCGCTCCTACCCAAACCTTCTCACTAATCAGAAACTGCGCTGAAACATCGGCAGAAATAGGCGAATTCTCTGCATAGCGAACCAAAAACGAAGGTTTGAATTTCAGCGTACCATAACGTGATACATTGAATACCTGCGCTCCCATCAAGTAAAAGTGGAGCACTTCCGTCTGACTCAAATTGGTCGTCTCCTTTTGGATACTGTTTTTGAGAATTTTCGGAACGGATATTCCCAGGAAAAAGCGATCGCCATGCCACATCATGCCTACCCCAAAGTTGGGAAGAAATTTGTAGTTGATATCCTGTGCGAAAAGCGGGTCATTCGGATCGTTGATCTGAAGATCAGACAGACGAGCCTCATACAGGTTGAAACCAGCTTCCAAACCAAAGGAAATATACTGCCGGCGACTGTAACGACTGGCGCGCACACGGTAGGCATAGTCAAAATAAATCCCGTTCTGTTTGACCGGTCCCCAACTATCGTTGAAAATCGACACACCCAACCCAACATTGTATGAGTTAAGTGGAGCTTGTACGGTAACCGTGTTGGTCGAAGGAGCACCGTCGAAACCGACCCATTGCTGCCGCGAAAGAGCCGTCACATTCAGGGTACCCTGACTTCCTGCGTAGGCCGGCTGCACCGTCAGTACGTTGTTCAGGTACTGCGTAAAAACCGGATCCTGTTGCGCTTTTCCCACAAAGGGAAGGAACATCAGCACAACAAAAACTACCAGCAGGTTAGTCCGCTTTAATATGTTGGTTCGTTTTGTCAAATTAATTCAATTTCAATCTTTCAATTCCAAACGGTTCAAGGATTAGGGTGTAAGGATTTCCGTCCTTCTATCCTGAGCCCGTTCTATTTTGTCATTTTTCAAATATCATTTATCGGCGTTGGCGCCTTTGCTCCCGAAGCCTCGGGACAGCGTTACTAAACTTCAACCCTTTCGGGTTTATGAACGCTTTTCACTACACTTAATTCTACAATACTGCATGCCCTAAAGCCACCAGTTACCGTTTCCCGGGCCTCTGCTGTTCGCGGGCTGTCCTCCTCTGGAGGAGGTGGCCGCAGGCCGGAGGAGGATTGTAAAACTCCTACCGAGTATGGGCCCTTCCTTCTATTTCATTTCTACAATACTGTATGCCCTACGGGCAAACAGATGCTAATTTTCAAAACATCTAGGCCTCTGCAATTGCGTTCGAAACAGCGTTGGCTTTTCAAAACACTACATCGCGCGACCTTGATGAACACTTTTCTTCAATTTTTATTCTACAATATTGTATGCCCTAAAGCCACCAATTACCGTTTCCCGGGCCTCTGCTGTTCGCGGGCTGTCCTCCTCTGGAGGAGGTGGCCGCAGGCCGGAGGAGGATTGTAAAACTCCTACGGAGTATGGGCCCTTCCTTCTATTTCATTTCTACAATACTGTATGTCCTACGGACAATCGTTTCGAAACCATTCAGGCTCCTTTTTCTTCTTAACACTTAAAACTCTGTTCTAATGAACGCTTTTCTTTCTTATTTCGTATTGTGTCAGGTTAAATTCGCTCTTCTTAAAACTTAAAACCTAACACGTAAAACTTCTTCCGTCTGACATCTCTCCTCTAACGTCTCTCTTCTAGTAGGCTATGTAGACGAATCCTTTATAAGTCTTGTGCGTACCACCGAGGGTTAACACATAGTAGTAGGTTCCAACCGGCAACAGACGGTCACCCGACATCAGGCCGGTATTACACTTACCATCCCAGTCGTTTTTGTAATCCTTGCTCGTGTATACCTTGCTCTGCCAACGGTTATAAACCGTAAGTACCGTACCCGGATACTGCTCAATACCCAGAATCTCGAATGTATCGTTAAAGCCATCATGGTTCGGCGAGAAGGCTTCCGGAATAACCGTCGGGCCTCTGCTGACATCAATAACCACCACAGCCGAATCACACAGATTGGTCAAGTCACACACCTGGTAGGTAAACTGATCGTTACCCTGGTAAGGCTGCGTCGGTGTATAGTTAATGGTTCCATCCGGCAATACCTTCACATCTCCATAACTCGGCTTCAGCAATATTGTCACCGAACTGGTGTCCAGGTTATTATCAATATCGACATCATTGGTCAATACCCCAATATTGATGGGCTCCTGCGCCGATGTAGCAGCGAAGTCATCGTATGCTACCGGAGCGTGCTGAACCGCCTGAACAAACACATCTGTTGTCGCCATACATCCCGAAGTATCGGCAATGGTCAGCGTATACGTACCGGCCGAGCTAATCTCCAATGTCGGTTCGTTCGACACTCCTTCGATGGTTCCATCCGTTGTCGTCCAGTTGAATGTCAATGGTCCCGATCCGGTTGATGCTGACGCATCCAGAACAGCATTCAAGCCCGACTCGATGGTGTTCGGCGCATCCATGACAATCTCCGGCAACGGCAATACCGTAGCGACCATTGTGTCTTTTTTACTCAATCCGGCACTATTCGTAACCGTCAAAATCAATTCATGCTGTCCCGGTCCATCGGGAACGAAGTTGGTTACCTGAGCTGCCGGGTTGTCAAATGTGCCGGTAGTTGATGTCCAGTCGTATCGTAAATCCAATCCCTGAGAACCGGAAGCATCCGCTACAACGGTTCCACAACCACTGACAAGTGTATCGTTGCCGGCATTCGCAATCAGGTCAGCCATCACATATACATAGGCTGTTGCATAGGTCTGATGAGTTCCGTCGTTCAATTCATAAACAAAGTGATCGGCACCCACATACCCGGGATTCGGTGTATACGTAAACTCACCCGTAGTATTGTTCCAGGCTGTAACAGCACCGTGCATCGGCTGACCACTGGCGTCATTCACAAGAGAATAACTTACCGCATGAGAAACATCGACCGGCAAATCATTCGGGGCCACCGAACCGGAAACCGGCCGCATGAAGGCCATGAACAAATCATCACCTCCGAACGGCGGATTATTCTGTTTCGTATTGTCGTACAGATCCAGCTCCACCGTCGCCTCTGTTGTACTATGTCCGTCGGAGACTTCGTAAGTAAAACTATCCTTCACCGGATTTGACGTCGATGGTGTATACGTGTAGGTTCCGTCTGAATTCAGTACCAGCGTACCGTTCGATGGTCCGTTCTTCGGCGTCGTATTCACGGTTAACGGATCGCCGTTCAGATCAATGTCGTTGTTTAATACCGTTGATTTTATCTGCGTACCCGCTGGAACCCTTACCTCGTCATTAAAGGCGACCGGCGCATACTGCTTCGACGGATTGGTTCCCAGAAGTTCGAATTGCACCTTCGATTCCATGGTAATACCGTTCTTCTCTACCTGGTAGGAGAAAGAATCATGACCGGTATATCCCTGAGCGGGTATATACGAATAGTTTCCGTCGGTACGGCCCATAACCACCTGCCCGTGTTTCGGTTGAACGGTTACGGTGGCCGTAATGTCATTCCCGGCCAGGGTAGCAAGCGGCAAAGCTTTCGTTGCAGCAGATGCCATCGACAGCATGAAGTCGTTGGTAAACACACTGGCATTAATCGCCGTGACATTCACGCTGCTGATGTTGTGGTCATCGACCAGCTCGAAAGTATACGGCTCAACAATCTCAACGGAAATTTGTCTCGGATCGCCCACACAAGAGGCAATCGGTTGATTGTCGCTGTTCAGGTGTACCTGCGTAACGGAGAGCTCCAGTGTATACATTCCGGGCGTTCCATCCCAGGTAATGGTCACCGAGTTGCCGGTCGAAGCACTCAAACCGGTTGACGAGCCACCTGAAATACTCCAGTGGTACTCGTAGCCCGGCTCAGATGTTACGCTGTAGGTCCGTGTTTCACCCTGTGGTACTTGCTGGTCAGCTGTGGTCTGGGCATACCCTTTCCCTACCGGGAAGAAGAGTGCCAGCAGGCTAATCAGCAGGATGTTATGTTTCACGTACCTATTCACGTAACTAGTTCATTTGTATGACCGGGGTTACCGGCGTTTTAAATATCGTGTATTGGAATGTTCCGGCAGTTGTCGAAACATGAATCTCCATTCCGTACTTATCGGTGGCTTTCACCAGTACGACGTCGTAAACCTGGTCTTGCGACACATCATTTACGAGGCCGTTCAGCGGTAAGCTGAAATCAGTGGCATCCAACAATTTCTTTTGTAGATTTTGTGTTGTTCCGTCGGGTTTGGTAACGGTATAATCAACAGTTACCGGGTAATTGGCATTGGGTAACGGAACGCCATCGGCCGCAAACAATTCAACGGTAGCCGTTGTGTTGCTGGTCGGTGTATTCGGGTCGGCACAATCGCCGGCCTCTTTCGGGTTAAAGGCGATACTGGATGTGTTGGGCTGAACATTAACGACAATGGCCTTGGTATTGGTACAGCCATTGGCATCGGTTTCCGTCGCCGTCACATAGTAGGTTCCGGTTTTGGCCCATGTTACATCGATGGAAGCCTGACTGTTTCCGCTTGGGAAACTAATTTCCGAAGGTTGTGCTGCTTCGGTGGTAAATGTGTGTTCGTTGTAAATCACCCAGGAGTAACTACTCCCGGGATGATTTTCAACAAAAAGATTGCGTGTTTGCCCTTCCGACACCACAAACGCCTCCTGTGCCGTGGCAGAAGCCACGGCCAGGAACACCCATCCAATGATGAGTAGCAGGCGTTTATAGGTACGGGTTGAGAACACTAAATGTTATTTAAATTAATTTCGATTCAATTAATTCGATTGAATATCAGAAGTACTTGGACGGGCATTAATAATTTGTGTTCTTGAATCATCTGTTTGGCCCGAACCGTTAATATCTTTTACAGCATTATTGTCAGCATCGATTACATTAGAAATTGTCATGACAATATCCTGTTCCGTAGTACCATCATTATAACCAGACTGGTTCGTATTAGATCCCGTTGCAGTTTGATTATCAACAGTAACTTTTACAAAGATTTCATTCGTTCCTGATGCAACATCAACAGGAGTTCCAGGAGTTATCGTTCCAACTGAAGTGAACCCGCTTTCTTTTCCATTACTACTTGTTCCATATTCTGCGGTAACATTAGCTCCACCAACATTGGTATTCGAATAATTAAAATCGAAACTCCAAGCTGTATTAGCTATACCAGTTGCTTTCAATTTGTATACTACTACAGTTTTCCCATAAGTATACTCGATATGATCAGTTACATATTTGGCCGTAACATCTGCAGCACAATTGGTATTGTTGTCCGCAACTACAGTATAGCTACCATCAGTAGGATCAACCTTCACATCATCAAATGCAAGTTGGAATCCATTTGTTGGGGTGACCGGATATGCTTTTAGGTTCGAACACCCATTAGCATCTTCTTCCTGAACAACAATAAAAAACTGAGTGCTCGCAGCTGCTGCAGCTACAGCTTTTGATGTCCAGGTAAGTGAAATATAGTTATCATTACTTCCAGTGCCATTATAAGTACCATAAGGAGCGGTAAAATAACCATCACTTATACTAGCTGCCGTTGTATTGTCTGCCAAATTATTAGGATCAGTTGCAACCCACCACGTATATGTATCTGCAGAAGCAGTATTATTAAGAGTCTCTGTACCATCAATAATACCATTTCCATTGGAGTCAGTCCATGAACCATTCACATAGTATGTGTGAGTAGAACCGGCATAAGGAGCTGCACCTGTGCCTTGAGCAAACACCTTTGCACTACCCAGTGCAAAGAATGCGATTAAAGAAAGAATGAGTAATTTTTTCATGATCTTTTGGTATTGTATAAATTCAAAGTTTTAATCCTCCCGGAGTAATATCCGGGAGGAGATATGTTCATTAATTAGTTTCCTTGGAAGTTTTGAATGTCCGGCATTTCATTAAATCCATGATCGGCATTCTGAGGAGATAGCACCGTCACACCAGTGACATCATCAGAAGCACTAGTAATATTCAAATTAAATAATGGTGTATCACCCGGAACATTATTTACAGTAAGTGTCACCAATACATATTCATCATTTGCCGTAACGTTAATTGTTTGATTAGTCACACTAGATACATCTGTTCCACTTGCATATGTAGTATTTGATGTATTACCAATTGCAGTATAGCTGAATGTACCCGTACTTGAATTGCTAATATTGAATTTGGCGGTCCAGGCATTAGATGACTTATCCCGATGCAAACGGAATACCACTTGTGAAGTCCCAGCAAAATAAGGAGTTCCAGAGACATTTACCACTGGCTGTAAACCAGTTTGGTCAGGACAACTAGGATCTGCAACGGTAGACGCATCCCCGTTAATGTAGTCACTAAGGCCTGTTACGTCATCAACAAGAACATTGAAGTCGTTAGGTTGGGGTGTCACCTTTACTGCCATATAATTCTCACAAACAGCTGGATCTGATGTTTTATAGACTCGCACAAAAAGGTAAATACCACTTGTTCCATAGTTTGATGATGCATCGGATGCCCAAGTTACGTCAACACTGGCCGTGTCTTCCCCTGCAGAAACAACTCCATGAGTAATGGAAAGTGTACCCGGATTTGTTACCTTGTTTAAACTTCCTACATCCGCAGTTGTAGAAAAGAAAAACTCATATTCCATTCCCGGAGTAATTCCGCTAAACGTATACTTGTGTTTGGCTCCATCGTATGGTTTATCCCATGAGCTCTGAGCTGAAGCAAACTCCATGCTTCCAAGGAAAATCAGTATAAAAGCAATTAATATTTTTTTCATAGCACAGTTAATTGAATGAATCGATTCTTGGCATTATTTTAATTGTGTGGGTACTAGCGTCGTCTGTCTGGGTACCCGTTTCACTCGCACTATTTGTATCAGAAGCATTGGAGATCGTAAATGTTACATCAATTCCACTGCCGGGGGTATTATCAACAGGGATGTTGATGAATACGTAATTTGATGCTGCTGGAACAGTAACAGTATTTCCACTTATCGTTGCTGTACCACTGGGAGCCTCTACAGAAACAGTTCCTTTCGTCGTTGCTGCTCCCGTTACCGCATAGTCAAATGACCATTCTGCATTCGAATACTCCCGGTCAATACGATAACGAACATAGGTATATCCTGCATTGTAGGAATCCCAATTCGGATTAAATGCCTGTGTACTTAACAGTTCAGGACATTGATTCCCACTATTGTTGGTAGGTGAGGCTACTGTTTCATCCGGCGCCCCTGTGACATCCCAAACAACTAAATTCAGGTTATTGGAAGGAGTAATTGTTTTATATGCGAAGTTCAAACAGCCACCAGCGTTATCTTCTACTTTGACAAAAAGATAAACTGAACCTCCATTGCTGTTTGCAACGGTATAAACATCATATCCCCACTGAACTTGAAAATCTTTTGTCCCGCTTCCGGAAACAACTGTATAAGGAGTAATCGTTCCGGCATCTGAAGGATCAGTTGAAGTCGTACTGGTAGAAACCCACCAGGTGTAGGTTAAATTATTAGCCGTACCATCGGAACCGATGGCACCGATTGAATAGGTATAAGTCTCATTGGGCCAGGGAGTCCATTTGGTCCCTTGTCCGAAAACATTACTCAGCGAACTTGTGAGTAACGTCACTAACAGAATCAACAATAGCTTTTTCATACTTGCACAATTAGTTATATTATCTTTAGTATATTCCAGTTAATTCAGGTTTATGCTCAATCGTCACTGTAAATGACAGGGTACTGGTTTTTCCATTCCCATCATCCAACGTATATGTAACTGTGGACAGACCTTCATTGAACGTAACGTTTACGGTAGGACCTGTCACCACTGTTGAATTGACCGTTGTCGCTCCGGCCACACTGTACGACAGAGTAGGTGTTCCGCAATTGTCTGTATTAGCGACCGGAAGATCGAGTGTTAGCGTTGCCTGCTGCGATAATTCATCTGCGGCACACTCTGTCAGGTTTCCGAAAGTAAATGCTGTATCGAATGCTGGTGGCTCATTATCTATAACGGTAACCGTCCGCGAAGCCATTGTAGGCCCATTACATCCTGTAGCTTCTACCTTAATATTCACGGTACCCGAAAATCCCTGAGTCCAGGTCATCACCCCGGTTGACGGATCGATGGAACCAGCAGACGGATCATCAATGCTCCAGACTAATCCCGTGCTATTGGTGGCAGTTGACGAATAAGTGGTTGTCAAGGTACCAGTCTCAGGCGGGCAAGCAGGCTCTGAACCAGCCGAAACCGTAATGGGGGTCGGTACTCCCACCGATGGTGTTGTAGTAACTGTATGCGTAGCCGTTTTAGGGCCACCGCAACCTTCAGCCGTCACCGTTATAGTCGAGGTACCAGTCCAGGTATCAAGGTATGTAACATCACCTGTGCTGGCATTGATGGTATTGCCATAACTTTCACTTGTTGCATCCAGCGAATAAGTGATTGCAATAGCATCTGAGGCTGTTGCTGTATAAGTTACCGTTCCTGCTCCCTGGCAACGAGTGGATGTTGGGCCGTCAGCAAACACCGGCGTTCCAACTTCAGGATTCACGGTCACATTAATATTACCGGTTGTTGCGCATCCAACTAACGGTTCCGTGAGCGTATAAGTGTACGTGGTATTCGCAGTTGGACTCACATCATTGGTGGTTCCGGCTCCTCCTCCCGGGGTCCAGCTTACAGTGGGCCGGAAAGGTGCATCGGTCGTATGGGTAGCACCATTGGAGGTTGCATTGGTACCACCGGTTGCATCCACCACATTGGTGCCGGTATCTTGGTTGAAATTGTAATATACAACTTCATTACTATTTACCGCATGATTGAACTGCTCAGCAAACACTTCGTCACCAGTCAATGAACGATTCCAAAGCTTAAATTCATCAATCTCACCCGTAAAATTATCTCCGGCGTGAGTACTGCCATCCGGATAAACAATACCTCCGCCACCCGAATACCCAATATTAATGTCTCCTGAATGGGCGGCTAAATTGTCTTTTGCAGCATCAAGTGTTGTTCCCCCAATGTACGCTCCGTTTAAGTATCCTTTCAAGTATATGCCATCGGATGCGGTTCCATCATATACAAAAGCAATGTTATACCATTGCCCGACATTTATTCGGGCACTAATCGGTTTAGGTGTCCAGCTATTTCTGTTTTCCCATCCGTGAACATAAACGGAATCATTTTCAACGTAAATAGAAAAACCGTTCACGCCCCCGCCTTCTTCATAAAGCACTTGCCTGGTACTAACACCGTCGGCCTTAAACCATAGCGATACAGTCCGATTAGAGACTGCCTGTAAATTAATAGAGTTATCATTGGGTATTGAAATATGACTACTCCCATCAAACTGCATAGCAGAGTCCACCGGTAAAGTTACCCGAAGGTGAGCAGTTGAGCCACTGCAAATGGTCGTATCGGGGCTGGGTGTGTATTGGGGAGCATCCATGACATGAACCCGGGCTGTGTCCGTGGCAGAACATCCCGTTGGTGTAGAGGTTGTAGCAATATAGGTATAGTTGCCGGGGGCTGACGGAGGAGTAACATTGGCTGTTGCCACCTCCTGATTGGAACCTGAATAACTTACTGGCCCAATCGTGCCCGGACCACTGAAATAGGTCGTATACTTTCCATTGTATTTCACAGTAATTGACCAACCGATTAGTTGACCAACCGCATATCGGTCGTTGTCAGAGACATGTAATGACCATACTCCACTGGCATCATTTATCGGAAAATTTATGCCATTAAAATCATGCGGACTATCGTTACCATCAATCGGTAAATATGTCCCAGGGGAAACTTCTCCCTGCCCACCAGGTTGGCTAGGAAATGGAACTGTACTTGATGCTGAAAATACATATTCTCCGGTGCTAACTAAATTGTCCCAATCCCATCCTCCATCGGGTCGGCTGAAAAGCGTTGTTGTCCCGGCTCCTCCGGGCCCAGTCAATGTTACGCTCAAGTCCCCTACCCAGGTATGCTCCATCGTCAAACTCACAATTAAATCAGCGTTAGACGGGATTGAACTGCCGGAAGGCAATGTAACTGTAGAACTTATACCTGTTGGGTCATTATCTGGAATAATAATGTTCTGATTATTACTTCTCGTAATCGTTCCGACGTCCCCCCCACTACTATTAGCTGTAAAACCAATGGAAGAACCTAAGCACGTATAGTTCCCGGAGGTCGATAATAAAACCTTAGGCAGGTTACTTACCGTTAACAAAGCTATATCACTAATAACACTATTACTATTCAAATCAGAAATAAGACATGTATATTTTGCCGCATCAACCAAGCTTAAATTATTAATATTAAGCGTAGGTGAATTAACCCCGGTGATATTACTACCATTAGACAAATTATTGCCGTTTTTTTGCCATTGATAAGAAACGGCATTATTAGCAGTAACTGAAAATGTTACTGAAGAGCCGACACAAGCTTCCTGCGAAACGGGTTGCTGAACAATTGACACATTGGAGCTCTGATTTGGTGGTGAAGGACCAAAATTGCCATTGTTTACATAGTTATTGGTAACCGTTACTGGTATTTGCGCCGTTACAGTAGAGCCCGGGTCAATAGTCAAATTATAAAAAGTGATTTTTTGGCTTCCCGTACCAGTTATCAATTGTGCTGCCCCTGAGAAGATAACGGTACTGGTACCCGGATCAAAAGCACCATGCCCCGTCATATCCCACGTAGAACCATCCATAATGATGGTACCGCTTCCTGCACTAAAAACCCCACTACCCGCTATGGTTACATCTTGTGCGAAATAAATATCTCCACTACCTGCATTAAACTTGCCCTGGCCGGCGAAGGTACTATTATCGAAGAAATTAACAGCGCCCCCAGTAACATCAAAAATTCCATTCCCAATTAAAGTTGAAGCTCCATATACATTTAAAGTTCCGTCATTTAAGTTAAATACGGAATGTCCATCCATATCAAATGTAGCACCACCGGAAGGAGTCCCAATATTCACGGTTCCATCAACAACATTAAAGTTCCCGCTAAAAGACAAATCCCCTAAGAAATTGATGGTTCCCGAACCAAGATTAATGTCTCCGGAAATATTCGCTGGAGAATGAAGCGTAAAGATTCCGTTGCCCACATTCAGTAATCCATTGTTATCAGAAAAAGTTCCGGTAACATCCAGGCTAATTCCATCAGCAATGCTTAATGTCGAATTATTCTTCAGTGTAAGAGTTGCCAATGAAATATCCGAATCCAAAAGTGGCGCATTCGTAGCATTTTGGATAGTCACATCATCTCCGGCGACAGGAACACCGTTACTCCAGTTTGCCGGATCGGACCAGGAAGTGCTGGTTCCGCCTGTCCATGTAGTGGATTTTCCGAAAGCAAACCCGGCTCCCAGCACCAACAAAAGCGCGGAAATCGTTAAAATTTTTAAATAGTGATGAATTTGATTGGAGGGTGATTTTTTGCTTGAAGAACAACCGGCATTAGTCGCTAACAGAGAGGGACCTTTTAAATTCTTTTGATCGCGACCAGTCGGACTGTGTGTGCGACAGCATACGAATTTCTTTACCGATATGTTAATCAGTTGATGTAACAAGTGCTCCTAATTTTTGCCTTTTTATTCCTAATCCATTGCGTCAACCAAGACTCCTCAATCACCAATATGGCTTACGCAAATATTTAATTTGTTCAATGTCTTAAAATCAGACATTTTTTCAACAAAACTAAAAACAGCAATAAACACCTAAAAACGTGTTATATAATGCTGGTGTCCTTTTTACTCCTGAGGTAAAATTATTAAAATTTGTTAAACAAAACAGCGACCATTATATAATAATCGACCATTACCTCCGTTGCAATGCCAAGACTATGTTGTATTCTATTGATTTACTTCACATTGTGCAAAATGCGTCATTGTATATTTTTTTTACATTTTAACATTTTTCCATCCGGGTTTTGCGTCATTATATTTATCATATAAATACCTATGACTTCCATAAACGGTGACTCAGGCTGTTTTTACCGGATATGAAAGTCACGACCACCCTCTTTCCAGTCACTCGCGAAATTGGTATTTCGTTCATCGCAGAATACCATTTCCAGGAACGCGGCCGGTACCAGAAGACCCTTTCGTCTCATTTAAAGTCTTCTTAACCAGTAATAAAATAACGCCATCGCTTCATATATATTTTACATCACAGCTTATTTAGACCAGAAAAAATCACAACTCAATTTTTATCTGATCATCAAAAACTTTCAACTCAAATGCCACATGCCACTAACCATCTTAAATAAAGCCAATTGAGAAATAACCAATTCACATTTTGTTAATTTTTTTTACAATCAAAGTCATTCACTTTATACCAACTTATCAATCTATTATGTTAACACACTTGTCCTGAATCCGTTAGATTTGGATTGAAAACAGGCGGTATGATCGCAAAAAACGATAGACGATGAAGAGTTTTAAGAGGAAAGAGTGCAGACATCAGATTTTAGACCTTGGATATTTCAGGTTAAAGAAAAGCGTTCATAAGAATAAAGTTTTAGGTGTTAAGTTTTAAGGAGGCAGAGAGGTGACTGAGTGCTGTTTATCTGTTTGCCCGTAGGGCATACAGTATTGTAGAAATGAAATACAAGGAAACGACCGTACTCCGTAGGAGTTTTACTATCCTCCTCCGGCCTGCGGCCACCTCCTCCAAAGAGGAGGACAGTTCGCGAATGACCGAGATAAAAAAACAATTGATTGCCTTTATAGATGAAAGAAGAAATGTTGTATTCTTCGGCCTGAAAGGCCAGTTCAATTTAGCCCAATGGCAACGCCCCACGACGTCCGTCGGGACAGGCTTGGGTAACAGGAAACCACCCCGCGTTACAAAGCCGTCGTGCGATGCAACCATTTGGAAAACGAACGCTGTTTCTACCGAAACGTGCAACGGCACAGAAATTGCCTTTTACCGGTATTTCCTCCTCCAAAGAGGAGGACCGTTTGTGAATGACTGCACGTTGAAACCCGGTCAATTGTTAGCATTCACGGCAATTTGTTGCAAAGGGAATGACCAGATACCCGCTATAGAGTTTATAAACTTGTGCCATAGCCTTTCTCTATGGTTTCTGTAAGGTTTTTATATACTTTTCGTATTTTTAATTAGAGAAATTTATTTTCATTAATGTAAACTAACTAACTATTCTATCTATATGGCTCGAATTCATGGTACAATCGGGGGTCACTTATCAGGTAAGCTCGACGGCTTGGTCTTTGTAAAAGTAGGCGATAAAACCTACGTCCGGACAGCACCTGAGCGTCGCAAAGACAGCTGGAGCCCCAAACAGGAACAACACCGAAGAAGATTTCAGGCATTTACGCGGTTTTACCGGATGCTTCACGGAAACATTGTACAGCCAATCTGGAATTTGTCGGCAACAAAGCAACAAACCGGCTATAATCTTTTCATGAAAGCCAACCTGCCCGCCTTTAATGCGGATGGATCTGCCTTCGATCCTTCCCTTTTGCATTACTCCACCGGGCCACTGGCTCTTCCTCAAAACTTAATGCTCCACCGCGACGAATTGAACCCGATGGTGGTGCATGTCAGCTGGAATCCGGAATGTATTACCAGTAAGGAACGACCGGATGATGAACTGTTGATAGTTTACGGTGGAAGTTTTAAAGCCATTGGACCTATCGAGGCAGGCGTCCGGCGGGAGACCGGTAAGTGTACCATCGATTTCACGGGGCAATTGACAAAAGGTTCCTGGGAGTTGTACCTGTTTTTTGCTTCGGCAAACCGGGAAAAATATTCACCAGACAAGCATTTTTCGGTTTAGGCGCACGTAAAGAATTTTGAATGATGACATTCAGACGTTAGATAATAGATACAAGAGAGTTTTAAGCAAAAAGATTTAAGTTTTAAGAAGGTAGATAAATGACGGAGTGCTATTTATCTGTTTGCCCGTAGGGCATGCAGTATTGTAGAATAAAAATTGAAGAAAAGTGTTCATCAAGGTCGTGCGGTGAAGCCGTTTTGGAAAACGAACGTTGTTTCGACCGCAACGTGCAGCGGCGTAGATATTGCCATTTACCGGCATTTCCTCCTCCGGCCTGCGGCCACCTCCTCCAAAGAGGAGGACAGTTCGCGAATGACCGAGATTAAAAAATAACAATCGATTGCCTTTAGATGAAAGAAGAAATGATGAATTCTCCGGCCTGAAAGGCCAGTTCAATTTAGCCCAATGGCAACGCCCCACGACGTCCGTCGGGACAGGCTTGGGTAACAGGCCCCCACCTCGCGTTACAAAGCGGTCGCGCGATGCAGCCATTGGGAAAACGAACGCTGTTTCGACCGTAAGATGCAGAAGTTTATCGGAGTGATGACGATTGTAACAAGTCGAAGTTGAAACCACAAAAATTTCGGAGGAGCGAATTGCTCAAAGTCGGTTATGGAGTAGCCGGTTTAATAGTTCATCTTTGTATTTCGAGGAAACCTTCAACATTTCCCCACTCTTCATTTCGACCATACCGCCCCCCGATTTCAGGTAGCGTACCACATTTTTCAGGTTAATCAGATGGCTACGGTGGATGCGGCAAAAGCCGTGATGAGCCAGAAGATTTTCAAATTCCATCAGCGTCCGGCTCACCAATGTTTCGGTTCCGTCTTTAAAGAAAATGCGTGAGTAATTACGCTCGCCTTCACAACGTTCAATATCGTCAATCCGCACAATGGAAAATCCATTCAACTCCGGCAAGGCTATGGTAGCGTTGGACTCTTCTGACGAGCCAAACAAATTATCCCGCATGGCCCTTACTCTTGGCAAAGTCGATGCGGATGACACCTGGTTAATCCGGTTCAGCGATGCCTTAATGTCGTCGGGAACGATCGGCTTCACAATGTAGTCGAATGCTGAATACTTGAAAGCTTTGATGGCATACTCGCTATACGCCGTTGTAAAAATTAGTTTGAAGTCCGTGTTCTCTAGTTTTTCAATCAAATCGAACCCGGTACCGTCGGGAAGTTTAATGTCGAGGAAAACCAAATTGGGATTCACCCGGTTAATCAACTCAAGACCTGAAGCGACAGAATCAGCTTCCCCCTCGAGAATCACATTTTCAAAACATTTCTCGAATGTCTTTTTCAAAATCGTTCTCGAAAGATGATCGTCGTCTATGATAACCGTGCGCAACATGATTTCTCTATACCAATTGTATGAAATTCAGAATAAACCTCGTAAAAGTATAAAAACACAACATATCAACACGGAAACAGGGACGAAAGTTTTACGGAATTATGTTCGGCATGAAATAAGGTACTACCCTCCCGAACCACCCCATTTCAGGTTTCAGGTTGCGCTACGTTTCTGTTGTTAGAAAAAAGACATCAGACACCAGACTTTAGATTTAAGACCTAATACCCTACACCGAATACCATAAATGTCTTCTTCCTTTAACCTATAAACCTGGCAACTTTAACCTTATATTCCTGTTCGGCATGAGATGAAGTTCTCTCTTCCTTTGCATGCTTCGCGTGTTTAGGCTTTGCGGGCTCTGCGTGGTGCCTTAATTCATTCCTCGAAAAGATCGCTAAGAAGCACAAAGAACGCTGAAATTCTCTTCATTCAGCTACTCCTTAAATTCATACGTTCCTTCATCAATGATTAACAAAGCCCCATTAAACCTGTTTACCATTGCATGCTTCGCGTATTCAGGCTTTGAGCCCTCTTCGTGGAAAATTTGCTTTCCGTGTAAACCGCGGGACGATCAAACAGAAAAAATCAGGTTTCTTTGGAATCCTCGGTCACGATGTATCGTGCCCCGACACCGAGGGCCTTTTACTTAAACCATCCATCCGGTCGAAACGTTACTCACTAGCCGGATAAAATACCGACTTGAAAAATTTACCATCTTTGCACAAAATTGAAAGCATGTCTTTAATTCTGAACCTGGAGTCCTCAACCGAAGTTTGTTCTGTTTCCGTAGCGGAAAACGGTCACATTCTCACTTTTCGTGAAAACAGTGATGGTATGAATCATGCCAAATTGTTGACCGTGTTTATTGAAGAAATTTTCAACGAATTGAAATTAACAGCAGAACAGCTGGATGCTGTAGCTGTATCGGGAGGGCCGGGTTCCTACACGGGGCTCCGAATCGGGGTGTCGGCAGCAAAGGGTATTTGCTATGCTGCCGGAATACCACTGATTGCTCTGTCATCACTGGAATCAATGGCCAATCATGTGGCGGCTCATCTTTCGGATTACAACCTTCCTGCTGACGATTTGCTTCTCTGTCCCATGATTGATGCACGACGCATGGAGGTATACTCCGCCCTCTATTCCACCGATGGAAAACAGGTCCGGGATATTTCTGCCGACGTTATCGACCACCATTCCTTCCTGGAATATTTGCAAAAAGGCCCTGTTGCATTTTTCGGAAACGGAGCGGAGAAATGCAAACGGGCCATTCAGCACCCCAATGCCCTTTTCCCCGAAGAAATTACCGCTTCGTCGAAATACATGGCGGCGCTCGCCGAAAAGGCCTTCCGGGAGAAAAGCTTTGTCGATGTGGCTTATTATGAACCTCTTTACTTAAAAGACTTTATTGCCACGGTTCCCCGGAAAAACATCTTTGGAAACCAGGAATAAAAGACTATTAGAAGAGTGTTAAGTAAGGGATTGTAAGCCAGGAGACTTTTGACCTTTGTATCATTCACTGTTTTAAATGTTTCTGTCGTTACTGTGGTTCCTATCGTTCGGCTTCGAAGGTTGGTTTCGCATTGCGTCCTTTGTGCAACTCTTCGTGACCTTTGTGGTAAAAAAGGTTCCTCGCAAAGAGCGCTAAGAACCACAAAGCCCGCAGAGATTTATATATGATTTCAATTTCATGGCTTTGAAGCCCGGAAAAAGTCATCTACCTATCGTATCAAGCCCATTTTCCAAAACCACACGTGCTTTTACTCAAAACCACACGTGATCCTGGCTGAAACCACACGTGCTTTTCGACAAAACCATGTGTGATCCTGATCAAAACGACACGTGGTTCGAACTAAAACCACCGCAGTTTTTGTAGCGACCACCTTTTTAATTCCCTGCAAAGAGCGCTAAAGCATCCCAAAGTCCCTAGAGGACTTCTTTTCAATCACCGTAAAACGCACCATTCCTGCCAGATAGCTTAAAAATGATTTTTCATATTGATTTTCAATCCCTTACGGTCTCTGCGTGGAGCCTTTTATTTCTTCCTCGCAAAGAGCGCCAAGCACCACAAAGCCCGCAGAGATTCTCCAGGTCTGCAACTCTCTGACCCATCCATTTCAGCATAAATATCTATTCAAATTCACAGACCTTCTCTTTTTCTTCGCGTTCTCCGCGTATTCAAACTTTGCGGTCTCCGCGTGGAGCCTTCTATTTTTCTCTCCAAAGCACGCTAAGAACCACTAAGTCCGCAGAGAGTCAGCAACTCTCTGAACCCATACATTTCAGCATAAATATCTATTCAAATTCACAGACCTTCTCTTTTTCTTCGCGTGCTCCGCGTATTCAAACTTTGCGTGGAGCCTTGAATTAGTTACTCTCTAACGCCTTCATACAGAAGAACAATACAAAACAATTTTGTCAACGACTGCACAGTCACGATGTATCGTGCCCCTACAGTCTGCCGCGAATCTCCTCAGCCTGGAATCCTATGACTTCGCAGGAAGCGCCGGGAACCACAACATACGCAATATGAAACACTTCCCTATCTTTCTCATGCCCTTTAGGAAAGTTTCACTAAATTTGCGGCCTGACAGATCCCCGGAAATCTGGGGAAGTAAGTAATAATCATTTATTTAAACATATTATAATGGCAACTACTGCAGATTTCCGTAACGGATTGTGCATTGAGTACAACGACCAGTTGTTCCAGATTGTGCAGTTTCAGCACGTAAAACCAGGAAAGGGATCAGCTTTTGTTCGGACCAAACTGAAAAACCTGAAAACCGGACGTGTGATTGAGAACACCTTCAACTCCGGAGTGAAAGTGACCGTGGCCCGTATCGAGCGCCGCCCTTATCAGTTCCTGTATAAAGATGATATGGGATTCAACTTCATGCACACTGAAACATTCGAACAGGTGATTATTCAGCCGGATCTGGTAGAAAACGCCGACCTGTTGAAAGATGGCATGATGCTGGAGATCGTGTTCCATGCCGAAACCGAAACTGCTTTAAGCGTTGAGCTACCTCCGTTTGTTGAACTGGAAGTGGTTTACACCGAACCGGGCGAGAAAGGCAACACGGCTTCCTCCACCGCACTAAAACCTGCCGAAATGGAAACCGGCGCCACCATCATGGTCCCGATTTTCATCAACCAGGGAGACATTCTCAAAGTGGATACCCGCGACCGTTCTTACTCAGAGCGTGTGAAGAAATAAGAAAATTCTTTGAAACGATACCTGAATCCCGGTCGACACAGTTGTCCGGGATTTTTTTATGATGAACAACTGGCAGTAAAAGGATTATTCATTAAATTGCCCAATAATTAGACAATTACTTGTTTTTCCTGAATGAAATCAACTTTTCCTATGAAAACCCGGATGCTGAAATATACCCTAACTTTCTTTCTGATTTTCATTTCGTTTGCTGCTTTTTCGCAAGATTATCAATCAAATCCAGTTACTGGTATTTGGAATGATGCAGCTAGTTGGGATAATACCATTTACGCACCCAATCCAACACCAACAATCCCACCTCCCACAACGTTTTCAACTACCAGTAATGTCAATATCGTTGCAGGTAGCTACATAACATTAAACGGCGATCTCAACTTTAATGCAAAATCAAGCTCGCTCACTGTATCTGGAACCCTTGTTATAACGGGTAACTTATATTTTAAGAATGATGCACAACTTGATGGTGGGATTACGATCGAACCGGGAGGGGTTTTGATTGTATTGGGAGACTTCACTGGTCCAAATAAAATTTCAATATCTGCATCAACCTCTCCCGGCGATGGTTATTTCTATGTTGGAGGAGTCACTAGTTTTAGCGGAACCGCTTCACAAAAGATCATTTCTGGAGCTGAAAATATTTATTATGTAAATCCTCCAACATCTCATTATCCAGGCCCATATGATGGGACTTCAGGTGGTTACAATGGATGTTACAATGATGGGAGTTGTTTATTGCCTGTTCCTATTCAGGAAGCCGTTGGAGATAACAATATTACTGCTTCCCCATCCTCCGTCGAAGGTTGCGTAAGTAATGACCAAAGTTCATTTACTTTCACGCTTCCAACTGCAAGCAATAATACAGCTGATAATACTTTAGTAATTGTTTACCAAGTCATACGTGACTATGGTGACACGACTAACCAACAACCGGTAGGCGGAAGTGGCTATACAACATATTCAGGACCTCAAGATGTGATAATTAGCGAGAATCCTACCGGACATACTTATTCAGTACTATTTTACCTTGAGAACACTTCAAATGTGATACTTCCCGGTTACAAAGTAGTACCCATTAATCTTTCCGATCCACCAACAACAGGAACCATAACGAAATAAAATTTTGGGACAATTGAGAGAAACATTATTTCGGTTTAAGGCACTCTTTGTATAATGCCTGTAGTGGGAGCCGACGAAACATTAATTGGGGAAGTTTCGTCGTAAAATGCTGCGCCTAAAAAATACCAACGCCCGATTAGAGTTCCTCCCTCATATGCTTTTTTTAATTGTAAGTAGGTATTAATCTCTGTCACCCCTGAAGTTGTATCAACAAGAACCAAGGGACTAGCTAAATTAGGCGATGTAATAAACAACCGATAAGAGAACCAGAAAGAGAGTAAGTTCTTCCATTGTATATAGACAATATCTCCATCACAACCTGATATTTGATCCGAAGGCAGAATAAATGATTGAGTAGCAGAATAGGTGCCATTTAGCACATTAATGGGATCATTAGGATCGGTAGGAAGTGTTTCATAAATTGTTCCTGAAACAGATGTACCTGTAATACCACCTGTAGCAAAAACTCTTCCTCCTCCCTGAATATCAATATTATCGTGCCCCTGACTATTTGTTATTGTCAACAGTCCCGTTATCAGCAAATCACCGCTAACCAGTACCACTTGATTAGGATTATCACAAGTAAAAGTCCCATAAACAAGCAAACTACCACCTCCATTTAATGTTATTTGACTTTTGTTATTGTCCATATAGACATTCCCGTAAATAACGAGAATGTCATTCACCGTCAAAGTAATTTGAGCCGTTAAATGAAGGTCGCCGACCAATACAACTTTATGATTAATTGTGGCATTGCTGTTCAGATTCAGATTGTCCGGAGCAGTTCCGCCCCAAGTCGCTCCGTCTTGCCAGTTTCCGTCCGCAGTTGTCGCAATTTGAGCCGACGAGACCCCTGTAAAAAACAGAAACACAATTATTAGTAAAGTACGATTCATTACTATAGAATTAAACTCGGTCGAAGAAGTCGTTTGCGAAACAAGAAAAGTATGTTCAGCAAAAGCACGTAGTCTATCTGCCTTATTAACGAATAATTACGTTTTTTATTGCCAACATCTTTCGGGAAAGAACAATCCTGGTTCTAGTCTCTAATCCTATTAGATTTCTCTATATCCAGCACCACAATCAGCGCAAAACTCATCCAGAAAGGAATGGCGGCATTGTCCATATCGAGGAAATTGTTGAGAAAGCTGTGGACGAAGTAGGTAGTGAGGGATAACACCGCGGCTAACGACAGGAGTCGCGTCCGGGAATCCTCCGTTCGGGAATACAGTCGGATGCCGGTGTATAAAATAGAGACAATCAGTGCCAGGAAAGCGAGTAATCCCAACAAACCGGAAGAGACCAATGCGCCCAGGTATTCGCTGTGTGCATTTCCCCAATCGCCGGAGTTAGTGCTGATAATCGTTCTGAATTCCCGAATCTGAAACGGAGCATATTTGAACTGATACGTATTCGGTCCCCATCCAAAAACCGGCTTTTCCTTAAACATTTCCAACGCGCAGTACCAGCGATTCAACCGTTCCACGTTCGATGCATCGGAAGTAATATTGGTCATCGACTCCACATGTTTCACCATGTTACTCGAAGAATCGGTCTTGTTTGTTTCCAGCTTCAACAGAATCTGTGTCCAAAATGTAAACAGGATGACCACGACGGTTACAGTCGTAAGGAGAAGATGTGTGAACCGAATGCGCAACTTCATGATGACCCAAACAACGGCAGCAACAGCCACACTTAACCAACTGGCACGTGAGTAGGAGAACACCAGGCCGGCAACAAAGACAGGCAGGAGCAGAACAAACAACGCCCGTGTTTTCATCCTGCTTTTGCGATCAGCGGCAAAAGCCAGCAAATAGGGAATCAACATCGCTATGACGGCACCGTAAACGGTATGATCGTTAAAAAATGGCTGAGGAACTTTATAAGCAATCTGTTTATTCCATAAACCATAACCAATGTGCTTCCTAATGGTCAGGATTATCACGATGACCATTCCTGCCAGGAAAAGTAACCACAACTCCCTGACCGATGAAAATCCTCTCTTCAGATACTGTGTTGCCATGAAATAGGCAGCGCTGATAAACCAGGCAGCTGCCAAAAAAGCTTTTAACGACACCAGTGGCATCGTAGAGGTCAAACTGGTCAGCAACATCCAGCCCAGGTAGATGCCAATCATCAACGTAACAGGGTGACGCCACACCTTCCGGTCAAAATCATTCTCCTTTAAAAGGCGCAGCACAAATATGCCCAGCAGTCCAAAGAGAATGGGTTCCGATGGCAGGCTCATATTGATGGTTGAATCCGGATAAAATGTGGTTAACGGGATAGAAAGTGGTGTCAAAAATATGACCAGTCGAAACAAAACATCCAGACGGTACAGAGCCAACAGCACCACACCCAAAGCCAAAGGCAATAGGATCAGCAGCCGGCTCTCCTTCACAATCAACAGATAAATATTGGCCGCAATAAAAAGAAGCGACACAATGTAAAACAGAGCAAGTTTTATGTGGCTGACGCGTTCCACCCGATGCTACGATTTTTTACGATCGACTACTGCGATAACGACTGTTCCAATCAACAGAGCAAACAAAACACTCAACAGCACAATCAGGGTTCGTTTCGGCCAGTATTTCCTATCGGCTGGGAAAGGTTTTTGAACAACCCTGGCAAACCGGACCTGTTTGTTCGACTGAGAAAGTGCCCAATGATGATAAGTTCTCAGCGAATCGATCTCTATATTGCGACCCTGTAGCTCTTCGCTCATCTGCCAAAAATGGACACCCTTTTGGCCTAAATTCTCCAAATCTTTCTTAACCTCTCGGGATGAAGGAGATGACACTCCTCCTTTGACAACCGCTGCCATATAACCCCGGGTTACCTCCTTCACCTGCTCCGGATAGTCAAGTAAACCGGTCTTTTCGCTGTATTGTGTCAAATCTTTTACCAATGAATCACGTTGGAGCACCAGATTTTTGAGTTCCATGCCGCTGGTTTCCGCATATTCTCTATACCTCTGACGGTATACATGCAACATTTTGTTATTGCAATAAGATATCAGCGAATCCACCATATCAGAGGCCCGTTGTGGCTCTTCGTCGAGAATACTGATTTCGACAGCCTGATATTCGGTCTTCCGGATGTCCACATTTTTGTCATACCGATCGAGTACGGTGGACCAGAAATAGGGGTAGTTTTTCGAAACCCGATAAGCCTCACCTAAGTCAAAAGTCTCTACCATACGACGCTTCAAATCGGTCGAATTAAAAAACTCCAACATCTGCTCGGTTTCCGATTCATCGCTAAAAGTCCGGACATCCAGCATGGGATACACTTTGGCTACTGAACGGAATTTGGGGTGGATAAAGGTCGGGCCAGTGAAGATGGCGGCCAATACTGCGGCTACAACAGCAATAATCCCCAAATGGAGCTTCCATTTCAGGAGCAGTTGCAACAGACGGCGATTGTCAAAATAATTTTCCATGGTTAGTTAACTGAAAGTAAAACGGGCCTTGTCATTCACAAAGGAAACGAACAAGACCCGTCAAAAATTATCTAATATCATGCTGTTCAGCAGAAAATAACAATTATCCTGCGATAATCAGGAAGTAATTCTTCTTCCCCTTCTGCACCAGCAAATACTTTTCTCCAATCAGCGACGCAGCATTCACGGTTGCATCGTCGGCCGCCACTTTCGATTTGTTAATGCTTAAACCGCCTCCTTTGATGGTCCGGCGCAACTCTCCTTTCGACGGGAACACCTGCGTATGCTCTGCCAGCAGATCGATGACGCCAACACCTTCGTCAAACAACTTCCGGTCGACCGGGAATTGCGGAACCCCTTCGAAAACCGAAAGGAAGGTATCTTCATCCAGCTTGCGCAATTGCTCTTCCGTCCCTTTTCCAAACAGAATCTGTGATGCCTCTACAGCCGCATCATAATCGGCTTCGGAGTGAACCATACAGGTCACCTCTTTGGCCAGCGTTTTCTGCAGAATACGCGTGTGTGGTGCTTCCTGATGCTCCGCTACCAGCTTTTTGATCTCCTCCTGGGGCAACAGCGTAAAGATTTTAATGTACCGTTCGGCATCGTCATCGGAGGTGTTCAACCAAAACTGGTAAAATTTGTAAGGTGAAGTGCGCTTCGGATCGAGCCAAATGTTGCCCGATTCGGTTTTTCCAAACTTTTTCCCGTCGGCTTTGGTAATCAGCGGACAAGTAAGTGCGAAGGCCTCTCCTCCCAGCTTACGACGAATGAGTTCGGTACCAGTGGTAATATTTCCCCACTGATCGGAACCGCCCATCTGCAATTTGCAGTTTTTGGTCTCGTATAAATGAAGGAAATCGGTTCCCTGAACCAGCTGATAGGTGAATTCGGTAAACGATAGTCCGGTTTTGCTACTTCCGTCGAGACGCTTCTTCACCGAGTCCTTCGACATCATGTAGTTCACAGTAATATGTTTCCCGATATCGCGGATGAAACCAAGAAAGCTGAACTCCTTCATCCAGTCGTAATTATTCACCATTTCTGCACCATTCTCCACTTCCGAGCTGAAATCGAGGAATTTGGCCAGCTGTTCTTTCAGGCAATTCTGATTATGACGCAATGTCTCTTCATCCAACAGGTTCCGCTCCTGCGATTTACCCGATGGATCGCCAATCATTCCGGTAGCGCCCCCCACCAACACAATCGGTTTGTGGCCGGCCACCTGAAAATGTTTCAGCATCATTACCCCAACCAGGTGACCAATGTGCAACGAATCGGCCGTCGGGTCGATTCCCACATAGGCCGTGGTCATCTCTTTCTCCAATTGTTCTTCCGTACCGGGCATCATGTCGTGAATCATGCCCCGCCAGGTAAGCTCATTTACAAAATTCACTGGTATATTTTTTAGTCCGTTAAATGTTCCGTTTGTGCATTTCAACCTTCCGGGAAACCGGAAAAACGACTGTCCGGCTGAAATTTCGCGCTAAGATACAAAATTTTAACGCTCTCCGCCGAAGACCTTCCGTTCGTCCTAACGGGAAAAGATGCTATCTTTAAAAACCACACCATTAGCCCAACCATCATGAAACGAAACCACTTCTTTACCTTTCGCCTGAATCGCGCATTCACATTCCTGCTGATTTTTCTGCTTTCGACCAACGCGTTTGCCTCTAATGGAAACAAGCACCGCATCATCCTGCTGCACCCAACGGTGAGTAACATCGAAAATGCGCTGGCACTGGTCAAAGACGGCTTGATTGACATTTCCAATCTGGAAATGCTTGGCGTTTATTACGCTGACGAAAACTATGATTATTCAGCTTCTGAAAAATATTTAGCCGAACACCTCATCGAAAATTACCATCTGGAGAAAGTCGAGGGAAAACTCACACTCGATGACCTTTTCAGGAAGAATGCCTGTACTGCGCAGTTCCATCAACTTTTCGAAAGTGCAGATGCCATTCTTTTCTTCGGTGGACCGGATATTCCGCCATCCATTTACGGAGCCAAACAGGAGTTGCTTACTTCGGTGACCGACCCTATGCGGCACTTTTTTGAGGCTTCATTCTTCTTCCACCTGATTGGCGGTTCCCAAAATCCGAACTTCAAACCATTCCTGGAAGAACAGCCTGACTTTGTTATCCGCGCATTCTGCCTCGGCATGCAAACCATGAACGTGGCTGCCGGCGGAACACTCATACAGGATATTCCGCAAGATGTTTATGGAATACACGATGTGGAAGATGTACTGAAGATGTCACCAGCGATGATGCACCGGAATTATTACCATGGCTTTTCGGATAATCAGGATATTCTCTACGGGCATTTTCACCCCATTCGGTTGGTGAAGGACGGCTATTTTGTTACTGACGCCGGCTTCCCGGAAAACACTACCCCTTATGTGCTAAGTGCCCATCACCAGTGTGCGGGGAAAATCGGACAAAACCTGAAAGTCATCGCCACATCAATGGATGGTAAAATAGTGGAAGGTCTCCGAAGTACCCGATTTCCCAACGTAATTGGCGTTCAGTTTCATCCCGAACAGGATTATCTGTATCATCCCCATATGAAATTCAACCGCACAAATGACGAATCTTTCAGTCCGAATAAGCTGTTACAAAGGACCAACAGCCTGGCTTTCAACAAAGCATTCTGGAATGATTTTTCCCGGAAGGTGACCGAGAGCAAAAAATAAACCGGAGTTTACAGCGAAACTTGCTGGACGCCTTCTTTCAGCTCTTTTTTGGCTTCGTCGAAATGGAAGAAGGGCAGAATGCTGGGCGCAAAATTCCGCAGCGGTTTGTACAGTATCGATTGATTGGCCTTTTCGGGTGGTATCAGGTTGAATGTATATTTGCCCACGGTTTCGATCAAAATCAACAAAATGCTGATGATAAAAGCGGCTTTCAACACGCCTACAATCACGCCGGCCAGTCGGGTCAACATACCGAGTGCTACAGCCTTAAACAGTGTGTCAGCCAACCGTGCCACCAAATGAACCGCGACCACAACCAAAATAAAGGTGAGGATAAAGGCAATCAAACCCAGATGTTCAGGATTCCAGTCGAATGCCGAATGCAGATAGTATGCTGTAAAGCCCGAAAATTCAACAGCTCCCCAAATCCCCAGCAACAAGGCAGCAATGGAAGCCAGTTCGATAAAAAATCCCTTTTGAAATCCCCGGACAGCAGCAAATACCAGAAGGGCGGCAAAAATAATATCAAGCAAATTCATGGTTTCGGATTGATTCGATAAGGTAAAAATATCAAAAAATGGAGCAGAAAAGAGGTACCCCGAAAAAATTATGTATTTTGCCTTCCGGGTGTGAAAAACTTAACATCCTGACCTTGAACCAACTTAATTCGAAAAAAACGAATGGCACTGCTGAATTCCATCATCAAATGGGTTAATTACAAACGCATTTACCAGATTGAACTCTACCGGAACCATGCGGAGGAGATTCAGGAGGAGATGTTATTTAATTTATTGAACGAGGCCAAGAACACCGAATGGGGCAGGAAATACGACTACCGCTCCATTAAATCGGTGGAGCAATTTGCCGAACGCATACCAATCAGTACCTACGAACAAATGGAACCGCACATTTCGCGGATGATCGATGGGGAGCGTAATGTGCTTTGGCCTGGCGAAATCCGGTGGTTTGCCAAGTCGTCGGGAACCACCAACGCTAAGAGCAAGTTTATTCCGGTTTCCACTGATTCACTGGAAGATTGCCACTTTCGCGGAGGAAAAGATGTGTTGGCCATTTACCACCGCAACTATCCCGAAGCCAAAGCCCTAACGGGAAAAAGCCTGACATTGGGTGGCAGTCATCGCGTTAGCAACCTCAGCAACAAATCGTATTACGGCGATCTCTCGGCCATCATGATAGAGAACCTACCGTTCTGGACTGACCTCAACCGGACGCCTCCCACAGAAATAGCACTGATTGAAGAATTCGAGCGGAAAGTGGACGAAATTACCAAAACTTCTATCCACGAAAATGTGACTTCGTTTGCCGGCGTACCGTCGTGGTACCTCGTGCTGCTTCGTCATGTACTCGATTACACCGGAAAAAATAACATGCTGGAAGTCTGGCCGAACCTGGAAGTATTCATCCACGGCGGCATCAACTTCGAGCCTTACCGCGAACAGTACCGCAAGCTGATTCCGTCGGACGAGATGCGTTATCTCGAAACCTACAATGCATCGGAAGGTTTCTTTGCTATTCAGGACGATCCTTCCCGGGATGATCTGCTGCTGATGCTCGATTATGGTATTTTCTACGAGTTCATCCCCATGTCGGAATACGGAAAGGAAAATCCGAAAACCATTCCGCTTTGGGACGTGGAAACCGGAATCAATTACGCGATGGTTATTTCAACCAATGGCGGCCTGTGGCGCTACCTGATTGGAGACACGGTGGTCTTTACTTCGAAAAATCCGTACAAAATCAAAATCACCGGCCGGACAAAGCACTTCATCAATGCATTTGGTGAAGAGGTCATCATCGATAATGCTGAAAAAGCGCTTAAGCAGGCTTGCGACGAAACCGGGGCCACCATTCGCGATTATACTGCCGGACCGGTTTTTATGGGCGACAACGCGAAAGGGGCTCATGAGTGGCTCATTGAATTTGAAACGCCTCCGGCCGATCTTTCCCGTTTTACGGAAATATTGGACAAGACACTTCAAAGTGTCAACTCGGATTACGAAGCCAAGCGACATAAAAATACCACTCTCAATTCCCCGAAAGTTATTGCTGCTGCCCAGGGTACTTTTTATCACTGGATGAAAGAAAAAGGCAAAATCGGTGGACAAAATAAAGTTCCACGCCTTTCGAATAACCGTGATTACCTGGAACAATTGCTTCCGTTTCATCATGAACTTTCGCGGTAGAGCGGAAATTATCGATGGTTTTATTACATTCGTATGTTTTTGAAAAACCCTAGACAATGCACATTGCCATAGCTGGAAACATCGGTGCGGGAAAGACCACACTTACAAGCCTGCTTTCTAAACATTACGGCTGGGAAGCCCATTACGAGAGCACTGATGATAATCCTTACCTCGACGACTTTTACCACGACATGCAGCGTTGGTCGTTCAATCTTCAGGTGTATTTCCTGAATAACCGGTTCAACCAGGTACTCGATATCCGGAAATCGGGAAAAACAATTATCCAGGACCGGACCATTTACGAGGATGCCGAAATTTTTGCTCCGAACCTGCATGACATGAGCCTGATGAGCACCCGCGATTTTAACAACTACCGCTCGCTCTTCGAACTGATGACCCGTCTGATCGAACCGCCGGATTTGCTTATCTACCTGCGTGCTTCCATCCCGACACTGGTGAACCAGATTCAGAAGCGTGGCCGCGATTACGAAAATTCCATTCGTCTCGACTACCTGAAACAGTTGAATCAGCGTTACGAAGCCTGGATTTCGAAATACCACAAAGGAAAAATGCTCATTATTAACGTCGATGAAATCAATTTTGCCGATAGCGCCGAGGACCTCAGCAAAGTCATTGACCGCATTGACGCCCAGATAAACGGATTGTTTTAGACAATCCGGGCAGAAAATATTCCGAAGCCACTGGAGAAATTCAGTGGCTTTTTTTATCGCAAATTCACATCATTAGGTCCGTCATTATAATTCCGAACGCCTGTGAGTCATGTACACTATACTTTTGTTATGTAACTTAATCAGAATTTAAAGAATTTATGAAATGCCTGAGCCTGACAATTATTTCAATAAATATCAGAGACTTTGAAGCAGCAACTTATTGCAACGAATCAATGATTTGATAACACCTAAGAAAAATCAAATGAAAAAAACACTGCTGGACCCACAAAAAAAGTATCCGATGGTAATGCCTGATGGAACTGAAATAAAAACCGTTGTTCACTTAAACCAGGTCATTGATCATCCACGAATCGAAATTGGCGATTTCAGCTATTTCGGACATTTCGAAGTATTACAGGATTATGCTTCCTTTTTAGCTCCTTACCTGTTTCCCCTTAGTCCCGAAAAACTAATTATCGGGAAATTTTGTCAGATCGCGCATGGTGTAAGGATTATCACCAGTTCTGCGAATCATAACATGAACGGATTTTCCACTTTCCCTTTTAACAACTTCATGATGACATCCGAAACCTCCCCGAAAGAAATAGAAGCGATGTTCCTGGTTCCCGGAAGAAAAGGAAATACACATATCGGCAACGATGTTTGGATTGGAATGGAAGCCATCATCATGCCGGGAGTTACCATTGGTGATGGAGCAATTATCGGGGCACGTTCCGTGGTTGTTAAAGATGTTGAGCCCTATACCATTGTGGGAGGAAATCCTGCTAAAGCGATTAAAAAACGCTTTTCTGAAGAGACGATTGAAAAGCTTCTTGAATTGAAATGGTGGAACTGGGATGTGGAAAAAATCGAACAAAACCTGGAAGCTATTTTGGGTTCAGATATTGAAAGGTTACTTAAGCTAAGCCTCTAAGTAATAATGTAGAATCCTTGAGAAAAAACATACATTATCCGATGCATGATGAGAGTAACCTTTTGGAAAGTACACTTATTAGCTAGCTACAGAAGCTCGAATAACTACCCACAAATAACTAACAAGTAATCTAACGCTTTTAAATAACAAGAGTAACTAACCTTCAAAAACAGAATGAAAGAAATGGAAATCCTAACCAGAACCCTTGAAGAACAACGAAATGAATTTGCTTCCCGGAAATTTATGGCAACTCCCATCGCCGGTTTAATAGCCTGGCTTATTACCGGGATTGCCGGAATGACAATGCCTCCCATCATTACCGTTTGGGTGTTGTTTATCAGTACCGGCGGCATTGTTTACATGTCACTATTCATCTCGAAATTCACCGGCGAAAACTTCCTCGATAAAACCAAACCGAAAAATGAATTCGATACACTGTTCCTGCTCACCGTCGGACAAGCAGTTTTGGTTTATTCCATTGCGATTCCCTTTTTTCTAATCGATTATACTTCATTACCCATGACCATTGGAATTCTCACCGGATTAATGTGGGTGCCTTTTTCGTGGATGATCAAACATTGGGTGGGAATTTTTCATTCGGTCGTCCGGACAGCACTGGTCGTTGCGCTTTGGTATTTACTTCCGGAATACCGGTTTGTTGCCATACCATTTGCCATCGTACTCATCTACATCATCACACTGTTCATTCTAAAAAACCGGAAAAAAGATTAACTGACGATCGTACAGAACAACGAAAAAGTTCCTGCAAAGCTCTCTATATAAGAAGAGCCGAAACCTCAAATGGCAAGTACAACCATTTAAATTCGTAGTTTTGTGTAGTGAAGGAAAATGCGCCAGACAAAACGATTGCTGTACTTCCATTTGTGAACATGAGTGGCAGCGAAGACGTTGAATATTTCAGCGATGGGATCACCGAAGAAATCATCAATGCGCTGGCCCGGATTGAGCACCTGAGAGTCACGTCACGAACTTCTTCATTTTACTTCAAGAACAAACACATCCCCATTCCGGAAATCGCCAAAGAACTTAACGTTGCTACCATCCTTGAAGGAAGTGTGCGCCTGGCGGCCAATACTGTTCGCATCACTGCGCAGTTAATTCATGCCGAGGAAGATTTTCACTTCTGGTCGGTAACATGGGACCGGAAACTGGAGAATATCTTTGAAATTCAGGATGAAATCAGCCTGTTAATTGCCGACAAGCTCCGGGAACAATACGGCCACCTCGAAATTCAGGACCACCTCGTCGGGAAGAAAACCGATAGCATTGATGCCTATGCATATTTCTTAAAGGCACGGTATCACTTTAACAAGTGGAACCCGGTAGATGCCCGGACCGCCATCGAACTCTACGAAAAGGCTATCGCTCTCGACCCGAATCATACCGACTCGTATGTAGGTCTGGCGGATGCCTACAGTTTTTTTGCCGTTACCGAACTGATGCCGCGTGAGGAGGCCTGGAAAAAATCGCGGGACTATACCGACAAAGCGTATTCACTGAACCCGCAACACGCCGGCGTACATTACCTGTTGGCTAATGTCTCCTTTTTTTATGATGCCAATTTTCACGAGGCAGCACAACATACACTGAAGTCGATTGAGCTGAAACACAATTATCCGGAAGCGCAACAGTTTATGGCCTTGTTGTACATCATTTCCGGCGAGATGGATAAGGCCAAACAGCACCTGGAAATCGCGCATGATATCGACCCGCTTTCGCAGGAAACCTTGTTTTACCGGGCCTACTACCACTACCGAAATGAAAATTATTCCGAAGCACTGACGCTATTGGATGAAGCTCTGGAAAAAAATCCCAATAATATTCCGGCCTACATTGTCCGTAGCTATTGCCTGTTGAAAACGGGACAATATGACGAAGCACTCGATTTCCTGGGAAAAATGCCGGAAGAGATTGTGGTTCCGGGCGAGCGTTTGGGAGTGATTGCCCTGTCGCATATTCTGAAAAATGACCGGGCAGAAGCAGAAAAATATTTCAAGCAACTAAAACAGGAAGCGCAAAAACCGACTTCTTTCCAGGCACACTCCTACCTGTTTATGGCGTACGCCTGCATGCGCAAAGCCGACGAGGCATTCTCGTGGTTGGATGACGCAATGAAAATCAAGTCCTCCGTTATATTGCTGAATTATACCGACCCGCTGAACAACTTTATCAAGGAAGATCCCCGCTACGAGCAATACCGACTGAAGCTTTATCATCAACCCGCTCTTTTAGAGAATAAGTCTGGTGAAAAACCGCCGCTGCTGGATGCAGAGACAGCCGACGCCTACACGGAGAATTTAATGCAGTTCCTCGCTGAAGAAGAACCCTTTCTGGTTCCTAATCTTTCGTTGCGCATGCTGGCCGAACAAGTCGACATACATCCCAACAAATTATCGTGGTTACTGAACGAACGTATGGGCAAAAATTTCAACGAGTTTATCAATCATTACCGGATTGACTATTTCAAAAAACTGGCCGTCGACCCGGATAACAGCCATATCTCATTGATTGGTCTGGCTTACGAAAGTGGGTTTAATTCCAAAACCGTTTTCAACACTTACTTCAAAAAGGAAACCGGGATGACTCCAAAGGAATTCCTGAAACAGAACAGCTAGCCTACTCCCTTCTCTTTTCCGGCACAGTCAGAATAAATCACACTTTTAGGTCCACAATTATAATTGCGAACCCTTATCCGGCACGCCTAACCTACATTTGCGTCATGATTTCATTGAGAATCAAATTAAAAAGCAATAAATTAAATCTCAGAAAATAAAAACTTATGAAAAAGGCCATTAAGATCATTCTGCTGACACCCCTTGTTTTGATTTTAGCCGCTCTGATTGTTCTGTCCATTATGTATTCGCCCACCTACATGTACCGGTTAATTACCATGAATGTGGCGGATGTGTATGACTACAAAAACTTTGAAAACAGGAAAATTGAGGGCTCACAAGACACTTTTCATTTTGCTGAAAAGCTCGATGAAGATTATGTGGAATCATTGTTTCACGATCGGGTCAAAAACTCCGGCTTTAAAACATTCGACGAGTGGGCCGAAAAATCGCAAACCACTGCGTTGATCTTCATCCGAAGAGATACCATTCTGTATGAAAAATACTTCAACGGCTTTTCGCGTGAATCCTACTTTCATTCGCAATCGATGGCCAAATCATTTATCTCGTTTCTTATCGGAGCCGCCATTGATGACGGTTTGATTTCAAGCGTTGATGACCCGATGACCAAATATATTCCTGAGCTGAAAGAACGGGATCCCCGTTTCGAAAAGATTACCATCAAAAATTTGCTGGAGATGCGTTCGGGCTTAAACTACTTCGAGGGATATTTTCCCGGTACCCACATTCATCTTCCCTGGCACGATGAAGCGGTTGGGTATTACCATCCTAACGTCCGAAAACTGTTGCTTAAAAAGATCGACATTGCCCGTGAACCGGGAAAATCATTTCAATATTGCAACTATAATACCAGTTACCTGGGATTGATTATTGAGCGAGCCACCCACAAAACAGTATCAGCCTACCTTCAGGAAAAATTGTGGTCACGAATCATGGAATACGATGCACTCTTTTCTATCGACAGTAAGAAATCGGGCTTTGAATATATGCCCAGTCGCCTAATTGCCAGAGCCATTGATTATGCCCGCTTTGGTCGTCTTTTCCTGCATGATGGCAATTGGAACGGTCAACAAATTATTTCAAAGGATTGGGCTATATCATCTACCCGGGAGAACAAGTCCATTCCTCGCGATATTTACCCGGATTGGCTGGGGAAAGGATGCAAACACACCTATTATTCCTACCAGTGGTGGGGAAATACCAATTGCGATTCGACATTTCATTTTTTTGCCAACGGAAATCTCGGTCAAAATATCTATGTCATTCCTGACAAAGACATTATCATCGTTCATTGTGGAAATTCGCTGGAGTACTACAACGAAGGTGACTTGTGGCATGCAGCTGAACAGATTTGACTTAGAATCCGATAATCTTCCATAGAGAACCTCGTGGCGTTGGTCACGGGGTTTTCTTTTTTCCTACCGGGAAATACGTTTCTCAACTCCAATATCAGACAATTCAGTCCACAATTATAATTCTGAACTTCTCGCAACAATCCCGAACTTCCGCCAGAAACAGCTCCCCTACATTTGCATCATCACTTCATTGAGAATCAAAAAGAAAACAAATCAAAATAATGAAGCCATGAAAGAAATGATGAAAGCAATTGTTGCCACGGGCTACGGCTCACCGGATGTGCTGAAACTACAACAGGTAGAGAAACCTCAACCCAAAGAAAACGAGGTATTGGTAAAAGTACACGTCTCCTCGGTTACAACTGCCGATGGTATGATGCGGACCGGCAAACCTTATTTCGGCCGACTGGTAACCGGATTGACCAGGCCCAAACATCCCATTCCCGGAACCGGTTTTTCCGGTGTCGTGGAAGCCGTTGGTGAGAAAGTAGAAATGTTCCAGCCGGGTGACGAGGTGTTTGGTGAAACCACGCTTGGGTTTAGCACCAACGCCGAATATTTCACCATACCTGAAAAAGGTGTAATTCTGCACAAACCTGATAACCTTAGTTTTACTGATACTGCAACCTTCTGCGACGGACACCTCACTTCCCTGAACTTCCTGAAAGAGATTGCCCAAATCAAACCGGGACAGAGAGTACTGATTAACGGGGCATCAGGGAGCCTGGGAACAGCAGCTGTGCAAATTGCCAAATACATGGGTGCTGAAGTGACCGGAGTTTGCAGCACGCGAAACGTCGGCCTGGTCAAATCGCTGGGAGCTGACTTTGTGATTGACTACACGAAAAATGACTTCACCAAATCCGGCAAAACCTACGACGTGGTTTACGATACCGTTGGGAAAAGCTCCTATTCAAAAAGCAAAAACATTCTTTCTGACTCAGGATTGTATGTATCGCCTGTCCTGAAATTCTCGCTACTGCTGAAAATGATGTGGACTTCGCTCTTCAGTAAAAAGAAAGCTAAATTCAGTGCCACCGGGCTTCGTTCCGACGAAGATTTGCGAAAGCAACTGACCGATCTGGTCACCCTTTTTCAGGAAGGAAAGCTGAAAACGGTGATTGACCGGCAATATCCGCTGGAAAAAGTGTCTGAAGCCCATACCTACATCGCTTCAGGACACAAAAAGGGAAATGTTGTCATCATTGTGCAACCGGAAAATGATTCGTTATGGTAAGCAAGAGAAATTCCGCGCAGATAGCAGGTATCGCCATTTTGATAATGGCCGCTGTTGCCGCATTTACCTATGGCTACATTCACAATTCCCTGGTCGTTCCAAATCATTCTGAAACCACAATTGGCAATCTCAAAGCTTCCACATGGCTTTTCCGGACAGAAATTGTCGGGTGGCATTTCATCCTGCTATGTGATGTTGTTGTTGCCTGGGCGCTCTATAAGTTTTTCAAAGATGAAAATCAGCTGCTTTCTCAGATAACTGCTGTTTTGCGTCTTGTATACGCCGCCGTTTTGGGTGGAGCGGTTTTCAAGCTCATCAGTGTGCTGGGGATTGTAAACGGAAAAGCGGGAATCGTGCCGGAGCTAGCCGATCAGCAAATGTTGTCTTTCCTGAAATCCTTTGAAAGTACCTGGTCGTTTGGACTGATCATCTTTGGATTTCACTTGTTTTTACTGGGCTTTCTTGCACTCCAATCAAAAGCCATTCATTCTTCCTGGGGAGTTTTATTGATTCTTGCAGCCCTGTCGTATATCACGATTCACAGCTCGAAAACAGGTTTTCCCCAGTTCGATAGCCAGATAAAAACCGCTGAAACGATACTCAGTTTACCCATGGCTTTGGGAGAAGTTGGCTTTGCCGTGTGGCTGATCATTCGGGGAGGAAAACCAAAAATGAAAATAAATGAAGCCTTTCAAAACAGTTAACTAAGCTTGGAAATCATGAAAAAAAACATTCATCTAATGAAAGAGTCACAGAACATTAGCTCTGTGACCCTTTTTTTTATCGCTATGATTTTATCTAAATAATCGAATAGCTAAATTAATTCCTGATACAACGAACACTAAACCCCATCCACTTACTCGTATACTCACGCTGAGTGGAACGGATTAATGTCGCTTTACTGTATCTCAAAGTTCGGGACCAGGCGCCGCCACTCTTTTTCTCAGTGCCACTCCACCAGAAACCAGCCTGTCCAGGGCGGATTAAAGCATGCCCTATGAGACCTCCGCCCGGAAGAGCCGTAAAACCAGAAGAATTATTGGATGATAAATCGTATCCAATTGTAACATTAATACGTGAGCCAAACCAGTTGGTTGTAGCTGCTAAAGCTTTGGCAATATAAATGTCTTTATATACACCATATCCATTATCAATTAGGTAATTCGCAAGTTGTGTCCACTCCTTATCACTTGGCAGGTGCCATCCTTCGGGGCTGGCTGTTTTGGCAGCAGGCCAGTTGTATAAAACGCCGTAGGTTTTATAATTATCGGTTGCTTTGGCATCGGCTGTATTGGCGCCCCAGTAACCATTTACGTAATAATAAGGCTTGGTGCCTGATAGGATCAAAGAATTTACGCTTGGCAGGTAGGCCAGGTTTTCAGCCATCCAAATCTGGTCGCCGATTTTTATTGTTTTGTATACTTTACCATCCCTGGGGTCGGTATACGTTGGGTTTTCACCAGCCAATGCCCGGCAATCGAAAACAATTCCGTTACCAATTGTTGTATCAATAGTGCCCGAACCTACCAATCCATCAACCTGGTTAATTACTGCCTGAAGTTGATTCATGGCAGGCTTCTCATTCCCTTTATCAACGCTTTTTATTACATTTTTAAGCTTTGAGACAAGGGCTTTGGCAATTCCGGGTTTCAGTTCTCCTTTGGTCACATAACCATTAATCTTCGAAATCAGGTTGGTGATTAGCACAGTAGAGATAGATGAACTCTGAGATGCTTTAGAGATGGAGGCACTTTTTAACTGGCCCTCCTGAGCTGCATTTAAGATACTTTCATCCTTCTGACAGGATTGGAATGTTACTGAGAGCAAAACAGCGATTAGAATAACGGGGATTACACGTCCCATAAAACCCTTTCGACGGATCTGAATCTTCTTTTCCATTTTTGTGAATGTGAAATTTTTAAGCATGTGATAATAAATTTATTAAGAATATAAAATTGGTGTCTACTCAGGTGATATAAATGCATCGTTGTAATAATATCTAAGATAATTCAGAGGGAAATATCAGACAATTTCGTCTTTTTTTAGCAGAAAAGAAAGGAAACCGGTTCCGGCTTATGTGATGAAATTCAATCTTGCTGCCTTTCGAATGATAAAAACAGGCCCTGTCGACTTACCCGGGGTATCTTAATTGGGTTGATACTCAAAATCCCCAAAAGGGATATCCAGAATGAAAACAAAACTATCCTTCTTCATATCTATCAAGAAGTTAACGGCATACTGAATTAATGGTACGGGTTTTGCACTCCTTATGTCAGAATCAGCTCATTTAATACCTACAGCTATGAAAAAAGCAATTATCATATCCGTCCTTGCAATCCTCACCTTTTGGGCAGGTATTGCAGCAGCAAGAGATTATCCCGATGAGTACCTGGGGCTGCCGGGTGACAACCTGAATCTCTACGCTACCATGAAATTATTCCAGGAGTCGGAAACGTTGGAAGCTTTTGAAAGAAGTCTGAACGACCCAAATTCACACATCAATAATCTCGACCTGAATGGAGACAACCTGGTTGACTACATTTCGGTGGTTGATTATGTTGACGGAGACGTTCATAACATCGTTTTGAGAACTCAACTCAACAGAAATGAAACACAGGACATTGCTGTTTTCACCGTTCAACGCTTCGACGACGGGACAGCCAGGATACAGCTTATTGGTGATGAAGCGCTTTACGGCAAAAACTACATTGTTGAACCCATTTATGCCGACAGTCAGGAAACACCCAACCCGGGTTACATGGGTAATGCCACAGTTATAGCAACTCCGGCACCGGTTACCGTTACAACCTACCAGGTTGCCTTCTGGCCCATCATCCGGTTTATCTATCGTCCCGGTTATGTTCGCTGGCATTCCATCTGGGGATGGGGACATTATCCTTCCTACTGGAATCCGTGGCGCCCTTATTACTGGCATACTTACTTTGGCTATCACAGCCACTTTGACCATTATTACTATGCCCATTATCGCCATTGGAATCATTATCGGTACCATCGCTACCACAATTTCTATTACAATCATGTGCGGGCACATTCTCCGGGAGTACGCGATAGAATCAGGAGAGGTAACTACAGAACAACCTACTCACGCCCGGATCTGAGAAGAAGAGGTGACGAAATATACAGGAGAACAGCCCGACGAAGCACGGGATATCGAACGGACAACTCAAATCACCGAAGAACGAACAGCCGGCAGTCTGTGAACCACAGAAGGACTTACAATGCCAATTCAAATTCAGGAAGGCGAACGATTTCAAGCAGCACGTCACGGACACGGACCAATTCTTCCATCAACAGGAGCTCGGCAAACACCCGAAGGTCATCGACAATACGCTCCGGACGATCCACTGCCAATCCTTACCAGGGAAATAGAAACGGAGTATCTCAAAGTCGAAGCAGGAACAATTCGTCTTACGGAACAGGCACACGTTCTTCGGTAAACACACAAAGACGCGCGCCGCAAAAAACGACAATAAACAGAAGCAGATCGTCGAGGTCATCTACTGTTGGTCGGACTTACAGGAGACCAACGCAATCACGCACGACTTATTCAAACAGGTCATCTTCGAAACCAAGGGTGTCCTCCCGATCTTCGAGTTCAAGCAGTTCATACCGGCAGCCCAGAGTGTCATCGGGATCTTCTGTTTCAAGAAGCTCTTCCAGACAGCCCAGGGTATCGTCCCGAAGTCATAGCTCAAGCAACAGAAATTCAAGCGTTGCACACAGGAGTAGTCGTAGCTCCAGCAGCCGAAGCTCAGGCGTTAGAAGTAGTCGCAGCTCGAACAGTCGAAGTTCCAAAGCTACTACTAAGAGCAGTCATTCCCGATCATCTTCGGGCAGAAGATCAGGACGCAGGAAGTAAAAAGACACAAAAAAGCCGGTCATTTCTGACCGGCTTTTTTAATTTATTTCTTTTGCAGTATTTTACAACTGGGCTTCTGCCGCTTTAATCTCACTCCAGGCTTCTGCATCCAGTTGCGCTCCGACAACGCCGATAATCCGACCGGCCAAAAGTGCGCCCAGGTGACCGGCTTTTTCCAGCTCGTAGCCTTTGGAAATTCCGGCCAGCATACCCGCCGCGAAGAAATCACCGGCTCCGGTTGTATCAACTACTTTGTTTCCTTTAGCAGGAATGTGCCATTTACTGGTTCCTTGTTTGATGAAAGCACCTTTGCTACCCACTTTTACAACGGAAATATCACAGCGCGATGCAATTGCATCCAACGCATCTTCCGGCTCTTTCCCTGTAAAAGCTTTTGCTTCCTCTTCGTTGGCAAACAAAATGTCAACGTAATTATCTACCAAATCATTCAGTACCTCAAGATTTGTTTCCACGATATTGTAGCTCGCCAAATCGAGTGCCACTTTCAAACCTGCTGTTTTGGCTTTTCTGGCTGCTTCCAGAATCAAAGCATAATTCTGCACCAAATAGCCTTCAATCAGGAAGTAATCAAATCCTTCAAATACTTTCGGATCAACGTCGTCAGCCCCCATATCGACCGCAGCTCCGAGGTAGGTTCCAAAGGTGCGCTCTCCGTCCGGGGTAATCAGGGCCACAGCCCGACCGGTACGGGTATTCATTTTTTTCAGAAACGGTTCAATCCGGTTTTCTTCGAGTTTTGACTCGAAAAAGCGTCCCATATCATCTTCGGCAACCGATCCGACAAAGCCGCAGGGAACATCCAAATTAGCCACGCCATTCATGGCATTGGCTACTGAACCTCCGGTCGTTATCTTTTTCTCAAAACCATTTGTCTTTTCCTGCATCTTCTCTGAGAGTTCGCGATCGACCAGCGTCATGCTTCCTTTCGGAAGTCCAAATTCCTGCAGAATGGATTCGTCACGGAGAAGAGTCATAATGTCTACCAGGGCATTGCCTATACCCAGGATTTTCGGATAATCAACGTTATGCATTTTGTGCTGTTTTTGACTTTAAAATTTTCACAAATATATTTTAGTTTTTAGGAAAACCTGTTATTTTTGCAACGCCTTTGACGAAAACGTTGAAGGAATGTTCTTAAAAAATCCGGTGAAAACAATAGTTTGCGAGCCGAAAACAACTATCTTCGCACTGCAAACATTGGTTAGAAACCGATAAAAAAATTCCCTAGTAGCTCAGTTGGTTAGAGCGGCGGACTGTTAATCCGTAGGTCGTAGGTTCAAGTCCTACCTGGGGAGCACTTTTAAGGAAAATATTTTCCCTAGTAGCTCAGTTGGTTAGAGCGGCGGACTGTTAATCCGTAGGTCGTAGGTTCAAGTCCTACCTGGGGAGCTGAAAAGCTGGTCAAAGACGACCAGCTTTTTTTGAACCTTAACATTTTCAATGCGTTAAAGTGAAAATGTTTTACGTCTACATCCTGTATTCTCCCTCCTCTGATATCTTTTATGTTGGTTCTACAGATAATGTGGAGCGAAGACTCGAAGAGCACAATCATCTGTCTGAAAATAGTTTTACCAGCAGACATCGTCCATGTGACCTCAAAGCTGCCTTTGAGGTCGATCGTTCGTGGACAATTTCCCTAAAGATTGAAAAGCATATCAAAAGACAGAAAAGCAGAGAATATATTGAAGCCATTATTGAACGAAATTCAATCGACCGGTTAATTACGAAGTTTAGTTCACTTGGTTAGAGCGGTCCCGACGTACGTCGGGATTAATCCGTAGGTCGGAGGTTCTCCCGATGGCCGTCGTCCTACTTGTGTGAGCCAAAAAAGCTGGCCAAAAATGACCAGCCCTATTGGTTTTATGCGTAATTCATATCATAGTAACACCCGAAGGAACAAATCCTCTCACGCTAATTGACTTTCAAAAACTTCAGGGTGTTGCTGTTATTCTTTCCAATTAGCTTTATCACATACATACCATTAGGAATATCATGGATATCGATATGCTTCTGATGACTGTTTAACGAAGTCTGCATTACCGCCCTCCCACTCATGTTATATATGTTGACAATTACTGGGTCCTCCTGCCTTGACGTGATGTTTATGAAATTTCTCGCCGGATTAGGAAACACATTAAATTCGTTTGAGAAGCCATCACGAATGGACAAAACGGCTGTTTCAAGCGGATTGTTGGTAAATCCCCAATTAAAGAATTCCCAGCCCTGAGGTGACGTTCTTGTACAGGTCATTCCGCCGGTGTCTCCATTTTCTGATGACACAAACATATTATTCGCACCTTGTATGGAATATACCCCACATAAATCCGTCAACCTTAATTTTTCATTTTCGCCAATAGTAGATGAACTACAATACAGTTTGTTATCTGAACTGTTCAACGTTACGTATTTACCATTATATCCTTTCAATGCATAGAATCCGTTGCCGGCATCCACCAGGGTAAAGGTTTCCGTGTTTCCCAGAGTAGATTTCGTGCACGTTAACAAGCCGTTATCGGCCGAATAGGTAACATATTTATCATTGCTTCCCTTTAAATAGATGATCTTGTCGGTCCGCACGACTGGAACAGCATCCGGAATCGTGTTATTTTCGTAAATAAAATTTACTGAAGCAAGATTAAATGTGCCGGAGACATCCACGATTCGAATCTTTCGGGTACCTTTCTGGCTAAAGCCGCCAACACACTGCACGGTTTTCCATTGTGTCCAGCCTCCTGTTTGAGGGATGTCGACCGTAGCCAATGCCTCGGTTCCATCTGAGTTCTGTATTTGGATTTTGCCAGAACCAGAACTTCCATTGGCCGCTCGAAATTCAATGGTATAAGTGCCGGCAGAATCAACCTGGCAGGTATATTGCATCCACTCACCGGCACTCAACCATCCCACATCGTACCCATTTGATAAACTATCGGTACACTGTTCAATATCTACACCATTGTTCCGATATGCCCATCCATTGTTCCATGCGGTGTATATTCCGGTTGTCACCTGGTAATTGGCCCATTGCTGATCGGAATAAGCATATCCATTCATCCCCTGATCGTAGTTTGGTGCGTATACTCTTCCCGGGATATTATGTGTTGTGAAAGGCTCGGTTTCCCGATTCCCCGGCTGGGTGAATATGGATCGTAAAACCTCGTTATGTATTGTGCAGTTTTGTAGTTTTACATTTTCGGCCATCTGCATCATGGTATTAAAAGCAGCATCCGGACTGAGATTGGAATTGGTACCTCCCAGATAATTTAAAACATCCATATAACCATCTGCCCATTTTGCATCTGCAAAATCATTTATACTTTCGAATTTCTTCATGGGCCACCATGACATCCCGATATCATTTGTCTGTAGCAATTCGGTGAGCCTGGTAAAAAGATGATTACTGTTTTCTCCTTGTTCACCGCACCATATTGGCCTGTTTTGTTGTCTCCGCAAGTCAAGCACCCACTGAATATCGGATGTATGATTACTTGACCAGTATTTATGAAAAACATAAACCATGTTTGCATCCCAGGCAGGCGTTAATCCTGTGTAATCATTAGCATACCAGTTACCCTCAATGAATAAAATATGCTGATCGCCATCCGCCCGGATGGTATCTGTTAATCTTCCATACAAATCCCGCAAATCAGTCCCATTGGGAAGGTCCCATGCCGGTTCGTTTAATAAATCATAGCCGGCAACATAGGGTTCATCCTTGTATATTTCAGATAGTTTACGCCAAAGCTTGACCGTTTTGGTTTTGTTCGTCTCGCTCTCCCATAACGACGGTTTTGTACTGTCATAATCAGATATATCACCACTATTTTGACCACCTGGCGCTGCATGCAAATCGATTACAGCGTAAATTCCTTCTTCCCTGCACCAGGTTATTACGCTGTCCAGAATGGCAAACCCTTTCGGATTCCATACATCCGGGGTACCGGAATTGATGAAATACTCATAATGAAGAGGCAAACGGACCGAGTTGAATCCCCATGCTTTCACCTGTTTGATATCCTCTCTTGTGACGAAGTTTTTCAACCAGGCATCATAAAAAGTGGCAACCTTATCACTCCCCATCAGACTGGTCAATTTTGACTTCCAGGTATGCTGGTCAGGTGCCTGACTAACGGAATTCATCATGTACCCTTCCATTATCTGCCAGTTACCAAAGTTCATGGCATTTAACAGAACTTCCTGATCGGTTGAGCTATTAACAATCTTTTGGCCGCTAACTTTTAAAAGTTGAGCATGCGCCTTTGTTTGAAACAGCCATAGAAATATCACAAAGAAGATTACTAAAAGTCTGGTGTAGTTTGTTTTTTTCATTTTTTGGTTTTAAAAAGAGTAAATACATGGATTGAGCTAAGGAGCTGTTTTATGGTCAATTCGAACACAGATTAATTCTGCCTTCAGAAACACGGCGAGGAAGAAACCAACCGGAGGTTATATGAGCCAAACTCTTCCTTTCACCTTATTTGTAACTATAAACCCGAACGTAATCAACCTGCATTTGTACCGGGAAAATACTATCGTCAACACCTTTTGCTCCTCCCCAGGTACCACCTATTGCCAGGTTTAAGATAAAAAAGCAGGGTTTATTGAAGGGCCAGGTCGAATCATTCTTCACGGATGGATTATAGACATAATATGGTTTCGTCGGATCGTCGATATAATATTCAATTTTGTCGGGTGTCCAGGTCATTCCGTAAACATGAAAGGCGCTTTCACAATCCTTCAGCTCCAACCGACCATTATTTACCGTGTTTCCATAACTGGAAGGAGTATGAATGGAACCTTGAATCCACAGGGGATCGTAGCCAACATGCTCCATGATATCCAGCTCTCCGCACGCAGGCCACCCGACAGTTCCAATGTCAGAACCCAACATCCAGATGGCGGGCCATGTACCGGTACCCGACGGCAATTTTGCCCGAATTTCCATCCGTCCGTAAAGAAATTCATGCTTACCGGCCGTGTTAATTCGGCCGGAAGTATAATCGTATTTATGTTGGCCGGCGCCTATCTTCTTCGCTGTAATAGTCAGAATCCCATTTTTAACCGTGATATTTTGCGTTCCAGTCGTATATTTTTCCCACTCATTATTCACATCCACATTGGTCTCATAACTCCAGTTATCGGTATTCAGCGTATCACCGTCGAATTCATCGCTCCAAACGAGTTTATTGGGCACATAAGCCGGATCGTCTGCCGCAATCACCACATCCTTGCTGACCGACGCATTGGTTCCATCGGCCTGCCACAACCGAAGCGTAACCTTATAGGTTCCCTTCTGAGGAAAATAATAGGTAACAACGGAATCATTCTGAATCGTTTCATCAGGAAAATTCCAAGCCAGCGAGTGGTATTGTCCTTTCGATGTGGACGTAAAAACAATATAATTCGCGCTGTCTGTTGCATTCACAGGGGCAAACTCGTAATCAGCCACAGTAGTGTTGCCAGCCACGTCGCTTCCGCCATTTGAACTACACGAAACAAAAAGGATAACAGATAAAAATATTGCTAGCAATGCTTTCATTCGTATTGATTTTAGTCAGTTAATATTCCAGTTACCATACCTACGTTGCCAAAGAACCAGCCTTCAAATCGGTTTGGAAAGTCCGGTCGTGATAACGTACTTCAAATTGCTGCATATCTATTGAATTATCAGGGTTGAGATGGAATGTGGCAGACTGGTTGTACCGGTGATTTTTCCTGCTACCCGGAGATGATAATCCATCTGTTTATCCGTTGGGTTCATCACGATGACCGCCAGTTTTCCATCTTTGTTTACAAAGGCCGTGGTAAGCAACTGGTCGCGATTGGAAGAACTGATAATGCGACGGGCTCCTGGACGGACAAATTTGGAGAATTGCCCGAGGTAATAATAGATATTGGTATATATGAGTTGGCCCGTTTTCGTGTCACCAATAATGGGTGCGAAACAGTAGTTCCCTACATGATTCGGACCGCCTTTTTCATTCAGCAGAATATTCCAGTCGGTCCATCCCACCGTACCGTTGTTAAAATCGTTAATCATGGAGCGACCATATTTTTCGCCCAGGCTCCAGTCGTGAATCCGGGAAAATTCGAAACGGTCGACACAACCTTCGGTAAAGAGCAATTTCTTACCAGGAAAAGCCTGATGCACATAAGCCTCCTTTTGGAACTGCATCTTGCCACCCCCCCACGATTCATACCAGTGATATCCGATTCCCCACACATATTTAGCGGCATCCGGATCATTCAACACGACACTGGCCCGGTAGTAGAGCAAATCGCGGTTATGATCCCAGGCAATAATTTTCTTATCCCCCAAACCATCCCGTTTGAGTGTCGGTCCCAGGTAATTCTTGATAAAATCACGCTCATCAGCGGCCGTATAGATGCAAGATTCCCAAGTCTGTTTGGCCAGTGGCTCATTTTGCACCGTCATTCCCCAAATGGGCACTCCATCGGCTTTGTAGGCCTTGATGAATTTTACGTAATAATTAGCCCACGATTGCCTGTATCGTGGTAGAAGTTTCCCTCCATGCAGCATATCGTTGTTATCTTTCATCCAGGCAGGAGGACTCCATGGACTGAGAAAAATCGTCAGATGATCACCCGTAGCCGCAATCGCTCTTTTAATTAACGGAATGCGGTATTTCTCGTCGTGAGCCACGCTAAACGTGTTGAGCAGGGAATCGTGATCGGCCACGTAAGTATAGCTTTCGCTGGAAAAATCGCAACTGTTCATGTTGGTTCGGGCAAGGGTATAACCAATTCCTTTTACAGGATTGTAATAGGCCGATACCAACTCATCCTGAGACTTGGCTGGCAGTTTCGCAAAAGTCTCAGCCGCCGCATCGGTAATGGCGCCGCCAATTCCCAACACGGTTTGAAAACTTCTCGTTGGATCGACAAAAATCCAGGTTCCTCCGTTCAGCTTCCCGGGGGCATCTTTCAATTGCAGGGTTCCTACATCTGATATGCGTAAGTTGGTATCTTTTGCGGTAGTATAAACTTCGGCTTTTTGTGGTGATATATGAGTTGTTTGTCCTTTAGCAAAAGAGGTTGCGGCTACAAGAGTAAACGACAACAGGAGTAACGCAATATTCTTCTTCATACATATTAACTGTTAAGGATTACCAGATAAACGTTCCGACTGCGCCGGCCATTAAGGTCGGTGACACAATCTTTCCGTTAAAACGAATATTAAATGTGGTAGTCGATGAGCCGTCATTCAGCACAATCAATACTTTTTTACCATCAGGCGTTTTGAAGGCCACATTCTGCAAATTGCCCACAATGTTGGAGCCAATTCGAACCGAACCGGGCCGCACGAATTTCGAGGCATGGGCAATGATGTAGTAGCTCACATTTCGCGTAACATATGTACTGATGGTCAGTGCTCCCAGGCAAGTTGAACATCCACCTTTGGTATGTGGTTCCAGATTGGGATCGGAAGCCAGGTTCCATTCGATGACATTTTTGCTCCAGTTACGGGTCGCACCGATAATCAGGTTCTTAATGTGCCACTGCAAATCGCCGTTAAAACTTCCGGTTGACGAAGTGTACTGTTCGGTAAAATAGACATTCTTATCAGGATACTGGTTGTGAACGGCTGACATGGTGCTGATATCGCCGGCATAAAGGTGAAATGCTGCCCCAGCAATGTAAGGATATGCATCGGGATCGCTCAAAACGGTAGTTGCGTATTCCGGATGATCCAGGTTATGGTCGTAAATAATGATTTTGGTGTCAATATTATTCGTTTTGAAAAGTGGTCCAAGATCGTTCTTGATGAAGTCGGTCTCCTCGGATGCACTCATCAACATGGAGGGATTATTGTAAGCATTCAGGGGCTCATTTTGAGGTGTAACCGCTTCAATATTGATTCCTTCCGCCTTCATTGCCAAAATATATTTGACAAAATAACGAGCATACGCATCGTAACATTCCGACTTCAGACTTCCCCCAACATAACTTTCGTTGGTCTTCATCCATCTAGGAGCAGTCCAGGGCGTGGCGATAATTTTAATAGAAGGATCCAGCGCAACTATTTTCTTTAGAATAGGAATCAAATCGGTTTTTTCTTTATCGATACTGAAGTGTTGCAAATCGAAGTCGGTTTCCCCGGTAGGAATTTCATCATAGGTAAATGGTTCAGCACTTAAATCGGAAGCTCCGATACTAATCCGCAGATAGCTTACTCCAATATTTGTTGAATCGGTAAGAAACAACTCCTTCAGCAAAGCTTCTTTTGTGTTATCATCCAGTCTATTGATCAAGGTGGCGCTTCCGCCGGTCAGTGCAAATCCAAAACCATCAATCGTTTGGTAGGTTTGCGTGGTATCGACGTCGATGGTTAAATTATTATTGGTGGTCGCGCTGAAAACCAAACGGGTATTTTGCTTCTGAAACAGGATGGAACGATCGGCCCTTGTCTGCCAAAAGGCCACGTCTGTTTTTACCGCTTGGGGCGGAGTTGTATTACTATTCGGCGGAGTTACAGGAGCATCGGCTGATTTGCTGCAGCCTGAAAGCACCACGACGAAAAATAGAAGCCAACAGGCTATCAAATACCTGCGCACAGGTCGTTTTTTCATGTGTTTTTGCTGTTCAAAAATATACGTACAGAGTCAATAACAGGAAGTCATGTCACCGGGAATATTTCCGGGATAATCATCGAATGATAGTTGCCATAAAACCGGCAATAAACGTTTTTAAGTAATCAGAAAAGTCAGGCATCCGAAGACTCACGTCCCACGGATGCCTGTACTTTATTTTTTACCAACCATCAGGCATCAATAACCCGGGTTCTGAACCAATTGCGTATTGGTCAATTCAGCCAATGGAATTGGCAACAATTCGTTCTTTCCAGCGACGAATCCGCTTGGACCTAAAACGGTGGCAGCTCTTCCTGTTCTTACCAGGTCGAACCAACGATGCCCTTCGGTCGCAAGCTCCAGACGACGTTCTTTGTAAATATTATCGAGCGTAGCCGGAACGGAACCCAGCCCAACCCTTGCACGAACAGCATCCAGCAATGCCTGGGCACGCGCTGAATTGGAACCTGTATGAACAAGTGCCTCCGCTTCCATCAGGTAAGTATCAGCCAAACGAATTTCAATGTAATCGTTGGGATAATTCAACTCAGCGGTTCCAGTTGTCGTTTTGTATTTCAACAGCGGAGCATATTTTTTGATAAAATAGCCGGTATTCTGGTAACTAGGCGAGTAAGAGCAAACGCCAGCAGCCTGAAGACTATCCATATTGACAACGGTGGCATTGTAGCGTGGATCATTTTTCAACACATTCACCAGACTCATCGTTATCGGATTAAAACCCCAACCGGCACTATAAGTAGGCCCCGAATAACTTCTGGGTCCTACCATCTGCACATATACATTGGATTTGAAACTGCCCCAGTTCCCCCAGCCATAATTCTGGGTACCCGTGTGCTGAATTTCAAAGATTGATTCAGAATTAAACTTATTATCAGGACTGAAAATATCAGCATAATTGGCGAGTAGTTTATATCCGTATGTCGGGTTTTCCTGACCAGGGGTCGGACCGTTTACATCGGCCAACATCGAAGCAGCCAAACTCCATTTCTGCTCATACAAATATACTTTCCCCAATAATGCCTTGGCAGCGCCCTGTGTTACACGTCCGTTTTCATCCTGGGGCACCTTAGCAGGCAAATCAGGGATCGCCTCGGTCAGATCTTTTTCAACCTGAGCATAGACTTCAGCCGGTTTAGCCTGTTTTTGAGAATACACATCTGAAAGCGTCAGTGCGTTGGTCATTAACGGAACATTTCCAAACAAACGCACCAGATCGAAATAATAATGGGCTCTCAGAAATTTAGCTTCAGCGGTATAACGGCTTTTTAACGCATCGCTCAATCCAGGGACACCATCCAGTTTGGACAAGATGGTATTACATTTTGCTACACCGGTAAAATTGATTCCCCAAAAATCAGATTCAGGACCTTGTGCCGATGTTAAGGTATAATTATTCCAAACTTGCCATGTTGACATGTCGGAAGAACTACCTCCACCAGCGTAACAGTCATCAGAAGCCGAGTTCAGCGGTCCAAGCGTACTGGAATAGGTATTAAACGTTTCGGTGTTCAGTGCAGAATATGCCGCGACTACACCGGCAAAAGCTTCATCAGGATTTGAATAATAATTCGATTCCAATGATTGCCCCTTGGGAACCACATCCAAAAAGGAATTGGAACATGACGTAAACATAAACATTCCCAGAAACAGGAGTGCGCTGTATTGTATGTAATTTCTTTTCATCTGTTTATCTTTTACTTTCCTATTGCAGATGTCACAAACCATCCACTAATCTTTTCCCGGAATCAGAAATATGATTGAATGGTTTCTTCCACCTCAACATGAATAATTATAATCCAAGATTTAAACCAAACATTAAAGTACGGGACTGAGGATAAATTCCCCGGTCAATACCATAGCTTGAACCACCAATTTCCGGATCGTAGCCATTGTATTTGGTGATTGTTAACAAGTTGCTACTACTTACATATACACGTGCATTCTTCAGACCAGCTGTTTTTGCCCATATTTTGGGTAAATTATAACCAATTTGAATACTCTTGATACGGAAGTAGGCACCATTTTGCAAATAGAAATCCGATGGATTATTGAAGTTGTGATTCGGATCGGCATCTGTCAATCTCGGATAGTTGCTATTCGGATTCGATATTGTCCAGGCATTCAATGCTTCGATAGGATAGTTCGCGGTTGGAATATCTAAACGGCGGTATCCCTGGAAGATTTGATTTCCCCAAACACCTTGTCCAAATACCTGGAATTCCCAATTCTTCCAATTCAAACCAACAGAAAGACCATACGTCCAGTTCGGTGTCGGATCACCAAGCCAGGTGCGGTCATCGGCTGTAATGCCTCCTTGTCCGTCGGTATCCTGCCATTTCATATCGCCAGGTTTGGCATTTGGCTGAATTAATGTTCCGTCAGCGTACTTATAGTTGTCGATTTCCTGTTGTGAATGAAAAACACCCAACGATTTAAAGCCATAGAATGAACCGATTGCATGTCCTACAGCCGTACGGGTAAGTGGATAGGTACTGGATTGCAGTGTACTTCCTCCGTCAAGATATTGTTTATCTGCCCCCAGGTAGGTAACCTGATTCTTCAGGTATGAAATGTTACCTGATACATTCATTTTAAAATCATTCCAAACTTTAGTGTACCCTAGTTCCAGTTCGAGGCCCTTGTTTTCCATGTCGCCTACGTTGCCATATGGGGCGCTGGTAAAGCCTGCATAACTTGGTAGCTGTACCGTTTGCAACATTCCTTTAGTGGTCTTTTTATATGCGTCGAACGTAACATCGAAGCTTTTAAAGAGAACGGCGTCAAAACCTAAATCGGTTGAATGAGTCTCTTCCCATTTCAAATCGGGGTTGGCAGGTCGGTTGGTTGCATATCCGATGCGGAGATTGTCATTACCCAACACATAATTGCTTCCGCCTACAACCAGTGACTCAAAGGCGAAATCAGCCAATGACATCTCGTTTCCGACGACACCGTACGAAGCGCGAAGTTTTAAATTGTTCACAAATGAATTTTGGGGGAAGAAATTTTCACGCGAAATTACCCATCCTACTGAAGCCGAGGGGAAAATACCATAACGCGTATTGCTACCGAAACGGGAAGATCCGTCACGACGAATGACTCCGGTAAAGAGGTATTTCTCATTGTAATCATAAGTCAAACGACTGAAATAGGATTGCAATGCATAATCCTGATTTTCATATCCACTTCCTACCCGGTTCGCTGCTGACAAGCTGTAGTTAAACGAAGCATTACTGAAACTTGTTGCCGGTTCGCCGATATAGTTTACATTCAATCCGCGTCCGGTTTGCTTTTCCGCACTGGTACCAACCAATGCTGAGAAATTATGCTTTCCCCATTTGTGGGAATAGGTAAGTGTGTTATCCCAGTTCCAGGTTAAATTCTGATCATTTTCGCGATATTGCGAAGTGTTGGAGGTATTACTGGTACTGGCATTCAAATAGTACAGTGGAGTAAATGATTCATTTCCCCAAAATGCTTTTTTAGCATTGATCGATGACCGGAATTTGAGATCTTTTATCGGGGTAATCTCAAGGTAGGCATTACCTACCATATTATGTGAATACCAGTAGTTCCCCTTCTTCGTTTGAATGTCGGCGAGTGGATTGGTAATTTCCTGGGCCACATAATTGGAAATGCCGTAATAATTTCCGTTCCCGTCGGTAACCGCATACTGATTATATCCGCTGGCCGTTGCAGCATCAGCAAATACCGGAGTAATCGGATCAAGATTCAAAGCTGAACTAAGCGGACCTCCAAACTCACTGTTGGTGTTCAACCCGGTTTGGTTCTTACCATAGGTGTAGCTCAAATTTTCACCTATCTTCACATACTTATTAATCTTAAAACTGGTATTGGTGGTCAAACTAAACTTCTTGTTGTAAGCAATAGAAGGTGCCACAATACCATTCTGATCGGTGTACCCCATCGATACGAAATAGGTCGCATTATCGGTTCCCCCGGAAATATTCAAATTGTAATCCTGATAAGCAGCGTTGTTGCTGAAAATCTGATCCTGCCAGTTGGTTCCAACTCCAAAGGAAGATGGATCAGCAAAAATGGCCGAGCCGCCGTCATTCATCACGGCTTCGTTACGCAACATAGCATACTGGGAAGCATCAGTCAGTTTTACTTTTTTAATCGGACCCTGAATACCGGTTTTCATGGCAAAGTTTACCCGAAGAGGACTGTCGTACTTTCCTTTTTTGGTTGTAATCAGGATAACCCCGTTGGAAGCTCGTGAACCGTAGATAGAGGCGGATGCGGCATCTTTAAGTACTTCCATGGATTGAATATCATTCGGGTTCAGGTATTCAATTCCGCCATTCATCACAACACCGTCCACTACATATAAGGGGTCGCTGTTATTGATAGAAGTCGTTCCCCGTATCCGGACAGTCGGGGCAGCACCCGGTGCACCGGAACTGGCGGCTACGGTTACCCCGGAAGTGAGTCCCTGAAGTGCGTCATCTACACGGGTGTAGGTTTTGTCGCTGACGTCTTTTGAGTTTACTACCGAAATCGAACCTGTCACCACGCTCTTTTTCTGAACTCCATATCCAACAGCAACGACTTCGCCCAAGCCAATGGATTTTTCCTTCAAAACCACATTGATGGTAGTTTGGTTGTTCACCGGAACCTCCTGACTGGCCATCCCAATGAACGAAAACACGAGTGTCGCATTACCCGATACATTTTCCAAAACAAATTTACCGTCGCTGTCAGTTATGGTTCCGGAACTTGTCCCCTTTACCATAACCGTGGCGCCTGGAATGGGATCACCATTGGGTGATGTGACCATTCCTGTAACCTTGATTTGCTTCGGTGCTGCCTCCTTCGCTGTATTCGCTGCAGCATCCTTGTTGGTAATCACCACATACTTATCATCAATCTTATAAGTCAGGTTATCCTTGTCGAGTACATTATTCAGAACCTCATCCAATTTCTGATTCTTAACATTAATCGAAACTTTCTGATCGGGATTCAAGTTCGATTGGGAATAGGCAAAACGGTAATCGCTCTGACCTTCAATAATCTGAAATAGCTGGCCGATCGTTATATTCTGATAATCCAGATTCAGGTTCGCCTCCTGAGAAAATGTCTTGGCGGATACCAGCATCGTGCTCAATAGAACCAGTAAAAACGTTAGTTTCATAAGCTTCAATGATTTTCCTAACCAAGCGTACCTTCCCCTGGTTAGGATTGAATACCAATTTTTCATAGATTTGATCGATTTTAATGTTTAAAAATCACTCTTTTAAAGGCAAATAGCACTGTACCACCAATCGCTGTTTGCCTTTTCTCATTCATTCTCTAATTTTTCCTTACAATCCAATATACTTTTCCTTTGTTTTTATATTCAATTCCCATAGCATCATTAATGATCTCGAGTACCCGACTAACCGGTTCTCCGTTTTTAAGTCGCAATACCAATGTCTCGCCTGTAAATTGTTTGGGTTGAAAATGGATCGTGACGCCATACCAACGCTCTATCTTCCGGAAAACCCGATCCATCGAATCATTATCAAAATATAATTCACCATCTCTCCAATTACCCGTATAATCGGATGCGTTTGTATCGAGTTTCAATGTGTTCTTTGGAATATTAATGACCGTCTCCTGCCCCGGCTTCATTTCAAACACCTGGGTTTTTTGACCTTCAGGAGCATATGTGAATTTTACTATCCCTTTTTTCAGAAAGGTCGAGGCTTCGGGGTCATCAGGATATGCAGAAATATTAAACTCTGTTCCAACTGCCATCACCTTGAAATTGCGGGCATTTACCACAAAAGGATATTTCTTCCCCTTCGCTACTTTAAAAAAGGCCTCTCCCTGTAATTTCAGTAACCGGTTGTTCTGGTTGTAGCTTGTCGGATATTCAAGCTTTGTATCCACATTGAGCCAAACTTCCGAGCCATCGGGCAAAATTACATGTGTACGCTCGCCCCGATGAGTAGTAAGGGTCAGCCATTGCGGAGATGTCCGCAAATCATGGAGGACCAACCACGAGGTGAGGATCAATACAGGAAGCAGCAAAATGGCGGCCGCACGCTGGAAGTGGTGCCCCCAGTATTGCCATTTCATTCTCTTCAGCTTCTCGCTACTCTGTTTGATGCGTCGCCTGAGTTCATCAAATGACAACTCGGTCTCTACATTATTTGTGTTTTCCCAACTAATCTTCAAAGCAGATTCTACTTTCCGGTTACTCTGAATCTGCCGCATCCACAATTCAATCTTGTGAAGCTCCTCCAGTCCGAGAAGTTTATTGCTGTAAAGCTTGTTGATAATGTCTTCGATGTTCTCCGGAATTTCCATTGATGTTTGTTTCGTGGGTTAATACGCATAAGTCGATCGATTCCGTGATCCGGATCGGTTATTTTTTTAATTTTTTTTTAACGTTGATTTAAAAAACGTGAAAAACAAGATCTTCCTGCACGAACTTCAACCAGAATTTATGGACCGCTACACTTCCGACTGAAAGAGATTTATCGAATCAACTACCATCGCGTATCATCATCGTCTCTTTATCAAACGGGTTGAATGGTGTTAACAGTGATTTTTTTTCTTTCGACTTCCAAAAAGGAAAAATAAAAGGAAGGTGATTTTTTGTCGTAGGTTTTCTTTAAGGTATGAAAGGGCTTTCCGTATTTGAGAATCTACCGTGTTTTCACTGATCCCAAGGCGAATGGCAATCTCCTTGTAACTCAATCCCTCTTCACGACTGAGCATAAATATCTCGCGACGCTTTTCGGGCAGTTGCCCCACCAGGTTATCCACTGTTTCCTTTAACTCATCATATTCCATCTGCTTTTCAGACTGTTCATCCGATTCACGTGATGAATAATAGAGCTCTTCCAGGTATTTCCTTTTACTAAGTAATTTCCGCAGACGGTCGTAAATTTCATTTCGTGCAATGGTAAACAGAAAGGCATTTAACGACTTCAAAGGATCGATCTTGTGCCGGTTCATCCAAAGTTTCACAAACACCTCCTGAACCAAGCCTTCTGCATCTTCTTCCTTGGGCAAACTTTTCCGAATAAAATCGAGCAAATATCCTTTGTACCTGTGAAAAACAAGTTCAAAAGCAACTTCATCCCCATTTTTTATGCGCCCCAGAAGTTCTTTATCATTATTTAAAAGTATTTCCTTCAAAGATTGGATTTTGAGACACAAATATAGAAATCTTCACCTGATCTGTTTGCCCCGATGGGTAATTTCGGACTTTTCCCTCACTCATTCCCAAACGAATAGCGGATTCGGCTGTTCTTAATTTATAAATAAATGTATTCAATCAATCAGTTTCATTTCTGGAAATCGTTGAAATGTTAAAAGCAGGAAACAATTGATTCCTGCTTTTGATTCTTTATGATGACAATCAATTTATTGCTTATTAATGGCCTCCAAATAAGCGTCGAGATATTGCTTATCGAGTTTGTCCGAATCGCCGTATTTCTGACGCAATTCGGTTAACCGTTCGTGCATCATTTTCTGGACATCGGCGTAAGCCGGATCGCCATACACACTATGCATTTCATGCGGATCTTTCTCCAAATCATAGAGCTCCCATTCGTCGATATCGTAGTAAAAATGCATGAGTTTGTACCGGTTAGTCCGGACACCGTAATGCCGTTTCACCATGTGAATCGAAGGATATTCGTAGTAGGTGTAATAAATCGCATCGCGCCATTCGGAGCTTTGCCCATCCACCAGCTTGCGGAATGACATGCCTTGCATATCCTTTGGGATTTTTACCCCCGCGTAATCGAGGAATGTCGGAGCAAAATCGAGGTTTTGTACCAACTGGTCGACCGTTGTTCCCGGCTTAATCTCTTTCGGATAACGCATCAACAGAGGCGTCCGGAATGATTCTTCGTACATAAAACGTTTGTCGAACCAACCGTGCTCGCCTAAATACATTCCCTGGTCGGACGTGTAAACCACGATGGTATTTTCAGCCAGACCGCTTTTATCGAGATAATCGAGTAACTCCCCCACCGCGTCGTCTACCGAGGCAACACACGCCAGGTAATCCTGCAGGTAACGCTCGTAACGCCAGTGAGCCAGCTGTTGCTCGTTCATGTTCGGATACGCTTTTTCGAAAGCTTCATTCATGGGACGGTATACCGAATCCCAGGCAGCCTTTTGCACGGAATTCATCCTGCCAACATTGTGTTTAAATGCATTGCGACCCCAGGTAGTCGGATCTTTCAGCCTCAACTTATCCATCACGTCCGGATAGAGTTTGTCATCACCCGACCAGTTCTGGTCGCGGTAAACCCGCATTTCAGCAGCATGGGCTGCCGTTCCCCGACCGCTATAGTCGTCGTGGTAAGTAGCAGGCTCCGGAAACTCTTTCTTCGTGTATTCCTTGTAGTACTTTTCTTCCGGCATCCACTCGCGGTGCGGCGCTTTTTCGTGAAAAAGCAAACAGAACGGCTTGCTGCTATCCCGATGCTTTAGCCAGTCTAGCGCCAAACGGGTCGTAATCTTCGTTACATAGCCCGGAATTCGTTCCTCCTTCCCATTGATTATGAAATCGGGATTGTAATAATGTCCCTGCCCGGGAAGAACAGCTGAATAATCAAATCCTTGCGGAGTTCCGTCTAGGTGAATTTTACCGACGAGGGCAGTTTGGTAGCCAGATTGCCGCAATAACTTCGGAAAGCTTTCCTGGTTCCAGTTGAACCGTTGAACGTTGTCTACTTTCCCGTTGATGAAACTGTGCTTACCGGTCAACATCACGGCCCGGCTGGGCGCACAAAGCGAGTTAGTGACGAAAGCATGGGAAAAGATGGCCCCTTCATGTCCAATCCGATCGATGTTGGGCGTTTTAATCAGGGTGGAATCATACGCACTGATGGCCTGGTACGCATGGTCGTCACTCATGATGTAGATGATGTTGGGCCGTTGCGGTTTGGGAGCCTTCTGGGTGCAGGTGGTTGCAGCCGCTCCTACTGTCAGCAGGGCGAGTGCGTGTGTCAGGTGATTACTCATTTGGATATTGTTAAGGTTTGTGTCGTTCGGCTCAGGTTTCCGGACACGGTTCCCTATTCCCCTAAAACCGTATCCCCTAACAAATATAAAAATCTTACCTGCCGGAGACGTAACCTCTCCTGCTTTTTTACACTTGACTCCCTGAGAAAGAACTCAATGCTTCTCCTTTTCCGGCCACATACTGATAGACAAACCGACGCCAATGATAAGTCCTCCGCGTAAGCCGGGTCGTTCAGTCTCATTCGGGGTACCAAACTGAATGCTGTTGATGTAGCGATTGTAGTCGATATTATTCCCTCCCAGAGAAAGCATACTCGAAACCCGGCCAGACAAGCGGGCCCTGACTCCCAATGCCATTCCCTGGAAATAGCGGAATCCCGTATCCCCCAAACCCGAATACGAATTTCCTTCCGGGTCGCGGAAACGAGCATCTCCCCACATGCGCCAGGTGCCGACGCTATACTCGAGAAACAGTGCCCAGAAACCATCATCATCGTCCTGCAATACCAGATAAAGTCGGGGTGTGGCCGAAAGAATGGAATACGTGGCCGAGATATTGTAATCACCAATTTTAAACCATTCTCCATCCCAGTCCGAAAGCGACTCAATATCCCACATGCGCCCGATTTTCCCATCGACCTGGAGCCCCATGAACGACAACGGAAAGAACTCGTGCCCCAACCCGCCAAAAACCGAATTCAAATCGTCTACAGCATTCTGATCGATTCCATACGACAGTATCAGATTGTTGGGCTGATCGTGCCGCTGGGCTGAAGCAGCCAGTGAACAAAACAGCAGGACAATGATGTGAAACACCTTTCTCATTGGTCAGCCCCCCCTGTTTATAGCACCAAGCCCAAACGAACACCGAGTATCAAACCGCCCGACATGACCCGGTCGCCGATATTGCTTTCAAATCCCGTAAATAAATCCCAGATAACCGAGTCGCTCACGGGACGACGAATGCCCCAGGTCAGTCGCCACGTAAAACCACCGGAATAAATTCCGTCCACATTTTCACGGTACAGCGGAATATTCAATGCTTCCACATAATAACGACCCGATAAATTCACATACGACCCAATGTGATGGCGGATGCTTTTATTCATCCGGATACGTCGCGCATCGGAGTAGCGCCATTGTACACCGGTTTCAACGTACGGCAACAGATAAAACGCTTTAGCCTGAAAATGCATGAGATGGCTGAGATAAGCACTTGTTTCCGTATAATACGGTGTGGTCTCAAAAACTGCACTGCCGGTGAATCTGCCCGTAAGCGGAAATTCATAGCGATAACCCGGCGAAATAAAATCGACCCGGTGAAAAGCCGGAATTCTGGGTTCACTATTCTGAGCAATGGATTGAAAAATGGATAAGGTAAAAAGGCAAAGGAGAGCAACTCCCATTTTTTTCATGAAGCAAACTTTAGTTAAATAATTAGATTCGTTAGTGGTTCTGTTCTTTTATTCCTTTCTGACGGAAAAGGTTACCTGTAAAAATATTGTTAAGTAACATGAAATGCAAACGCTCTAAACATTGCAAATGCCGTTTTTTTTTTAGGAAAAGATATTATTCTCATCTTATCCGTATACTTTCATTCTACGACAAGAAAAACAGCTTCAATAAAGGTTTATTAGGATTTAATTAAATTTTTTAACAAAAGTTTAATAAAGTTAATCTTATACTTAGCCTCCGAATAATAAATCACCTAAAAAACATTGGAGGATTCTTTTATGTCTACCCGCACTAAATGGTTAAGTTTATCATTAACTCTTCTGTTTCAACTGGTTTTCATCGGAACCTATGCCGCCGGCACCGGCGTCGAGTTGTACACCCCTTACACCCGCATTTCCGTTCCACCGGGAGAAACGATTAATTACAACATCGAGGTTATCAACAACACCAGCCAGATTCAAACCATGCCCATTTCGGTAGTAGGAATGCCCCGTGGATGGGATAGCCAATTGAAGTCGGGCGGCTGGAAAATCAGTCAAATCTCTGTCCTTCCGGGGAAAAAAGAGAAGCTTTCCCTGAAAGTAGATGTACCGCTGAAAATAAACAAAGGCAGCTATCATTTTAAAGTGTTAGCCGGCGGATACACTTCGCTCTTGCTGAATGTGGTGGTTTCGAAACGAGGAACCTATCAAACCGAGTTCACCACCGACCAACCCAACATGAAAGGGAACTCGAAGGCATCGTTTACCTTTAAAGCCAAGCTGAAAAACAGTACGGACAATAATCAGCTTTACGCACTCAAGGCCGACGCTCCCCGTGGCTGGAACGTGACCATCAAAGCCAGCTACAAAGAAGTGGCATCGGTGAACATCGCCCCCAACGCAGAGAAAGATATTTCCATCCAGATCAAACCGCCGTCGGAAGTGAAAGCGGGTACATACCGCATCCCCGTGACAGCTTCTTCCGGAACGACTTCAGCCGAGATTGCCCTGGAGGTGGTGATTACCGGAACATTCAATATGGACCTGACAACGCCCACCGGTCTGCTCAGCACCGATATCACGGCCGGCGACCAAAAACAGGTTGAATTCCTGGTTCGCAATACCGGCTCATCCGATCTGAAAGACATCAACTTCGATGTAACAAAGCCTACCGACTGGAAAGTTACATTCGACCCGAAAAAGATTATCGACCTTCAGGCCGGCAAAACAACCAAAGTGATGGCTACCATCCAGGCCTCCAAGAAGGCAATTGCCGGTGATTACGTCACCAAAATCGAGGCAAAAACACCGGAAATCGGTACCAAGGCCGAATTACGTGTCACCGTGAAAACACCCATGTTGTGGGGTTGGATTGGCGTTTTCATTATCCTCTTAGCTCTCGGAAGCGTGCTTTATCTGTTCCGCAAATATGGAAGGAGGTAATGCATGGCTGAAAACATTATCGAGCTGGTCGATCTGACCAAAAAATACGGATCGTTCACAGCCGTCAATCGCTTAAACCTTTCGGTGAAAAAAGGCGAGGTGTTTGGCTTGCTCGGCCCCAACGGCGCGGGAAAGTCGACAACTATCCTGATGATGCTGGGACTGACCGAACCCTTTTCCGGTTCGGTGAAGGTTTGCGGCATCAATTCCACCGAAAACCCGATTGAGGTGAAACGGCGTGTCGGTTACCTTCCGGAAGATGTAGGTTTCTATCCTGATCTTACCGGAATGGAAAACCTGAAATACATCGCCCGGCTGAACGGCATACCGGAAAAAGATGTCGAACCGAAAGCCAAAGAGCTACTGACCCGTGTGGGACTTGCCGCTCAGGCGGAAAAGAAAACCGGGAAATATTCGCGCGGAATGAGGCAACGGCTCGGTTTGGCCGAAGTGCTCATCAAAACGCCCGAAGTCATCATACTCGATGAGCCGACCTCGGGCATCGACCCGACCGGAATCCGCGAGTTCCTCGAATTGATTGTTCAACTCAGCAAGGAAGAAGGCATCACGGTATTGTTTTCTTCACACAATTTGCACCAGGTGCAGCAAGTTTGCGACCGCGTGGGACTCTTCGTCAGCGGCAAGCTGATTGCCGAAGGAAACATTGAATCACTTTCGCAGAAGCTGTTTTCCACCGAATCGTTCGTCGTGGAGGCTGGCATTGCTACTTCCGGAAACGGAAATGGTCTGGAAGAAAGTCTGAAAAACATCGACGGAGTTACTTCGGTTTCGCAAAAAGACCAAACGTTTTACGTCGGATGTACGCGCGATGCCACGGCTGACATCGCCGGCGAAATTGTTTCATCGGGTGCCGGATTAGCGTTCCTGCGCAAGAAGGAATACGGCCTCGATGACATTTATAACCGCTATTTCGAAGGAGGTGAAGTTCATGAGTGATATAGCAAAACAGATACAACAACCCAAAGAGTCGTGGCTCAGCAAACTGGGACTCGCTCCCCGCAAAGATGTGGGCATGCATCCCTTCCGGGTGATTGTCGATAAGGAAATCTCGGACCTGGTACGAAGCTGGCGTTTCAAAATTCTGATTGGCATCATCGTGCTAACGTGCCTCGGTTCGCTTTATACGGCTTTGACCAACATCGGTCACGCGGTGAAACCCGGCGATCCGGACAATGCGTTTTTCTTTCTGAAATTGTTCACCATTTCAGACGGAACGTTGCCGTCATTTTTCGTATTCATCAGCTTCCTTGGGCCGCTATTAGGTATCAGCCTTGGTTTTGATGCCATCAATTCGGAGCAGAACAGAGGAACATTGAGCCGCGTGATGGCACAGCCCATTCACCGTGATTACCTGATCAACGCCAAGTTCATGGCTTCGATAACGGTCATCAGTGTCATGTTTTTCGCTCTGGGCTTCCTCGTAATGGGGCTTGGACTGCTCATTATTGGTATTCCGCCTACACCCGAGGAATTTCTGCGCATTGTATTCTTTATCGTGCTCAGTATCTTCTACGTGGCCTTGTGGCTGAATTTATCGATTCTCTTTTCGGTTCGGTTCCGGCAAGCTGCTACTTCCGCTTTGGCGGGAATTTCGGTTTGGCTCTTCTTCAGCATTTTCTACAACCTGATTGTAAAGCTGATTGCCCGGGCGACCATGCCCCCCGAAATGGCGCCGGAGCGGTATGTCGTCGCTCACCGGAATTTTATACTGGATTTGATGCGCCTTTCACCGAGTCAACTGTTCAGTGAAGCCACCACGACGTTGTTAATGCCTTCTGTGCGCAGCCTTGGACCACTCACTATGGAGCAGGTACACGGAACCATACCGAGCCCGCTTCCGTTGGGACAAAGCCTGCTACTCGTATGGCCACAGTTGACAGCCATCATCGCTATCACGGTAGTTTGTTTCGCACTTTCTTACGTTTTCTTTATGCGAAAAGAAATTCGTTCCAGATAGTTAAGTTCCGCTAGTGTCATCTTCCTACCGGGAAGAAGATACGACCAAAGGCAAGTCGTCCGGTCATCCACAGGACAGCTTGCCTTTTTTCTTTTTTAGGAGGCACTAATCATCAAGCATTTCACCACATTTTACCTGTGAACCTACGCTAAATTTTTATCTTTGAAAACGTAACCAAATTTCAGAGAATCGTGAAGAAAATTATTCTAAGTATGCTGCTGACTGCAGGTTTGCTTGGGCAAACAACAGCCAGCAAGGCACAAGATGTGCCCCTAGGTGAAAACCTGGTCAAGTATGTCAATCCGTTGCTGGGAACCGAATCGGATTTCTCGTTGTCGAACGGAAACACCTATCCGGCCATTGCCCTTCCGTGGGGAATGAATTTCTGGACCCCGCAAACCGGAAAAATGGGCGACGGCTGGGGCTACACGTACCAGGCCAAGAAAATCCGGGGATTCAAACAAACCCATCAACCAAGTCCGTGGATTAACGATTACGCGGCTTTCTCCATCTTCCCGGAAACGGGAAAAGTGATTATTGACGGAGCTAAGCGTGCATCGTGGTATTCGCACAAGGCGGAAATTTCCCGCCCCGATTACTACCGCGCGTACCTGGCCGATTACGACGTCGTTACCGAGATCACGCCAACTGACCGGGCTGCCCGTTTTCGTTTTACGTTCCCGCAATCTGACTCGTCGCGCGTGCTGATTGACGCCTTCAACATGGGTTCCATGGTGAAAATCATTCCGCAGGAGCGGAAAATTATTGGTTATTGCCGGAATAATCATGGTGGCGTGCCGGATAATTTCCACAACTATTTTGTCATTTATTTCGACAAGCCTTTTACTGTTGCCGGGACCTGGAAAGACAGTCTGAAGCTTACGAAAGGGTCAACCGAAGCCGAAGGGGAACATGTGGGCGCTGTGATTACGTTTAAAACGGAAAAAGGCGAACAGGTAAACGCCAAAGTTGCTTCGAGTTTCATCAGTCCGGAACAGGCCGAACTGAACCTGCAAAGGGAAATTGGGAACGACTCCTTCGATCAGGTAAAGGAGAAAGCCTACCAGGCATGGAACAAACAGTTAAACCGCATCCGCGTGGAAGGCGGAACGGTGGACCAATACCGCACGTTCTACACTGCATTGTACCGCACCATGCTGTTCCCGCGCAAGTTCTTCGAGCTGAATGCCAACAACGAGATTGTGCACTACAGTCCGTATAACGGGAAGGTGGAAAAAGGCTACATGTTTACCGACAACGGATTCTGGGATACCTTCCGGGCCGTTTTCCCATTCTTTACTTTGATGTTCCCGGAACATGATTCACAGGTGATGCAGGGGCTGGTCAACACGTACAAAGAGAGTGGCTGGTTGCCCGAATGGGCCAGTCCGGGACACCGCGACTGTATGATTGGTTCCAACTCGGCTTCCATCATTGCTGATGCTTACATGAAGGGAATTCGCGGATTCGACATCCATACGCTGTACGACGCCATCCTGAAAAACACGAAAGGTGTCGGACCGGTGCATTCGGTTGGCCGTTACGGAGCCGATTACTACAACAAGCTGGGCTATATTCCTTACAATGTTGGCATTAATGAAAATGCTGCCCGCACACTGGAATATGCTTACGACGACTGGTGTATCTGGCGTTTGGCCAATGTACTCGACCGTCCGAAGAAAGAGATTAAGCTATTCGCTCAACGGGCAATGAATTACAAAAACGTATTCGACCCGTCGGTAGATTTTATGCGGGGCCGGAATGAAGACGGAACTTTCCAGTCGCCTTTCCGTCCCGACAAATGGGGAGACGCCTTTACCGAAGGATGTAGCTGGCATTATACCTGGTCGGTGTTTCAGGACCCGGCCGGTTTAGCCAAACTGTTCGGCAGCCGCGAGAAAATGGCCAAACGTCTGGATGAAGTTTTTACGACCCGGCCAACATTCGATGATTCGTATTATGGCATTCAGATTCACGAAATCACCGAGATGCTGATTGCCAACATGGGACAGTATGCACACGGAAATCAACCCATACAACATGCTATCTACCTGTACAATTACCTCGGGCAACCCTGGAAAGCACAAATGCATGTGAGGGATGTGATGGACAAGCTTTACACACCTAATCCCGACGGTTTGTGTGGTGATGAAGATAACGGACAAACTTCGGCATGGTACGTATTTTCAGCAATGGGATTCTATCCGGTGGCGCCCGGAAGTAACCAGTATGTACTCGGTTCCCCGCTCTTTAAGAAGATAACGTTGAATTTGGAGAACGGGAATACCTTCACGGTAGTAGCTGACAAAAACAGCCACAAAAACGTGTATATCGAGAAAGCATCGCTGAATGGTCAAACGTACGACAAGAACTATCTGACGCACGAAGCCATTGAAAAAGGCGGAGAAATCAAGTTTGAGATGGGAAATCAGCCCAACAAAACACGGGGAACACAACCCGATTCGTTTCCTTACTCCTTTTCCGATAAGAAATAAATTCAAACATTAGATAAAAGAAAAGAGGATGCCATAACTGACATCCTCTTTTTATTTGCTTTTAAGCTTATATTTTCGATCAAATAATCAACATGGCATCTCCGTAGGTTCCGAAGCGATACTTCTCTTTAATGGCCACCTGATAAGCATTCATCACCTTATCGTAACCTCCAAAAGCAGCTACCATCATCATTAAAGTAGAAAGTGGCAGATGGAAATTGGAAACCATTGAGTCGGCCACGCTGAATTCGTAAGGCGGGAAGATGAACTTGTTGGTCCATCCTTCGAACGGTTTCAGGGTACCCATAGTTGAAACTGAACTTTCGAGTGTCCGCATTACGGTAGTACCTACAGCGCAAACGCGATGCTTCGATTTCTTGGCACCATTCACCTGTTTGGCCGCTTTATCGTTGATCCAGATTTGCTCGGAATCCATTTTATGCTTGGTCAAATCTTCCACATCGACGCTACGGAAGTTACCCAGTCCCACGTGCAATGTAATCTCGGCAAAATCGACGCCTTTAATCTCCAAACGCTTCAGCAGTTCACGGCTGAAGTGCAGACCGGCAGTCGGTGCCGCAACAGCTCCTTCATGCTTAGCAAAAATGGTTTGATAACGTTCGGCATCGGACTCTTCAACCGGCCGATCGATGAATTTAGGAAGCGGAGTTTCACCTAAACTGTAAAGAGTCTTTTTGAATTCTTCGTAAGGACCGTCGTACAGGAAGCGGAGTGTGCGTCCGCGGGAAGTGGTATTGTCGATTACTTCGGCAACCAACAGGTCGTCATCGCCAAAATACAATTTGTTTCCAATACGGATTTTACGCGCCGGATCAACCAGCACATCCCATAACCGCTGCTCACGATTCAACTCGCGAAGCAGGAATACCTCGATTTGCGCGCCTGTCTTCTCTTTATTACCATACAACCTTGCCGGGAAAACCTTGGTATTGTTGAATACCATCACATCCTCATCATCGAAATAATCGATAATATCTTTGAAGGTTTTATGCTCGATCTCTCCGGTTTCACGATGCAAAACCATCATCCGCGATTCATCACGGTTTTGTGCCGGATGCAAAGCAATGAGATTTTCAGGAAGATTGTACTTAAACTTTGATAACTTCATAGAAGATTACAATTTATGTGGAATTTGATGAACCTTTTTCTATTTCGATTCCTCAGCAATCGTTATTTCTTTCAACGATTCGAGAAATTCTTCAATTTGTTGCGCGTTTTCCAGCGTGAAATCACCCACGCGGGTTCGTTGTAAGCCTATCAGGTAAGCTCCGCTGTTCAATGCCTGACCAATATCCCTTGCCAGCGCCCTGATGTAGGTACCTTTTCCGCATACAATGCGAAGTTTGGCTTCGGACTCAGCAAACTGCAGTACCTCGATCTCTTTTACAACAAGAATTTTCGGTTTCAGTTCAACTGATTTTCCTTTTCTCGCCAGATCGTAAGCCCGCTGACCCTCAACTTTTACTGCTGAATATTCAGGTGGAACCTGCTCTATGGTTCCAATAAATTTCTGTACGGTTTCCCGGAATAATTCTTCCGTAATGTGCCCGGTTTCGTAAGTGGCATCCTCCTTCGTTTCCAAATCGAACGAAGGAGTGGTTGCTCCCAGTTTCAGCGTTGCAATGTATTCCTTCTCTCCCGCCTGAAGCTCTTCAATTTTTTTGGTAGCCTTCCCGGTACACAGCACCATAATGCCCGTTGCCATGGGATCAAGCGTTCCGGCATGTCCCACTTTCAACTTCTTTATACGCATTTTCCGGCAAAGGTTATTCCTGACTTTCTGCACCAAGTCGAATGAGGTCCACTCGAGTGGTTTATCGAAAACAAGAATTTCTCCTCCCTTAAAATCAAATACTTTCGCCTCTTCAGCCATGTTCGGTTTACTTCACAAAAATGCCGGAGTTAACAATAATTTACTGAATATCAGCCGACAAAAATAGCAATTATCTCAAAAACTGCACAATTGCGTGCAAAATAATGGCCATAAATGCTATATCCGTATTGCCTTAATACGCTTTTTCAGCGCCTATGTACCATGACAAAACGTCCGGCAATTCCCGCCTCACTCAAGTGCTTTCGGGATATTTACCGGAACCAGATAAGAAAGGCAGGAACGAGAAGTGCACTCTTCGTCTCTGCCTTAAAAAATATGATTAAGCCTCTTCTTCGGATTTCGTCTTCTTCATGATGGCGTAGATCTCAAAAAGAAATCCAAAGAGCACCACCATGGGAGCGAGTGTTATCCGGCGAAAGCTGAATATTTGGTCGGGATTGAACACATCAGGACTGTCGCTTTTCCCACCTACCATCAGGATAAATCCTATCACGATGATCAGAAAACCAACAACAAGTAGTCGATAGTTTTGTCGCCCCAACGCGAATCCCTGATCCTTTAATTTTTCCGAATTTTTGGCCATTGTATCGAATTTTACTAAAAGGCAAAAGTAATATCAATAAAAAAGTTCATCAAATTTCAACCGCAAAAATTTGTTAACGGCGAAGAAGGTCGATATCCCCGAAATCAGGATACCCAGCACAAACACCAGTCCCAACAGGATTCCCATGGTTTCCATATTCTGAAAATTAATCACCGCTTTTAATTCTTTCTGGTAAGAAAAAACCAAACCTAAAAGCATGATGGAGGCAATGATAGCTCCGTAAATGCCATGCAATACCCCTTTCGACATAAAGGGCCTTCGGATAAATCCGCGCGTGGCCCCGATAAGTTGCATGGTATTGATGAGGAAGCGTCGGGAATAAATGGACAACCGGATGGCATTGTTGATGAGTGCGATGAAAATCACCAACATCAGCAGACTGAGCACAGCCAGTATGACACTTAGCTTATTCACATTTCGATTGAGTTGCCGTACCAAATTCCGCTGATAATGCACCTCTTTCACTTCGGGATATTCAAGAAACTTCTTCTCGAGTAGTGCCAAACTATCGGGATTGGCATAACTAGCGTATACTTTTACATCGATAGAAGAAAGCAGCGGGTTGTAACCCAGAAAATCGACAAAGTCTTCGCCCAGCTCCTTTTTCAGCTCCTTTGCTGCAGTGGCTTTATCCACAAAGCGTGTCGATTTGATGTAATCGGTGGCATCAAGCTTTTTCTGTAACCGGATGACATCTACATCGCGGGCATTGTCATTCAATATCAGGGTTACGCCAATATTTTCCTTTACGTAATCCGACAGCCGTTTGGCGTTCAACAACAACAGGCCCATCAGTCCAAACAAAAAAAGGACCATGGAAATACTCAACGTGGTAGTAAAATACGAACTGAATAGTCGCCTTTTCAGTCTTTTAGGCTTTCGTTTTGACATATGCTATCCTTCTGCTCACGTTTACATTTATGCGGTTTCCTTTTTTCTTCGCATGAATTCCTTCACTCCCAATCCGAGCAACAAAAGTAGGAGAATGGCTGAACTGGCCATTGAAATTGTGTTCCCCATCCGGTAGGAAACCGGCTGAAATTTAAACTTGATTTCATAATCACCGGCCGGCAACACCATTCCTCTCAACACATAGTCTGTCCGGAAATAAGGCATTTTCTTTCCATCAATATACACATTCCATCCTTTCGGATAATAGATCTCGGAAAAAACAGCCATCTGTTTGCTTTGCCCTTTGTAGTGATAATCCACCTCATTCGGTGAATAGGAGGTCAGATTCAACCGGGCATCGGGATCGTATTGTATTTGTGCGTTATTCACTTCCGGTGCAAACCGTTTGTCGATGACCGCCTGATCGGCCGGATTGATCAGGTTCAGCGCCGCGATCTCCTGATCGGCATTGTTCACCATCCGGTAACTTTTCACCAGCCAGGCGTGCCCCAGGGCCATCGGGTTCCTCAACGGCGGGCCATTCGGATTCACGATCACGTATTTGGTATTCATCATGTTAATCGCATTCAGGCCTACAAACAGTGAATCCATATCAGCATTACTCTTCAATGCCTTCAGGCGGCTTCCCAACAGCTGCATCTCATGTTGCAGATGATATTCAATCAGCTCCTGGTACCGGCGCATCTTCGCCCCGTGATATCCTCCAATGGATTTAAAATAGTACGAAGTCGTCGCATCGTTAAAGGTGCTGACGGTCATATTCAGTACCCGGAAATCGGGATCCTTATCTTTCAGAATTGCTTTATCGGCTGTTGTTTCAGTAAACTGTTGTTTCGCCTGACGCGGGGTCACAAAATTATCCTTGTTCAGGTAACGGCGATCAACTCCCCAGAAATCGATGAGAATCAAAAGGCCCATCAGGACCAGACCATTTCGCCGGGTTAATTTCTTCTCGTAGGTCCCCCATAGTACTGCGGCAAACAGGACAATAAAAATCAGCGAACGGAAGGCATCACTGCGCAACATTGCCTGCCGGTCTTCCTGAAGAGATTCCAACAGCCACCCCGGTAACTGGGCATCCTGCGGACCGGTGAAATTTCCGGCTAATCCGGGGATTAAGGCAAACAATAATGAGAATCCGGCTGTGATACCAAACGCCCATTTGAAGGCGTAAAGCCACTCCTTTTTATCCACTTCTCCACTCAATATTCTCTTCAATGCCAACATTCCCAGGAGAGGGATCGTGAAATCGGCAATCACCAGAATCATCGATACGGTCCGGAACTTATTGTAACCAGGAACGTAATTCAGGAAGAAATTGGTCAATGGCATAAAATTCTTTCCCCACGCCAGGGTAACCGACAGCACAGTAGCCACCAACAACCACCATTTCAACGGCCCCTTTACCAAAATCAATCCCAGGATAAACAGGAAGCAGATGATGGCGCCCACATAAACCGGCCCCGATGTAAACGGTTGCGGCCCCCAGTAACCGGGAAGCTGCTTTACAATTTGCCGGCTGTTGGGAACGTTATTCTGACGCAGCGTTTGATAAGTTTTCGAATTGGTATCGAAACCGCCGGTCGACGAACCTCCGTTGAAATTCGGAATCATCAATGTGAAAGTTTCTGCCTTTCCGTAACTCCAGGCGGTGGCATAATCCTTATCCAAGCCAGAGGTTTTGTTGTGCTGATCGTGCGTCAGCTCCGATTTACCTCGGATGGAGAATTTTCCATACTCGTAGGTTGTCCACAACCGGGTCATATTGGCACCAATAGCCAGCAATGCCAAGAACGCCAGCACCCCGGCAGTTTTGGCAAAGGGGACGAGTTGTTTTCTCCGAATAGCCATGATCAATTCGGTAAGACCGAGAACCAGAACTAACAACAATGTGTAATATGTTATCTGCAAGTGACTGGCAAAGATTTGCAATCCAAGAAAGATTGCCATAATAAGCCCGCCGCCCCATCTGTTTTTACGAAAGGCATAGTACAAACCTCCAATAATCGGTGCCATATAACCTATGGCAATGGCCTTACTGTTATGCCCCGCCGCTATAATAATAATGTCGTACGACGAAAATCCAAAGGCAATCGCTCCGATGATACCGAGCCATGGATCGACCCCAAACAATAAAAGGGCTATGTAAAACCCTATGAAGTATAAAAACAGAAAACTAAATGGTCTGAAGTTGAAAAGATTTGTCAGTTTGTAGAGTGGTGCAAAAACAGTTTTCGTAATTGGTAATGCAACGAGATAGGAAGGCATTCCCCCAAACATGCTGTTGGTCCAAAGAGCTACGTCATCATGGGTTTTGTTATAATCTCGTATCTCTTTTGACATCCCCAAATAGGTATTCGTGTCATGCTGATTGAGCTTCTTTCCTTCGATCGCGGGAGAAAAGTATACCAACGAAAGAATAAAAAACAGCAGAATAGCTACCACATGGGGAGTTCCTGCCTTTAGGGAAAATTTCTTCATTTGGATCGCGTGTTACCGTTTCACATATACACAAAAGTATATTTTTTTAACAAACGCTCCGTTCAACTCACTTTTATTAAATATTTTTGACATAAATCTAATTTCCGTGGGAATAATCATTAAACAAACCATTCGAGGTTCCATCTGGTCGTATGCAGGCGTTTTGCTGGGTTTTTTGAATCTGGCCATCTTATCTCCCAAGATTTTTTCGGCGGAAGAAATTGGATTGACGCAGGTGCTGATTGCTATATCCACCATTCTGGCGCAGTTCTCCGGACTGGGTTTTCAGGATGTCACCAACCGGTTGTTCCCCTTTTTCCGAAATAACAAACAACATCACAATGGCTATCTCTTTCTCGCTATGGCTGTTTCGGCTACCGGGTTTATTCTGGTTTCGATATTCTTATACTTCTTCACTCCTTACCTGGTCACGCAAAACCTGGATAAATCGCCTTTGCTTTCGGAATATGCATTTTATGTCTGGCCACTGGTTTTCTTTTTCCTGTATTTTGCGGTATTCGACAATTACAACAAAGTACTTTACAATGTCGTTCTGGGTACGTTCCTCAAGGATTTCCTGCTAAGATTACTCAACCTTGGCATCATTTTGTTGTACTATTTCGATGTTGTTGATTTTGCCAGATACGTGCTGTTGTTTGTGATTATTCAATCTGTGCCGCCACTGGTTCTTAGTTTATACCTAATCCGCAAAAAGAAATTCAATCTTCGTCCACAGCTTCATTTTATCACACCGGAACTAAAAAAACAAATTCTGTTGCTCTGTGTTTTCGGAATCATTTCGGGCCTCAGCAGCTTTGCCCTGATCAACATTGACAAGTACATGGTGAACGCCTACATCGATTTGAAAGCTGCCGGAATTTATTCGGTTACCTTCTATTTCGGAACGTTGATTATGATTCCTTCGCGGGTGATGAACAAGGCGGTGGTACCAATCATCTCCGAGTCATGGAAAGCCAACAACATGGCCAAAATTGATGACGTTTTGGTCAAAAGCAGTATTAACCAGTTTCTCTTCGGGCTATTGCTGTTTGCCGGCATCTGGGGAAACCTTCACAATATTTTTCGCATCCTGCCGGAAAATTACGAGAACGGACAGTGGGTTATCTTTTTTATTAGTCTGGCTAATTTGGTCACGGTTTCAACAGGGAGTAGTATCATAGTCATTAACACATCGAAATATTACCGATTTCAAGCGTATTTCATGTTCATGCTAATTGCACTTGTTGTAATTACAAACATCATATTCATCCCGATACTTGGCATTACAGGAGCGGCAATGGCCTCATTTATCTCAACGTCATTCTATACGCTTGTCCGATTATTATTTCTCCGCAAAAAATTTGGTTTGTGGCCTTTCCAAATCAATCACCTCTACGTTATTATTGTGTCTGCTATTTCTTTTGGCCTTTCTCAATTAATGCCCAGAATGAATTCGCTATGGTTAGATATAATTTTTCGGTCGGCGCTAATCACCCTCATTTATTTTGCATTGACTTATTGGTTGGGTATCTCAGCTGAACTAAATAGGTCGCTCAAAGAGACAATACGAAAAATCACTTCCTCTCGGCGTAAATAGCATAAAAACGAGGCGTAATCTTTCTCAACAATGGCCTTATTCCCAAAAAACCGGTTGGAGCAATCCACTTCTCACGATGCAATATTTTCCATCCTGCCTTCTCCAACAACATATCAAGCTGCCAACTTTCAAATTCATGATAATGCTGATCATAAGGATCATTGGTGTTACGATATGCTTTGGCAAACCATAATTTTAGTGGTACAGTAATAATAAGCTTTGTCGCTTTGGTATTCTTCAAGAGTGGAAAGGGAGAAACCAGATGCTCCAGAACTTCAAAAGCAGTCAATACTCCGTAATTATAATCGTTTAATGCATCTGGTTCCAGATCAAAATCAAACCCGAAAGCACTCTCTATTTTGTAATCTTTACTTTTCAAAAATGAAGAAAGTTCATTTGGAGTTCCTAAATCCAAAATGATTTCATCTGTAGAAACAAATCTGGAAAGCAGCTCATAAGTTCTTTTAAACCTCAGTTCCTCATTGCTTTTCATATAGCTCTTTTAGTGTTTTCTTATCATTGCCCCAGTTATAATCGGACACGACATAATCTTTTCCTTTTTTGTAATCCTCCAGGTTATATTCCTTCCTGACAATCTTTTCAATAATCGATGCCAATTGGTCTACGTTTGAAAACTCATAAATCCATCCAGAATTTGTTGCACTGACAATTCGCTCAATTGGGGCACAATTGGATGCCAGTATCGGTTTTTCTGCATACATATACTGAAAAAGTTTATGAGGTATTGTTGAATCTGTATGAGCACTCTTGATATGAGGAATCAATGCGATATCTGATTCAGAAAGAATTTTCAACAACTTTTGTCGGTCCTGCCAGCCGTAAAAACGAACTTTATCTCCAAGAGCCAATTGTTTGGCCTGCTCTTTCAGATTTTCCAAATAACGTCCGGAACCAACTATACGAATCTCAAAGTCGTCCGAAGTTACCTTTGCAGCCGCCTCCAAAACGTATTGAAGTCCACGATGCCGTGTGACCCCACCTCCATAGGTAAATATCATTTTGGACTGAGGTGTTGAATCTACTTCAAAATCGAATTCTTCCATATTAAGCGTATTCGACACGATATGTATTCTGTCCTTGCTGACTCCCAAAGCAGCAATTCTAGCTTTCGATTCTTCAACAACAACGATAACCTCATCAGCAAGATTTACATACTTCCGTTCATAGTTCTTCCAGCTCTCGAGAGAAAACAAAATTCTTCCTAAAAACGAATGGGTATGTTCTGATAAATCCAACAAAGCCGGCCAGTTTTCATGTAAATCAAGAATAAATTTGGCACCAAACTCCTTTTTCATTTCATATCCTATCCGGGCGAGCTGTAGATCATGAATATGAACAACATCGAAATGATGCTTTCTAAACAAGCGTTTTACATGCTTACGCCAAATGCTAAAATAGAGTGGAAAAACCAAAGCCCCCACACTTGATTTCCGTTGAATTTCATTCAACTCTAGCCGGTGAAACACCAATTGCTCAAAGCTTTTCTCACTGGTATCTCTTTTTGTTTTGGTGCAAGCCATGTGCACTTCATGCCCGGCCTCGAGCAAAGCATTTATTTCATTCTCCACCCTGGTGTCAGGAGGAAAATTATTCTCCAACAGCATTAATATCTTCATGGCGCTATTTATGAAACGGGTGCTTTGTCAATTCTTTGGCGGCAAACGGATGGTAGTCTCCTTTTAATCCTACCGGCTGCTGTTCACGAATTTGATGGACAGTTTCGATGGCTCTCCGTGCATCTGAGATCGTGTAGCCGTTCCCTTTCAGGATTTCTTCATAACTGCGCGTGTGCAAATCTGTGAAACCGGCACTGAATTCCAGCTCCTCGCCTTCTATGGTAATCGAACGGTAGGTACGCTGTCCCTTCGCTTTAATGGCTTCGGGCAATGTTTCTTCATTAATGCTGAGAAACCACCTGACACGTGCCCGTTCCAACTGCAGAAAGCCGGCGGCCCGATCGTGGGTGTGAATATGAACGGTATTTTGCTGAATGTCACCAAAAATCCAGGCCAGCATGTCAAAAAAGTGCACACCAATGTTGGTCGCAATGCCACCCGACTTGGTCACATCGCCTTTCCAGGAAGTATAATACCAGTAACCACGTGAAGTGATATAGGTGAGGTCGATGTCAAATATTTTGTCCTTCGGCGCCTCTTCCACACGCTTCTTCAAATCGATGATGGTCTGATGCAACCGCAGCTGCAGGATCGTGTTAATTTTCTTTCCGGTCTCTTCCGACAACCGTTCCAATGCATCGATATTCCAGGGGTTCAATACCAGCGGCTTCTCACAAATGGCATCAGCACCTCGCCGCAGCGCGACGCGGATGTGCGCATCGTGCAGGTAATTGGGAGAAGCGATGCTGATATAATCCAGCGGTACTTTTTCTTCGTATTTCAATTTCTCCAGATACCGGTCGAAACGCTCGAACTCCACAAAAAAACGGGCCGACGGAAAATAACTGTCCATTATTCCGACACCGTCACACGGGTCATAAGCAGCCAATAAATGATTACCAGTTTCCTTAATGGCTCTCATATGTCGTGGAGCAATATATCCTGCTGCTCCTATCAATGCAAAATTCTTCATCTCAAATTCGTTTTACCTGGTTGTCTTCCAGTCTGTATTTTTGATTGCTTTCCGGACAAACCGCTTCTCCTGTTGCGGAGAATTCCAAACGATGCCCGTATTCACTCACCCAACCAACCTGACGTCCCGGATTACCAACAATTAGCGCATATGCCGGAACATCTTTCGTTACCACTGCTCCTGCTCCGATAAGCGCAAACTCTCCGATCTCAACACCGCAAATAATCGTCGCATTGGCTCCGATGGAAGCACCTTTCCGCACCAGCGTTTGCCGAAATTCTTCCTTTCGGTTGATGAAACTACGCGGGTTAATGACATTGGTGAAAACCATGGAAGGTCCCAAAAAAACATCTTCCTCACAGATGACGCCGGTGTACACCGAAACATTGTTTTGCACCTTCACATTGTTACCCAATATGACATTGGGCGAAATGACCACATTCTGCCCGAGATTACACTTCTCGCCCAGCTTTGAGTTCGACATGACATGGCTGAAATGCCAGATCTTCGTTCCTTCACCAATGACACAATTGTCATCGATAACGGCTGTTGAATGTGCAAAATAGTCGGCCATTTTATCGTATAATTTCTTTCAGTTTCGAAACAATCTGTTCTTGTTCTTCGCGCTGTAACTCCGTATGGATTGGCAGTGCCAGCACCTCATTGCAAAGTTTTTCCGCCACCGGGAAATCTCCTTCGCGATAGCCAAGGTAGGCAAACGCTTTTTGCAAATGCAACGGTGACGGGTAATAAACCATCGACGGAATGCCGGATGCCTTCAACGCATCTTTCACCTCATCTCTTGACTTTTCGGTTACCCGGACAACGTACTGATGAAAAACGTGGGTCGAAAATTCACTTCGCGATGGTGTCACAGTTCCTTCCATATTCCCCAACAATTCATCATAGACAGCTGCAGCTTCCTGCCGGGCACGGTTCCACTCATCGAGGCGCTTTAGCTTCACGCGGAGAATCGCCGCCTGCATGGTATCGAGGCGCGAATTCAACCCGATTCTTTCAAAGGTATATTTTTTTGCTTGTCCGTGGCTCGCTATCATCCGGGAAACTGAAGCAAGCTCTTCATTATTGGTAAAAATAGCGCCTCCATCACCATAACATCCCAATGTCTTGGTCGGGAAAAATGATGTGGTTCCTATATCGCCCATAACGCCAGCTTTGTGTTGGGTTCCGTCTTGAAAGGAATAAACTGCTCCCAATGCCTGGGCATTGTCCTCAATCACCCTAATCTCGTGTTTCCGCGCAAGCGAAAGAAGAGGTTCCATGTTAGCTGACTGACCGAAAAGATGTACAACGACAATCGCTTTGGTTTTTGATGTGATAACCTTTTCCAACTGGTCTACATCAATATTGTACGTATCGGGATGTACATCGACAAAAACCGGCTTTAGCCGCAACAACGCAGCTGCTTCGGCGGTAGCCACATAATTGAACGCCGGCATAATGACTTCATCACCCGGTTCCAAGCCAAGTGCCATGTAGGCCACCTGCAATGCTTCGGTACCATTGGCACAGGGAATCACAAATTTGCTATCCAGATATTCAGCTAACTCAGCGGCAAATTCCTTAACCGGCTGGCCATTGATAAAAGCCGAGGAATCGATTACTTCCTGTATTGCCTGATCGATTTCGGGCTTCATTTTCAGGTATTGCCCGTGCAAATCGACCATCTGTATTGACTTGCTCATTTTTTCAGCTTACTTGTTTGAGCTTATTCGTTAGAGGACTTTCTACAAAGTTGCTAAAAAGTCTGCTATTACATTCGATGCTTCACCATCTCCGTATAGATTGATGGAAAAATTAGATTGTTTTGCCGACATGATCCGGTACGCTTCCAAAATGCGATTGCCATCACTTCCGGCCAGCATATTAAAACCACCATCAACCAACTCTGTCCATTCGGTTTCATCCCGCAAGGTGATGCAGTGTTTTGCAAAGAAAAACGCCTCTTTCTGCAAACCTCCGCTGTCGGTGAAAACCAATTGACAGTTTTTGAGTAACTGCAGCATATCGAAATATCCCACCGGGTCGATGACATGAAAATCGGGCTCAATACCCAGATTTTTGATGATTTGCCTTGTGCGGGGGTGCAAAGGCATCACCACCTCTTTGTCGCGGTGAATTTCATTCAGACTGTCAAAAATCGCTCGAATCCTTTCCGGATTGTCTGTATTTTCCTGGCGGTGAACGGTAGCCAGAACGAAAGGCTTGCTTTCCAAATCCAGATTTTTCAAAATGGTAGAATGTCCATCAGATTTTGCAGCATAGAAAAGCGCTGCATCCTGCATGACATCGCCGTTCTTCACAATTTGGCAATCGAAATTGTCAAAACCTTCTTTCTTCAGGTTTGCTACCGCGACATCGGTGGGGCAAAACAGAACCGAAGAAATCCGGTCAGTGAGAATGCGATTAATTTCTTCGGGCATCTGGTTGTTAAATGAGCGAAGGCCTGCCTCAACATGTGCTACGGGAATATTCAGCTTTGCAGCAGCTAGAGTACCGGCAAGTGTCGAATTTGTGTCACCGAAAACCATTACCCTGTCAGGCTTTTCTTTCAAAAGCACATCTTCAATCGATTCCATCATGCGCCCGGTCATTGCTCCGTGACTCAAGCCCTGAATTTCCAGGTTGTAATCCGGGTGCGGAATTTCCATCTCCTCGAAGAAAACCTCCGACATATTCTTATCGAAATGTTGCCCGGTATGGACGATGATTTCGCTAAATCCCTTTGCCTTTAACGCACGGCTGACCATGGCAGCTTTGATAAACTGCGGCCGGGCTCCGACGATGGTGACGATTTTCTTCATGAAGTTATTTTGTTGAGATGTTCTGCTAATGTCGCTGTCAAATTCCTCCGGGAATACTGGTGAATGCCTTCCGAGTTGACGGAGAGTTCTCCTTCCCGGAAACGGTCGAAAAATGCCAGAATATTTTTCTTCAGGCCTTCTTTATCGGCAAAATCCGAAATTAACCCAGCCTCCACTTCTTTCAAAATATTGGCCACGTCGCCATCAGGCGGACCAATGGTCAACACCGGACGGCAAGCTGCCAGGTACTCGAAAAATTTCCCGGTAAGGATGCCTTTGGCGTTCGGCGTTTGATTGATGGCCAATAACAAAACCTGCGCCCGCTGTAATATTTTCATGACGGCATCATGCGGAACATATTCGACGAGCTCGAGGAAAGGTTCCAGCTGATGATTCCGAATATCTTCGAGCGCCGAAACATCTACCTTGCCCACCAGTTTAATTTGCAATGAATCGCCCAAATCCGGCGTGGCAGCGACCAGTTCCTGCAAGACCTTCCAAAGGAGGCGTGGGTTTCGGTTCGGTGGTAACGAACCTGCATGTACAATGCTGAACTTTTCGTCGGTTTCAGGAGTTTCTTCACTCACATCGGCATCATCGAACCCGTTGGTGATGACGTGAATATTTCTTCCTCCGAGTTCTTCAAATTCGGTTTTCATTTGCCGACTCACCACCACCATTTCGTCGCACGAGGTGATGACTTTCCGTTCCAGTTTCCGGTGTTTGGCGTCGGCTAAAGGTGTCAGATTTAGGTCCGGATAGAAATCAATATTGGTCCACGGATCGCGAAAATCAGCCAGCCACGGAATGTCCAGTTTCTTTTTCAGCGCCAGCGCAATCAAGTGCATACTGTGCGGCGGTCCGGTTGAAACAATCGCGTCGACCGGATGTTCTTCCAGGTATTTTTTTAGAAAACGAATCGATGGGCGTATCCAAAAGCGGCGGGAATCAGGAATAAAAAAATTGCCACGAATCCACACGGAGAGCTTCTCCTTGAATCCCGGCTTTTTATTTTCAGACAGAAAAGCGGCATTCACGCGCTCGCCTTTTTTCTGACCAATAAATTTCTTGTAAAAAGAATATGGCTCCAAAATTGGTCGTTTAATCACTTCCAGACCTGGTCGCACATCTTCCAGCAAACTGGGATCATCGACCGGTACTTCCGGATTTTCCGGTGTATAAATGACCGGCTCCCAATCAAAATCGGGCAGGTATTTCGAGAATTTGAGCCAACGCTGAACTCCGGCCCCTCCGCTGGGCGGCCAGTAATATGTAATGATTAAAACCCGTTTTTTCATTCCAAATTCCTGATCAACTTCCGAAACGAAGGGGGACAGTTTCAGAATTTCGTTAAGAGCCTGAAATTAAAGGCTCCAGTAATTAAATCCGGTTATCTTCCGACGATAAATTCCGCGAATGTCAATAAAGACCGGCCTGTCGGTTGCCAGCGAATTAAAATATTCCTGACTTAAATCGACATAATCACGATGTGAAACCGCCAGAACAAGTGCCTGATATTTTCCACTTGGCTTTTCGGTCAAACTGATGTGACATTCTTCTTCCAGTCGATCCGCTTCTACCAAAGGATCCATCACGTCTACTTCCATACCGAAGTCCTTTAAGTGATGAACCACTTCGGCTACTTTCGAGTTCCGGAAGTCACTCACATCTTCTTTGAAAGTGATACCGAACACCAAAGCTCGTGCGCCTTTCACTTCATGTCCTGCCTGAATCAGCATTTTTACCGTATTCATCGCCACATGCGAACTCATCGAATCGTTGATGATGCGGCCGCTATCCATCATCATGGGATGAAAACCGAGTGAACGTGCCCTGTGAGTAAGGTAATACGGATCGACGCCAATGCAATGGCCTCCCACCAAACCGGGATAGAACTTCAGGAAATTCCATTTGGTTCCGGCTGCTTCCAGTACATCGTATGTATTGACGTTCATCAAATCCATGATTTTCGACAACTCATTCACCAGCCCGATGTTGATGTCGCGCTGTGTATTTTCGAAAACCTTAGCAGCTTCAGCAACCTTTATCTGCGGTGCCCGGTGAACTCCCGGACGAACGACCATTTCGTACACTTTGGCAATCTCGTCGAGCGCCTGTTCGTTGTTTCCGGACACAATCTTGATGGTTTCTTCCACCGTATGGACTTTGTCACCCGGATTGATACGCTCTGGCGAATAACCGTATGAAAAATCGACGTCAGCCTTCAAGCCGGAACCTTTTTCCAGAATCGGGAGACAAACCTCTTCTGTCGTTCCAGGGTAAACAGTGGATTCATATACCACATAGTCTCCCTTTTTCAGTACAGATGCAACTGTTTCCGTCGCACTTTTCAACGGTCCCAAATCGGGAATTTTGTACTGATCGACCGGTGTGGGTACTGTAACCACGAAGAATGAAGCCTCCTTTAGTACAGACTTATCACTTGTGAACTGAATATCGCAGCCATCAAAAGCTTCGCTCTCCAATTCCCCGGAAGGGTCAATATTTTGATTCAGCAGCTTTAACCGCCGCTCGTCGATATCAAAGCCAATTACCTTAATTTTTCTGGCGAAAGCCAACGCCAACGGCAAACCAACATAGCCCAGGCCGATAACAGCCAGCGCGGTTTCTTTTTTTTTTAATCCTGAAGCAATCATATGCCTTGATTTATATGTTTCTATTTCGCTGCTTTAAAAATCTGCATCAAAGCAACCGAAGAATAATTTCTAACTGTATATTAACGAATTAACCCCAACAATTCGTACTTCTTCCACGATAGAAAACAACTCATATCAAAAAAATGAAGAATCCTTCAAAAGGACCGGAGAATCATTTCTGATCCCGGAAGTTCCCTTTTGAAGGATTGCAAATAACTTATCCTATTTTCTCGAAAAGGCTTTTGAAACTTACCTGATCGTGAATAATGTTTCGTAAATCGTTGATCGACACACGTTCCTGCTCCATGGAGTCGCGATAGCGAATCGTAACCGTATCGTCCTCAACCGTTTGGTGATCGACCGTAATACAGAAGGGAGTTCCTACCGCATCCTGGCGACGGTAACGCTTACCGATGGAATCTTTTTCGTCGTAACGGCAGTTGAATTCGAACTTCAGCGTATCGATGATGGCGCGGGCTTTTTCCGGCAGTCCGTCTTTTTTCACCAGCGGCATTACCGCGAGTTTTACCGGAGCCAGGGCCGGCGGCAATTTCATCACCACGCGGGAATCTTTCTTACCGTTGGCTCCCTCGATTTCTTCTTCGCAATATGCTGCCGAAACGACCTGGAGGAACATGCGGTCGACACCGATGGAGGTTTCGATTACATACGGCACATACGATTCGTTGATTTCCGGATCGAAATACTGAATCTTCTTACCGGAAAACTCCTGGTGCTGGCTAAGGTCGAAATTGGTCCGGGAGTGAATCCCTTCCACTTCTTTGAAACCGAACGGGAATTTGTACTCGACATCCACTGCCGCGTTGGCATAGTGGGCCAGTTTTTCGTGCTCGTGAAAACGATAACTATTTTCGTCGAAACCGAGGGCTTTGTGCCAGGCCATACGGGTAGCCTTCCATTTTTCGAACCATTCCATTTCGCTGCCGGGGCGCACAAAATACTGCATCTCCATCTGCTCGAATTCGCGCATGCGGAAGATGAACTGACGGGCCACAATCTCGTTACGGAATGCTTTACCGATTTGGGCAATCCCGAAAGGAATTTTCATACGACCGGTTTTCTGTACATTCAGGTAGTTCACAAAAATTCCCTGCGCCGTTTCCGGACGAAGATATATTTTGGACGCGCCATCAGCAGTCGAGCCCATTTCGGTAGCAAACATCAGGTTAAACTGACGGACGTCGGTCCAGTTGCCGGTTCCCGAAATGGGGCAAACGATTTTATAATCGATGATGATCTGCTTGAGGTCAGCCAAATCCATGTCGTTCATGGCTTTACTGAAACGCTCGTGCAGTTCCTTCCATTTTTCGAGGTTGGCGAGCACCCGCGGATTGGTTTCACGGAATTTGGCTTCGTCGAAACTGTCGCCAAATTTCTTCTTCGCCTTTTCAATCTCTTTATCGATTTTCGCTTCGTATTTGGCCAGCTGATCTTCAATCAGCACATCGGCACGATAGCGTTTCTTCGAGTCTTTGTTGTCAATCAACGGGTCGTTGAAGGCATCGACATGGCCGGAAGCTTTCCACGTTGTGGGATGCATAAAGATTGCTGAATCGAGTCCCACCACGTTTTCGTGAAGTAATACCATGGAATCCCACCAGTATTTTTTGATGTTGTTCTTCAATTCAACACCATACTGTCCGTAATCGTAAACAGCCGCCAGGCCGTCGTAGATTTCACTCGACGGGAATACAAACCCGTACTCCTTGCAGTGGGCGATTAGCTTCTTAAACAAATCTTCCTGAGCCATAAATTATGATTTAAATTTTCAGTATACGTTTCCTGATGTTCTTTGGGAATTTTTTCTGATGAGAATCAATCGTCTTAATCAACCTCTTCGAAGTCGATGTATTCACCATCGGAACGGTTGTATTTTTTTTCGTGCCGTTCGGATTGTTCAATGGTTACATCGCCTTCTCTCTTCTCTTCTTTTCCGGGCCGACCCGACTTTTTCTTCATATCATCGTACAACTTTTGTGCTGCTTTGTCGACCACTTTCGGCGCCAGCCATCGCATCAGAAACCGAAAACCGTAATAAACGACCAGGATGATGAACAGTGTCTTCAGAAATCCAACAAAATATAACAGTACAAATAGTTGCATATAACTCCCTCATTAAAAAGCAAAGGTCAAAAATATAAATTATTTTCGACCTTTGCCCGTTGAGCGAATCAACTTATGTGGAGCTTCTGTTAAATCGGCCCACGATTTTTCTCTTTATTGTAACCGATTAAGAAGTTGAGTCCGAAACGAAGGTTTAAACTGGAGGCATCAGCCGGATTCACAGCCGTCAGTACGTTGTCGGTTACCATGTAGAACTGTACCGGTCCACCACGCAATCCAACACCTAGTCCCAGGTTTGCGTACGAACCTTCGATAACCGAATAACTGGCCGAAAGACTGAAGAAGTCGCCCCAGTAAGCATTTCCGGAAGCGGTAAACGACAGGCTTGCCTGGCTGTTGTAAATCCGGGCACGCGCCAAACCACCAACCTCAATGTTCGGATTAACACGATAACTTCCACCAATGTATACCTTTACAGGAATAGCCGTACTGAAGCTATTATTGGTATTGTCGATGCTGAATGCGTGTTTGATTGAATCGCCCAAATCGCTGAATGCATCACTCGGCGACTTGTAATTCGGATCGTTTTTATTCAATGAATTGTCAATATTTACCCCTTCGTAGTTGAACTGACCGTTCAGCGTCAAATTGGTTACATCGGTTTTCCAGCCGATACTTCCCAGGTCGATGATACTGGCCGAAAGTGTTACCTTATCGGTTGGCTTGAATACTGCACCGAGGTCAACGGCAAATCCCATATTTCCGGTGTTGGTCATATAACTTCCGTCGAAATGAGTATCGACTGAATCGACTAATCCATCAGTACTCGTATAGAAATTAAAAGGTCCGGAAACGTTCAACTGACCGGTACCTTCTACATTCAGATATGAAGCATCGCCCGGTGACTGAACCGACATGCTGATATCCTTACTTTGCGCAGCTCCCATACCAAATAAAATTTTGGCGGTCATACCTAGCGTCACCTTCTTATTCAAATCGTAGGCATAACCAAGCGCCAGTTCACGGTAGTGGATACCGTTCAACCCGAAGGAGCCAGTATTGAAAGATGATCCGAGGTAAGGAGCATTTCCGTTTTTCACCAAAGCCACCAGGTTGTTGCCAAAGAATGCGTTGGCAAATTCCTTCTCGGTAACAGCCAGATTAAAAACATTCTTCCCTGTTCGGAAACCAAGCGTGAAAAAAGAATAATTGGTTTTCTCGAACATGAAATTGGAGTCGTCCAACTTGTTATAAAACTTGTCCAGATCGACAATCAGTGAGTCGGCGTACTGCCCGGTTCCCTGATGGATCAAATCAGAATATCTCCATCCGTTGGTGTTCATGTTCAGATCAACACTCGAGAAACCTGGCATACTAAAATGCCAGCCACTCTCAATTCCGGTATTCGCCGGGTTCATTTCCCATGTCTGCGAAATATTTTTCATGTGGTACATGGTATTCGGCTGAGCATGGGCGTTTCCTGCCACCAGTCCTAAAACGGACAGCAGCACCAGGAATCTTATATTGTTTTTCAGATACTTCATTTTGTTCTCAGTTGTTACTTACAGAATCGAATGACATTACTATCTCCTTTTCAGGAAGTTTGAAGAGCACCACCTAATTATTCAGGTTCGCTCTGACTTTTACTCCCAAACTCACATTTAACGGCGAATCGGAATAAATTCGCGCCGGCGTCAATCCTTGGTTCGGACTCGCCAGATGAACCCTCAGCGCAATTCCATTTGACTGATTCAGGTCATTGATCTGCTCAGGAGATAACACAATTTCCGTTTGTGTGATAGTCGGCTGCTGGTAATTACCTTGCTCGTCGGTTTGGGCAGCTGAAATTGTTTCCGAGCTGATTGGGTTTCCATATTGCGTTCCCGAAAGGGTATCGATAAATGCCATCTCGAACTGGAAATCGAGCGGAATACCATTGGTAATGTTCATCACCAAAGTAACACTGTCAACCTGGTCGACATTGTCCATATTCACATCCAGCGTGTCATTAATGTCAAATCCCTGCGACTGGATTTCCAATGGCAAATCCGCCATCAATCCGACCATCAGTTTCGATTGATCTGTGATGAAATTTGGCGTAGCCGGGTCAGCTGCCCCATTCGGATTGAATGACACGGTACCTGAATATTCGATTTTATCATCCGGTGGAAGCGAAATGAAATTCACGATATCGGAGTTGGTATTATCATAGGTAATGGTGTCGGTAATAGTTCCTGCTGCACGCGATGTAGGATAAGGAACTGGCATCGGCGAAGGATTCAAATCAGCTGTTTGACCATCGGTATTGTAGCCTTTAAAATTGGCATTCAATGTAGCAGGCACTCCAACTGAACTTGTTACTTTTAAACTCAATTTCGGATTGGGCAGTTGCACATTCCCGTTTAAGTTACTAAGTCCTCCAATATTGAATTGAAAAGATCCCGGATCAATAGTAATTGATTCCTGTCCCAAATCACCTTCGATGTATCCTACCTGGATATTATTCATATCAGCGGAAAAAGAAACCTGATCAGTTGGGTTAATATTTACGTAGCCGGTCGATTTGAATAAATGAACCGAGCTGGTATAGGGCAATACATTGTAATTCTGATTGGCTCCCTGCGTCAGGTCAATGGTATAACCCGAAAGATCAAACTCCTGATGATAGGAGATTTGTGTTCCGTCGGTCAGTATATCGAAGACTGCCGGCTGACCATTTTTCGTGGCTGTCGGTAATTCAATTCGTACTCTGCCTGCCGCTGCAACAGTACTGTTAACGTCAACCGCCAATACTCCTGATTTTACTTCCGTTTTGAATACTTTCACCGGCTGATTATTCAGACCATTAACACTAAACGTGTACTCACCCGAAGTACTGCTCACGTCCTGATCAGGAATCATAACCGAGCCTTGAGAGAGGACAGCATTGGTGATCTGGAAATTCAACTGCAGTTCATCGGCTAACCGGATAGGAACTGCCGTTGTCGAACCCGGAGTGGAGAAGCTAGTCAAATCGAAATGAAGTTGATCCGATAAACTTACATTGGCCAGCGAAACAGTCTGGGTCTGCGTTCCACCTGAGGCCACATTATTGAAAACAAATTGCAGTGAAGTGCCCAGATTATTCGGGTCAACCAGGGTAAAGGTTGCTGAGACCTCAACCGGATAGTTGTTGACCATGGTTAACGAAAGTGTCCCGTTTTGGAAGGTCACCTGTTGGAAACTATTCAATCCGGTCGGGTAATAACTTCCCGCGTTGTTCGCACTGGCCGACGGAAACTGAGCACTTTGACCATCGTAAGCCCTCAACGGAGTAAGAGACGGAACGGCTAATGTTAAAGCATCCAGCGTTACAGCACTGGTAAAACTGGCATCCGCCAACTGGACAGAGTCAACCGTTACAGCATCGGACTGAATTGTTTGATTGGCCGGAAAATTTACCATGCCAGCAGCATCAAACTGATAAATCGAATCCTCAGTGTAGATAATGTGCAGAAGGTTGTTTGAATCACTCTGTAGTAAAGAGTCCGGATCGTCAATTTTATCCACAAAATCCTGAACAGTATAATTACCGTGTGCCAACGGAAGATAAAGTGCAGGTTTCCAGTTGACCGGACCGGCCATTTTGTCGAAATTGAATTCGCCGGTACTACACGAATTCAACAGAGCGATTCCCAACAATACGACGAGGAACCACAATTTCTTTTTCCCAAACATATGCTTCATGTATTAAATTTTCCCTTAAGAGTTTTATGCTACTATTTACTTGTTTTGTCTTTGCTATCTAAAAAGTGTACATCTGCAGATATGCGCATAAAAAGACACTCGCCATTTTTATAACGAAGAAACTCGAAAAAAATTCTCTTAAAATTTCCTTAAAGACTATTGGACGTAATAGTTGTACAAAAATCCGTCGGCTGAACCTACCACCAAATTAAAATGCTGACTTCCGGAAGTAAAAAAACCAATACTAAACCGGGAATTACCGGCCATCGGAAAACCGTTGTACAAACTTCCATCTTTGTTAAAAAGATAAATCAGATTCTCCTTCGGATTGACAACTCCAATCTTCTTGTTGTTAGCCGAAAAAGCATAAATCTGTGGGGCCCTGTCAGGTGCTTCTTTAAAGTGATGACTAAACATCTTCTGACCGTCCGAATCGTATACTGTCAAATCGTTCCCGTCGAGGTAAACGAAGTCATTTTTCCCGTCGGCATTCATATCATCGTACATGAAATAATGCGAGGGACTGAAATTCTCGATCTCCTTTGTTTGATAATCGCCATTAAAATAGAGGAAATAAACCTTCCCGTGTTCATCTGTTCCGACCAGGCGGGCCGCGTGACTCCCATTTCCGGGCTCCAGCACAAAATTATTGTTCATCGAATGTGCATATTGCGCTTTACTTTGTACACGGGTATTTCCTTTCCGGTCTTCGATATAGGTTCTGTTTTTATCGAAGAAAACAATATAGTCGCGGGTACCGACCCTGAAATGCTGTACCGGCTGCGTCACTTCATGCTCGGTTTTGCCAAATGTCCAGCCCGGAATTAGCTTGCCCCGTTTATCGTACAAATACACGTGGTGATCGGCGCACGCAATAAAGAACCGGTAATTCTTGTTGTGATCGTAGTCGAATACTGACACGCCATTGGTCGCTTTCGCGCGAAGCTTTATCGGGTAGTTTGCCACATAGTTGCCATTCCGATCGATCAAATGTAACTCACCTGCCGTGTTAAACAGGTACTGCAACTTTCCGTTTTTGTAATAGTCAACCTGGTATACGTCTCCCATAATCGGACCCGGCAATTTGATCTTCCAAAGAACCCGTCCTTCTTTATTAATCAGATAGAAATTATTGTCAGTATCCTGAACAACCACCTCCCGGTTGGCCCGGTCGTAATGGTTGATGACAAACTGCGGTTTAAACTGAATATCCGTTTCCAGATGGCTGGACCAAACGGTTTGTGGCCTTTCACGCAGGTTCGGATTATATCGCAACAATGCACTGTTGTATATCATCCCATTTTCGGGACCGAACTCCCAACCAAAGGCTTCAAGCCTCAACAAATGCTCCAACTTCGGCTCCAGTTTCTGACTGATCTCCTGATGAATGATATCTTTAAAAAACGGCAAAGCCCTTCCTGGAGAAAACCACATGTAAAAATTGCAGCGCTGCGATAACCGATCGCTGAATTCTTGGTAACGAATATTGTTTTTCAATACCTCTTGCAACACATAATCTTTGATGAAGCCAGAAAGCGAACGATAGGAATCCCCCATCACCAAGTAGTTGCCCACAAACGAAACATACCGCGTAGGAACCGGCCTGAAAATCGGACCGAAAACCCGCTCGCCAAAATTATCAACCGGCATGTTGTAAATTGGGTAGGCTGTTTGCTTGTCGACATGATATGTTCGAACATAGTCATTCAGTGACTTGCCGTTGAGCCGAGCCCAGTGTCCGATCATTTCCCGTATGGTCTTCTCCGCCTGATTCCTGCTGTGTACTCGCATAACCAGGAACCGGTTTTCGTCTGGTTGCGACGGATTGCCGCGGGTATACACCATGGCGATTTCTTTATCTATCAGCTTCTTAACCACCTCTTGCGGGTTTTGCCCGGTAGATTTCTTAACAGCACCCAACTTATTTTCGTAAGCATAATAGTTGCCGGCCCGATCGAGGTATTTCTCGTAGTCCTTAAAGAAGACATTCGGATTGCTCAGGTTAAAGCTCAGGATGAAACTGGTTTCTGCCGGAAGCACCTCTTCCATGCGAAATCGCTGTGGCTGCTGATGTAAAAATATGTTCAGGTAATTATTGACAGAGTCATCAGTATAGGTAAACCCATTGAGCATAAGTTCGTCCTGCTTCATCTCCATATCAATCTCCGACCAGGTAGCGAAATTGTTAAAACCGCGCAGCGCATGGGCCACCGGTTCGCTGGTACAAAGCGATAACAAGCGCGGAAATGTCTGGTAGTTGATGTAGAAATTCATGTCGACATTCGCACCGGCTGTTTTATACACCTTCTGGAAATGTGATTTATCAAGCAACGATGAAGTATTGAGCTGCCGAATGGCTTCTTCCACTTTTACCGGATTCTCTCCGGCAATGAAAATTCCTTTATGGAAGGCATAAACCAATTTATGCTGCTTGCCCTTCTGGTTCCAAACATACTTGTTCACCTGAACGTGATCATACTTTCGATGGGTAACCTGAGCATTATCGGGAGCTAATACTTTTCGGATAAACTGGTTAATGATATTCTTTTCCGAGATATCATCCAGTTCAACTAAATAGAGTTGATTAAAGCTATCCTTTCCTTCGAAGCCGAGCGCCATTACCAAAGGTTTATTCCGGAACAATTCCCTGGCTTCGCGATTGGCCGTGAACAGCGAATCGACATAGGTTATCTCACTCTGGATATCTGAAAATCCGGGTAATTCCGAAAGATCCTGCCACATCGGGTTTTCCTGAATATCTCCCGTAAAGGCGAAAATATTGCGGGCTTCGATAATCAACGGAGAGTTTACCGGGACAGCTCGTAGTGCTGAAGTACCTATATAGCGCGACTCGCGGCTGAAATAGTACCAACCGATAAATATTCCTACAATGATTAATCCCGTAACGATTCCCAGACCTTTTTTACCCATAAATTGAACGTTATCTGATTTCTTCGCAAGAAAATGTTATGTAAAAATAAATACAATAACCTACAACGTCAACAATTCAGGGAACGATCCGAAGAAGGTTACTGTAAAATAACTTTGAAAGTAACCGGAGCCCTGTCCGAAATCTTCAGCTTCAGGAGATAAATACCCGCCGGCAATTTCCCGGTAGGAATACTCACCGTCGTGCCTCTCGAAGGGTAGACCACGCCGCTCTTCACTGCGTTGCCCGAGATGGAAAATAACTGGTAACCGAACTGTGGCAACTGCGACTGAACTTCCAGTTTAATAAAACCTGAAACCGGGTTGCCCAACAACCGAACACCAATATCTGCGATATCATTAATTCCGGTAGCGGTTTGGTCTACGACCAATTGCATGGTCACCGGAAGATGGTCGGAGTTATTGTAAAGGGCGTTAACCAATTCTGGGGGATATATGGTATTGGCACCGTCAATCAGCGATTTATTGAGATGCTCTCCGTCCTGCCCAATGGCTTTGTAGCTTCCCTCTTTGTATGAAAGGTTCTTGGTATTGTTCAGCAAATCTTCCTGTACCAGAATAAAATCGAATCGATCATCCATACCGCCGCCCGAAGCACAACCACTGACAGAATGTGTTGATTGGGTATGATAAAGAGCAAAAGTTGAATTGCTATGCCAGTTTCCTTCTTGTCCAATCGGATCGTAGAAGCTATAAGAAACATCGGACGGAGCGATTAAATTCTGGTATGCCTGCTCGTCGCTGTTGTACAAGTTGCAGTCGCCCGAGAAGATGACATTGCCATTCCAGCCCATCTGCTCTAACTCGGCCATGATATCTTGCGTTTCCGCTGCACGGGTACTGATATCGGAAGCTTCACTGCCAGCCTTGAGGTGCACCACCACATAGTTGATAAAAACGGTATCAGCACCATCGGCCAAATCGGGCGATTTATAATAAAGCCGATAGAAATTGGCATCACGTTCGTTACTTCCCAGCACCAGTCTTCCCTGCCATTTCAGCGCAAGCTTATTGGTGTTGTAATACAACATGTTGATCAGGTAGGTTCCTGAAAAATCAGCCTGGGCATATTGCGTGCGCCCGTCAGCGTTCAGTGCATTGTCGAGCAAATATTTGACATCAGCTTCATCACCATCCATTTCGTTTACCGTGAAAATATCCGGCAAATAATAGCTGAACAATGTCTTCAGATAACCATTTTTATCATCGCGATTGTTCGTTTGCTGGTCACACGAATAAACATCTTTACCGTAATTCAGCAGGTTGTACTGCATCACGCGGAGCGTATCCTGCGCCTTTAGCTGACTAAAGGCGACAATGAACAGAAAAAAAAGAAGGTTTAGTTTTTTCAGGTTATGCATAACTCATTATTTCGGTCGCCCGGATTTCACTTCCGAAGCATCCACTATTTTATACAGTTTATCAGATCGTCTGATTTTTACTTCCATCGGCATCGAGAAATACTCGCCTTTCCGGGTTTCTTCAACCGGCTTCTCCTCAACCCTGATTTCCGGAACAATCATTTGTACGACACCGGTTGTTGGGCCGGTAATGAGAATTTCGTCGCCAACTTTCAGGCTTTGAGATTCCATTTTGAACTCCGCCACTTTCAGTTTGCTGAAATAGTTGGTTCCTTTACCGATGTACATCCTCTTTTTAGTTGCCCGCGAACCATAATTGTGACTCCATTCACCCAAGCGCTGACCGAGGTAGTAACCGTCCCAGAATCCTCTGTTGAAAACAGTACTTAACCGGCTATCCCAGTTATCAATCTTTTCCTGCCCAAATGTTCCGGCGAAATATGCTTCTGCCGCTTCACGATAACATTCGGCTACCGTTTTCACATATTCTGCACTTCGTGCCCGGCCTTCAATTTTCAACACGGACACACCGGAATCCAATATCTTATTCAGGAAATGAATGGTCTTCAAATCCTTGGGTGACATGATGTACTCATTGTCAATCTCCAGCTCCTGTCCGGTTTCCTTATCAGTAACAATGTACGCCCGACGGCAGGTTTGCATACAAGCTCCCCGATTGGCCGAGGAATTCATTTCGTGTAATGAAAGATAACACTTTCCGGAGATAGCCATGCACAATGCACCGTGAACAAACATCTCCAGCCGGATACGTCTCCCGGAAGGGCCTCTCAAATCGTCCCTTTCTATCTGTTTTGAAATCTCAGCAACGCGGTCCAGTGTCATTTCGCGGGCCAGAACCATCACATCGGCAAACTGCGAGTAGAACTTTACTTCGGCGTAATTGGTGATGTTCACCTGCGTTGACATGTGTACCTCTACGCCCTGCTCGCGACACATCTGTATCACGCCCATGTCGGAAGCAATTACAGCTGAAACTCCGTTTGCTTTAGCTGCCGCTATAATCTCACTAATCTTATCCAACTCATCATCGAAAATACCGGTGTTAACCGTCAAGTAAGTATTGACACCAGCCTTTTCGGCACGCGAAACAATCTCTTTCAAATCGTCGATGGTGAAATTGTGCGACGACCGGGCCCGCATGTTCAGTTTTTCAACACCGAAATAGACCGATCCGGCACCAGCCTGAATGGCTGCCATTAACGATTCGTATGACCCGACCGGAGCCATAATTTCCACATCTTTTCTCTCCATAACCGTTTTAAGAAACTGATGCAAAGGTACAATTCCCACCTTGATCAGCAAGATGTTTTACATACGGCTATCGCTTGATCACCTTCCGGGAAATCTGTCGACCACCCACTTCGATGTTGACCAAATACATTCCCGGAGGATATGCGGAAAAGTCAAGCTGTTCGGTCAGCCTGCCATCGACCGGATACACCTGCCGGTTGTACATTCGCTGACCAAGATAATTGTACACAACAATATTTCCCGAATCAACCGGTTTTTCCAAATCCAGTTCCAGCTGCATCTGATCGTGAACCGGATTAGGATACAGCCGCAAATCACCCGGCGAGAGAGGAATCGTTGCCACATCTACGTTGTCACCAATCAGGAGGTTATCGATGCACCAGCCCCAGCCCCAACCAAAAGGATCCGAATATAACCGGAAGCGGACTAATATGGTATCACCCGGTGAAAAGTTGGCTGCTGATGTCATATTGAGCACGCGGCGTTTAAACATATCTTTACTTCCGGATGTGTATGAATTTCCATCCAAAATATTCTTATTGTAGGCAGTCAACCAAGTGTCATTATCTGACGAATCCCACCCCGGTGCTATCGGGCTCCAGTTTCGTCCCCCGTCTTTTGATCCTTCAACTACCACATAATCGTAAAAATCCGCATCTCCAAAAACAGCATCAGTTGCAGCAGGTTCTACTAATACAACCTCATCAAAAGCAATTTCTGTATTCGCATTCAGAATAACCGGCACACGTAGCACGGAAATATAATTAAAATAAGGAGCTGCACCTTCCGGACTATCATAAGGGTGTGGCGAATGAAGTGCATCATCATCAAACAGGGTAGTCTTCATCACAGTAAAATCGCTTCCAGCAAAATCGGTAGTAGCTGTATTAAAGTCGTTTTCATAATAATCAACTGCCGCCAGGATCGATTCAATCGAGATTGTGTAATACCCAGATGCAGGAAGAACGGTTTGATTGCTGTTAGTTGATTTATCAGTTGCCACAATACGGTACTCAAGCAAATCATTTGGTGTCAAACCGGATGGGAGTGCCACATTGCCACCATAAGTTGAATCAGATAAAGCCGGTAAAGAAGTAGTTGAAAAATCAGCACTATTCAACCTCATTTCAACATCCACTGATTTGACCCCGATATTATCGGTTGCTTTCACCTCCATATAGGCTGAATCAGCGGAGGAGAAGACAAACTGAACAGGTACGTGGTCTACAGAAGGCGGTGTCGTGTCTTCTCCCACATAAAATGAATAATAATCTGTAGGAGCATGAATCGGCCGCGAAAAATTCCGATTCCGCAAATCAGTTACCGTAATATAGTAATCTGTTTTCGTACCCAAGGCCGGTATAATAATGTTGGCAGAATATTCATCAGGATTACCGGTTGCCGTCATGGTGGCTATTGTCTGTGTCTTCCAGTTATCCATTGAATAATGAAGCTTGATGGTCGAGGCATCAATGCCATAATCACCATAGACTTTTGCTGTTACCGGAACCTGTCTGGGCAAATAATCATAATCTGCAACAGGGGTATGTATGATATAGGTATATTTCCATCCCATCTCTGCCAACATCGCTTCCAGTAAAGGCCCCGGATCGTGATTAGCTTCTCCGTATGCAAGAGCATGTGTCATCAATGCATTGACTGAACCCGCTGGGTAGGTGGCATCATCTAAATGATAAAAACTGGAACCATCATTCCAGGTCGAAGGGGCATACAACCTCGGATTTGTGCCATCGTAATCTTCCCGGGCTAACCGGCTGTCAAATTGCAACGCATTGCTGGTAAATTGACTGTATAACGCAGACGATGGATTGGCAAAATAACTGTCATCAATTAACTGCTGTCCCAATAAATTCTTTACATAGACATCATAGATTCCGGGAAAAAGATTTGTGTCATCACCAATTTGACCAATATTCGAACTATTAACCGAGGCAAACCCTATTATTCCTAAACCATGACCAATTTCGTGAATAACGACTGATACAAAATCGTATTTGTTGGAAGGTGTATTTCCATCTGTTCCAAAATACCATTCCGTATTATCGCTGTTAAAACGAGCAACCATATCAGGGGACGTACTGCCGGATAAATCCTGATTCGACATCTTATCTGCCAAAGCGACTGGATAGAACGTGTTTTCGCGAAGAGAGCCGTCAAAATTGCGATAATAGGTCGCAGGACCACACGAACCAAGTACTCCTTTGTCTAGCGAAGTCCACGTAGCTCGCAAACGAATAGGCACAGGACTGTCTAAAATTGACTCCCAGACACTCACGGCATAACGAAATGCATCAGCCGCTTCCTGACTAAAACCAATCAATTCCAAATCAAATGTAGAGTTTGCTGTTGCAGATTTCAGGAAAGCATTGGGTGGAGGGACAAAACTTTTGCGAACAGAATCACTCTTATAACATACCGCATAACTTCCCAGGAAGCGGTGTTTAAAATCTTTTGATAAAGCCTTATTTCCCGCTATCAAAAAAAAGGCCAGTACGATTAGTAAAGTAAGGCGTCTTGGCATTAGCCCTAGTTTTAGGTTAATTAATTAAAATCAGGCTCCTAATTTAATACAAATCTTGAACCCATTTCCTGCGTCATGGACTCAATTTGAATTTGTAGCGTTAAAAAGTTGGTGAGGTTACGTTCAAAATGCTCAGGTAATTGATCGTCGATGAAGCTGAATTTCTGATTAGATGGTATTTTCAACCGGGCTGCCAATTCGAAAATATTATTACTAACCAAAGGATCCGGTTCCTTTCCTTCGTCACGCATCAGCATAAAACGATGATACAGCAACAATAACCGAGGCCCTGGCTTTGTATCTTCAAAATGGAGCAACTCCACATTTCCTTCCATGTACAATTTCGATGGAGAACTGCTTCGGGTCAGAAAATTGACTAACTCCACTACTTTTACCACAATATCCATTTCACCGTTGTCGGTTTGGTTCTTCACCGTTTCAATCCGAACCAGACAGCCGCGATCCTGTGTTTCGCCATTTAACACATACGGAATTCCAAACATTTGATGCGACTCCATGACATCATTCACCAAGTGCTTGTAGCGCTCCTCGAAAATATGGAGCTCAAACTCCTCTCCCGGGAATGCAAATACACTCAACGGAAATATGGGATATGTCTGAATATCGTTCATGTCAAATGCGGTTCTTCATTTTTATAAACAAAATGACATTGCAAAGGTTGAATTTCACCTTCTTCCTGTAGCATTCAGCACAAGTGTTCAACGCAAATCCGAAGAAGAAAATTCAATTTCAGCGAACTCACAACTTCTTCTGCGTTGTAAACAAAAACGTATTTTCAGCCCTAAAATTGTCATCAAAAGTCAATTACTCTTTCTGTATTACCTAAAAAATATTTACTCCCGCTTTTTTATTCAGGAAAATGCTGGAACGTGTATATTTGTCTAAACCGGAAATTTTCCGGACGCATTACCACTCCTAATTTGATTAAAATGGCAAAGTTCCTTAGCATGTGCGCATTAGTTACCGGTATCCTATTATTGACTTCCGGAAGACCGGTAAAGACGTATGACGAATTGTACCGACCTCAGTTTCATTTCTCTCCTGAGAAAAACTGGATGAACGACCCCGATGGATTAGTTTACTACGATGGTGAATATCACCTGTTTTACCAATACAACCCAAACGGGAACGAATGGGGCTACATGCATTGGGGGCATGCTGTCAGCACCGACCTGGTTCATTGGAAAAATCTTCCTATAGCCATTTACCCCGACAACGATTCGAAGGATAAAGTAAAATGCACCGCCTGGTCCGGCTCGGCTATTGTCGACAAAAACAATGTAACCGGCCTACAGGAAGGAAACTACAAAACCTTACTGGCATTTTACACCAGCCGTGGATGCGGTCAACGTTTGGCCTACAGCAACGACAAAGGACGTACCTGGAAAAAATATGCTGGCAATCCTATTATTCCGGAAGCGCCGGGAGAAGAAACCCGCGATCCGAAAGTCTTTTGGTACGAGCCGGGCAAAACCTTTGTCATGGTTCTCTACCGTATGCCCGGAGCCGATAAAAAGAAAGAAGGAATTTCCATTTACAACTCCACCGACTTGGTCCACTGGACTTTCGAAAGTCATGTAACCGGTTACTACGAATGTCCCGATCTTTTCGCGTTGCCTTTGGATGGCGACAGCACCAAAATGAAATGGGCACTCCTGGGCGGCGATGGCTCATACATGTTGGGCAAATTTGATGGAAAGCACTTCACTCCTGAGTCAGGGAAAAAGGTACTTGACTACGGAAAAAATTTCTATGCCACACAAACCTGGTCCAATACGCCGAACGGCAAAAGAATTCAAATTGCCTGGATGAGGGAAAGCAAATATCCCGGCATGCCTTTCACCGGACAAATGTCGTTCCCTACTGTGCTTTCGCTGAAATCGACAACCGAGGGACCACGCATTGTCAGAACGCCGGTCAAGGAAATTTCCTCCCTTTACGGGAAGAAAATGGATAAAACCGACAAGAACATCATCCCGGGCCTGAAGAACAACAACCTTCTCAGTGGAATACGCAGTGAATCCTTCCGCATCACCGGTGTATTCGATGTCAAAACATCCAATGCGTTCGGAATTACCGTCAGAAAATCGCGGAAAGAACCGGGAACGCAGATTGCTTACGATGTAAGTAACCAAGTACTGACCTGTTTGGGTTCGAAAATGCCATTGGCTCCGATTGACAACAAAATCAAACTGGATATTCTGGTCGATCGGGCATCGATCGAAATCTTTGCCAACAATGGTGAAAAAGTCATCACTGACAATTTCACTCCTGCCGAAAAAGCAGATGACATGGAACTATGGACACGCGGTGGTGAAATCATGGTCGACTCGCTCGAAGTACACGAAATTAAATCCATTTGGAAAGAATAACTCAATCTTAACATGATGACGAGCCGCTTCGATTACCATATGCACACTCTCCTGTCCGACGGCAAGAACAGCCACGAGGAAATGGTGGAAGCGGCAATTAAAAAAGGATTTTCAGAAATCGGATTTACTGACCATTTCTGCATCAAACAGCCATGTGCATGGGCAATGGGAGCAGATGGCCTGGAGCCAATGATGAAGAAACTGACTGCCTTACGGGAAAAATACCGGGACCAGATTCAGATTCTTTGGGGTGTAGAGGTGGACTATTTCCCTGACAAGGAAGAAGAAATTGGGAAAGAACTAGCGCAATTTCCTTTTGATTATGTCCTCGGTTCTGTTCATTTTCTGGACAACTGGAATTACGATTCCGACCGCAGCCGGTACGGGGAGTTCAGCAACGACTACCTCTATCGCTGGTATTTTGCCGAACTGCAAAAAGCAGCTTCGTCAGGTCTTTTTGACACCATGGCCCATCCCGATTTGATTAAGAAATTCAGGGTTTGGCCCGAGAGCAAACAAAACGGACTTTTTAAGAAAACAGCAAAAGTATTCGCCCAATCGGGAGTTGCATTTGAAGTCAATACGAGTGGTATTGATCGTCCTTGTGGCGAATTCTTTCCCGGAAAGGAATTTCTTAATGAGTTATACAAAGCGAAAGTCCCGGTCACGCTGGGTTCCGATTCCCACAAGGCAGAGCAAATCGGACGCTATTTTGATGATGCCCGAATCATGTTAAAAGAATTGGGATACCGAAATTTAATACGCTATCAAGAACGACAAAGGATTGAAGAACCGCTATAAACAAAAAGTCCCGGCAGTAACCGGGACTTTTTTATGACTATCATTAATTCGATAGGAGCTTATACAATTCGGTCAAATCAGGCGTCAAAATAATTTCTGTACGCCGGTTCTTCTGACGTGCTTCTGGTGTATTTCTTGGATCAACCGGCACATATTTACTTCGACCAGCGGCTGTAATCCGTTTCGGATTGATGTTAGCATCCTGCAAAAGTATTTTCGTAACAGCCGTTGCCCTCATAACACTCAAATCCCAGTTGTCTTTTATCGCTCCGGTTCCCCGCAACGGAACATCGTCTGTATGGCCTTCCACCAACACATTGATATCCGGATTAGCAGCCAATACCTGGGCAATTTTCTTCAACGCCTGCCGCCCCTGCTGACCGACAGCATATTTCCCCGACTGGAATAACAACTTCTCGGCCATCGAAACATACACCTGACCGTTTTTCTCGGTAACGTTTATTCCCAATTTTTTGTAACCGGTTAACGCATCCAGCATTTTCTGCTTCAAGTCTTTCACCGCTCTGTCTTTTCTGGCCAGAAGGTTCTCCAGATGTTGCAACCTCTGATTTTTTTCCGCCAGTTTCTTTTCTCTTGCATCCAAATCAGCTCTTGCCGATTCCAGATTCGTCAACAACCGCGAAATCTCATCACTACTCCCTGATTTTACAGCGGAAATCTGTTTCTCTAAATCAGCGTTGGTGTCCTGTAACCGCTTCACTTCGCGAGTCAGATTGTCCCGCTCATCTTTCAGTGAACTTCGTTCGGCTTGCATCTTTTTCATTTCAGCCTCCAGCTGATCGGCTTTCGAACCGGCCTCATTCGCCTTGGCCTCCATATCCTGAAGCTTCTGCTTTAACAGCAACTGGCTGTCCTCACATTCGTCCAGTTTACCTTTTACCCGGTTAAACTCACTGGTTGAGACACAAGAAGGCAGCACGAAAATCGTTAATAATGTGCCCAGAAGCATAACACGAAAGTTTCTCATATCTATCCTTGTCATATATTTGTATTATCAAATCGTCGAAGTAAAAATAATGAAAGACCATGCACTTCACAAACAAGTAGTGCATCTGCTTCGTATATCCCGAATAGGGATTAATTTATAACTTTGTTCCGTTGGAAAATCATATAACGATAGTGTCTCAGTTCATGGCAGAAGCGCAAACTCAGCTTCTGGAAAAAATTGAATATCCGGCAGATCTGCGCAAATTAAGCGAGAAGGAACTTCCCGATCTTTGCACGGAACTGCGTAATTATATTATTCGGGAGGTGTCATCCAATCCCGGACACTTTGGAGCCAGTCTGGGAGTGATTGAGTTGACAGTCGCTCTTCATTACGTATACCAAACACCTTACGACCAACTGGTTTGGGACGTGGGGCATCAGGCGTATGGCCATAAAATCTTAACAGGAAGAAGGAAGAAATTTCATACCAACCGACGAATGGGGGGTATCAGCGGTTTCCCGAAAATTGCTGAAAGTGAATTCGATTCTTTCGGGGTCGGTCACTCGTCTACCTCCATCTCGGCAGCGCTTGGTTTGATGTTGGCCGCCAAAATAAAAGGCGAAGTCGATCGTAAAGTAGTGGCCGTTATCGGTGATGGCGCCATGACCGGTGGAATGGCTTTCGAAGGCTTGAACAACGCCGCTACCAGCAACTCTGATATTTTGGTTATTCTGAACGATAACAACATGGCCATCGATCCGGCTGTAGGAGGTCTGAATAACTACCTGGTCCAGATGCAAACTTCGCCGGCCTATAACCGGCTGAAGAGTGACGTTTGGAAAATTCTGGGAAAACTGAACAAAGTAGGTCCCAAAGCCCGCCAGGTGTTGCAGCAACATCAGCATGCTCTGAAGTCGGTTTTGTTGCGGAACAGCAACCTGTTTGAATCGTTCGGATTCCGTTATTTCGGACCTGTCGACGGACACGATGTGAATGCCATGGTGAAAATCCTGGCCGATTTGCGCAACATCGAAGGCCCGAAACTTCTGCATGTTATCACCAAAAAAGGTAAAGGTTTTGCTCCGGCCGAACAAAATGCCACCAAATGGCACGCCGCTCCCGGAAAATTCGATATTCGTACAGGCGAAGTGTTTGTTGATTTACCATTAAAACCATCGCCACCGAAATACCAGGATGTTTTCGGTAAAACCATTGTGGAATTAGCCGAAAAGAATGAAAAAATTACGGCCATCACTCCGGCGATGCCTACCGGTTCGTCATTGAACTGGATGATGGAAAAGTTTCCCGACCGGACTTTCGATGTAGGGATTGCGGAACAGCATGCCGTAACCTTTGCGGCCGGACTGGCAGCCAACAACCTGGTTCCGTTCTGTAATATCTACTCTTCATTTATGCAGCGGTCGTACGATCAGATTATTCATGATGTGGCGCTGCAAAACCTGAACGTAGTTTTATGCCTCGACCGGGCCGGCCTGGTTGGCGCCGACGGTGCGACCCACCACGGTGTATTCGATCTGGCTTATCTTAGAAATATCCCGAACATGACGGTTTCGGCACCCATGGACGAAATTGAAATGCGGAACCTGATGTACACGGCTCAACTTCCTGATAAGGGACCGTTCTCCATACGTTTCCCGCGAGGAAAAGGAGTTCACCTGGAATGGGAACTTCCGCTCACCGAAATCCCGGTAGGAAAAGGTAGAGAGATTGCCAATGGAACTGATATCGCCATACTGAGTATCGGTCACCCCGGGAATTTTGCTAAAGAAGCGACCGAAGAACTCAGCAAAGAAGGTATTTCGGTGCAACATTACGACATGCGATTTGCGAAACCGCTCGATACCGAAATTCTGGATTCAGTTATGAAGCAGTTCGACAAAATCATCACGGTTGAAGACGGTGTGATTAACGGCGGATTCGGTAGTGCGGTGATGGAGTATCTGTTCGAAAATGGATATCAGGGCCGGATAAAACGTTTGGGAATTCCCGACCGGTTTATCGATCAGGGATCGCCGGAAGAGCTTTACAGCGAATGTGGTTTCGACAGTGACGGAATTTGCCGCGAAGTCCGCAACATGATGAAAGGATAACGGCTTTTACAAAAGCAATCCGGAAGTTCCTTTCTGATATTCTTTTCGGCTGAAAAACCGATTCTTATCAGGAAATTTCTATCTTCGGAGCACACTGTAAAACTAACACCTTGTTTCAATTTTTCAGCAACCGGAATTTTAAAGGAGTATTACTGGGCTTTGCTTTTCTTATCAGCATCGGTACGTTTATCTATACCAAAACGTTAGTCGATAAGCTAAAGCAGGAGGAACACCGAAAAGTAGAATTGTGGGCGCAGGCAACACACCGCCTGGCTGAATCGAATAATTCTTCGGGCGCCGAACTGGCTTTTACCTTCGATGTAGTGGAAAACAACCAAACCGTTCCCATCATCGTCACCGACCAGAATGATAGTATTCTCTATGACCGGAACCTGGAAATTGCTGACGGCCCGGGCAAGCAGCAAAAACTGCGACAGGTACTGGCTAACATGAAAAAGCAGTATCCGCCCATCGTTATTCCTATTTCATCTGGCAAAAAAAATCTTATTTACTATAGTAACTCCGTTTTGTTGAAGAAGCTCCGGTATTACCCGCTGGTTCAGCTTCTCATTCTCATCCTGTTCATTTTGGTTGCTTACATTGCATTCAGTGCTTCGCGTGTTTCGGAACAAAACCGTGTTTGGGTAGGAATGGCTAAAGAAACCGCCCACCAGCTGGGAACGCCCATCTCCTCGATGATGGCCTGGGTGGAATTGCTGCGTATGCAAAATGTGGATGAATCAATCGTGTCCGAAATTGCCAAGGACACCGAGCGACTCAACCGGATTACCGAACGCTTTTCGAAAATTGGATCTGCGCCGGAATTGACCGAAACCAACGTAGTTGAAGTATTGGCTAACTCGATTGAATATCTCGAGAAGAGAAGCCCAAAACGGATTCTGTTCACCTCAAATTTTAATCCTTTTCAGGAAATTATGATCCCGCTGAATACATCGCTTTTTTCCTGGGTCATCGAAAATCTGTGCAAAAATGCCATCGATGCGATTGAGGGAAAAGGAGAAATCAATGTTTCGCTGTATGTAGCCCCCGAGGAGCTTTACATTGATGTGAGCGATACAGGAAAAGGAATTCCGAAAACCAGTTTCAGAGAGGTTTTCCGCCCGGGGTACACGACCAAGAAAAGAGGCTGGGGACTAGGACTATCGCTGGCTAAGCGCATTATCGAAAATTACCACAACGGACATATATCTGTCAAACACTCGGAGATAAACAAAGGAACCACGTTCCGCATTGTTCTTCACTCCAACGAAAACCTGACCGAGAAAATCACTCAACCTGTTTAATATTAAGAATTTCAAAATTATCAGGTTTTTTTCTGTGGTATATTAAAAATTTATACTTTTGCAAAGCTAAAAAAGGAAGGTTGTGAAATACCTGAAAAACTATATTATTCCTTTCTCAGGATTGAAGGAGGGAAAACATCAGTTCCAGTTCGAAGCTGGCGAGCGCTTTTTCAGGGAGTTTGAAGAGTCGGAGATTGAAAGAGGTGAAGTGAATATCGAGGTAGAACTCGAAAAACGGACAACCTACTTATCGCTTGGCTTTAAATTAACTGGAAGCGTTCAGTTAATCTGCGACCGGTGCCTGGACAATTACGACCAGCCGCTGGACGGCAACTTTAAGCTCTACGTGAAGTTCAGCGAAGAGCCGCAGGTAGATGATGACGAAGTGATGTATCTCCACCCGAATGATCATCAGGTAGAGGTAGGTCATTTGATATATGAATTTATTGTTCTGAGCTTACCGGTGCGACATGTTCATCCGGATGATGAAAACGGCGAAAGCACTTGTGACCCGGATATGCTGGATAAGCTCGATGAATACGATCATCCCGGAGACGGCGATGAACCCATCGATCCGAGATGGAATGATTTGAAAAAGATTATTGGTAACTAAGTAAAGTTGATTAAAAATGGCACATCCGAAACACAAAACGTCGAAAACGAGAAGGGATAAGCGCAGAACGCATTATAAAGCAACTCCTGCTACCATGGCAACTTGTTCAAACTGCGGTGCTACTGTAAAGTATCACACCGTATGTAATGAGTGCGGCCACTACAGGGGTAAACTCGTTATTGAAAAAGAAATTACTGTTTGATTTCCATAGCAGAAAGAATTTTCTTTCTGTCTATTTGGTTTTTTCATGGCTTTAGAAAGGCTTTCCTGTGCTCAGGAAGGCCTTTCTATTTTTACACCCGCGGTATTCCCCCATTCTTCATTTTATTGATAAATATCCGCCTCCCTTTCGATTTTTAGAAGAATACTGTTCACGAACAGTTTCAAAACTTGTTGGCTTTTATTATCTTCATCGGCTAAAGTCAAGACAATTTGTTTACGTAAAAACCGAAGAAAATGGCAAAACCCATCATCCAAAACGAAGTGAAAGCACTGAACACGATTGCAAAAGATACCATGATTAAAGGGGATATCAAATCGGATGGTGATATTCGAATCGACGGTGCACTGGAGGGGAATCTGGAATGCAAAGGTCGGGTAGTACTCGGTCCCGATGCCAAGGTAAAAGGAACCGTTCGTTGCCGTTTAGCCGATATTATGGGGAATCTTGAAGGGGAAATTTTTGCTTCGGAACTGATGACATTGAAAAACACTGCCGTTATTAACGGCGACCTGACCATGGGCAAATTATCGGTTGAGCCGGGAGCTCAGTTTACCGGGAAATGTTCAATGGGAAGTGCTGGCTCTGGTTCAGCATCAGCTCCGAAAGCTCAGTCTGCTCCGGTACAACCGGAAGCCAAGCCGAAAGAAAACAAGTAAAGGCTGCTTTCACAAAAAAATTGAATCCCTGGAAAATACTTCCGGGGATTTTTATTTGTCAGAGGTTGGCGCTTACCGATTCAAGCGATTCCGAAACGTTGATGGCATAATCGGCCAGCCGTTCACATTCGTTGAAAATGTCGTTGTAAATACTGCCTTTCTGGTAGTTGTACATTCCTTTTTCCAGGTTCTCCAGATGTTCTGTTTTCAGAATATCTCGGAATACGTTGATCTCTTCCTCCTTTTTCCGGGCCACCGAAGCATCTACCCGGTCTTCGGTTTTCAGATTGAATTCCATGATTTGAATCGTGTCGTCCACCAGGCTGAACAGAATCTCCAGATTCTCCAGCGGCTTTCCCGAAAAGGTGATTTGCTGCTGATGCGCCCGGTTAAACGCTCTGGCAATATTATAACACGAATCGCCAATGCTTTCGATGTTATCAATCAACTTAAACATCGATGACAGCACCCTGGAATTTCTCACGCTCAGACGCGTCTCTCCCACTTTCGTCAGGTAGTTGGCAATTTCAATCTCAATGCCGTCGCATATTTTCTCTTCACTTTCCAGCCGTTGGAAGCGCAGCTCAAATTTCTTATCAGGAATTTCGGTCATTAGCTCCTGTACATCCTTAAACATTTTCGAAACCCGCTGACCAAAGAGGGAAATCTCTTCGCGTGCCAGGTAAAGCGATGCTTCCGGCGTAGACAGAAGTCCAATTTTTATGTGCTGCAACGTAAACGCACTTTCTGCCTCGGCTTTCCGTTCGGGAACCAAACGGGTTACAATCCGGGCAAGCGTCTTCGTGAAACCTATCAGCAGCAACATGTTCAGCACATTAAACAAGGTGTGAAACAGCGCCAGTGCTACGGGAATGGCATTACTCGATTCAAACGGATTGCCACCGCCCAGGTCTTCGGTCAGAAAAGCGACTCCTTTCAGGAAGAAGGGAAAGATGATAAGCATCCAAACCACCCCGGCCAGGTTAAAGAACAGATGTGCGCGGGCAGCTCTTCGTGCATTGGTATTAGCCACTAATGCCGCTACGTTGGCCGTAATGGTCGTCCCCAAATTCTCACCAAGCACCATGGCCGCAGCCATATCGAAATTAATCCATCCGTTGTTACACATCACCAACGTCAGCGCCATTGTCGCACTGGACGACTGGATCAGAATGGTCAGTAATGTACCGATGAGCATAAAAAGAATGTACCCCAGATAACCCATGTGGGCATATTGCGACAACCAGCCCAACACTTCGGGATTGCTGCTGACATCCGGCACAGAAGTTTTCAGGAATTCGAGTCCGATGAACAGCAAGCCAAAGCCCATCACCAGTTCACCCCACGATTTACGCGAACGAACGCGGGAGAATAATACCGGCAAGGCTAAACCGACCATCGGCAAAGCTATTTGCGTGATATTGAACTTAAATCCGAAAAGGGAAATAATCCAGGCCGTCACGGTTGTACCGATATTCGCCCCCATTACCACACTGATGGATTCGAGCAACGAAAGCAGTCCTGCATTCACAAAACTGACAATCATAACAATGGTTGCCGAAGAGGATTGGATGAGGGTGGTGATAAGGATGCCGGTTAAAACTCCGCGCATACGGTTGGCTGTCATCGACGCGAGAATCGCGCGCAGTTTATTGCCCGCTACCTTTTGCAGCGATTCACTCATCAGCTTCATCCCGAAAAGGAAAACAGCCAGCGAGCCAAGTAGCCTTAGGAAATCAACAAATCCGTAGTTCATCATTCTGGTAAAGGGGGTTAGGCTGTGCCGAATTTAAAGGTTTTGATACAAAACTGAAAAGCGAATGAAACAAATTTTACCCAATGGCAAAGAAATATTTTCATCTCCATCATTTCTATCAAAATTGACTGTTCCGATTCCTTATTAGGTAAAACCTTGGCATTTAGCCTAACCCTCTCAGCAGCATGACAAGTAAAATGGCATATTCTTTTCAATTCAGTCAATTAAACACTAATTTCGCGGGGATTTCATTTTATTATTATGTGGAGAAGAATAGCACGCTTCATTTTATCTTACCGGATTGCCCTCTCGGTTCTTTTGCTGGGAATTACCATTTACATGGGATTTAAGGCACCTCAGGTTCAACTTTCGTACGAATATGCTCCGTTGTTACCTAAAAAGGACACGGTCTATCAGGAAAATCAGGATTTCATTAAGAAATTTGGTGCCGGTTCCGATGTGATTGTCATCGGCGTGCGGGATTCCAACTTCTTCAAAATCGACCATTTCAATCGGTGGAATGAAATGGCTGCCGAACTGAAAAAGATTGATGGTGTAGAAGGCATGCTGTCGGTAGCCAATGCTTACGATATTTACAAAGACCGGAAAGCACACAAATTTAAGTTCGACAGCATTTTCCCGTCAAGGGCACAATCGCAGGAACAACTCGATACGCTGGTTGAAACGCTGCATACGCTGCCCTTTTACAAAGGCCAGTTATACAACGAAAAGACCCATACCTACATGATGGCCATTACCGTGAGCAAAGCCTTGATGGCGACGCCGAAACGGGAAAAAATGGTCAATCAGATTGTGAAAGTCGGCAACCAGTACGAAGCCGATACGGGCGTTAAGGTCCACTATTCCGGGATGCCCTACATCCGGGTGGTGACCTCACAAAAGATTAAGCGTGAATTTTTGATGTTTATCCTGGCTGCTCTGGCCGTGGTTATCATCATCCTGTTCTCGTTCTTCCGATCGTTTAAAGCGGTGATTCTTCCGGTTACGGTCGTGCTTATTGGCGTTATCTGGACGCTCGGACTGATGGCCATACTCGGCTACAAGATTACATTGCTCACAGGAATGATTCCGCCTTTGCTCATTGTGATTGGGGTTCCCAACTGTATTTTCCTGGTGAATAAATATCATAACGAATACAAAGGGCACGGAAATAAAATCAAGGCGCTGCAGCGGACCATCATGAAGATTGGTAACGCTACGTTCCTCACCAACCTGACTACCGCTTCGGGCTTTGCCACATTTTTGGTGACCAGTAGCTCCATTCTGCGGGAATTCGGTTTGATTGCGTCGGTGAACATCATGGCAGTTTTCATGACTTCGCTGATCATTATCCCAACGGCTTTCACCATCCTCGATCCGCCGGCCGACAAGGACATGCGCCACCTCGATAATAATTTCATCGGGAAGATTATCGACAAATTTGTTTTGGTCACTCAAAATCATCGGAAAGGTATTTACGTCACATTTGGCATTATTCTTCTCCTGAGCATCGTCGGAATTACCCAGATGAAAAGCACCGGCTACATGGTAGACGATCTACCGAAGAATGACCCGATTTACCTTGATTTGAAGTTCTTCGAGAAGAATTTCGACGGATTAATGCCGTTGGAGATTACTGTCGATACCGAACGTCCCAATGGTGTTTTGCGCACATCCAACCTGAAGAAAATTGACGAATTCAGCACGGCCCTCTCGAAGTACAGCGATTTGTCGCCATCGCTTTCGTTGGTCAATGTTTTGAAGTTTGCCAAACAGGCTTTTTACAACGGAAAAGAAAAATATTATTCGTTGCCCAGCTACCGCGAACAGTCGTTCATTCTGTCCTACGTGGGAAAATCGAACGGCAAAATCGGCGATTTAAAATCGTTTATCGACAGCACCAAGGAAGAAACACGCATCAGTTTCCGCATGAAGGACGTGGGAACTACCCGAATGGAAGACTTGTTAAGCCGTATCCGGAAAGAGGCTGCTAAGATATTCCCGGCCGACAAATACCATGTAACCGTAACAGGTGCTTCGGTGGTATTTGTGAAAGGAACTCAGTACTTGGTGAAGAGTCTGTTCCAGAGTCTCGGTTTGGCAGTTTTACTCATCGCCACCTTCATGGCATTGATGTTCAACTCGCGTCGGATGGTATTCCTGTCACTGGTTCCAAACGTAATTCCGCTACTTTTCACAGCCGGAATCATGGGCTTTACAGGTATCCCGATTAAGGCTTCAACCATTCTGGTATTCTCGATTGCTTTCGGTATATCGGTCGACAATACGATACACTTCCTGGCCAAATACAGGCAGGAACTTCGGTTTACCCAATGGAATATTGGCAAGTCGGTGGTACTCGCTTTGCGCGAAACCGGCTTCAGCATGATTTATACCTCGTTTGTACTTTTCTTCGGATTCGGTATCTTCAGTCTGTCGAGTTTCGGCGGAACAGTTGCCCTGGGCATTCTGGTATCGTTGACCTTACTCGTTGCCTTAATATCGAACCTGATATTGTTGCCGGCTTTGCTTCTTGGATTGCAGCGTCGTGCTACAACCCGGTATTTCGAAGAACCTTTCCTCGAAATTTTCGATGAGGAAGAAGACATCGAACAGGATGAACTTCGAATCGAAGGCAGAGATAAAAACGGCAATCTGCTCTCCGGAACCGATGAAAAGGATAAAACTACTGATGAATGAAAAGCCAGCAGGAACTCTTTGACCGCTTTCTTCAGGAACTGAAAAAAGAACGGGAAAAAATTGACAACGCTACACCAGCGGGTCTGTACAAACCGGTTTCCTATACCCTCGACATGGGCGGAAAAAGGCTCAGGCCGGTATTGGTTCTGACGGGAGCCAATCTTTTTTCCGAAAATATAGAAGAAGCACTGCCGGCCGCGACTGCCATCGAAGTGTTCCACAATTTCACCCTGCTGCACGACGATTTGATGGACAATGCCTCGGTTCGCCGCGGGAAACCGACCGTTCATCTGAAATTCAATCCCAATACGGCCATTCTCAGTGGTGATGCCATGATGATTCTGGCCAACGATTACCTGGCGAATTCGCCTGGTGAAAAACTGCCGGAATTGCTAAAGCTTTTCTCGCGGACCGCACTCGAGGTTTGCGAAGGTCAGCAGTACGACATGGATTTCGAGAGCCGGATGGACGTAACCGTGGACGAATACATCGAAATGATCCGGTTGAAAACCGCGGTATTAATTGCCGGTGCGTTGAAACTTGGAGCCATCATCGGTAATGCACCGAAAAAACAGGCTAATCTGTTATATGATTTCGGAATCAACATTGGGCTGGCATTTCAGTTGCAGGACGATTGGCTCGATGTGTACGGTGATCCCAATGTGTTCGGTAAGAAAATTGGTGGCGATATTCTGAGTAATAAGAAAACATTCCTGTTACTCAAAGCACAGGAAAAGTTGCAGGGAGAGAAAAAGGAACAGTTGCAAAACTGGATCACCAGAGAGTCTTTCCTTCCGGAGGAAAAAATTGAAGCGGTTACGCAGTTATATAATGAAGCTGCAGTAAGTGAGGAAGCACAGCAGCTCATGCTCCATTACCATGACAAAGCGTTGAAGTGTTTGGCTCAACTCGAAGTGGAAGAGACCAATAAAAAGGATTTAGTTGCTTTGGCCGAACAGGTGATGTCGAGGATTAGCTAGTCCAATCCCCGACATGTTATTTTAAAGCACTCTTAACGCTTTTTCGATGCGTTCCAGGCCTTCCTCTAAAGTAGAACGCGGACAGCCGATATTCATCCTGAAAAAGCCTTCGCCACCGGTTCCAAACGTACTCCCAACATTCATGGCCACGCCGGCTTTATTCACCAGCACATCTTTCATCTCTTTTTCGCTCAGACCGTAGTCGCGAAAATCCATCCACACCAGGAACGTCGATTCCGGCTGCATTACCTTGACCTTAGGCAAATGCTCCGCCATGAACTCATTCAAATATTTCAGGTTGCCCTGAAGATATTCCAGCAATTCGCCCAGCCATTGTTCTCCGTGTGTGTAAGCGGCTTCAGTGGCAACCGTGCCAAAGATATTTCCCCCGTGCACATGCAGTACATTCAGCATCCGTTCATAACGCACCCGCATTTTCTTTTGCGGAATGACCAGGAATGCGGAAGATAAACCTGCAATGTTAAACGTTTTGTTGGGCGCCATACAAACGACCGTAATTTCAGCCAACCCTTCCGAAATGGAAGGCAACGGAACATGTTTGTGTCCCGGGTAAATCAGGTCGGAATGAATTTCATCGGAAACGATGATTACTCCTTTTTCCTTGCAAATACGGCCCAGCTCAGTCAACTCTTCTTTGGTCCAAACCATTCCGCCCGGATTGTGCGGACTGGAAAGCAACAGCATTTTGGTTTTATCGTCAATCTTGGCTTTCAAATCCTCGAAATCGAAATAATACCGGCCGTTTTCCAACTTCAACGGGTTCTCCACCATCTTCCGGCCCGAGCCTTTCACGCAAGTGAAAAAAGGAAAATAAACCGGCGGCTGCACAATTACTTTCTCATCCTCGTTGGTCAGCGCCATGATTAACATGGTAACTGCCGGCACCACTCCCGGACTAAATGAAATCCATTCGCGTTGAATGTCCCAATCGTGCCGTTTCTTCATCCAATCGATGATGGACTGATGGTAACTTTCGGGCCGGAAAGAATATGCCAACACTTCATGTTCGGCGCGCCCGCGAATGGCATCCATGATAAAATCGGGCACCCGGAAATCGGTATCGGCTACCCACATCGGTAACGCCTCCGCGTTGCCGCAAAACTGTTCCAACCGGTCGTATTTGATACAATTGGTTCCTCTTCGCTCAATTATTTCGTCAAAATTATAGGGCATATGATTATGGTTTACGGTTATTTCTTCAACTCAAACGTACCAGAATCGATCCGGTTCAGATAGCGGATGCCATTCTCTTCCTCCAGTCGCAAAATAAAATCGAACCGATTGAGCGAAAGACATAAATCGAAGTCCGAGGACGGTGACCATTCACTGTTCTCCGGATCGAGCAAACGGGCACCATCGCCTGTACGAAGTTCTTCCACCATCTCATCAAAGCGGGTGGGTTTTCCCGTTAGGAGATCGCGTATATGTTCGGCCAGGAAAGTGTCTTCCTGCGACGGCCGTTCTCCGGCGTATCCCATGCAAACCAAGCTCACTGTTTCCGGCGATCGGTATCTAATATATTGGACTATTGCTGCAGCGTTTACAAAACTACCGGTAATGATTTCGTCGGCATAAACCGCGTTCACAATTCCCTGGGTGCCGGAACTACTCCGGTGAATGACGGTTTTTCCTGTCAGGTCTGCTTCCAGAATATGCGTGGGCGAATTCCCGTAATCAAATCCGGCAATCTTACGCTCGTTCTGTTCGCCCATCAATACCGAATCGGGAATTTCTTCCGCTAAGCGAAATGCTTCTTCAATATCTCCTACCGGGATGATTCGTGAAGCTCCGCGCTCCATGGCATAACAAGCGGTTGAAAACGCCCGGAATACATCGATGACTACAACCAGCCCATCGGCTTGTTGCGCACCTTCTATTAATTGCAGAATCCGAATATTCATTCAATATGATTTCTGGAAGTGGAACATCGGTTATCCAATGACATCCAAAATAAATGGAAATAGAGGGTTTTTCCCGAAAGGAATTATTAAAAATTTTATCAAAGTTGAGTTTTTGAAGAAAAAAATTCATTCAACTAAGGTCAGACGAATAAAACAGCCACTGCGAGATCATACAAATTTCACACATATAACCTTGTATAACTGTCAGTTATGAAACCAAACACTAAAACCTCTTCAATTTAAGATCACATTTCGACTCAAATCCCGTTTCCGATCACGTACAGTTAAAAAAGCAGTAATATATGTTTTACAACATATGTTGTATAACATGTTTATATTTGCAGTGTAAAACCTCTTAAAATAAGAAGCTATGAAGACAACAAACTTTAAAACAATGATGAGCAAGAATTTAATGGTAGTAAGTTTGAGCGCGTTCTTCCTGGTTATTACAATTGGCCAAGCATTGGCAAGTGGTAAGACTTCAGTTTATACTAAAGATAATTCGGATCTCTCCATCGTTTCGGTTATCAACCCCGGAACGCAACCAATGAGTATCACTATTGAGAATGACTTGGGAAATGTAGTGTATTATACCAAAAACAATGTATCGGGAAGCCAGTATTTCAAGGCATTCGATTTCTCGAAACTGGATGATGGTAACTACAACCTGCGCGTTCGCTCTGGTAATAAAACATTGGTTCAGTCTTTCAACGTAGTTGATGGCCATGCCAATATGAATGACCAGATTGCTGATAACAAAGATGTTGCTCCTACTTTCAGGTTTAAAAACAACATGCTCAAACTTTCCTACCTAAACCTGAGCAAGGACAACGTTGAAGTTTATTTGTACGACAACAAGAACAATCTGCTTCACGAAGAAAACCTCGGGAAAGACGTAAGTCTGGGTCGCATTTTCGACTTCGAATCGGCTAAACCGGGTCAGTATCAGGTTGTATTAACCGTTGGCGACAAAAACAATTACACCTACACGGTGAATAAATAAATTTTTGCATCATCAAAAAAGTAAAGCGTCCTTCAGAAGGGCGCTTTTTTTATGCCCTTAAATTTTTACTCCTACGTTTCTGCTTCTCCTTGCAGTCTGATTGACATATCTTTTTAAGCTAATTGTAAAAAATACACTATTTCACTACTTTTGGTTGGTTCGATTCCAAAAGAGAGACCGCAAACAAATACAATTAGATAAATTAATTAAAACCAAACAATGAAAAGAGAGGCAACACAATTTCTGTTCCTGATTCTGTTTCTCTTTGCGGCACCCGCTGTTCAGGCACAAAACGGTGTAGTAAAGCAAACAGAAATCACCAATTTTCAACTGCAGTCGTCGGCCGTAATCGACGCTTCGGGCGAAACGTTATCCACTCCTTCTTACCAGGAAAATGTGTACTGGTTTCCGGTAAAAGTTCCTTCAACCGTTCTCACCGGGCTGGTCGCCAACAATGTTTATCCCGATCCGTACCAGGGGATGAACAACATGCGCATTCCGGATGCATCCGACAGTTTCAATAAAGAGTACAACCTGGAGCAATACAGCTTTCTTCCGAATGAACCCAATCCCTGGAAGAAGCCGTACTGGTACCGTACTTCTTTTAAAGTACCTGCCAGCGATAACGGCCGACATTTTCAGTTGATCTTCAAAGGCATCAACTACCGGGCTGCGGTTTGGGTAAACGGAAAACAGATTGCCGATTCGACTGATATGGCCGGTATGTTTGCCGAATATAGCCTTGATGTCAGCAAAGAGATTAAAGCGGGTGCTGACAACTACCTGGCGGTGAAAATTTATCCGCTCGATTTCCCCGGCACGCCGGCACCTGAACAGCTGAAAGCCATGGGCCCGTTCTTTGCCAACGGTGGTCCAACCGGTGATATTGGTAAAAATGTGACCATGCTTTGTTCGGTCGGTTGGGACTGGATGCCGCCAACCCGCGATCGGAACATGGGAATCTGGCAACCGGTTTATTTGAGAACTTCAGGAAACGTAACCATCAGTCGTCCGCATTTGGTGACGACATTACCTGCTCTTCCCGATACAACGGTCGCTGATATTTCGCTAAAACTGAATCTCGCGAATCATGGTAATTCCGGTGCAAACGGGAAATTGAATGTTACCATCACACCTGAAAACTTCACTGGTTCGTCCATCGAATTTTCGAAAGATGTTACGCTGGGTGCCAATTCTTCCACGAAAGTGGATCTCAATGCGGAAAACGAAACGAGTCTGCACATCACCAATCCGCATTTGTGGTGGCCCAATGGTCACGGTGCACCTAATCTCTATCGTATCCGTTTGCAGTACCTTGCCGGGAATACCGTTTCCGACGATACCACCTTTGTTTTCGGAATTCGCACAGTGAGCTCGAAAGCCACCGAAGTGAAGGGCAAATTTCTGCGTCGTGACTTTTATGTGAATGGAAAACGTGTCAACCTCGTTGGTGGAGCGTGGGTTCCTGACATGATGGTGAACCGCGATTCCTTGCGTTATGACAACGAACTTCGGCTTTGCCAGAATGCCAACATCAACCTGGTGCGCATTTGGGGCGGTGGTATTACGCCTCCCGACCAGTTCTTCAACGCAGCCGACCGCTATGGTTTGCTGGTTTGGTCCGACTTCTGGGTAACCGGAGATACCCAGGGTGAATTTAAAGGTTCGCCTGACTGGCCGTTGCAAGGCAATGTTTTCATTAAAAACATGACTAGTACGATTCTTCGTATCCGGAACCATCCAAGCTTGCTACTGTGGACCGGCGGAAACGAAGGTCATGCGCGTAAAGAGCTTTACTACGCCATGCGCGATAGTATTATAAAACTCGACGGAACACGGCCGTTTATTCCGAGTTCTTCCGGCTTTGCCAAGCTGCCTGCTGACTGGAAAGCTTCATGGCCCGATAATAAACAATCAGGCGTATACAGTGGCGGACCGTATGCATGGCAGAGTCCGAAACAATATTACAAGCTGGCCAACAACGCCAAAGACTGGGTTTTTAAAGACGAGACCGGTATTCCGTCGCAACCTCCGTACAATATTCTCCCGAAGATTATTCCTGATTTGGTTTGGGATAAAACGCTTCCGTTCCCGTTGAACAATACCTGGGGTTACCACGATGCGGCTTCCGGAAACGGAAAATATGACCTCTATTACAAGGACATGGTGAAACGCTTCGGCGAGCCAAAATCAATGAAGGGCTTTTCGGAAAAGATGCAGTTGATGAATGCTATGGGTTACCAGGGGATTTTCGAAGCAGCCGGAAGCAAACTCGATGACAATGGCGGTGTAATGCTCTGGAAACTGAATGCAGCCTTGCCGAGTGTCATCTGGCAGGTATACGATTGGTATCTGATGCCCAATGCAGGCTATTATTTCATGCAAAATGCCGTCGAGCCTGTCCATGTACAGTACGACCAGGATAATGCCTATGTGACCGTCGTTAATCGCTCGTACAGCCCGGAAAAGAACCTGGTGGCCGAAGCCGATGTGTACAATATTCATTCGAAACTCATCCACAACGAATCGAAGAAAGTAAGCCTGGATGCAGCGTCCGTCAAAAAAGTATACTCATTGTCAAAAGTATTGGCTAAAACCGATGGTGTTTCGTTCGTTGTTTTACGATTGAAAGATGCAAATGGGAAAGTAATTTCACGCAATTCCTACTGGCTTTCGCCTGACGACGACTTTACTTCGATGAACGCGATGGACAAAGCACAAGTTGAGTTGAAGGTTATTGACAAAACCACGAAAGGCTCGCATACAAAATGGACAGTTGAACTGAGCAATCCATCCGATAAACTGGCGTTCTTTGTCCGTCCGATGCTGATGAATAAAGGCGAGGAAGTATTGCCCAGCATGTGGTCGTCAAGTTATTTCACACTGAAACCCGGAGAGTCAAGAACCGTAACGGTTAGCACACCTGCTCAAAATCTTGACAAATCAGGTTTCCGCGTCGAAGGCTGGAATTTGGAGCCAATATGTCGCCCCAATAAATAGTTTCACTAACTAACACCATGCATAACTTTTGTAAAGTGCGTTACCTTCGGGTGGCGCACTTTTTTTGTTTGCTTTCGCAGAAGAATTCCTAAAAGAAAGTTCGAAGGGCATTAAGGAAGTAGTAGAGGATGAAAAAACAACACGACGTCTGACACCTGGTGTCGTCTCACAAAAAAAGGCAGCCATCTGGCTACCTTCACACACACAATCACTCCAATCCATTCCCGGTCGGACCGGAACTCACTAATCAATCCCTTCAGAGTATACAATATCTTAAATATCAAGACCGGTGTCTTTTGTCTCTTATCTGGTGTCTAATATCTGAAGTCTATTGTCTTTCGGATATAAAAAAGCCCGACTCCAATAAAGGAACCGGGCTTTAATAAAATAAGCGGCGACCTACTCTCCCACATCTCTGCAGTACCATCGGCGCTGACGGGCTTAACTTCTCTGTTCGGAATGGGAAGAGGTGGAACCCCGTCGCTGTAGCCACCTAAAGTTTTCAGCTTTGCTTTTCAGCTATACAATATTTTTTGTAATAGTGATTAAGTTTTAGGTGTTAAGTGTTAAGATGCTCTTTGATGTCGGGCCGGACTTCGCTTTTCGGCGTTCTCCCTTTTCTTAAAACTTAAATCTTTCGACTTAAAACTTACTATTACTGACATGAACCCTGGAAGAAAACAATTTCATTACAACAAAAACACCAATTTATAAAACCGGCAAGGAAAGTTTCGGGCAATTAGTATCGCTCGGCTTTGACGTCACCGTCTTTACACCTGCGACCTATCAACGTCGTAGTCTCCAACGACCCTCTAAGGAGACCTCATCTTGAGGCGAGCTTCGCGCTTAGATGCTTTCAGCGCTTATCTCTTCCACACATGGCTACCCAGCGGTGCTCCTGGCGGAACAACTGGTAAACCAGAGGTATGTCCAACGCGGTCCTCTCGTACTAACGTCAGGCTCTCTCAAGTCTCCTACGCCCACAACAGATAGGGACCGAACTGTCTCACGACGTTCTGAACCCAGCTCGCGTGCCACTTTAATGGGCGAACAGCCCAACCCTTGGGACCTTCTCCAGCCCCAGGATGTGACGAGCCGACATCGAGGTGCCAAACCGCTCCGTCGATATGAGCTCTTGGGAGCGATCAGCCTGTTATCCCCGGAGTACCTTTTATCCTTTGAGCGATGGCCCTTCCATACGGAACCACCGGATCACTATGCTCTAGTTTCCTACCTGATCGACTTGTAGGTCTCACAGTCAAGCGCGCTTATACCATTATGCTCTGCTGGCGGTTACCAATCGCCATGAGCGCACCTTTAGAAGCCTCCGTTACTCTTTTGGAGGCGACCACCCCAGTCAAACTACCCACCACACACTGTCTCCATTCCTGGATTAGGCCCCAGGCAAGCAAAGGGACGTATTTCAAGGATGACTCCACGAATCCTGGCGAACCCGCTTCAATGTCTCCGTCCTATCCTACACATCACTTACCCAGAACCAATGTGAAGTTGCAGTAAAGGTTCACGGGGTCTTTCCGTCCCGTTGCGGGTAAGCGGCATCTTCACCGCTACTACAATTTCACCGAGCTCGTGGCCGAGACAGTACCCAGATCGTTGCACCATTCGTGCAGGTCGGAACTTACCCGACAAGGAATTTCGCTACCTTAGGACCGTTATAGTTACGGCCGCCGTTTACCGGGGCTTCGATTCAATGCTTCTACCGAAGTATAACATCCCCTCTTAACCTTCCGGCACCGGGCAGGTGTCAGGCCATATACATCATCTTGCGATTTAGCATAGCCCTGTGTTTTTGATAAACAGTCGCCTGGGCCTTTTCACTGCGGCTGGCTCGCGCCAGCGCCCCTTCTCCCGAAGTTACGGGGCCATTTTGCCTAGTTCCTTAGCCACGAATCACTCGAGCGCCTCAGGATTCTCTCCTTGACTACCTGTGTCGGTTTACGGTACGGGTTCTCTTGACCTGAAGCTTAGAGGTTTTTCTCGGAAGCCCTTAGGACCACTATCCGATTGCCCGAAGGCTCTCGGTACTGTCGGGTTTCACCTCACCGCGCGGATTTGCCTACGCAGTTCATCGGCTACGCCCTTTAACGTACTATTCCGTCAGTACGCGGGTCTTTCATCACTTCGTTACCCCATCGCAGTCAAGAGTAGTATCGGAATATTAACCGATTTTCCATCGACTTCGCCGTTCGGCTTCGCCTTAGGTCCCGACTAACCCTGATCCGATTAGCGTTGATCAGGAAACCTTAGTCTATCGGCGGGCAGGTTTCTCACCTGCCTTATCGTTACTTATGCCTACATTTGCTTTTCCGGACGCTCCAGCATACCTCACGGTACACCTTCGGCGCTGACCGGAATGCTCCCCTACCACTGTAAATAAATTTACAATCCATAGCTTCGGTGGTATGTTTAATGCCCGATTATTATCCACGCCCGACCGCTCGACTAGTGAGCTGTTACGCACTCTTTAAATGAATGGCTGCTTCCAAGCCAACATCCTAGCTGTCTAAGCAATCAGACCTCGTTTGTTCAACTTAACATACACTTGGGGACCTTAGCTGATGGTCCGGGTTCTTTCCCTCTCGGACACGGACCTTAGCACCCGCGCCCTCACTCCTGGTGAGCATCTTGCAGCATTCGGAGTTTGTCTGGAGTTGATAGGCGGTGAAGCCCTCGCATCCAATCAGTAGCTCTACCTCTGCAAGACTCGTAACCAAGGCTGCACCTAAATGCATTTCGGGGAGTACGAGCTATTTCCAAGTTTGATTGGCCTTTCACCCCTACCCACAACTCATCCAAGGACTTTTCAACGTCCCCTGGTTCGGTCCTCCATCCCGTGTTACCGGGACTTCAACCTGGTCATGGGTAGATCACATGGTTTCGCGTCTACCCCCACTGACTATGGCGCCCTATTCAGACTCGCTTTCGCTTCGGCTCCGTGGCTGAACCACTTAACCTTGCCAGTGAGGAGTAACTCGTAGGCTCATTATGCAAAAGGCACGCCGTCACCCCCTAAAGGGCTCCGACCGCTTGTAGGCGTACGGTTTCAGGTACTTTTTCACTCCCCTGTTCGGGGTGCTTTTCACCTTTCCCTCACGGTACTGGTTCACTATCGGTCTCTCAGTAGTATTTAGCCTTACCAGATGGTCCTGGCAGATTCAGACAGGATTTCACGTGTCCCGCCCTACTCAGGATACTGCTAACTCCGCAAGCCTTACACGTACAGGACTTTCACCTCCTTTGGTGTGACTTTCCAGAACACTTCCGTTTCGTCTTACTTCGTATATCGCAGTCCTACAACCCCGAAAGTGCCGAAACACTTCCGGTTTGGGCTCTTCCCCGTTCGATCGCCACTACTGGGGGAATCACTTTTGTTTTCTTTTCCTCCGGGTACTTAGATGTTTCAGTTCTCCGGGTTAGCTTCCTGCATAACAGGATACCATACTTATATATGGTGGGTTGCCCCATTCGGATATTCACGGATTAACGGTTATTTGCACCTCCCCGCGACTTTTCGCAGCTTATCACGTCCTTCGTCGCCTCTGAGAGCCAAGGCATCCCCCGTACGCCCTTTCGTACTTTCTCTCGCCTTTTCGAAGGTTTTATCCTTCGGCGTTTCTCTTGTAACTCTGTTGTTTTTCTTCCAGCATGTCAATGAACTTCATCCCTTTCAGGATATGTGGATTACAGGGAATCGAACCCTTTCCTCTTCCAGGCGCCAGCCTAATCCTTCGTGTTCCAATATGTTTTCCTGATGAACTTTTCCTGGTGTTTACACCCTTTGTGGAGAATATCGGAGTCGAACCGATGACCTCTTGAATGCAAATCAAGCGCTCTAGCCAACTGAGCTAATCCCCCGTCTGTGCAATTAGTAATGAACAATGTGTAATGAACAATATTGCTAATTGTTCACTGCTCATTTTTCATTGCCTGTGTAGTCCCGCCCAGACTTGAACTGGGGACCTCTACATTATCAGTGTAGCGCTCTAACCAGCTGAGCTACGGGACTGTAAGTACTTATCAGGCTTGCTTCAAGCTTTAAGCCATAAGCTAACAGCCATCCGCTTTGCTCCAGTATTATTTTAAAAAGGAAGAAGTAAACACCCTTCTGCTCTAATTTCCTCTCAGAAACCTTTCGTGTCGGCTCCAGAAAGGAGGTGTTCCAGCCACACCTTCCGGTACGGCTACCTTGTTACGACTTAACCCCAGTCATTGGTTTTACCCTAGGCCGCTCCTTGCGGTTGCAGACTTCAGGTACCCCCAACTTCCATGGTTTGACGGGCGGTGTGTACAAGGCCCGGGAACGTATTCACCGCGCCATGGCTGATGCGCGATTACTAGCGAATCCAGCTTCATGGAGTCGGGTTGCAGACTCCAATCCGAACTGAGACCGGCTTTAGGGATTAGCATCCTGTTGCCAGGTAGCTGCCCTTTGTACCGACCATTGTAACACGTGTGTAGCCCTGGACATAAGGGCCGTGCTGATTTGACGTCATCCCCACCTTCCTCTCACCTTACGGTGGCAGTCTCGCCAGAGTCCTCAGCATGACCTGCTAGCAACTGACGATAAGGGTTGCGCTCGTTATGGGACTTAACCCGACACCTCACGGCACGAGCTGACGACAACCATGCAGCACCTTGTAAAACGCCCCGAAGGGAAGTCACCTTTCGGCAACGGTCATTCTACATTTAAGCCCAGGTAAGGTTCCTCGCGTATCATCGAATTAAACCACATGTTCCTCCGCTTGTGCGGGCCCCCGTCAATTCCTTTGAGTTTCAACCTTGCGATCGTACTCCCCAGGTGGATAACTTAATGCTTTCGCTCAGCCGCTGACTGTGTATCGCCAACAGCGAGTTATCATCGTTTACGGCGTGGACTACCAGGGTATCTAATCCTGTTCGCTCCCCACGCTTTCGTGCATCAGCGTCAGTTACGCTTTAGTAAGCTGCCTTCGCAATCGGTGTTCTGAGTAATATCTAAGCATTTCACCGCTACACTACTCATTCCGCCTACCTCAGGCGCACTCAAGCTATACAGTTTCAATGGCAGTTCTACAGTTGAGCTGCAGCATTTCACCACTGACTTATATAGCCGCCTACGCACCCTTTAAACCCAATGAATCCGGATAACGCTTGCATCCTCCGTATTACCGCGGCTGCTGGCACGGAGTTAGCCGATGCTTATTCATGTACTACCGTCAAAATCCTACACGTAGAACACATTCTTGGTACATAAAAGCAGTTTACAACCCGTAGGGCCGTCATCCTGCACGCGGGATGGCTGGTTCAGGCTCTCGCCCATTGACCAATATTCCTCACTGCTGCCTCCCGTAGGAGTCTGGGCCGTGTCTCAGTCCCAGTGTGGGGGATCATCCTCTCAGAACCCCTAGGCATCGTCGCCTTGGTAAGCCGTTACCTTACCAACTAGCTAATGCCACGCATGCCCATCCTGTACCGCCGAAACTTTATTCCAACCAACATGCGAAGGTTGGAAACCATGGGGTATTAATCCGGATTTCTCCGGGCTATCCCCCTGTACAGGGCAGGTTGCATACGCGTTACTCACCCGTGCGCCACTCGTCAGCGTCCCGAAGGACCTGTTACCGTTCGACTTGCATGTGTTAAGCCTCCCGCTAGCGTTCATCCTGAGCCAGGATCAAACTCTTCGTTGTAATCAAAAAGTTTAAATGTCTATTTGCCTGGCACGATCAGTTTTTCCTCTAAAAGAAAATTGAACTTCTGGTGCTTATCTTCTTTCCTTTTCAATATTTTCAATGAACTTGTATTCTTCTCTTACTTCTCGCTCCTCCTGCCCAACCCTCGGTTGCCGTCGGACGGGCCGAAAAAAGCGTTGCAAAGATAGAAATCTTTTCGCGTTATCTCCAAATCTTTTTTTGCCTTTTTTCTCTAGGCTCAGTACCCGAAAATCAACGCCCGTTTTTTCAAACGTGGCGGCAAAGATAAAACCTTTTATCCCGACTTTCCAAATACTTTTTCAAAAAAAATTGCGGGGTGATTTTCCCGGGTAAAAACCGAACGATTCCGGCTTTCCTGTTTCCCTTTTCAACCTCCCACTGAACGCTGCTCCCCTTTCGGAAAGCGGATGCAAAGAAAGCGTATTTTTTCCTTTCCCTCCAAACCTTTTTCCACTCTTTTTTGACATAAAATCGCAACTGCCTGATTAGGTGGACCAAGTTATTTCAAAAAAAGATCATATACAGCAATCACAGGAGAATAAACATGGTGAGTGGGCGAAAGGGAGACGGGGAATCAAGGCAATGGGGAGACAGCAATTTTGAATGATGATTTCGCTTCGGGGTAGCTGGTCCGGAGGGGGCGACCAGGCCCCGGGAGCAAGAAGTACGCGCACCATACCTATCGAACAAACGTTGATCGGAAGTTATCAAATGCAAAAACGACCGACCTTCTATCGGTATAAACTCAATGACTTTTCATACGAAGAGACGACTTCCTCAATCAGACTTTCTGGCTGAATGACCTTGACCCGCTCTCCGAATGAAAGCAACTCCTGAACAAAATCGAAAGTCACATGAAGTCTTAATTCAACCCTCAGCTCGTCGTCATTATCAACCAAAATATTCTGCGATTCGTGCAGTGGAAGTGATTTGATATATTTCCCCTGCTCCGGGATGAACGACAGAATAACTGTTTCCGGCACCGCCTTATCACCTATGATGATGCCGAAACAATTCCTAAAATATTCCTGAACATCTAAATCAACGGGAACCTGAAAACCGGTCTTCTGCACACTAAGCTCAGAAAGGCGATCAAGCCCGTAAATCCTGAGTTCATCCTTGTCAATATCTCTTGCAAGCAAGTACCAACGATTTTTGAATTCCTTTAAAGCATAAGGTTCTGTTCGCCGCGCACTGGGTTCGTCTTCCCAAAACTTCTGGTAAGAAAATGAGATCCGGAAACAATTCTTAATGGCATGCAACAAGCTGTAAAGATTCTCGGTGCCCTTTGTCTTCCGCTTTTCAAAATGAATGAAATCAGCCAGTTCATCCGTCAGATTTAACGCATTTAATGTGTCAAAGGCTTCCATGATACGCTGCTGCAGCTCATTGGGTCCCCCCCATTCAATGCAATACTGCTTCCGTGAAGAATCATAGGTAATATCAATGTCGTAAATGGTCCGAATATCATTCAAATCACGTTGAAAAGTACGAACAGAGATATCAAAATTATATTCTTGTAACTGAGATTCTCGTTTCAAATAATCTGAAATCTCCCTGAAAGAGGCAGAACTTTTTCTGAGCCTCTTGATAATTAAACTGTACCTGTATATGGCCTCCCTCTTCGACATACCTCTTTATTCTATTGATATTTATTCATGATATTGATGAAAGCTAGGGTTGGATCAGGCAAAAATCCCTCTTCTGCTCCGACAAAATATTCTTTTAATTCCAAGTCATTCTTCGATTTTCCGGTATAGAAGTACAGAAGCATATTTCGCTCGGGATAAAACAACGAATCTTTCCAACTGAAATACTTTTTGAAACGCAAATAACTTAAACACTCAACTTCCAATTCACGATACCGACTGGCTGCCTCAAAATTACTCTCGCTTACATGCTTTATCTTTCTCTCCACAGCCAGTTCTTTCAAGTCGGCATTGAAGAACTCAAAGTTTAGAAACCTGAATTCCACTCGAGATAATTTCATCAACTCACCAATCAACTTTTTAAGTTTCTTCTTATCCAACCGCTTTGCGTCGAGTAATTCATTTAGTTCGTCCGCTACTTCATCTATGAGTTCCATGACTTTTCTTTTTCACCCGAAGATAAGAAGTGGCAACGCCAAAACGTGTCGTTACCAAAAGCAGAACAACGAAAAACTGACTGTACCAGAGAAACGCTTTCCTACATTGTCAAGTCTTTTGCCTGCTCAAGCATATAACTCACTATTCTTTTAATCTCTGACTTCATTTCTCCTGTGGTAATTGCAAAAAAGGCTTCAGCATCCCAATTCCGATACTTTGTCATATACGACCATCCACAAGGTATTCCCTTGTTGTAAATATTATGTCTTTGGAATTTCGGAGACAAATATTCAATTGACTCTTCGGGCCTATTATCATCGTTCCTCAACTTGTACATATACCCCAACTCTATGAAATTACCTTTTTCAAACTCAAATTGAATATCAAAATACTCCCACTTAGAAATCTTAAAAATAAATTTTGCATATTTTTCCCCCTTTATAAATTGACTACCAACCTCAACCTGAATATCCAACTCTTTAGCTATTTCGTTCAAGCGCGCAATAAGCCTTTCAGCAAGATTACTTCTTAGTGCTTGTATATTCTCAAACACAGTAAATGCCGCTTCTATATTTTCTTTCGAAGAGGAGAGTAACTGAACAATCTCATCGGTGTTTTTTTTATTCATATCCTGATTCGTAAGTGTTTTCAAGTGATTAATGTATTGAACTAGGGTCTCTCGTACCAGAGGAAAACGTGTAGCAATTTTGACGCATTCATCCAACCAGGAAATAATATCCTTCTCAAATGAGAGTTGTTCATATCCCACTCCATCACTGCTGTTCTCGGATGCTTCACTCCCATCAAGCGTTAAATACAGAATTCTGTAATTCGCGTCCCCATATTTATTTTGAGCAAACTTGTTGTATCGCTTTAATTGTTCTTCCTGATCTCCGGCATAAATTTTATTCTCAATAATAATTGCATGGCCTTTCCCATCTTCAATTAAAATATCTACCCGCCCATCCGCTGTATAGTATTCCGTATATACATGGGCATCTTCGACATCAAAGATTTGAAAAGCCTCGCTAGAGAAAGCTATCTTAACAAATGCCTCCAGGAAATCCTTTTTTAATCCGTGAGAACCTTTTGGGTCCAACAATTCGGCAAGGATAGCCGAATGCGTAGTTTCGTAATGATTTACTCCCAAGACGCGAAACATATTAAAACGTCCTCCGGAAGCTTCAAGTATCTCTGCATTTTTTTGGGATATCACAGAAATTTGAGAGAGTAAACTTTGCATATTTTTCATTTCGATCTTCATTTATAGTGCAGGTGCATGTGTTCCTTTATGAGAACCATCCGGATGCCGCGGACAGTTAGCTGCAGCCATTGCACTTATCGATGAGAAGGATATTCCACAATACTTACAGGTATACCTGCTTTTTTCTTTCCCTTCATAAAGCTTATGCCGTCCCTTGCCTGCTCCCAAAGGATGCTTTAAACAATTTGTGCCCGTTAAACTTGAAACACTGGAAAATTTCCTTCCACAATATTCACAATAGAAATTTGTCATAATGTTTTGTTTGTATTATAAATGAACCTTCACTTACAAGTATTCATAAGAACAATAATATCCATCCTGGAAATTAAATTTCACTTTATAAACCGGGTAGTATTTGGTAAATGAAAAGATATCAAATTTAGGATAATTAGCGCATTGAAAGGCATACACATAATAATTTAATCCTTGCGATAATCGTTTCATCCGGGTAAGTAAAGGTGGCCCAAGCTTTTTATCTTCTACGTATTTTACAATCAGGTATTGCAGATAACGCATCTCATCTTCATCCACATCAACTATTCTTTTAGATTCTGCCGCTTTGACAGCCAATTGAGGATTTCTTCTGAAGAAGGACACTAATCGACGACAATTATCCTTAACCGTTTTCTTATATTCCTTCCCGTGAGGGCCATCATAAAAAATGCCTCCAAATCTGTTTCGTTCCGGATTAACCAATGCTTTTTCAGCAATCCGGATGGTGTCCTTTAGTAATCTGTCAAGTAAAATATCATCCCGAACTTTCTCCAGAATCTCCTGATGCTCCTCCGGAATAAATCCGTTATACGCTATTCTATTCTCTCGCTCTTCCATCTTCTTTTTCTGATGCGACAAATCCTGACAAGCGATCAGTCCGAGAAATAAGAAGACAATTAAAGGACTTTTCTTTAGTTGATTCATTTCCTTTTTGGCTCAAAAATAAATTCGCCCACAGACAAACCGTGTCGTCGAAAATTAGAAAGACTTCGACAAAAAGATAAAAGACCTATCCGGTCCATGGGATTTCAGGCATTCAGCCTACGTCAGCAGACTTCAATAGGGATTTTCATCCCTGCAGGGATAATACATTGTTAGAAAATGTAACCACAAATAATGTGCGACCCCACCCGGGGTCGAATAAATGATAAGGTGAAACTCGTTTCTAACATCATGTGACTCCTCCGGAGTCTTTCCAGCGGCGCCGGGTATCCGTTCATCATCTCAAATTCAATTTGGGGATCGGGAAATTCCTTTAACAACAGAAACAGCAAAGCCCAACCTGGAACATGAAATTCTCAAACCTGAAACCGAATTTAACCAATCACCACATCCAGTTGGCGGCCTTCGTCTTTGGCCTTTTTATCCATTTTGGTTCCCATACCCGCTCCAATAGCGATGCCAATGGGTAAACCAACTCCCAGATACGCAATATTTCCTATAGCTAAGCCGATGACAACACCAATGGGAATTCCAAAGGCAGCCATTCCGCTTGCCGTCCAAAGGTGCCGGTAATAGTTTTTTGGAACGAGCTTCAACCGCTTCTCCAGTTCTTTCACCACATATGCTTTCGACTTTATCAGTTGCCGCCCCAGTCCTTTTCCGGTTGCAGCATTGATCTTCTCAATCTCCGAGTTGACCAATTCTACAATTTCATCAGGAAGATCTCGTTTCTTCAACTCCTCAATCAATTCTGTAAACTGAAAATAGGTTTTTGCTTCCCGTCCGGAAGGTTGTTTTTTTAACTCGGTAAATGTCATCGGTTACTTTTTTTTGAATTACAGACAAGGGAAAAAGTGCAGTCAGAGTGAATAAGCTCTTTAAAATATATTATTGTTGATCCTCCAATCATCATTCAATATATTTTGACAATCAATGTCAGTCAGATTAAACCATTCACCTGTCTTACGCTTAGACTCAAAATATGAGTGTAAAGTTTTTTCAGTTTTAATTCCACTTGCTTTAAAAAAACCTACAATATCTAACGGCTCTGGATTTCCTGTTTGCAATGAAGATATTCTATTTTCAACTGACTGTCTCTCTGTCAAACCACTCTTTCTTTCCGTCCAACCAATTTTGAAATAGTTCGAATTACGTTGCCTTATCAAATAAATCAGTCCTTGTGTTGTCTTTTCATCAAATAGATTGTAAATGATGCTATTTGTTTTTTCAAAATTTCGATATGAGTAAAGCCACTTTTCCCATAGTGTTTTATCTGATTCAGCACGGTTAAGCGTGTCAAACTCCGCATCCTGCACTAACTTATCAATCTCGGCCCTCGTCATATATCCGCTTTCTACTAAAGATTTATAGATTTCATGCGCTTTTCTTTTATCGCGTTCTACAATTAATGTCCAGTCAGTATCTGTAAAATATGCAATTTTAATTTTAACACTTGGCGAATATCTTACTCCATATGTACCAAATCGGATTATATCATTGTTTTCAATTGGATTCTCTAAGAATTTTGGCGGTGGACAATTAATATAGCCTAATGATGCCTTCTTGTATTCATTTCTTCGTTCTTCAAAAAGTTTTTCTATTCTATCTGAATTTCTTACGCTGAATTTTTCATATCTATTGATATTTCTCACATTATTTTCGCCGTTATAAGCAGCCTCAAATAGTGTTACTACTTCAGAAAGCAATGAATATTTTGTATAATATCCTGGCGAATAATATTTTTCTATTACTCTTTTGACTTCAATTAAAATGGGGGCATAAATGTATTCATCAAAAAAGTGGTGCAAATCGGGTCTTGAAAGATAAACTGCAGCAATCCAGTTCACAACTTGCTTTTGAATGGTCTGTAGCTCATTATTTTTAAACCAACTATATAGTTCTGTATTAATTTCAAAAGCAAATATTTTATAGTCACCGATGCCAAATTGGAAAGTCCCTTTATTAATAGCCTTGTGCAACTCTTCTATTATTTCCCATTCATGAGGCTCATTCGGAAGAAAATTTCTAATTATTACAGATGCACGAATCATTCTCACATTTCTGACTCTCTCTAGAAAAGTTTCTTTCTTGAGTTTTGCCTCTAGATGAATATTAGGATTTATCAATAAATGATTCCCCATGATTTTATATTCAATGCCATAATGACCTGTTACTATTTATTGCTAGCTACTTACAGGTCATGAAGGTAGTAAAAAACTTTCCGAACATAATAATGGGCTTAAAAAGAATTTGTTCCCGTCTCCAATCGGTTTCCGACAATATGGTGAGTTATTTTTTTCAACTTCGGCATAAACGCCAGACTGTTCTATTGGTGAAAGTATTGAAAAATCGTTTCCGTGCGCAGATTTCCTGGGTTCACAGCCTGCCCTGACAGAAAATAGCGACATGAAGATTTAATGATTATACGAAACTCGACTTATTCACTATTTAATTAAATAATGAATAAATAATCTCATAAGAATTAAATATTTCATCATATGATGAATAGTTATAATATTTATATTTAATTATTCAACTAACTAATGATATATTAAAATCATTTGATTTCACTATTTCATTATCTGTTTATTCGTCGTAACTTAATGAAAGTAATCCTTCCCAGCAGGAAAAAGGTTTCCCAAGGGAAGATAAAGCCTCGTAACCATGCTGACCAAACTCATGACCAACTGCCGCGCCACCGAAGCAGGAAGCGTATCGGGCGAAATACTGATTGCATACCGTCGTGCTGCCATTAACGGCGACAGCCACCTAGCGAACATCATGGCGTCGCTGGAAAAACAAACGAAAGCTCTGACGACAGCCATCGATCGGGACCGGGCCAAATCGGCGCTGAAGGAGAAGAATGCGGCGCGCCACAATCATTGGCGGAGCCTGTCGTACCAGCTACTGGGAGCGGTTCACCATCCCGCCACCGAGGTGCAATCGGCCGGGGAAAAGGTGTATCATGTGTTTGAAAAGTACGGACTGGCCCTGATGAGGAAAAGCTACGCCACCCAAACAACGCTCATCCGCTCGTTCTTGATGGACCTGTCGGAACCAGACATGCAACAGCCGATTCAACTAATATCGGGGTGCAGAGAGCGGCTGACGCTCCTGGAAGCGGCCCAGGAGGAGTTCGAAAACAGTCGTCTGAAATTACAGACCGCCCGCGGAAAAGAGCGCAGGCTGGTGAGCGCCACCCGACTAAAACAACAAGTGGTAAGCCTGGTTAATAAGCAACTGGTCGTTCACCTCAGGGCCATGCAACAGGTAGACGATGCTGCTTACGGCAACTTTGCCCGCACCGTGGCGAAGATGGTTGCCGGGACCAATTTGCAGGTGAAAAGACGGAGGAAGAAAACAGAGAAGGCGTAAGCTTTTCCAATGTTTGAGACTTTGGAAAAGCTCAGGGCAATGAAAGCGCCCCTCCTAACCTCCCCAAACCGGGGAGGGATTCGGTCGCGAAGGACGGAGCGTTGAAGAACGAGACAGCAACCCAGGGCGTCAGGCCTTCAGCCTGGCGGGCTCCGGTCGGCCTGAAAGGCCAAATTATTTCAGCCCAATGGCAACGCCTTGGGGAATGAGGCAATAGAGTGCTGTAAGCGGTCGTGTCATGATTGTGTTTGAAAATGAGAGGTTGTTTCGACCGCAAGGGCGATGGAGCGGATAGAAGATATTTTAATTGTAGTTCCTATGTGCGGCGCAACAACGTTGTCTCTATCATAACGGCCGGAAGGTGCGCCTCTCGCTTTCGCGTGTATCCTAACCCGGGATGGTGTCATCACGACTACATCGTGATTCCTTACCCCGGGCTGCGGACTTTCAGGCCTTCAGCCTGACAACACAGAAACGTTTTTAACGATAGGAACAACAGCGAAGCGCAACCCGGAACTTGAAATTTTGAAACGTGCCTCCCTATACTGCGCGGCCACGATGTATTGTGGCCCTACAGCAACGGCTCAACCAGCGACGTCTTCCATCCTCCCCTGGTGTCATCTCGATTTCTTAAAACTTAACACCTAACACTTAAAACTCTTTTAACAACAGAAACCACAAAGCACAAACTATAATCCCGTGCATTTCTCACTGTTCACTACTCATTGTTCATTGCTTTGCGGCCGGGCGGAGGCCGACAGCCGGACGAAGCAGGGCCGGGTGGACGAACGGGAGTGACGGGGCGATTGAAATGAGCCCCCGGAACGACCAGTGAGAACCCGGGCCTGCGAGTACGCTACAGGCCGCAGACCGTAAAGCTGCCCTAAGCTAAATCTTTACGGTAACAGCGCTTCCGCTTGTGCTGGATGTGATCGAAATTTTTCCAGTTTTGGATGGCTTTGTTGTTGGTTTCGAGCATGCCGGTGGTTTCGAGATTTTTGACACCACTATTGATAAGCTCCTGCAACAGTTCGGAGAAGAGCAGTGAAACCATTCCTTTTCCCTGCCAGTCGGGATGCACACCGGTGAGCAACAGATCGCACTCATCCGGATTTTTCAATGCTTTTCGAATATGGAAAATCCCGAAAGGAAGCAACTTGCCATTGGCTTTTTGCAGGGCTTTGGAAAGCGACGGCAGCGCAATAATGAAACCGGCAATATTCCCCTCGCCGTCCTCAATCATTTTCACAAATTTAGGTTTGAGCAACGGAATGTACTTGTTCAGGTAATAACGACTGGTTTCCTCGTTGAATTCGACGACACTAAAGAGATCTTTGAAAGCAGAGTTCAAAATTTGGAAGACCCGCTGGCCATATTCGTGAAGTTCTTTCCGGGTTTTGAAGTTAACGACCTTGAGGCCGTAGCGGCGCTTTACCATGTCGTTAATGCGAACCGCCTTCTCGGGCAGTGAGAATCCCGCCAGCGACAACCGAAATTCAATCCAGTCCATTTCCTTGGCATAGCCCAGCCGCTCCATGTGCTCCTGGTAGTAGGGCAAATGATATTCGGAAACAACCGAAGGAAGGTAATCGAAACCTTCGACGAGCATCCCCTGGTGATCGAGATTGGAAAAGCCCAACGGACCATGAATGCCGTTGGCGTCGTGCTCTTTCGCCCATTGTTCGGCTTTCGCGAAAAGCGCATCAACCACCTCGGCGTCGTCGATGAACTCAGCCCGCGAAAAACGAGCCATCCGCTCGCCGGTTTTCTCGTTGTGCTTGTGGTGAATGATTCCGGCCAACCGACCTACGCATTTACCATCCTTGCGGGCAATCCACAAAAGTGTGTCACAGCCACGCATCGCAGGATTTTTTTCTGGCAACAGGGCATTCCGCTCCTCACTTTTGACGGGAGGAACCCAGTAGGGATTATCACGATAAAGCTCAAAAGGTAGTTCAACAAATTCTTTTAACTCATCAGTTGACCTGACTTCGACCACTTCAATTGCCATTATGCGTATGTTTCGGTTTGGTGATTTCAAAGATGCTCATTTTTCATTTCGGAATCAATTCGATGCCCTGTCCCGATGATTTAAGACGGTCAACCAACAATCCGGACAATCCTCACATCCAGCTACCTATCAAAACATTGTCGATTGCTGATAAAAATTTATCTGTTTTATTTCTGAATAAGTTATTTATCATAAAGAGAGTCCATTGAACATTGAGGTACCGACTGCGTTTTTGAAATCACAGCAAAACGAAACGCAATGAATGATATTTACGGTTTCGAAGCCGAAACACTGGAAGGAGAAAAAGTAACGCTGGACGCTTTTCGCGGAAAAGTGGTGTTGATAGTCAATACTGCCAGCAAGTGCGGATTCACGCCTCAATATGATGGACTCGAGAAATTGTATGAGCAATACAAAGAGGACGGATTGGTGATTTTGGGTTTCCCTTGCAACCAGTTTGCCCACCAGGAACCCGGTGGCAAAGAGAGTATCGAACAAACCTGCAGGGTCCGTTACGGCGTCACTTTCCCGATGTTTTCGAAAATTGACGTGAATGGAAAAAGTGCCCATCCTTTATACCAATACCTGAAAAAAGAAAAACCCGGTTTCCCGGGAAAGCGAATCAAATGGAACTTCACGAAATTCCTGGTCGACCGCAACGGAAAACCAGTGAAACGTTTTGCTCCTTATTTTAAGCCGGAAAAACTGGGTGAATATATCGAGCCGTTACTGAACCACCAGTAAACTTACACCAATTCAGCACCAAACACCTCGGTGAATTTCTGTCGGGTCAGTGCTTTAATGGCTTCGAAATCCTGCTCTTTTCCCAGTTCTTTTTGCAGGGAAGTTACTCCCTTGTCGACAAATCCACATGGGTTGATGTGCTGGAAGTAGTTCAGATTCGTATTCACATTGAAAGCAAAACCGTGCATGGTAACGTGGCGCGAGCTTTTTACCCCGATAGCGCAAATTTTTCGTGCAGTAGGTTTACCCACATCGAGCCAGACACCGGTTGCACTTTCGTCGCGCGAACCTTCGAGGCCAAACTCAGCGATGGTTTTGATGATAGTTTCTTCGAGGTTATATATATACTGCCGCAAGCCCATGTCGAAATTCTCCAGGTCGATAATGGGATACCCTACAATTTGTCCGGGGCCGTGATAGGTAATATCGCCTCCACGATTCGTGCGAAAGAAGGTAGCGTCCTCTGCCTGTAGCTGGATATAATTGAGTAAGAGATTGTGTTCATCGCCACTTTTTCCCAGCGTATACACATGCGGATGCTCGACAAAAATCAAGTAATTGGGTGTTTCCTTCCTGGAAGAGGGTTCTGCATTTTTATTATCCAGTTTCATCTGGATGGTTGCCCCCATCAATTCCTCCTGACGGTCCCAGGTATTTTTGTATTCGGCTACACCGAAATCGAGATACTGAACTTTTCGATTCATTTGAGTAGTACTCCTAAATCAGGCCAATTAAAAGAACAGCCCCAAATCCCTTGAAGGGGACTTAGGGGCTATATATTTCTTGTTTTGCGTTCGGTAAAATTAATTAATTCACCCGGGGCCTGATATGACGTTCGGCATGGTATGACGAACGTACCAGTGGTCCACTTTCCACAATACGGAATCCGCGGCGTAAACCTTCTTCTTTCAACGCACGGAATTTATCAGGATGAACATACTCCTCTACCGGAAGGTGAATCTTCGTCGGCTGCAGGTATTGTCCCATGGTCAGGATTTCGCAACCGTTGGCTACCAGGTCGTCCATTGTTTTGTATATCTCATCAAGAGTTTCGCCCAATCCAAGCATCAGTCCTGACTTGGAAACGGTTCCGGATTCTGAAATGGTTTTAATAACTTTCAGACTGATATCGTACTGCGCTTTACTACGCACCTGTGGCGTTAAACGCTCAATGGTTTCCAGGTTATGCGAAATAATATCAGGCTTGGCATCGATGATCTGTTTCACCAATTCGGGCTTCCCATCAAAATCGGGAATCAACACCTCCATCGTAGTATCCGGATTCACCTCTTTGATTTTGTTGATGGTTTCCACCCAGTGTGCTGCACCTCCATCGGGCAAGTCATCCCGGTCAACCGAGGTAATCACGGCATGTTTCAAATTCATCAACTGCACCGAACGGGCTACATTAGCCGGCTCATTCGGGTCAAGCGGTTTCGGACGACCGGTTTTGGTAGCACAAAACTTACAAGAACGCGTACAGATTTCCCCCAGAATCATGAAGGTTGCGGTTCCTGCGCCCCAGCATTCCCCCATATTCGGGCACTGTCCGCTGGTACAAATGGTATGTAGATGGTGATCACGAACGACACCTTTTACGTGACGGTAATTCGTCCCAATCGGCACCTTAATTTTCAGCCAATCGGGCTTTCTTCTAGTCTCCATAGCGAATCTACTTTTTAAAAGTTGCGCAAGATAAGCATTTTACAACAAAGCCTCTTTTCACACTTATCTGGCATATTTTTATAATTTTGGCTCCATTGTTCTCTCAAAAAACACAAAACAAATGAAGGCACTTCAGGTTTTTAAAAAATTTCCACGCACATTTTGGGTTGCGAACTCAATGGAGCTCTTCGAGCGTTGGGCGTGGTACGGTTTCTATATAATGTTCGCTTTATATCTTACCAAATCTACGGATGAAGGAGCATTAGGATTCACCCAGGTTCAAAAAGGTTGGATCATGGGTGTCGGTACCGCCATATTGTATTTCCTCCCCCTCATTACCGGAGCTATTTCCGATAAAATCGGTTACAGAAAGACTTTATACATTGCCTACTCCGTTTATACTACTGCCTTTTTGGCGATACCCTTTTTCCATTCGTTTGTTCCCGTATTTATTATTTTCCTTTACCTGGCACTTGGCGCCGCCCTGTTCAAACCTATTGTATCGGCAACCGTTGCCAAAACTACCGACAAAACCACTTCTTCGATTGGTTTCGGTATATTCTATATGATGGTGAATATCGGGGCTTTCATCGGTCCATTCGTCACCAGTCATTTTCAGAAAATTGGCTGGGAATATGTTTTCATTTCATCGGCCGTGGTTATCGCCTTCAATTTTGTTTTGCTGACCTTTTTCTACAAAGAACCCCGACACGATGACGAGCCTGAAAAAGTAAAAGAACCTCTTGGAAAAAATATTTCTGGAGCATTTAAAAACATCGGCGTGGCATTGAGTGATGTCAAATTCGTGATCTTCCTGGTTATTATTGCCGGTTTCTGGACCATGTATAACCAGTTGTTCTTCACATTACCGGTTTTTATCGACCAATGGGTTAACACCTCGATGGTTTACGATTTCCTGCTCCAGTGGTGGCCCTGGCTGGCACACAGTATCGGAACAGAGCAGGGCACCATTCCGGCCGAGCTATTGGTTAATGTGGATGCGGGCTCCATCATCCTGTTCCAGATTATTATCTCTTCCATCGTGATGCGGATGCGTCCGCTGAATGCTATGACAGCCGGGATTTTTGTGGCTTCGATTGGTATCGGTTTATCGATGATGACTCATAGCGGTATGTTTGTGGTTCTCGCTCTTTTCATATTTTCCATTGGAGAGATGTCAAGTTCACCGAAAATCACCGAGTACATTGGCCGCATTGCCCCGCCCGATAAAACAGCATTGTACATGGGTACTTCGTTTCTGCCGGTTGCAGCCGGTAACTTTTTCGCCGGGATCATCTCCGGTAATGTTTACCAGCAAATGTCCGATAAAGTGGAATTGGCCAGAAACGAAATGGTCGCCCGGGGTATCAACCTGCCGGCCATCAGCGATAAGTTTACGCAAAACGACTTTCTGGAGGCAGCGGCCCACAAGCTTAACATGAATATGCACGAATTTACTATGTTCCTTTGGGACAAATACCACCCGTCGCATATCTGGATTGTGATAACCGGAATCGGTTTCGGCGCCACTCTTCTGCTATTCCTGTACGATCGCTTGTTACTGAAAAAGCAGTAAGCACACGATATAAAAAACTAATTCATCCGGAGCCAATGGAATTTCTCTTCCAGCTCCGGATTTTTTATTCCCCGCTACCGCTAAAAACTTTCAGAGCAGGAAAAATAAATGTATTTTCAGCCGGATTTATTATTGTCAACTTTCGCGAGAAGCTCTTAATTGAAATGCATTTCATGAAACAGTTATTTTCAACTCGTATTTCCCGTTTCACTATTTCGGCGGGGATTATTTTTGTCCTGATCTCATTCCTGAATATGAAATCTGCTTCCGCGCAGAACGACTATCATTTCTTCCAGTACACCGAGCCTTATTTGCCCGATACAACCGGCAACATTTATTTTGCTCTCGACAATACCAATTTCTTCAAGAATAACGAATACAGAGGAACGATAGCGACCGGAGCAACGATTCTGGGATCCTGGTTCCGCCCCAAAGTCGTTTACTACCCAACCCAACAACTCCGCCTCGAGTTGGGCGTGCATATATTAAAATATACCGGCCGCACCGATTACGAAAATATCAGTCCCTGGTTTACGGTTCGTTATCATCCAACCTCTGCCATTACCATTATTATGGGCAACCTGGATCAGGATGAAAACCATATGCTGCCGGAACCGGTTTACGACCCACAGCGGTTTTACACCGACAAACCTCAGGGTGGCATCCAGATGAAGTACAAAACAGAAAAGTTGTACACTGATATGTGGATCAACTGGCGGCAAATGATTCTTCCGGGTGACCCGTTCCAGGAAAAGTTTTCGTTTGGGGTCATGAATAAATGGACTTTGTTGGAGAACGGCACTAACCAGGTATCCGTTCCGCTGAGTTTTTTCGGTACTCATGCCGGCGGACAGATTAACGCAGGTCCATCCCGCGTGCGGACGTACATCAGTGTTTCACCCGGTGTGATGTTCAACCACAATACAGGCGGCCATTTCCTGACGGATATCGGAACCAACGACAACTTATTTATTACCACCGGCCCGAAAGACGATACCATCTCTCCTTTTTCGAAGGGACATGCCGTATTGCTTTCCGGTTACGTCAATACACGTTTGGGCGATATTACAGCGGCTTATTGGCGGGCTCATCATTTTTATGCGCCTTTCGGCGGAATATTGTACCAGAACGTTTCGAGCCGTTATCCCGGTACTTCGGTTGAGAACCGCGAGTTGGTCAACCTGAAGTATCATTTCGACAAAGCGATTACTGATCAAACCCACCTGGGTTTCATGTTCGATTTATATTACGACACCATCGAAAAAAAATCGATGAATGCAGCCGGATTGTACCTGGTCGTTAATTTTGGCGTCATTCCCCGAAAAAAAGTGCACTAAGTCCTGATTTCGATGAAAATGACGGGGACTTCATCAACAATTTTGTGAAAATTTTTAATCCGAAATGTTTTCCTTCACATCAACACCTTCTATCAAGATCTTTTGTATTGATTTTGTAGCAGTTATTTTTTCTCACCCCAGTTGTAAAATTGAAAAATAACAAATACTTTTGCAGTCCCGATTATCATCCATACTTGCAAATATGCATGGATGACGACAGCAAAACTGCCTTAGCAACAGTGCCGGAGAACCGGCGACCCGCTGTTCGGATTCCGGGAAAATGCATGTTCGTTAATATGTTGTTTCATTCATTAAATTAAAGAAGCAAGTGGATACGTTGAGTTACAAAACCGTTTCGGCAAATAGTGCAACGGTAAACAAAGAATGGATTGTGGTTGATGCCACCGATCAGACCCTTGGTCGGTTTGCAAGCAAAGTTGCCAAAATCCTTAGGGGTAAGAACAAACCGAACTTCACCCCTCACGTAGATTGCGGTGACAATGTAATTGTTATCAATGCAGAGAAAATCCGTCTTACCGGAAACAAGTGGAATGCCAAAGAGTATATCCGCTACACCGGATATCCGGGTGGTCAGCGTTCGCAGACTGCCAGTGAAATTCTGGCTAAACATCCGGAAAGACTGGTTGAAAAAGCGGTAAAAGGTATGCTCCCGAAAAACCGTTTGGGACGCAAGCTCTTTACCAACCTGTATGTATTTGTGGGCAGTGAGCATGACAAACAAGCTCAGAGCCCGAAAGTAATTAACATTGATAACATTAAATAAGTAACATGGAAATCATTAACGCAATCGGTAGGAGAAAAGCCGCTGTTGCCCGTGTTTACATCACCGAGGGTAAAGGTAATATCACTATCAACAAAAGGGACATCACTGAATATTTCCCGGTTGATACACTGCAATACATCGTTAAGCAACCGCTTAACCTGTTGGAAGTAGCCGGTCAGTTCGACGTTAAGGTAAACCTCGACGGTGGCGGCGTGAAAGGACAAGCTGAAGCGCTTCGTCTGGCTATTTCACGTGCAATGATCAAAATCGACGAAGAGAATCGTCCGAAGCTGAAAGCTGCCGGATTCCTGACTCGTGACCCACGCGAAGTGGAACGTAAGAAGCCAGGTCGTCCGAAAGCACGTAAACGCTTCCAGTTCTCTAAACGTTAATCTTATTTGCCGAATCATTAACAGATTTTGTTTAGCATCTAAACTGTCCGGACTCGGAGAGCCCGACTACCGGATGGTTGCCTGAACAGAACGTAAACAAAAACAATTTTATGCCTAGAACAGAATTCAAGCAATTACTCGATGCCGGTGTTCACTTTGGACACTTGAAACGTAAGTGGAACCCGAACATGGCTCCTTACATCTTCATGGAGAAGAACGGAATCCACATCATCGACCTTCAGAAAACCATTGTTAAAATCGACGAAGCAGCTGCTGCGTTGAAATCTATTGCCAAATCAGGACGTAAAGTTCTTTTCGTTGCTACGAAAAAACAGGCAAAAACAATCGTTTCTGAGCGCATCAAGGAAACCAATATGCCTTACATTACTGAGCGTTGGTCAGGTGGTACTCTCACCAACTTCCCAACTATCCGTAAGGCCGTTAAGAAAATGACCTCCATCGATAAAATGATGAAGGACACGAGCTGGGACAACCTCTCAAAACGTGAAAAACTGCAGATTACCCGTCAGCGTGCCAAGCTGGACAAAGTGCTCGGTTCTATCGCCGACCTGACCCGTTTGCCTGCTGCCCTTTTTGTAGTTGACGTGATGAAAGAGAAAATCGCCGTTCGTGAAGCTCAACGTTTGGGTATTCCCGTTTTCGCTATGGTTGATACCAACTCGAATCCGGAAGGAATCGACTTTGTGATCCCGGCAAACGACGACGCTTCTCAGTCAATCGATCTCATCATCAGCGTGATGAGTGAGGCCATGAAAGAAGGTCTTTCAGAGCGCAAAGTTGAGCGCGAAAAAGAAGGTGGCGACGAAAAACAACCGGCCAAGCAGAAACGCGGAAATCGTAAAGCTGCAGCTAAAGACAAAGAGGCTGAACCTGTAAAAGAGGAAGCTAAAAAAGCTGAGCCGGTTAAAGAAGAAGCTCCTAAAGCAGAACCTGTAAAGGAAGAAGCTAAAGAAGCTCCTGTTGCCGATGAGAAAAAAGACGAAGAAGCTGACAATTAATTGCATTCAAAAAATCAAATAAATCATTTCAACATGGCTATTTCTGCTGCTGAAGTAATGAAGTTGCGCAAAGCAACCGGCGCTGGTATGATGGACTGTAAAAAAGCCCTTGCCGAAGCCGACGGTGATTTCGACCGCGCTGTTGAAATCATTCGTGAAAGAGGTAAACTGGTAGCTAACAAGCGTGCCGATCGCGAAGCAACCGAAGGTGCTGTTCTCGCGAAGGTTTCCGACGATAATAAATTTGCTGCTCTGGTTGTCCTGAATTGCGAAACCGACTTCGTTGCAAAAAATGAAGGCTTTGTTGCTTTCACCGAAAAGATCCTGGATTTGGCTATCGCCAATAAACCAGCCGATCTCGATGCACTGAAAGCTCTCGATATGGATGGTCGTTCAGTTGAAGCTCATGTTACCGAGCAAACCGGTATCATCGGCGAAAAACTGGAACTCTCAGCTTACGAAACCGTTCAGGCTGAAGATACCATCGCTTACATCCACCCGGGTAACAAACTGGCAACTATTGTTGGCTTCTCGAAAAAAGTGGCTGATGAGCAGATTGCTAAAGACGTTGCTATGCAGGTTGCTGCTATGGCTCCGGTGGCTGTCGACAAAGATGATGTTCCTGCTGAAGTTGTTGAACAGGAACTCAAAATTGCCAAAGAGAAATTCCGTCAGGAAGGCAAGCCGGAAAACATGCTTGATAAAATTGCACAGGGTGCTTTGAACAAATTCTTCAAAGAAAACACTCTGCTGAACCAGGTTTACGTGAAAGATGGAAAAATGACCATCAGCGAATTCCTCGCTTCCGGCGACAAAGAATTGAGTGTAACCGGTTTCAAGCGTTATACTCTTAATGTCTGATTACGGTCAAGAATACATGAAAAAGCTGCTTCAATTGAGGCAGCTTTTTTTATGTCTGGAAGCTGAGAGCCACTGATTTTAAAAGAATATCCGGGAAACCGTGGAAAAAGCATTTTGAAAACTCGGCGGTTTTTATTGTTCATCGTATCTTTACCGAAATAAAATCCAACGCACTCATGGGAAAATTTAAACGTGTATTGCTGAAGTTGTCCGGAGAGTCCTTAATGGGTAACCAGCAATATGGCATCGACAGGAACCGCCTGACTGATTACGCCAATGAAATTAAAGAAGCTGTAGCCTTGGGCACCCAAGTCGGGATTGTTATTGGTGGCGGGAATATCTTCCGTGGCCTGAGTGGTGCCTCCAATGGTTTCGACCGCGTAAAAGGCGACCAGATGGGCATGCTGGCAACTGTCATCAACAGTTTGGCCCTTAGTTCTGCATTACAAGCAATCGGTGTCAAGACGCGTGTCCTTACCGCCATTCGGATGGAACCTGTCGGTGAATTTTATTCCAAAGAAAAGGCTATCGAATCGTTGGAAAAAGGCGAAGTGGTTATCCTGTCGGCTGGGACCGGCAATCCCTATTTCACGACTGATACCGGCTCATCACTGCGAGGCATCGAAATTGAAGCAGATGTGATGCTGAAAGGAACCCGCGTGGATGGAATTTATTCGGCCGATCCGGAAAAAGATCCAACGGCTACCAAATTCGATGAAATTACCTATGACGAGGTGTATAACCGGGGCCTGAAAATAATGGATTTGACGGCCACAACCATGTGCAAGGAGAATAATCTTCCTATCATGGTTTTCGATATGGATACGCCCGGTAATTTGCTTAAATTATTGAAAGGTGAGAAAATAGGCACGTTGGTGCATAATTGAAACAGCTGATTATCTGAAGTATATATTTAATACTTTGAAATCTTTCAATTTTTTCTAAATTTGTTTAAATCAACATCTTGGAAAATAATCGCTCTATGAACGAAGAAATTCAAATGATATTGGATGACGCCCGTACCCGAATGGAACAGGCGCTTGAGCATCTCGAAAAAGAACTGGCTCATATTCGTGCCGGTAAAGCCAATCCGCGCATGCTGGACGGCGTTATGGTCGACTACTATGGTTCGCAGACTCCCCTGAACCAGGTTTCCAGTGTCAGCACGCCGGATGCCCGTACGATCGCTATTCAACCCTGGGAAAAGAAACTGATCCCTGAGATCGAAAAAGCTATTATCAACGCCAATCTTGGCTTCAACCCAGACAACAATGGCGACATCATCCGTATTAATGTTCCTCCGTTAACTGAAGAACGACGCAAAACGCTGGTGAAAGATACGCACCGGGAAGGCGAGAATGCGAAGGTTAGCATCCGTAACGCCCGTAAGGATGCCAATGATTATCTCAAGAAATTGTTGAAATCGAAAGAGATTTCAGAAGATATGGAGAAGATTGGTATTGACGAGGTACAAACCATTACCGACGACTATATCAAAAAAGTTGATGAAGGAATGGAGAATAAGGAAAAAGAGATCATGACGGTATAACAACCGACTGTTTATAAAAACACAAAGGCTGCAATATTCATTATTGCAGCCTTTTTTATTTCGATGTATCGTATCTTTATTTTTCCCGGAGTTGCTTTACTTTCTCCATCAGTGAACCCACGCGGTCCCGATCCACCGGGTTCATCCAGTAACCTTCCTCCTTCAGCGACGAACCGATAATAAATCCATCGGCATACGGCCAGTAGGACTCGATATTTTCTTCCGATATGCCCGAACCGATCAAGACGGGCAGACTGGAAGCCCGTTTAGCTAACTTAACGTCCTCAATGGCGGCTTTTTTTCCGGTAGCTGCACCTGTGATAATTATTCCGTCAGAAAGGAAAAATTCGGCCGCCTGAATCGTTTCTTCCAGGTTCACATCAGCTGTGATATTGTGCGAGGCATGTTTTTTCCGGATATCCGTGAAAATCCCAACACTGTCAGCCTCTATTGATTTCCGGTATCGCATGACCAGGGCCGCGTCAGAATCCATGTAACCTTCGTCCGCCACATGACCGAAAACAAATCCCTCGGCCCTCACGAAATCGAGGCCGGCTGCTTTAGCAATGGCCACCGCATCGGTATTAGCTCCGGCCAACACCTGAATTCCGACAGGCAACTCAATTTCCCGCTGCACGGCAAGTGCTGCAGCCGTCATGGCGGCCGTAATCTCGGGTCCGACCTTCCGGTTTAAATAAGGCACATCGTGCATGTTTTCAATCATCACGGCATCCAGCTCGTGACTGTTGTAAATCAGGGCTTCTCTCACAGCCGTATCGATAATTTCGGCCATGCTCATTTTGTGGCGAGGTGTACCGGGCAACGCTCCCAAATGGACCATCCCGATAATGGCTTTTCGTTTAAATGATAACTTCACAATTCCGGATTTTATCTAAAACAAATCTATAAGGAAAGATAAAAATATTTGTCCACTCGATCCGGCCTTCCATACGAATTTTTATACAAATCCATACCTCTTCAATACCAAATTATGACTACCCGTGGGGAGTTTTCAACCGTTTTTTGTTAAGAACTTTCCATTTTTAATTCCTATTCATCAACAAAATATTTGTAATTTGAATATCGAAACCAATCGATAACCTCCCTCCTCTTTTTTAACGATTTACAGCGACCGCTGTAAATTATTTTTACACATTTTTTATCAACGAATAGCATATGTTCATACATAATAATCCACCTTCTTCGCATTCCTATCCCCCCACTCTCTTCCTATCGCAACTCAGATTTTAAGTATTGACGAAATTCGCACTTCCAAAAATTAGATTCATGGAATATGGGCGGTATGAAACTTACCATTGCATATTACGTTAAACTTTGACATATTATCGTCCGATAAATCAGATGGTGATTCTATCATCCATTCATAAATCAAATTTATTCATATATGAAAAGAATTATTTTCGCGCTCCTTTTTGTTCTCGGACTTTCCGTTAGTCCGACTTTTGCCCAGGGCGTGCACATTTACAATCCGAACGCCAACGCCACCGAGCAAATTGCAGCGGCAGTGAAGAAAGCCCATGCCGAGGGAAAAAACGTTTTTCTGCAGATTGGAGGAAACTGGTGTCCCTGGTGTGTAAAATTCCACGGCTTTTGCGACAATACCCCGGAGATTCATCAATTGATGGAGAAAAATTATGTCCGGGTGATGGTGAATTACAGCAAGGCAAACAAAAACCTGGATGTTTTGGCGAAACTAGGCTATCCGCAACGTTTCGGTTTCCCGGTACTGGTTATTCTGAATGACAAAGGGGAACGTATTCATACGCAAAACTCGGCATACCTGGAACAAGACGGAAGTTACAGCATTAAAAAGGTGGCAGGTTTTCTGAAAAACTGGAGCCCCGATGCGTTGAATCCGGCACACTACGCTTCGAAATAAAACCTTACCAAAAGCGGGACAGGCGTTCCGCTTTTTTTATTTCCTTCCGGGAAAAATCCTGATTTCCTTATTTAAACTGAAACGGTAAGCCACATTGGCCCTGATGTTCCCGGAACGATAATGAATCCGGGTACCATCAGGCGGTGCTCCCATCAGCATATCCATGTTCACACATGTTACCCCAATATACACTCGTCCAAATTGATACCCTGCCCCAAAACGTTCCGTCAGTTTATAGAAAGGTGAGTAGGTATGATAATCCCGGTTGTCCATATCGGTCAACGTGCTTCTCCCCACACCGATTCCACCGATGGCTGAGAGCATGATAAAAAAACGCTTATCGATAACAAATGTATGTGCATAGCCGCCGGTTGCCGCTACAGCCAGCCAATCCCATCGTTTAAAATTTATGTCGTTGTAAAAATCAGGTACCGCCATTCCGGAAGGAACAAATGACGAATCAGCGTCGGAACCGTCCCAGTATACACCGCCGCCGGCAAAGAAACTTCCTGCGCTCTTTTTCTGCCACTCATCCTGAAGAAATGGAGCCCGGAAACTGAACCGGGAATAATTGAAGTTGTAATTCATTTCCGCATTAACCGCATAAGCACGAATATCGGGTCGTGTATAATAGAAACCTTCCCGTGGAGGAGACTTCAATATATCGTGGCTGTTGTTGAGATACTGCCCCCAGAAAACATGCGAAAACAGATCGAAGGTTACCCGCCTGAGGTAAAGATGTGTTTGAAAATCGAGGAAGGTGGTTTTACCGTATTTATCCACCGGCATTCTCATCGATGGCAGACTAAAACCCGCATTAATTCCCAATAGCTTGTAGTTGATACCAAAACCAACCAGGTAGTTGTTGCTGGGCAGGTAGTCAAGCTTTTTGTTTAGAGAACCGTCAATGAGTTGTTGCCCCATGTATTTACGGGACGTATACAACCTGACCACAAGGTCGTTCTTGTAAGAGGCAATGTAGCTGCTATCCGGAGGAGAATTCAGTTTATTCAGAAACGAACCCTGTCCGCTGACATGACCGGAGAGAAAAGAAAATAAAACCAGAAAAAGAATCAACCGCATAACCCCATTTTACAAATCGTTGCAAATTTCGCGGGGGGAAAGGTATAAAAAAAGAGAGCGTCAAGGCTCTCTTCATATGCTCTTAATTTTCCTTTTTAATCAGTAACCAGGCATCACGGAACTGCTTGTACTTATCGCGAATATCCGTCACCTTTTCCCGGGCCGTATTCTCGTCATCGTAGCTGTCGACACAAACTCTGTACAAACCGTTTTCGTTTACGAGAATTCCCGGATAAAAACCTTCGTGCATCAATTGATTTTTGAACTTCTGAGCATTCTGATACACACCAAAACTACCCAGGATAACGTAAAACCGTTTGCTATCAAGCGATTTCTCTTCTCCGTCCGGCACACTGACTTTTTCTTCCTTCACCACAATCTTCGGCGCATTATCAATCTTCGTCGTTTCCGGTTCTTTCATCTGTTCGGGAGTGGTGGTTTCCGGCATTAAGTGTTGGGTTTTACAACCGAAAATAAGAGCCAGGCTAAGTATAAAGAAGACTTTGAGAATTTTCATAAGTACAAAATTAAGAATAGGAATATGTAAAACGAATATAAGAATATTTTACCAGTTGCTTATCATTTCATTACAGAGGTGCTGAAAAATATGCCGGCACGATGTTCAGTCTTCCATGGAAAAGCAAAGTTTAGCACAAAAAAAGTGGCACTGTTGTGCCACCCTTTTTTATGTCATCGGATACTGAAAAATGGGCGTTCCCGCTTTTCCTTTCTCTTTCATCATCTTTATCTCTTCCGCCGACAAAGGTTTTATCCGCGAGGAAAGCTCCAGCGCCATTTTAAACAAGTCTTCGTTGCCCGGAGGAAGCGCGGCTGTTACCGGATGCGAAAGCGTGAACCGAAGCCCCATCAGTGCCTCTTCCGGATCGGTTAATGGTTGATACCAGCACTTGGGAACTTTATTGGTTGCGCCTTCCGGATACGGACTCTTGGCCATGGCTTTCAACGCCAGAATGCCCATTTGTTTGCTGTGCGCCCTTTCCAAAACCTGTGGACCGAAATTTCCTGCGTACCACGTCGTATAGTTGACAGGGAAGAGGATGGTATCGAAATCATGCTGATCCATCAGAGCGTTGGCCGCTTCGACGGAGTGTGCAGAAAAACCGAGGAAGCGAACCTTCCCTTCATTTCGGGCAGCGAGGAACGTTTCCATGGCGCCACCCGGAGCGAAAATTTGTTTCACATCGTCGAGGGTCGTCACGGCATGCAACTGGTACAAATCCAAATGATCGGTTTTCAGCCTTTTCAGCGATTGCTCCAACTCTTTCCGCGCTCCTTCTTTCGAACGCTCGGTTGTTTTACATGCCAGGAAAACATCTTTCCGGTAAGGCTGCAATGCCGGTCCCAATTTGATTTCAGCATCGCCGTAACTGGGAGCAACATCAAAGTAATTAATTCCATAATCGATGGCTTCGCTCACCCTGGAAGATGCTTGCTGCGGTGTTGCATCCATCACCACAATTCCGCCAAAGCCGAGCATCGATAATTTTTCACCGGTTTTCCCCAATGAGCGTCTCTCAATTTTCCCGGGAGGAGTCTCCCTAATCATACCAGCCAGATCGGCCGGAAAAAGACTTAGAAGAGGAACGGCACCTGCCGTTGTTTTGATAAAATTTCGTCTTTTCATAACCACGGTCATTTTTTAATGGATTTTCAAAAAAAGCGACTGGTTGTACCCGGAATAATGAGCACACCAGTATTCTGATTGCGCAAAAAATTCCTGCTTCGTTGGTGGAAATATCGGAGGATCTGGTCTTCCTAAGTCAGATTTGGAAAAGCACAAATAAAGTTATGAATTTTTAAACAGGAATGGAATCGAACATCAGCCTGTACTTCTAGATAGCTATAATGCTCAAATTGAATGCTTCGCATAGCTATGTACCGACATAACAAAATCACTTCCTTCGCCGGGTTTGCTCCAGATCTCAAGCTCTCCTTTGTTCTGATGGGCTATCTCGCGACACAACTGCAATCCCAAACCGGTTCCCTTTTCGTTATTGGTCCCGGCAGAGGTGAACTCAATTCCCTGGCGAAGTTTCTGCAGGTCTTCCTCGTTAATCCCTATACCGTCATCCTTCACATGAATTTCAAGTCGGTTATCTGCAACCGAGCGAACAAACACCTTGATGCTGCCACCTTCAGGGGTGAATTTTATGGCATTGGAAACCAGGTTGCGAACGGCCAACTGTATCGAGTTCGAATCGATAACGGCTTCATATTCCTGAGTCAAATCAAGTGTCAGCGCAATTGATTTTGACTGAGCTGTTTGCTCCAGTTGCTCAATACTGTTCTTCAATATCTTGTTCAGGCTATGCCTCTTCAATTCGTATTGCACCTGGTTGTTCCGGCTTCGTCCCCAAACCAACAGGTTATCGACCAAACCAACGAGCGAACGGGCTGAAACCTTCATTTCCTTTCTTAATTCGCGGCGGCTGGCGTCATCCAATTCATCGCCATCCATCAACTCCATCACCTGAACGAAAACAGCCAACGGCGAACGCAAATCGTGCGCAATGATAGAGAACAGTCGATTCCGGCTTACCACATCCTCCTTCAAACGTTTGTTTTGTTCCGATATTGACCGGTTCTTATTCTCAATCTCTTCTCTTTTCTGATTAATCTCTTCCGTCCGTTCATTCACCAGCGACTCGAGGTTGGCATTTACCAGCTCCAGCTCACCCGTCAATTTCCTTTCGTTCCGGATGGTCATGACAAACCGCTTTAACATGATGGCTGTCTCGATGTAAATAAACACCACAAAACCGTACTTCATCAGGTACTCACCGTAATGAATCTCGAAGGCATTGGCGACCAGTATGTCATGTAAAATGATGACCAGGATTAGGCTAATCCCAATCAAATGGTAACGGGCGAACAAAACTTTCCGACCGGCCATCTTCAACGAGAAATAGAAGATCAATATGCCTGAGAGGAAAACAAGCGCATAAAAAATGAACAACGAATACGCGAATATCCTGACCGGCAGAAACAGTATCCCCAGGCCACAGAAAACGGTTATGTAGGTTACCAGCCGATTCCAGGCATAAAATGCCTGATTCCGGTAGAAATAATAGTAGTACCAGTTAAAGAACATCAGGGCCAGGAAGGTCGACAAATATTCAATCCTGATGAGCCAGGTCCACGATGGTGTGAACAGGTCGTTGATCAGGAAATTGTCGTTGACCAGGCTACGCACGACGACAAACCAGAGCGAAAGACTGAAATACAAAAGGGATTTCTCTTCACGGTAGTAAAAAGCAAAAATGGAATAGAAGATTCCAAACGTAACAAGGAATATCAGCGCCGAGAAAACAAAGTAGTTGTCGTGCCGCATCTGTCGGCTGACCGATGCCGGCGTTCCCAAATATACAGGCTTCCAAAAACCACCTCTTCGATGATGAAAATTGGATACCTGAATGACAATATCAACAGGTTGCTTACCTGCAATAAACTGGACATGTCCGGGACGGTAACACGGAACCGACGAATCAGTTGAAGTCCCTACTTTTCCATTCTTGTAACGGAGTTTACCATCGATAAAAAGTTTGAAGGCAGAATCGAAAACGGGAACCGCCAGGCTTAATGTGTCACCATGAGCTCCCGGGATGGTCAAACGGGCATGATACGTAGCATACCCGCTTCCGGGAAGAGACTCTCCATCAATGGAATATTCGGTCCAGTAGGCAGGTATTTTGACCGTTCGAGGCTTTTCGCGAAAAGAGCGTCCCGAAGAAAGACTATCGGGACTGACCAGCTGTTTCCAGTAGAATTCCCAGGTGCCGTCCAGTTTGACGGGCTCCCCCTGCTGCAGCTTCTCCAAAGGGATGTTCACGATACCCTTCGAAACGAGCTCGGCTTTTGAACGACCGGGCAAACTGCTCCAAATTATCAGCAAAAAGAAAATATATAGTGGTCCCTTTTGTCTCATCCTTTCTTTTTAAAGCGCATACCATCAAACCACACATAACCAGACGACTAGAGCAAGAAACACTTCTTCCTCCGGTGCCAAATAAGTCGGGTTATTCCCTAAAACCAATAACGTATCCGCTCCGTAAATATTCTTACAGACCGATACTTTTCTCAGAAAAAATGTGATTAGTATGACTCGTTGGTGAGGTACTTGCCGGAAATAAAGCGAACCGGGAACCAAGCTGCAAAAAATCCGATGACCAGAACGGAAATGAAAATGGCCGTCACATCCATGGGGATGATTTTAACCGGATATGCATCGATAATGAAGGAGGTGCCGCCGGTAAGTTTTAGCAATCCGTATGTTTGCTGAAGCCAACTGACAACCAGGCCAAGAAATGTACCCACTACGGCTCCGATGATTGAAATGGACCAACCTTCGAAGAGGAAAATTTTTCGGATAAGACTGTGATTGGCTCCCATACTTTTCAGGATATTGATGTCTTCCTTCTTATCGAGAATGAGCATGGTGAGAGAGCCAACAATATTGAACGAGGCAATAAGCAAAATGAAGACCAGGATGAGGTAGACGGCCCACTTTTCGCTCTTCATAATCTTGTACAGGTAATCGTGCTGCTGGTATCGGTTTTTCACCACAAACCGGTTGCCCACCAGTTCCTGTATTTTTTGTTGTGTTTCTTTGACGGACGCATCTTTCTTCAGTTTTAACTCAACAGCACTGACGCCGGTAGGCATTTCGAACAACCGGCGGGCAAATGCCATGGGAACAATCACGTACTTCGAATCGATTTCCTGCTGAATACTGAATATCCCGGTAGGGAAAATGATATCATGATTGAAATTCCCGACCAGTCCCATCCCCATCGTTCGGCCCCTTTGCGGAACATACACCTGGATGGGATTAATAAAATTGAGCCCGACCGAAAGATAATAGGCCACTCCCTGTCCAATGACAGCATAGTAGTTGTTCGCGTCCTCCAGCTTGAATTTGCCGTCCACCAACATCGTATCGATTCCGGTCATCTGCTGAAACGACGGACTCACGCCCATGATGGTGGCAATGTATTGCTGATTGCTGTACCGAAGCAATGCATTCTCCTCAATAATCTGAGCATAATCGGCCACCTCGGGCAGGTTACGTATTTCCTGAAAAATAGCCGTGCTGTCCTGGAAGCTTTTCCCTTCGGCGACGGTGATTTTCAGGTCGGGGTCAAATGAAGAAAAGAGCGATTTGATCAAGCCGTCGAAGCCATTGAATACCGACAAAACCACCACTAATGCCATCGTCCCCACCGACATCCCGACGATGGAAATTCCGGAGATAATGTTGATGATGTTGGTCTTCTTCCGCGAAAGCAGGTAACGCTTGGCTATGTATAACGGCAGGTTCATCGCGTAATTTCTTTAGGCTGGTTTTTCGGCTTTCACCATCAGTCCGGTTCCGGTTTCATGCTTTCCGTGCACATCGAAATAATTCAGCAAAGCAGAAATGGGATAGGCCACCAGGTAATAGAATGGCAACACCACGAAAAAGATTTTGGAAGCGCCCAACATCTGGATCGGATACTTCATCGAAAGACGCCAGGAAATTTTTCCCGGGGCACCGTATGTATAGCGTACATCGATGTTGGTAAATCCGGCTCTTTCCAGCTTCTCGCGAATATCCGTCACTCCGTAACCATCACGAACGTGTTCGTCGATAAAACCGTGCACATCTTCCTCGTGGTCGTGATCGTGGCTATCGGAACCACCCTGATCGGATGGGGTAGAAATGAACAGAACGCCGCCCGGCTTCAGTGAAGCATTAAAGTTTCGGAAAACCTGTTCGTCTTCCAGAATATGTTCCATCACGTCCACCGAAAGAATCAGGTCGTAGGTTTCCGGCTCATCAAATTTGGTCAAATCCGCTTCCGCGAAATGTACGCGTTCGCCTTTCCCAATTCGGGCAAAAAACTGGTTGCAATCAGCTATTTGCTCTTCTTTTACGTCAACACCTTTTATTTGGGCCTTCGGAAAAAGCCGGCTCATCCGGTAGGTGTACTGGCCAAAGCCGGAACCGGCGTCCAGGATTTTCAATTCCTTGCCGGTATGTGACTTGCCCCACTTTTTCAGCTCCCGACTAACGTGCCAGGCACGCAACAAAAGCATATCGAGCAGTGAATAGAAAACTTTGCGTAGAAAAGGTGTCCGGTTGAAAGCTTTTCCCAGAACGCGTTTAATCGGATCGTATTGCATGTGCCTGAAATCGTTTAAAATCGAGCGTTTGTAATTTATTTCAACAGGTTGTCAATGTTTTCGATGTAGTCGAGACTATCATCCAGGAAGAACTCCAAATCGGGAATTACCCGCAACTGGTGGCGCACAATCCGTCCCAATTCCCCACGCAAATGACCTTTCCGGTTGTTGATGTGGTCCAGAATTTCCTGCGCATTGTCCGACGGGAAGATACTCAGATAACAGCGAGCCAGCGACATATCGCGGGTCACCCTCACAGTCGTTACGGTAATCATCTTTCCCTGAAAAAGCATCTGGGTTTCGCGTCGAAACAATTCGCTCAGTTCTTTTTGTATCAACCGGCCAATTTTATTCTGACGGGTACTATATTCTTTCATCTCTGTCTTTTTTCTTTTGCTGTAAATAACGGTTTCCCGGAAACTCAATACAAAATAGCGTTAACACAGGAATCCATATGTCGTGATATTTAAGCGCAAAGGTAAATAATTATGACGGAAGATAATTCATTGCCCAATTACTGCTGCTCATTTATCAAAAAATGACTCTCGTTTTTCGTTTGAGCCTTGACTTTTCACCGAATCGCCGTATATTTATATGTGCAGACATAATATGCAAACTGCTTATGAACTGCGGATAAACAACTAATTATTGATTGTGTTCCGGATGTAATCATCCAATCGATATCGTTACCATATGAAACTCAAAATCGACCACAACAGTTCAAAGCCCCTGCATGCCCAGGTAGAAATTCTACTGCGCAAACTGATCGAAAAACCCGAATATCAGGAAGGTGCCTATTTGCCCAAAGAGGTTGATTTAGCTAAAAAGTTAGGCATATCGCGAAACACCGTTAGACAAGCTATCAACAAGCTGGTATTCGAAGGATTACTTATCAGGAAGAAGGGACAAGGGACAACTGTTGCTCCAAAAACAAATCATACACCGGCGGTTGACGGAAATGCCATTGCACGACAAATTCAGTCAGATGAAGAACCATTGGTCACGCTTCAGACAAATGCGGTCCGGGAAGATGCCAACGAAACGGTCGCCCGGTTCATGCAAATTCCGGAAGGAACACCCGTTTTCAAAATTACCCGGTTGGAAGGAAATGACGACGAACCGGTGGTTTATCTCGAAAGCTACTTCCATCCCCGTCTGGGATTACACGAAGACATGGATTTTTCAAAGCCACTGAGCCAGATTCTAACCAACGATTTATCGGTTGTACTCTCGCTTTCGCGTGAAAAAGTGGAAGCCCGGCCTGCATCGACCATCACTGCCAAGCGACTCGGAATCACTACCATCGATCCGGTACTGGTTCGTGAACGCTACGTTTATGATACCAACAACCAGCCGGTAGAATACACCACCAGCTTTTACAACGCATACAAATACGCCTACAACGTTGAAATTCAGCACAACCAGGCTATCTACCCAGACGTTTAAACTTTCTCGTCAAAAACAAACCGGAATTTTCTCTACTTTGTTGTTATATCTCTGACTACCGACATCATTAACCATTTCATGTTTAAACATAGAAATTACGAATGGAAGTGCTGGCAACATACGGTTTAATTGGTCTCTTTGTCGCTGCCTTTGTGGCGGGAACCCTCATTCCGTTTAATTCGGAAATCGTGTTGAGTGCCGTTCTGATCGCCGGTGCCGATTTGATGACCGCACTCGTTGTGGCAACCATCGGTAATTCATTGGGGGGACTGGTGACCTATTACATGGGACACATCGGGAAACCGGAATGGCTGGAAAAATACGGCAAGGTGAAACATGAAAAGCTGGTGCAAATACAACCGCAACTCAACCGGTACGGGCCCGCAGCTGCAACGCTTTCGTTTGTTCCCGGACTCGGTAATGTTATCATCCTCGGGCTTGGTTTCTTTCGCATTGCTCCATTCTGGAGCTTCCTGTTCATGACATTCGGCAAGCTGGCCCGTTATGCTGTTTGGGGATACATGACCGATTTAGTGATTTAATACCCCGAAAAAGTCGACATTACTGAACCGACTGTTGCCTAAATAGTTGTATCTTTTTACACTGAAATGAATTTGTAAGAATCTCGATTATTAACCCTACGCTAATGGGTCCATGCGAAAGCTCATTCTGAATATTGCTATTAGCCTCGATGGCTGTATTGAAGGACCGAACGGTGAGTTTGACTGGTGTTTCACCGACCAGGACTACGGGATGACCCAATTCATGAAACAGATTGACACGTTGTTGATGGGACGGAAAAGTTACGAAGTGCTCACTTCCTCTTCCACTGACCCATTTCCCGGCAAAGAGTTGGTCGTTTTCTCCCGAAGGCTCCGTAATCTCGAACCTCCTGCACGACTTCATCAGGGAAACCTGAAACATACGGTGACGCAGTTGAAAGTCCAGCCCGGAAAAGACATCTGGTTGTTTGGCGGTGCCGACATCGCCGGACAATGCCTCGATCTGGGTCTGGTCGACGAAATGCAGCTCGCGGTTCATCCCCTGTTCATTGGCAATGGAAAGTCACTGTTCCGTTTGCTGAACAGGCGCCGAAACTGGAAATTGAGTGAAACCAAGCGCTTCGATACCGGTTTGATACAACTCTTCTACCGGAAAGAACAGTAGTCGAAACCGTCGGTCTCGCTGTCGCTGCCTGGACAAGTCGATAACCAGTAGTTATTGAGTATAATGGAATTGTATTTGCACACACGATTGATTACCACTTACTTTACCATCGCAAACCAACACTCAAACTCATGTTGGTACTTAACGTCTTTCCTATCGGGAAAAACATAACCGAAACGATTAAATAAGACAACTATGAGCCTTCAGATTTTAGTATTCGGCTTCCTTTTCGGAGCCATTCTTCAGCGGGCGCAGCTGAACAAATACAACACCATCAGCGGAATGGCAACGCTGGAAGACTACACCGTAGTCAAAGCCATTCTCGTCGCCATCGGACTGGGCATTATGCTCATCAACTTCGAAATCGGAACCGGGCAAGCAATCTACCATGTAAAACCGTTCATTGTTGGCGGCATTATGCTGGGCGGATTGATTTTCGCAGCCGGCATGGCCATTCTGGGTTACTGCCCCGGAACCATGGCTGTCTCACTTGGCGAAGGCTCCATCGACGCTTTGGTCGGTATCGTAGGCGGCTTGCTGGGAGGACTTATCTTCACTGCCGTCCTGCCTGCCATCGAACCCATTCTGGGTCCCAACTTAGGCAAGATTTCCCTCTTTACCATCATGGGTGAGCAAACCACTTACTGGTTTTACTTTCTGACGATTTTATTTGGCGCCGCAATGATTCTGCTCGCCTTCTATTTCGATAAGAAGCACAAAGCTCCAAATTACCGTTGGCTGTTTGCCGGCCTGGCATTGGCTGTCCTCAACGCGATGGTATTCCTCAAGGTAACTTCCAACCGTCCCATCGGTGCATCGACGAGTTATCCGTATGTAGCTGACCAGCTCACCGGGATGACCAACAACGGTTATTTTGGTAAGATTGCTACTCCGGGACATTGGGAATTGGTTTTCCTTTTCGGAGCGCTGCTGGCCGGACTGGTTTTCTCACTCCTGTCAAAAGAATTCAAAATTACCGCCATTCACCGTCGCTGGGAGCATTACAAAGGTAAATCGGTTAGCAAACGATTGGTAACTGCTTTCATTGGTGGCTTCATCCTCATTTTCGGAGCTCGCATGGCCGGCGGATGTACCAGCGGACATATTCTTTCGGGTGGCATGCAATTGGCAGTGAGCAGCTTGGTATTTGGCATTTTCGTTTTTGCCGGCTTGATCATTACCGGAAAACTGTTCTACAAGAGAAAGTAACTTCCAATTAGATAACCCTTTCGGGGAAAGACTCCTTTCTATGTTCAAACATAATGAAAGGAGTTTTTTTATGAGAGATGCCAGACGAAAGACACCAGAAAGAAGACATTTCGGTTTGTAAAAACTTTAATGACATCCTTATAGCTTCCTGAGATTATCCACTCCCAAATCTCCCTTTCTCACCTTCACCCACCCTCCCTATCGCTCCTCCATTAATCTTTCGTGATTTTTCTGTTGCAAAAAGGTGACAACTCCAGGCGGCAGAATAGCTATCCATCTCACTATTTTCGGGTTACCAACGTAAAGTTTTTGTAATCGGTGTAAAACGCTTTTGCAACCCGTTGGTTATCCCTTTCCAATCGTATAACTTAGACTGGTTCAAAACAGACTTGACAACTGACAATTAGATACTATGAAAAAGCTTTTCACTGCTTTTGCGGTACTCGCTTTCGGGCTGATTCTTTGGTCCTGTCAGCCGCAAAAGAAAGAGGCCGTTGTGCTAACTGCACCGGCCGGTGACCGATTCACTAAGATTGTGCCGGGCGGCGAGACCGTTCTTCCCAACGGACGGCTCATTACGCCCTTCGGGAATACTTTTATGGTAGCTCCTCACCCGTTTGGTTTGACACTCAGCCATGACGGAACAGTAGCCGTGACCGCCAATTCAGGTACATCGCCACTGTCCATCTCCATCCTGAAGAACATCACGTCGAAAAATCCGGACATCCGACAGGTACCTCCCGGTCCATCGACCGACCGCGGTGTGCTGGCTTCGGTTTTCATGGGACTGGCTATTTCGCCGGACAATAAAGTAGTGTATGTAGCCGGCGGACAAACCAACCAGATTTATTTGTTCGACATCAACACCGGGGAGAAACTGGATTCCATTGATTGCAACGTGATGGCCGATGGCGAGAAAACGCCTTACGGGTACATCGGCGACATGGTGCTGAGCAAAGACGGCAAAACATTGTATGCGGTCGACCAGATGAACTTCCGACTGATCATCGCGGACACGCAAACGAAAAAGGTCCTGTATTCGGTTCCAACCGGACGATATCCTTTCGGGGTCACCCTTTCGCCGGACGAAAGCAAGGCATACGTGGCCAACGTGGGCATGTTCGAGTACAAGAAGATTGACGACATCGAGTCGAAGCACAAGATTGACAAAGCCCTGAGTTTTCCGGCTTTTGCCTATGGCTCGAAAGAGATGAAAGAAGGCACCGTTATTGACAGCATCAAAGTGCCGGGCCTTGGCGATCCGAACGTTCCCGAATCGTTTTCAGTGTGGGCCGTATCGCTGAAAGACAAGCCGCATGTAACGGCCAAAATCAAAACCGGAACACTGGTGGGTGCCAAAGTAGAAGGCATCCCGGCCGTGGGTGGCTCGAGCCCGAACTCGGTGGTAGCAACTGACCAATACGTTTTCGTGAGCAACGGAAACAACGACAACATCTCCGTCATCGATGCAAAGAGAGATACCATCATCAAGGAGATAGCCCTAAAGCCGGCCGATCCGCTGAAGCACTTCCGGGGCGTTATTCCGTTCGGTCTGGCCGTTTCGCCGAACCAGAAAAGGCTGTACGTAGCTGAATCGGGCATCAATGCCGTAGGTGTGATTGATATTCCCTCGTTAAAAGTGCTCGGCCACATCCCGGTAGGCTGGTTCCCATCGAAACTGAAGGTAACGCCTGACGGGAAAAAGCTGATTGTAGCCAATGCAAAAGGTTATGGCGCCGGCCCAAATGGCGGCAAAGACTTCAAAGAAGGCCCCGAAGGAACCTACATCGGCAACCTGATGAAAGGAACCGTTACCGTGATGGACATTCCGGACGACTGGGAACTACATACCCTGACCGATAAAGTCATCCACAATAACTTCAAAATCCAGTCGGTGACGGATGCGATAAAAGGCCGAGAAAACAATCCGATTCCACTCTACGGCGGACAGAAAAAGTCGCCCATCAAACACATCGTATTCATCTCGAAAGAGAACCGGACGTACGACGAGATTTTTGGTCAGTTGAAGAACGCCAACGGCGACCCGACCATTGCCCGTTACGGAAGTGACGTGAGTTTTACCAACCACGAAGGTACCCTGAAAGTGGAGCACGCCACCGTGATGCCCAACCACCTGAGACTGGCGCGGCAATTCGGTTTTGGCGATAACTTCTATGTGGATTCGGATGTGTCAGCTGACGGACACCGCTGGCTGGTGAATACCTATCCTAACGAGTGGGTGGAAACCTGTACACCGGCCAGCTACGGCGGTAACCGACGTTACAATCCGGAATCGACCGCACCCGGTGCTTTGGCTATGAACGGTGCGGCAGGAGCTGTCTATCCCGAAGATTACAACGAAGCCGGTTCGCTGTGGGATCACCTGGAGCGCAACAAAATCGACTTTTACAATTTCGGGTTCAGCGTGATGTTCGAGCCGGCGTTCTACGACAAATCGTACAAATACACGGGCATTAAGCAGTTTGCCAACTTCCCGGTGCCGCAACCCATCTTCACCCGCTCATCGAAAGCATACCCGACGTTCAATATGAACATCCCGGATCAGTTCCGCATCAGTCAGTTCATTAAGGAATTCAATCAGAAATGGATTAACAGCAACGATACGATGCCGAGCGTGATGACCGTTATCATTCCCAACGACCACGGTGCTGGTGAGCGGCCAACCGAAGGTTATCCTTTCCGCGAAAGCTACATGGCCGACAACGACCTGGCCGTGGGACGCATCGTGGAGTTTCTGTCGCACACGCCATATTGGAAGAACATGGCAATTGTGATTACCGAGGATGATGCGCAGAACGGTGTGGACCATGTGGATGCGCACCGCAGCGTGCTGATGGTGATTTCGCCTTACGCGAAACATCATTACGTAGGCCATGTGCACTACAGCTTTGGCAGTTTATTCAAAACATTCTGGAATGTGCTGGGCCTGCCTTACCTAAACCAGTACGATGCCGGTGCTACCGATTTGGCCGATATGTTTACTGACAAGCCGGACTTTACGCCGTACGAAGCCGTTCCGGTAGACCAACGCATTTTCGATCCGAAGAAAGCACTCGATCCGTTGGACGAGAACTTCGACTGGGCTGCCCTCAACAAAGGCCCGCAGCTCGACGATCCGGAAGACATGGTGAAAGACCAGAAGGAACAGCCAGAGTACCGGACGGAAGACCAGAAATAAATGGAAAATTAAAGACTACTAAAAAGAAAAGTCCCCGGGGTTCGGGGACTTTTTTATTTCATGAATCACTCATCCTGAACCTGAGTGATCAGCTCGTAGCTGGTACTTCTGCCGCCGCCCGGTGTTTTTCTTAATATACCTTTGTTTATTAGATTCTGTATATCGCGCAGGGCTGTATCTGTAGAACACCTGCCAATTTTAGCCCATTTTGATGTCGTCAGTTTTCCGTCAAATCCATCCAGAATCATATTCAACAATAATTTCTGGCGTTCATTTTGCACCCGGCTTGAATTTATATTCCAAAAACGGTGCTTGAAGATAACCGTACTCAAAGTTTCATCTGATGAATACAAAGAGTTGAGTAAACAATTCAGGAACCACTCCAACCAACGAGTAATGTCGACCGTTTCCTTTTGCGTTTTTTCCAATATCTGGTAATAGGCTTTTCTTTCCTTTCGAATTTGAGCTGACATGCTATAGAAGCGCTGAGAGATTCCATCCGAACGAGTCAGCAGCATATCGGTTATGGCACGCGCAATCCGGCCATTCCCATCTTCAAACGGGTGTACCGTCACAAACCATAGATGCGCAATTCCTGCCTTGATGACCAGGTCCAACTTGTTATCTGAGTTGAACCAATCAAGAAATAAGGACATTTCATGCTCTATGATTGAAGCAGCCGGAGCCTGATAATGTACTTTTTCTTTTCCCAATGCTCCGGAAACCACCTGCATAGGCCCTGTGGAATCGTCCCGCCAGCTCCCAACGATGATTCGGTACATCCCACTTCGCCCGGCAGGAAAAAGAGCTGAATGCCAATCAAACAACCTTCCTTTCGTTAATGGTTCCCTGAAGTTGTGGGTTGCATCAAACATCATATCAACCACACCATCTACATCCCTGTCTGATGGAATCAAACCGGAAACATCCATCCCCAACTTCCGGGCAACAGAAGAGCGAACCTGCTCCGGATGCAAAAGCTCTCCTTCAATTTCAGATGATTTGAGCACGTCGAGAGTTAAGGTTTCCAAAATGGCCTCCCTTTGCAAATCAAAGCCAAGAGCTTCCATTCTGCCAAGCAACTTACCCTGAAGATGACGCACCTTCCCCAATAGCAACAACAATTGTTCATTATCCCATGAGAAATTGGGCCAACCTTCCTTTTCGTAGATGTAAACCTTCATTCACCGCAATATTTGCGGTAAATATACCATTTATTCACCGCATGAAAAATTATTTGTCGCATATTTTGCGGTGATTAGTTTCTATATTCGCCGCAAAAAAAAGAAAAGTCCCCAAAGATTCGGGGACTTTCTTCTTGCTGGCATGGTCTTTTATGAAATATACTAATCAGTTGCCTGGGCTGTCATTTTTTGAGCGATGTGGTCCATCACTGGTTGTATTTCGCTATCGGAACTAAAATCAACCAGTTTCATATGTTTATCAATCACCACCGTATGGGGTGCAGGCATGTAAAATACCTCTCCGGCTTTGAATGTCTCTTCGTGGCCATCCTGATAGATAACCCGCAAAGAACCGTCAATCACATATCCCCAATGATCCGACGTGCACATATCTCCTGGAAGACCTTTCAACAGAGGGGTAAAATCCATGGGTTGCGGCATATCTACGTATCCAACGGTCATTCCCGCGATTCCTGCCACATTCGTAAAACCATTCTTTGAATTGGGTGGAATGGAGGTGGCTGCCATGTGAAATGACGCGGATTTTGGCTTCTGAAAGGAGGAGACATCAATTACATTGCTGCTAACAATTTTCCATTGCCCATCGACTTTTTTCAAGGTTCTCGATTCCTTTTTCTTCTGCCCTTCATTACCGCCCCAGTTGTCAGACTGGTCGAAACTGACGAATGCGACATCGCGGCCAATGACGAATGAGAAGTTCGTCCGGCTCATTTCCAGATCGAAGGGCTCCATCTGGCTGATGGATTCAGCCAACGATTTGTAATCAAAATCTCCCTGAACGCCCTGAGCATTGGTAAACAACATGCCTCCCTTGTTTGTCGGAAGCCAGCACGAGGCCCATTTAGCGGAATCTGCCTGTGCGGAATAGTTGCTTTCATCGGCCAGCACCTTGATAATGGCTGCTTTGTCGGCATCTTCATTCATTGATCCAGCACAGGCCGTGAAAATCAGTGCAAAAATCAATAGTAAGTTTTTCATAGGTGTTCTTTTTTCACATGATGAATAGGTCTTTGGGGAAGTAAGCGTCGCCAGTATGGATTGGGGAAACCATACTCGTTTGTATATTCGGCTGACATAAGAATCGTTGGAACCTCCTGTCGCAGGTTAGTCGGATTACAGGTAAATTTCAGCCGACTGTTGATTAGCAGCCTTTTGTTATGCAAAAAAGATAATGCTTCGATAAAGGCCGTCCAAATACTTCATGAGTGTCAGACCGATGATCATAAGTTAGCATCAAGCCTTCAATTTCAGTTAGTTACACAAATCAATTTAGGGAAGTATTTTCGGATAAACAACTCTTTTTATTGGATTTTATCCCGCGGATGACATGGTGAAGGACCAAAAGGAGCAGACGGAAGATCAGAAATAATTTGAAAGTAAGTTTACATATAAAAGAAAAGTCCCCGGAGTTTCGGGGACTTTCTTTTTGATGCTTATTCAGAATTCTTCTTTATTTTGAAGCATATGTTATAATATATCTTAACGTGTGAAATTTTGCTCATTCAACTCCTAAATTACCAATAATCCCATCCAGAAAATCAATATTTCTCTTTTCGATTACATAATCAGCTGTCCCAAACAATTCATCAAGATAATCGTGAAATGGTTTATAAGAACTAGAATCGATATTAATAACTATTTCATTTGTAGCAGATTTCTTTACCGAAAAAACATAAAAAGTTGACAATTTTCTCCGGTCCTGAATCTTTTGAATAGAAACAACCGCCTTTTCTCCCAAATGAGAGCTCGTCTCGAAATATAATGTTGTTGGATTTTGTCTACGCCAGTTAAGTTTACCTTGAATTGTTGCGTCAATAAATTTCTTAATAATTTCGATATATTCTTCTTTTGCCCCCATATTAGTCAAGTTTAATTGTTCTTTTTTCAAAATATCCCATAAGCTCAGCAAGTTGTCCACCCAAATCACTAAAATGTTTTTCTACTGCGTAATATACAGCGTTCTCAACAACCGTATCACTTTCAATAGGTCTAACTTCCGATAAAGAATCCTTTGTCGCGTCTAAAGTTTCATAGATGCTTTTGATTACATCTTCGTAGTCGCCATCTTTTTTAAAAGGTGAAGTCAACCTTCTAATCCTCCTGTTTATTTCACTGTAGAAATCTCTAGCTTGCGGAAATTCAATATCAAATTCTAGTTTGTCAAGCTTTTGAATTATTTCATTCAATTCAATTGTAATGGTTTGAATCTTCACAGTTTTACCAGCCTCATTTGCTGCTTGTTTAGCAGCTCTTGCCTCAACATAAGCCTTTATAGAGGCAATCAAACTCAATAAACCAACCAAAAAGAAAATCCAAAAATCCCAAGTCTTCCAAAATGGAGGGAACAACTGTGATATTTGCTTTACGACTTCACCAATATCATTCATCTATTTTTATTTTTCAAGAGGCAAGCAACTCTCCAATTATTATCTGAATACCACTAACGTTATTTAATTCTTTTAAAAAGCTAATTTAAGATTTTTTGTTATACGGCCTTTTTTTATTCTTTCCTTAAGCATAAAACCGCCCAGCAGGCGGTTTCCAATCACTTGATATAGGCACATTTCTATTTTTCTTCCGCCGCTCCCAACTCCTCATCGATTAACGCTATCAGCGTTTTGATATCCTCCAAAGCCTGGTTGTAGGCGCCTTCCTTACCTTTGGTCAGGAAGAGGCTCTCGATGAGGATGTTTTGCAGCTCGACGGAGTAGAGTTTTTCGGGTTTTATGATTTTCAGCGTGGCATAGTTAATCACACCTTTCACTTCGGGTGACAGCTCGTTGATGATGATTTCCCAATGGATTTTCTCCAGCATGTTCATGTAATTGTAGGTCACTTCCAGCTTTTGGAGCTGGCTGGTAATGCCCCGGTTCTTCAGCAACTTCAACTCTCCACTGTTCACCAGTGTCTCGTAAATATTGCCGCTGCGTTGAAAATCGGAATACCGCGACAGGTTCATAACGATGATCGCCAGTGTGTCGATTTGACTGCGGTCATTGGCCAGTATCAACTGGTTCGCATACTCGTACTGCCCCGAGTAGAAGTTGTTGAACGCCTGTACCCGTAGTAGCTCGTTCCGGTCGTCGACTACCTGTCGCCGGATATTCTGATAGATTTTCTTCTCATTCGCCTTCTCAATGCGGCGGGTATTCCAGTTGTTAATTTGCAGGGCAATCAGGATTCCGATGACGAGCAAAACTATCTCGCCCACTGCGTACAGCAAGTATTTGCTGAACCGCTCACCGGAAAGAAATTCGAATCGCATTTTACGGAACACTCGGATCATGGTTATTCATTGGTTAGTTGGTTCAAACGCTTTGCTCATCCCATTGCAGCCAGGATGTAGTTTTTCAGAATCCGGTACTGCTTCACTTTCGAGGTGTAATTTCCCCCGGTGAACACCACCACGGCATTGAATTCAGGAATAACGACAATTTTCTGTCCACCCCAACCCAGGGCCGAGAACATCAGGCCGGTAGCCGAGTATTGCTTGGTCCACCACGTGTAGCCGTAACCGACTCTACCCAAATCTTCGCCGGGTACTTTGATACTGTGATTTCCCCCGTAAGGCTCCGCACAATTGGAAATCCACTCGTCGGAGAGCATCTTCCGCCCCTTTCCGTTCAGATGCTCGAGCATGGCCACGCCAATTTTCACCATGTCGCGCGGAATCATCTTTACCCCTCCAGCCGCATGCGCTTCGCCCGTCTGATATTTCAGCCACCAGTCAAAGGTTTCTATGTTTAGCGGCCTGAACAGGTACTCAGCCGAGAACTCTTCCAGTGTCATTCCGCCGGTTGCATTCTTCAGGATGGCATTCAAAATTTCCATGTTTCCACCGGAATAGTTGAAGTGTGCCCCGGGCGGTGCAAACAGCGATGCGCCCAGGCTATATTCCACCGGAGTCATCCCGGAAAAGTAGATGGCAATCTGATCATTTTTGATGCTGGTCAGCGGAGCGCCCCATTCGTCCCACGCCAGGCCCGAAGTCATGGTCAGCAGGTGCTCTATAGTGATATATTCACGACCGGCCGTTTCCAGGAAATCGTATTCCGGCAGGTAATCGAATATCGACTGCTGCACGCTATCGATAAATCCCTTTTCAACAGCAATCCCGATGCACAGAGATGTAATGCTTTTGGTTACCGAGTGCACGCAATGTGCCATATTGCGATCCCAGTTCACCCATTCTCCGTAATGTTTCGGTGCATCCCACTGGTATTGGTGTCCCGGAAAATATTCCTCCACCACCAACTTACCGTCGCGGTAAATCAGCATCGAGTGCACTTCGCCATGGCGTCCATCCCGAATCCGCTCCACAGCCCGCCTGATTAAGCGTTTATCCATGTTCACCTCATCCAGCGACCCAGTGACAAAACCATCGTTGATTTGCCCGGGTGGCTGGTAGGTGTATCGGCTGGAGATCTGACTCTGGCAACCAACGAACAGCACCAGCATAGATAAGATGAGAATCGCTTTTTTCATGGCTTAGTTAGTTGTCTGTTCACTTCCGTCCTCCAATGATGGCGGTAAGAATCAAGCCCAGGCCCAAACCTCCTAAAAGGCAACCAACAAAGGCCAATACAGATGCTTGCAGGAAAAAGAATCCTACGCCTAAGCCCAGCAGTAAACCACCACCGGTTGCCCAGGTACTTTTGTCTTCAATTTTTACTTTTTCGTCCATTTTTAGATCCTCCGTTTTGTTTTTATTGTATTTGATTATTAGATGTGAAAGTGTATATCTCTTGATGATTAATATTCAAACTTCTGAACAAAAGCCAGAAGCCAATTATTAATTCAAAAAGACCGCTCGGAAGCCAGAAGACTATTTGATTTATCGCCATGGCAGCATATTGGGGAGCCAGAAGATACATCATGGAGTGAATGAAAATGAGGGCAAATGAAAAGATCCCAAAAGCTGCCAATATCCGGGGGATATATCCTGACTTGAAAAACAAATAAGAAAATATCATCATGTCGAGCCCCAATAATACCATGGGAACTGAAAATATGGCCATATGTGATTTGATAATCAGAGTTAACGGAACCTGGAGCTGTTCAGGCGTAAACACTTTCAAATATGCTTCTCCATCTAAAAGATGCAAAGCAATGAAAGCGACCAGTACAATAACTGCCGAGATAATGGCCTCGACCAGCTTCAAAAGAAGTGCAAGCAAAGCAAGATTCCGATTTTCCGGTTTGAGTATCCGATAGAGAGTCCACCCCAGTATGATCAAACCTACCGGCATGAGCAGTTCAATTGTCATACCCAGACGGAATAGTAGCACATTGTCCAAAATATGATTAGCTGTCGCCGAGGCATTTGTTCCAATATTAAATTTGGAAAGAATGAGAGTCCAATTAAGCGTAGGAACGATAAAGGCCAACAGGAACATGAAGCCTGCTATTTTTGCAGCCTTTTGTTGTGATGAAGCGATGATTTGACTTATTGTTCTATCTAAATTCAATTTGAATTCCTCCGTTTTCGGTTTATTAAGATTAATTGAGTACTTATTTTTTCGGTCATGATACCACGTTGATGATTACGTTTCCTTTTTTGTGGCCCTTGGCAACATACCGATGCGCCTCTACCATTTCGTCGAACGGATACACCCGATCGATAACCGGACGAACAGCTCCGCTCTCCAGCAATTCGTTGAGAAACTCCAAATCGCTATCTTTCGCCACAGCGGTATGGGTGATCATTTTTTTCCGACTGGTCAGTGAAGTCCAGATTCCCCGAATGGTCTGCATGAACCGCTGATCGGCCAGGATGTAAACGCCGTCTTTTTTCAGTGAACGGATGCATTTAGTAAAAGGGCTTTTTCCGACGGTATCGAAAACAATGTCATAGGTTTCGCCAAGCTTCGAAAAATCCTCCCGTGTGTAATCGACCACTTTGTCGGCGCCAATGGATTTCACCATTTCGAGATTGGCTGTGCTGCACACACCCGTTACTTCTGCGCCGAAGTGTTTGGCCAGTTGCACGGCATAGGTACCCACCGCACCTGATGCTCCGTAAATGAGAATCTTTTGACCTTTCTGCAGATTCGCTTTCCGCAAAAAATAAAGAGCGCCAATGCCCATAAACGGAATGGACGCCACTTCCCGGTAAGTTTTCCCGGCAGGTATTTTAGTTATGATGCCATCTTCCGGTACCGTAAGGTATTCGGCATAGCAACCCAACTGCAACCACGGCGGTGCCCCATACACACGGTCGCCAGGCTGAAAGCGGGTCACCCCCTTACCAACCGATTCTACTTCGCCAGCAAACTCAACGCCCAGAACGGAACTTTTGGGTTTCCTCCAGCCCAACATAAAACGGGATGGAAGCCAGAACAGAAGATGCACAACGAATCCCCGCATCCGAACATCGCCGGCGGTAACCGTTGTAGCATGTACTTTTACCAGTACTTCGTGATCGCGGGGGGAGGGCTTGTCGACCTCCTGAAACCGTAACACTTCAGGAGGTCCATACTTTGTGCAGACGATAGCCTTCATCAAGTTAGCCTGTTAGATAATTAAAGTTATGACTGTTGCAGCAGTTTTGCAATTTCAGGACGAGTGGTTTTGATACGTTCGTAGTCCAGTTTCAGTCCCAACGGACCAAATACCTTCCCGAAATAATCGTAAATACCTTTCACCGCTTCGAAAGGAACCTGTACGGATTCGAGCGCTGTGGAGCCGGCGTTGTTTTTAATGGATGTATCAGCACCATGTGCCAATAACGCTTCAACAATTTCCGTACGGCAGAAGAATGCAGCCGTGTGCAAAGGCGTGGAACCATCGTTGTTCCGGAAGTTGACATCGGCTCCCGCTTCAATCAAGGCCAGCGCCATTTCGTTCCTGCCAAAGGTAGCTGCCGTCATCAAGGGACTCGAACCACCCGAGGATTCTTTGATATTCAGATCGGAACCGGATGCGATGTGCTGCTGTACCGCTTCCATATCACCCATGACAATGGCTTCGTGCAGGCTGACTTTTGGATTCGCTTTTGCTTCGACCTGCTTTGCCGGTTGTTCCGGCTCAGCAGTAGCTGATTTCTGACTTCCTATTACTATGAAGGCAAACAATGCGCCTACCATCACAGCACCGGTGGCCAGTTTCAATGGAACATTCGGTTGGAAAACCCGGCGATAGACAATTACCAGCAGGTTGCTCACCGCGTACGTCAAAATGGTCAATACGGCATATTTCACCAAAGCGGGAACCGGTGCGTACAGCAGTCCAACCGCAATCACTCCCATCACGACCAGGTGAATAATGTAAACCGAATAAGAGCTTTTGTTCAGTTCGTCCATTAACCAGTTGGTTTTATTCAGGCTAAAACGGAACGCATAAATCAATACATACAGGAAACTCAACATCGAAAGCACAGCCGAAACATGGTAAAAGAGCCGGTCGACAAACGGGTCAACAAAGTAGAAGTTCCTTCCGGGATTGATGATATTGAAGAACAGGTTCAGTGCTACAACCGTGAAAACCAGTAATGAGAAGGTCAACATCACATTTACTTGTATATACAGCTTTTTATTTTTTGTGCCCGATTCAAACACTTTCTGCTTGTTGCAAAGGGTTCCCAACAGGAAGGACATGAAATAGAGCAACAGCCTTTCCCGCTGAAAATCGAAAAGCGCTGTATGCGTCCAGCCCATCAAGCCGGATTCGGAAATAACCATACCGTAAAGTACCCCGAAGACGAAGGTCAAAACCACACCCGTTTTCAGTGAAATTTTGAACGATAAGAGGTTGAGTTTGTACAGTGCCAGGTAAATCATCTGGAACAAAAACAGGATGGGTAAGAACCACAGCCAGTTCTGGGTCGGATTATTGGCAAAGAAGAAAAGGTCGGTTCCGGCACGTTGGAAAACGTGGAAATAAGTGTACCAGGCTTCCTGTGGCAATCCTCTTGAGAAAAGGAAGATCGCTTTGTAAGCGGGAATCAGGGTCAACACGGCAATCAGCCACGGAAGCATAATTCGCTGCAGTTTCGACTTCACGAAACTCCACGTATTTTTACTCTTTAAAGAATAAGGAATAAAGTATCCGGAGATGAAGAAGATACTGAACATCACAAAGAGGTCCAGGTACATTCTGATTAAGCCAATGGAATTATTTTTCACCGGGTCGACAACAATCCAGTTGCCTTCGAGGGCTTGTTCATAAACCAATCCGGCGTGCAACAGCACCACCAGGAAGATGAGGAAGGTCCTCAGATTGTCCAAAAAATAGATTCGTGTTTTCATGACCGCATCGTTTAAATTTCGACTTTTGATTGACAGTGTAAAGTTCCGTCACGCGCTGACGCAAAGCCTATCAACCATGCCGTCAATCGTATCAAGTTTGGAGAGGCCATGAAAATTATGACGCAGGCATATCAATTATGACGCAAACGACGACGAAACGGCCTGAAATGAGGTTTCAAACTTTATGCGTAACTTTTGCACGAAAACCACTGATGCCTGACTGAATCATGCCTGAATCCGGAACCATCGAGAACGATTTTTTAAGCAAAGCGACCGCTGCCATTGAAGAAAATTTGTCGAACGAGCAGTTTGGTGTGTCAGAACTGGCTCACGAAATGGGCATGAGCCGCTCCAACCTTCTCCGCAAGGTAAAAAAGCTGACCAACCTTTCGGCCAGTCAATTTATCCGGCAGATACGCCTGGAGGCCGCTATGGAGTTGCTGAAAGAAACGTCGCTGACTACTTCGGAAATATCGTATCGCGTGGGATTTGGCAGCACCTCGTACTTCACTAAATGCTTCCGCGACCAATACGGCTATCCGCCCGGCGAAGCAAAGGGTAAGGCTTCCGCCGAAGAAGAACCGGTTCAGGAACAACTTCCGAAGAAAAAGAGAAGTCTGGTTTGGTTATGGGCCATTATCCTGGTGGTCATTACGGCCAATATCGTCTACCTCATCGTCGGTCCGATGGCCGAAAAGCCCAAAACACAGGAGAAGTCCATCGCGGTGCTGCCTTTCATCAACGACAGCAACGACTCCACCAATGTCTACATCATCAACGGTGTGATGGAATCCATCCTCAACAACCTGCAAAATATTCAACATTTACGGGTGATTAGCCGCACTTCGGTGGAAAAATACCGGCAACATCCCGAGCTCATTTCCGAAATTGCCAAAGAGCTCAACGTGACCTATGTGGTGGAAGGAAGCGGACAGAAAATTGGGGATCACATCCGGCTGAATGTGCAGCTGATTGAGGCCGATGGCGACAAGCATCTGTGGGCAGAACAGTACAACCGCCAAACGAAGGATATCTTCTCGTTGCAAAACGAAATCGCTAAAAACATCGCTGAGAAGATTCAGGTCATTATCACGCCGGAAGAACAAGAGCGCATTGACAAAGTACCAACCCGGAATTTGGTTGCTTATGACTATTTTCTGAAAGCACAGGAATATTTCCACAAAGGCACCGGCGAAGGACTGAAAAAAGCCCTCCCCTTGTTCAAAAAAGCGGTGGAACACGACCCGACATTTGCCCGCGCCTACGCTGATATCGCCATTGCTTACTATTATCTGGACATTAGTCAAACCGAAAAACAATACGGTGCCGAAATCAACGAGAATGCCGATAAAGCACTGCTTTACGATTCACAGTTGCCACAGAGTTTGATGGCGAAGGCGCTTTTCTATATGCACAGCAGGGAGTACAAACTGGCCGAACCCTACCTGCTGAAAGCGCTGGAATATCATCCCAATTCCGCCATGGTCATCAATCTTCTGTCTGATTTCTATTCGACTTACTCTCCCAATGCGGAAAAATACCTGGAATATGCGCTAAAAGGTGCGCAACTCGACATTGCTGCCAATGACTCGGTGACTGCCAGTTTCATCTTCCTGCACATTAGCAATGCCTTTATTCAAAGTGGTTTTGTTGATGAAGCCGCAAAGTACATCAATCAATCGCTGGCGTATCATCCCGATAATCTCTACTCTCAATATGTGAAAGCGTACATTCAGTACGCCCGGAATCCAGACTTACAAAAATTACGGACTCGTCTGATTGCCGTGCTGAAAAAGGATACTACCCGGTTGGACGTTTTGCAGGAGGTAGGAAAAATCTGTTACTACCAGCGCGATTACGAAAGTGCTTATCGCTATTACCAACCGTTCATCGCTGCCAAAGAAAAGTATCACCTGGCGATTTTCCCGGGCGAAGACGCCAAAATCGGATTGGTGTTAGCCCAGGTCGGAGAAACCGAAAAATCAGCTGAATATTTGCAGAAATACAAAGTTTTCGCGGAAGGCGATCAATCCATATACAAGCACCTAAGCCTGGCGATGTACTATGCCTACGAAAACCAAACGTCCAACGCAATTGAGCAGTTGAAGCTTTTTTCAGAGCAACAGGACTACTACTACTGGGTGATTCTTTTCCTCAAAATCGATCCGCTGATCGATAACGTGAAGGACAATCCCGAAGTCAGGAAACTCCTACACACCATCGACATCAACTTCCAAAAGCATCACCGGGAAATGAAGACTTCGCTGGAAAAGAAAGGGGTGATTTGAAGTTACGGATGAAAAATCAACAATAAGCTAACTATCAAAGTATCTGCTTAAAACCATCCAACAGCATCTGAACGGCCATCATCACCAGAATCATTCCCATGAAGCGCTCGAGAGCAATCAGTCCGCGCTGTTTCAGCACTTTGATAAGAGCCGGTGCCACCAACAGAATAATGAAGGACATAATCCAGGCAATCACCAACGAAAGAACCAAACTGACACGGTTACCGGGGCTCCCCTGCGACATCAGGATTAACATGGACAGGACGGACGGCCCAGCAATCATCGGTATGGCAATCGGAACAAGAAAAGGTTCACCGCCAGGGGTTTGTCCCATCACTCCTTCCGGCTTCGGGAAAATCATCCGCAAGCCAATAATTAACAGGATAATTCCTCCGGCAATGGTCACCGCCTCTTTTTGCAGGTGCATAAAGTTCAGCATAGGTCTTCCGGTAAAAATGAAAAACACCAAAATCCCCAGAGCAATCAGCAACTCCCGGATGATGATAGTTCGCTGACGTTTCAGTTCAATTCCTTTCAGCACTGCCAACAGAATGGGTATGTTACCAATCGGGTCCATCAGTAGAAATAACAATACAGCTGCCGACCAGATAGAATTTCCTGATTCCATGATGATTTAAATTGATTAGGTTACACTTTTGTCCAAATCAGAATAGAGAACAAGATTCCGGCAGAATAGTTTCCTGCTGAATTTGCCTTTGCAATAATAAGAAAACCCGTCAGGTTTTGGAAGCCTGACGGGTTGAGCTACGGGAACAAATTCCTTGACAATATCTTTACTGAAACAGTTGCTTGTTGGGTTCCGGTCCCATATCGAAGACCAGTGTGTCACCGTTCATAATTTCGTCCTGCGTGATGTACGAACGATGCAACTCCTGTCCGTTCAGTTTCACCGACTGTACATACAGGTTATCCTCCGATGCATTCGGTGCTTTTACGGTGAACACCTTGCCGGGAGCGACGGTAATCTGCGCTTCCTGCACAATCGGAGAACCTAACTGATATTGCTGGTCGGAAGGACTGACCGGGTAGAATCCAAGCGCACTAAACACGTACCAGGCCGACATCTGACCGCAGTCTTCGTTTCCACAAAGACCATCCGGTGCGTTGTAGTACATTTCGGTTTGAATCTGACGGTTCAGCTCCTGTGTCCGCCATGGCTCGCCCGCATAATTGAACAGGTAGGTGATGTGATGACCGGGCTCGTTCCCTTGCGCATACCCACCAATCAAGCCGGAAATATCGGGAGAAGCTTCGGCTCCTTTTACACCGTGTTTCAAAGCAAACAAAGTGTCGAGCTTGTCAGCGAAAGCTTTTTTGCCACCCAGCAAATCAATCAAACCGGGTACATCCTGTGGAACTTCCCACAAATACTGCCAGGCATTTCCTTCGGTATAATCACTCTGACGATGCTTGGAATAGGCCGGATCAAAATCGCCAGTCCAGCTTCCATCCAGCTTTTTCCCACGGAAGAAACCGGTCTTCGGGTCGAAAATATTCTTGAAATTCCGTGACCGTTTCAGGAAGTAATTGTAGTCGTCCATTTTGCCCAGTTTCTTCGCTACCAACGCAACACTATAATCATCGATGGCGTATTCCAGCAGTTTCGAAACGGATTCATTCACTTTATCCGCTGGTATATAACCCAGTTTTTTGTAGTAATCCAGTCCGTCACGATCCGACATCATGGTATTTTTCATCGCCTCGTAGGCTTCTTCGCGATTGAAATCACCAATATTTTTCAGGATGGCTTCCCCAACAACAGGTACGCCACTGTTACCGACCATACAGAACGTTTCGTTACCTTCCAGTTCCCAAACGGGTAACAGGCCGGTCTGTTTGTAATGGTCGAGCATGGTTTTCACCATATCGTTCACGCGGTCGCGGTGCATAAACGTAAACAGCGGATGCAAGGCACGGTAGGTGTCCCACAACGAGAAAACGGTGTAACGCTTGTAACCGTTCGCTCTCATCGTGCTGCCATCGACGCCTTTGAAATCGCCGTTTCTATCAGAGAAGAGTGCCGGCGCCACCATGGTATGATACAGTGCGGTGTAGAAAGTGGTTTTCTGGTCGGGATCGCTTGACTTGATGCGAACTTTATCGAGCTCTTTTTCCCATGCATCGCTGGCTGCCTGATGAACTGCATCGAAATCCCAGTTCTCCGGTGCCGATGCGAGATTGGCCATGGCATTGTCTACCGAAACAGAGGAAACTGCCACTTTCACCATCACCTGGCTTTCGCCGAACGTGAATACGCCTACTTTCTCGGCATCCGTCGGCGCATCAAAAATTTTCGATTTCTGAATTGGCGCACTGAACCGGGCTACGAAGAAAACGTGCTGGTCGGCCGCCCATCCATGCGAAAAGCGTTTTCCGGTAATGGTATGATCATCCACTACCGTGATGTCTGTTGCATAAGGCTTGTCCCAATTGATGGCAAAGCCGAGATTCAGCATAATGTTGTGCTCTCCCTCGTCTGGGAAAGTATAACGCTGCCATCCGGAACGCTCTGTCACTGTCATTTCGGCCCGAACATCGCGATCCTGCAAAGTAACCGCGTAATATCCCGGCGAAGCCATCTCTTCATCGTGCGAAAAAGTAGCTGCATACTTTTTGGTAAAGTCGGCGTTCTTTTCACCCGGCTTGTAAGTTACGGGCTCATTCACCGGAAGGAAAGAAAGATCGGCCAAATCGCCGATGCCGGTTCCGCTCAGATGTAAATTGGAAAATCCGGAAATGATGCTGTCGGAATAGTGATAACCGGAACACCAGTCCCAGCCCGAAACGCCGTTATCGGGGCTCAACTGTATCTGTCCGAAGGGATAAGCCGCTCCCGGATAGGTATGTCCGTGACCTGCCGTTCCAATAAACGGATTGACAAAGTCGGTGAGCGCCTCCGGTTCCTGAACAGTTTTCTTAGTTGGCTGGCATGCGACTGCCAACAACAATATTCCGGTAAGGAAAGGAAGAATGTTTCGAGTCATTGGTTTTATGAGTTTTGTTTACGAATAGGATAAAAGAATTCACCTGATAAAAATACCGAAAGTTCCAGAATAGACTAAAAATTACGAAAGTAAATCCGTCCAAAAGGATATCTCGTTTATGAACTTCTTCTTCAAAATGGTTCAATTTGCCTAAGCCGAAGCGTATTCATCCTTCCCCTTTCGGGAACATTTGCTATTTTTGCATCTGTTTTATTCATAAGCAAATCATAACAACACAACGATATGACCACCAAAGTGCCTACAGTCGTTAGCGGAATCCGCTCAACCGGGAACCTTCACCTGGGAAACTATTTCGGGGCGGTAAAGAATTTCGTGCAGATGCAGCATGACATGAACTGCTATTTTTTCATTGCCGATATTCACTCGCTGACCACGCACCCCCACCCCGATCACCTGTATCAAAATGTACGGCAGGTACTTTCGGAATACCTTGCCTGCGGACTCGATCCGGAAAAAGCCACGCTGTTTATACAAAGCGATGTTCCGGAAATTACCGAAATGTACACTTTCATGAACATGAATGCGTACCTGGGCGAGTTGGAAAGAACGACTTCATTTAAAGATAAGGCCCGGAAGCAACCCGATAACGTGAATGCCGGCCTGTTGACCTATCCGGTGCTGATGGCGACCGACATTATCATCCACAAAGCACATTTTGTCCCGGTAGGAAAAGATCAGGAGCAAAACCTGGAAATGGCGCGTACATTTGCCCGCCGTTTCAACCGGATGTACAAGGTGGAAGAGTTCCCGATTCCCAAACCTTTCACATTCGACGGAAAGGATATGATCAAAATCCCCGGACTGGACGGTTCAGGAAAAATGGGTAAATCGGAAGGTAACGCCATTGGTTTGGCCGAAGATCCCAAAAGCATCCGCAAGAAAGTGATGCGTGCGGTAACCGATTCCGGTCCAACCGAGATGAACCAGGAAAAGCCGGAGCCCATTCAGAACCTGTTTACCCTGATGGACGTGGTTTCGACGCCTGATACAGTGAAACATTTCGACGATGCTTACAACAACTGCTCTATCCGTTACGGCGATTTGAAAAAGCAGTTGGCTGAAGACATCATCAACTTTACAACGCCCATACGGGAGCGAATTGAGGAGATTGTGAAGGATGATGCCTATCTGGGAAAAGTAGCCAAAATGGGCGCCGAAAAAGCTCGTGCATCGGCATCTCAAACCCTCAAGGAAGTACGTGAAATCATCGGCTTCCGGAAATTTTATTAATGGATTAATCCACTTTATCATTATAAATTTAAAGACCCTGGCCCTGTGCCGGGGTTTTTCATTTGCGTTTTTCCCGTTTCTTCAAGTGAAACAACACTCCTTTATCAAACGGCGACCATATAGACGTGTAAATGTCAGCTGTTTTCAACGCATCGTTCACCCACACATTGCAGGTGTGGAAACAGGTGAAATGGCCATTGGCTTCGAAAAAACGATCGGAAGGCGTGTAGCCCGCGTGAGGTATTTCGATGATGTGACCAAGGCTGTCGGTAGTGAAAGAGGTTCGGATATAAGCAAGTAGCTTTTTTCGTTGTTCCGGACAAAGCTGTACTTCATGCCACGAGTTTCCGCGAAAGCGGTAATCATCGATATGCATGGCTGATGGTGTTCTCAGGAAAAGTGCACGAAAAGCTGTTTTGAAAGTGAGGTCGGCCCAGGTAGGTGTAGTGAGGTAAAAGCCACGATCGCCCCAGCCGAAGGAAACGAAACGAGTGTCTGGATTGAGCTTTAATTCTTCCGCGAAAGCGGTATCGAGCTGGTTAAGGGGAACGATGATGCTCAGGTGAACACCGTTCGTGGTAACGTAAACCGGTTTCTTTTCCGGGCAAACCGGAGGCCCGGGATGAGGGGAAAGTACGGATAAAACAAACGCCGCCAGGAAACCAGCGACGTTTGTAGATATGATTAATCCTGCCAATAAGACGAGCATGCGGAAAACATGTTTCATGGTGATTTCCGTCAACCCGGCTTACAGGAAACCGGATGTTTATTCGAAATGGTAGAGGAAAATCAGTGTGGCAGTGAGCGCCGGCTTTTTGCTGTCTTTGATTTCCAGCGTTACGTCGAGCTGTGCCTTGGTGATGCCCCGGAGATTCATGATGGAATTCACTTTGGCGTGCAGCCGAACTTCGCTGTCGACACGTACCGCTTCCATAAATTTCAGCTTATCGATTCCGTAGTTCACCAGCATTTTCACGTTGTGGAACTCAGCGATCTGCTCCCACAGGTAAGGCAATACCGACAGAGTCAGGTAACCGTGCGCGATGGTGCTTTTGAACGGGCTTTCGGTTTTTGCCCTTTCGGGATCGGTGTGAATCCACTGGTGATCGAGGGTGGCATCGGCAAACAGGTTGATTTGATCCTGGGTAATTTTCAGGTACTCTGATGTTCCCAAATCCTTGCCATCATACGCCGCAAACTCTTCATAGCTGCCAATAACTAATTTACTCATTGTTCAATTTGGTTTTAATTTTTGATTCAGATGGCAAGATAAAGCATTTTCGGCAATCCTCCGACGGGAAATAAAAAGGGCGGAAGATAAAAAACTATGATTCTTCCGATTCGGTATCCTGTTTTTCAGGTTCCTCTTCCTCTGTCACTTTTCCGGTATCGCTAAGAAAAACAGCGAAAGGCCGTAGTGTTGGAACTTCTTCCAATATAATTTTGACGACGCCGACAATCGGGATGAACAACACCATACCCGACACGCCCCAAACCATACCACCAACGATAACCGATATGAGCACGACAAATGCGTTGATTTTGGTGGAAGAGCCCACCAGCCACGGACGAACCAGGTTTTCCTGCAAAATATTGGCTGCCCAGAGCAACCCGAGGGTGAGTAGTGGAACAAGCAACGAATCGGAAGTGAGCAGCGCGTAGCCTACCACCACAATCATGGCAATCAGGTTTCCCACGTACGGAATCAGGTTCAGCAGGGCAATCATTACCGCAAAGAACAGCGCGTAATTCACGCCCAAACTGATCAAGACAATGAAATCCATCACCGCGGTTGTTGCCGTTAACCAGAGAACGCCCACCAGGTATTTCTCAATCATCTTCTGTATTTTGAAGAAGACATGACTCACCGATTCGCGGTTTTCCCGATCGCGGTAGCGCTCGCGCACAAATTTGGCAGGTAATTCACGGTAGTACAACAGAAAATAGACGAACACCGGCATCAGGAAAACATACATGAGCGTTTGGCCGATGGTGGTTACGTGTTTCAAAAAGTACGAAGCCACTTTCTCCACTTGTCCAACCAACAGCTTTTGCAAATCGCTTCCCTGAGGAATGATATTTAAGTGTGCCTCAATAAAATCTTTGGCATCGTTGATGTAAACCGACAACTTCCCGGTAATGGAAGGCAACTCACTACTGATGGCCACCACCTGCGAGCCGAGAAAATAAAAGAGCGCTCCGATAATGATGAGAAACAGTACCAGCGATGTCAGGATAGCCAGCGGCCGTTTCCAGCCATGCTTTTCCAGGAAAATTACCAGGGGAACCAGCAGGAATGAGAACAAAATGGCCCACGCCAGCGGTACCAGAATACTGCGGCCAACAATCAGGAAAACAATCATCAGGGCGATGGTGGCGCTCCAGTAAAAATATGCGGGGATATTCGGCTTGATTTTTTTGTCCATTGTTGTTATTTGTTCAGGTTAAGTCTGTTTGCTCATAATAACCGCCGAACGCCGGATTTCGTTCATTTTGCCGGTAGAAACAACGGCTGCCTCAGATTTTCAGGCCTTTCTTATTTCTGCCGTAAGGCTTTTAATGTAAGAATAGTAGCGACAAAGGCTGCAACCAGCCAGCCCGATTGCTTTTGGTGACTTGCCTTCGATTGATTAATTTTAAGGAAATTTCACAGAAGGGTGAGCCAGTTCGGTATGACTCTCCCTTTTTTTATGTTCATCGCTGAGACAGATGAATAACCGATACCCGTCGCCGGAAATCCGGGGTACATCGTAAGCCCCATTCCGCCTAACCCTTTTGCAGGAAATACATCCGGGTATTATCAAAAAAAATATTCATACCGAAACCTTTTGTTAGCCTAATCAAAATATCGAATTCATATGACATTGATTGATGCAGTCGTTCTGATTATTTATTTCATTGTTGTTTTAGCTATTGGTATTTACCACCACCGGAAGAATGAAAGTGAGGAAGATTATTACGTGGGTGGACGCCAAATGGGAAGCTTTCACATCGGTCTTTCAGTGGTTGCTACCGACGTCGGTGGTGGATTCTCCATCGGACTTGGCGGACTGGGATTTGTGATGGGCCTTTCGGGAAGCTGGATGCTGTTCACCGGATTGATTGGTGCCTGGCTGAGTGCCGTCATTCTTATTCCAAAGATTTTTAATTCAGCCCGGGAAAAAAATTTACTCACCTTTCCCCAGTTACTGGGAACCCACTACGATAAACGAGTTGCGTTTGCTGCCGGAATCATTTCGGCGATTGGTTATATCGGTTTTACGAGTTCGCAGCTGCTGGCCGGCGCTAAACTGGCTACCGCGACTTTCCCAGAGATCGATACCAAAATCGCCCTGATTGTGATGGGGGTAATTGCTGTCGCTTATACTGGTCTCGGCGGATTGAAAGCCGTGATTTACACCGACAGTTTTCAATGGGCCATCCTGATGTTCGGCCTGGTTTTCATCGGAATTCCACTGGGTTTTATCGGAATTGGAGGATGGGACGGCATCTCTGCCACTTTGCCCGACAAATTTTTCTCGCTGCAGAATATCTCCATTGCGAAAATCATCAACTGGAGTATTACCATTATTCCCATCTGGTTTATCGGGATGACGCTTTACCAGCGGATTTATGCCTGTAAGGATGAAAAAACGGCCAAACGTGCCTGGTACATTGCCGGCTTATTCGAATATCCGCTGATGTCGTTCATGGGTGTTTTGCTGGGAATGTTCTCGCGTGTGGCAACTATTCAGGGAATGTTTGCCGACGCCGGCTTTGCCAATGTGAATAGCATCGATGCCGAGCTGGGACTTCCGCTGCTGCTGAAATACGTCCTCCCGACCGGTGTGATGGGACTGATGCTGGCCGCATACTTCTCGGCCGTTATGTCGACCGCCGATAGCTGTCTGATGGCTGCATCCGGAAATATCCTGACGGACATCTTCAAGTTTAAAGGCAAATCGGGACGGGGGAAAATGGTTATTCCCCAGATAGTCACCATTATTGTAGGAGTGTTCGCCATTCTGCTGGCTTCCAGTATGCAGAACGTGCTCGAGCTGATGCTTTATTCCTACGCCTTTATGGTGTCCGGCTTATTAATTCCCGTTCTCGGAATTCTCTATTTCAAACGAAAGGATCCCGGTGCTGCTTTCTGGTCGATGGTCACGGGTGGAACGCTGACCATTACATTAACGCTTATCAAAAAAGATTTACCCTACGGACTCGACCCCATTTTCTTTGGTATCATCGCAGCGTTCGTCGTCTTTATCCTGGTCAACCGGTTAAAGACGCCCAGGCCTGCTTTCATACGAGATTAGATAGTGAAACAAAAAAGGGTGCCCCACAAACAGGTCACCCTTTTTCAGTAATACAAACCTATGTGAAAGAATATGAGCTTATTCTTGAACCTCCCGATACCGCTTTAGAACAGAGAAGTTTGTTGCGTTAACCCAATTGACGCCCGATTTCCAGACAAGCCCGGGAATTGTGATAGGGACATTTCCAGAACCCGGCTTTTTCATCGCTCAGGTCGGGATTACCATACCGATCGACCTTCCAAAACCATTCGCCCTTCCGGTGATCAATGATGAATTCCTTAATGAATGTCCATATTTTCAGCGCCTTTCCGAGATATCGATCATCGCCGCTCATCCGGTAGGCATAAGCCAGTCCCACCATCGCTTCAGCCTGTGGCCACCAATGACGATCGGTATCCAGATGGCCGGTTTCCGCATTCAGCTCATTCATTACGCCGCCGGCACTGTCCACTCCTTCCTTCAAAAATGTGTCAACCATTCCGAGCAACATCGGCTTCAGTTCCTCTAATAACGCTTCATCCTCTAACGCTTCGGCTGCTTCGTAAATCAACCATGAGGTTTCGATATCATGACCGTAGGAGATGACCGAACTCTTTACGTTCCACTTTTCGTCGAAAAACAGCTTTAAATGATAGTCGTCTCCAACGAAATATTCCTGCATCAATTCGATGAGCTGTCGTAACGCAGCTCCCACTTCTTCCGTTCGGTGCATACGGTACAGGTTGGTGTATGCTTCCAGCAGATGAATATGGGTGTTCATTCCCTTTTTCTCGTTGGCATCCTTTTCGCTTAGGCGCAAATCGTCCAGCTCGCTCCAATCTTCGGCGAAAGCCTCAATATAACCCCCGTTTTCGCGGTCGACAGCTTTCTCTTCCAGCAAATGGAAAAGTTCTAAGAGCCAGTCGAGTACTGCCGACTCTGACGTCAGCTTGTAATATTCAGACAATGCATATACAGCAAATGCCTGAGCGTAAATCTGCTTCCGCGGATTCAGAGGCTTTCCCAAGTAATCAAGTTCCCAGTACACTCCATCATATCGCTTGTCGCGAAAATATGTTTCCAGGTATTGAAAAGCCCGGTCGGCCATTGCCTTTTTCTCTTCCGAGAACGAGTGCATGCAAGCCGCGGAGAACGTCCACAAAATGCGTGTATTCAGGATAACGCCTTTGGGCGCTTCTTTGTCCGGGCGGTTTTGCCCGTCGAGCAGGCCGTAAAAACCACCGTGCTTTACATCGGGCATGTAGGTTTGCCAGTAGCTCAGGATATTTTTCAGCTCCCGGCTCAATTCACCCAAATATGTTTCGACAGAAATCGGCATCAGTACAAACCTTTATTGGAATCGATGAGTGCGTTGATGTTTTCGACCGAGCGATGAGACGCTAGTCGATCTTCAGGCGTATTAACCACATAATCAACTAATTTATCAACAGTAGTTGTAGCTACATGCATTCGTGTATCGGATGACGCATAGTAAATATAGACCGTTCCGTCGTCATCGGCAATCCAACCATTGGCAAACAATACATTCGAAACATCGCCGATGCGCTCCTCTCCTTCCGGCGCCATAAAATATCCTCCCGGTAGGTGGGTAACTTTCGTCAGATCGTGCAAATCGGTCATAAAAAGGTACAGCACATAACGCAAGCCGGCAGCGGTATTCCTGACGCCATGAGCCAACTGCAACCAACCCTTCTCCGTTTTGATCGGTGCCGGACCAAGTCCGTTTTTCAACTCGTAAACCGTGTGGTAGGCTTTCTGGTGAATGATGGTCTCGTTCTGAACCACCGGATTTCTCATGTCATCGATGTAACCGAAACCAATTCCTCCGCCGCTCCCTACATCAATGAAACCATCCTGCGGGCGGGTGTAGACGGCGTATTTCCCATTGACGAATTCGGGATGCAATACGACGTTCCTTTGTTGACCTGTATTGGAAATCAGGTCGGGCAGGCGTTCCCAGTTGATGAAGTCTTTGCTACGAACAATGCCTGCATTGGCAACTGCGGCACTGGTATCGCCATTCGGCGCGTTAGGATCTTTGCGCTCTGTGCAGTAGATGCCGTAAATCCAGCCATCTTCATGTGTCACCAGACGCATGTCGTATACATTGATATCGGGATCTTCCAGCTGCGGAATCGTGATAGGTCGTTCCCAAAACCGGAAATTGTCCACACCATTCGGGCTTTCCGCTACCGCGAAATAAGATTTCCGGTCCCAGCCTTCCACCCGGGCGACCAACAGATATTTATCGCCGAATTTCAGGGCACCGGCATTAAAAGCCGCATTCACCCCAATGCGCTCCAGCAAATAAGGATTGCGTTCGGGCGACAAATCGAAACGCCAGTGCAACGGAGCATGAGCACCTGTCAATACCGGATAACGGTACCGCTCGTAAATGCCGTTGACCGAGAACTCTGCTATATTCTTCCGGGTCAGCAATTCCTCCTGTCTTTCCTTCAGTTGGGTCAATCGGTTTTCAAAATATTGAGTCATCTTTCGTTTGATGTTATTTTCAATCAGGTTATTTATAGTCTATTATTCCATCAGGTGAACTAGCCTTCCTCTTCTACCAGCTTGTCCCACCAGGTTTTCTTCATGATAATGGCAACCACCGCTACGATAGCCAGAGAAATTCCCAGTGCCAGATTTTTCTTCAACACGAGGTAGATAGGAGCCAGCACCAGCCCGGTTTGCGCGATGATACCAAGCACCACATTGAACATGTCGCGGTAGAAATTTTTGTTCTTGCGGAAGCCCGGATCATCTGCCATGACCAGCTCATGAACCGGTTTCCAGAATCCCCACGGACGAACACTTTTGTAAAAGCTTTTCAAAGTCTCTTCATCGGTGGGCGGCGCCATGTAGGTTCCGATGATACTTCCGCCCACGGAAATAATGAGAATAAGCGGGAAATAATAGAGGTCGAGCGTTTCGGTGAAGATGTACGGGAAAACCAGCGCGGGAACCATTCCGGCCACCATGCCCCAGAAGAAACCGTGACCGTTGAAGCGCCACCAGTACCATTTCAGCACATTGGAAGCCACGTAACTTCCGTACAGCGCCGACACAATCCATTGCAAAATCGAATTGACATCGGTGGCAAATATTCCGAAGAAGATACTGACAACTACCACCAACACTCCGGTGGCATAGGTTGTCACATTAATTTGTCGTTTGGATGCCTTTGGATTCAGGTATTTCAGGTAAATATCGTTGACAATGTACGCCTGGGCAGCATTCAGCGTTCCCGCAAAAGTCGACATGAAGGCCGCCAACAGTCCGGCCAGCAATAACCCGGTAAATCCTTCCGGAACGAATTCGTTAATCGCCGACGGAAGAATCTGCTCAAAATCGATGTGACCAGCCACAACCAAATTCAGTTTGTCGTAGTAAAGCAGCGCTAACACAGCAAATCCGGCAATCATCAGGTAACGAACCGGCATGAGCACAACACTCACAAAACCACTCATCATGGCTGCTTCCTTTGGTGACTTGGTCGAGAGAATCTTCTGCAAATCGTAGTTCGGGGCAGGCCCGGCTAAACTGACCAGCACGCCTTTGAACAACATCATGGAGAAGAAGATGCTGAAGAGCGAGTAGCCGTCCGAAGCAATTTTTTCATTCACCTCCGCGATAATATGCGACCAGTCCATGTGAAGCTTCCATCCGAAGAAAGGATTCATCCAGCCATCCGGCACATTCAGGGTACTGTGTCCCAAAGCGCCCATCGCAATGAAAGCTATCACAAAAGCCGAAACCGTCATGATAAGATATTGCAGCACGTCGGCCCAGACGATTCCCGACATTCCGCCCAAAACCGAATAGAATACGGCAAAGAAGGTGAAGATAATTCCATAAATGTGCGGCACGTATTCAACCGGAACATGAAAAGGAATGTACGGTTGCACCACGCTCCACGGAATGAATATCTGCACAAATTTTCCCAGTCCGATAAAACCATAAGCGAGATATCCCAGGCAGGTAATCAATGCAAACACCACAACCACTGCATGCGACATGGCAGCATCGCGGCCTTTCCCAAACCGGGTACCAATCCATTCTGCTCCGGTAGTCACATTCGAGCGTCGTACCCAGACGGAAAGGAATACCATCAGGAAAATCTGGTTGAAAACCGGCCAAAGCCATGGAATCCAAACGCTTTTCAGACCATAAACAAAGGTGATGGTCACCAGCCACATCGTTCCGGAGATATCGAACATTCCGGACGCATTCGAGAGGCCCAACATGTACCAGGGGAGGCGATTTCCGCCAAGCAGATAAGCTGATTTGTCTTTTTGCGCACGCTTCCGCAATACAAGTCCGATAACCACGGTCAGCATCAGATATCCGAAAATGACGGATATATCAATAATTCCAAGCTTCATTTACAGGGTTTGAATCGTTAGTTTCTAAAAATAGCTGGTTTGACCGGCTTGACCATTTCCTTTCCTGAATTCAATACTATTTCAACTTCAACAAGGCGATAAACAGCATACATCAGAAGACAAAACCAAACAACCAGCTATCAACACCCTTGTTTTAACAAGAATATCCAGTCTCAAAAGTATTTGCTATACTTGCATTCTTCAAATACTATTTCGTCAAAATCCTGTACTTTTCCTAACAACTCATCATTATGAGCATTGATACAGCCAATCCTCAACGCGAGATCACACCACTGACCGAAGGCGATTGCCTGCTGGTTTTCGATCGAAAGAAGCTCAACTTCGACTTTCCGTTACATTTCCACCCGGAATACGAGATCAACTTTATTTACAATGCGGAAGATGCAGTTCGGGTTGTCGGCGAACACCGGGCACCTATCGGGAAATGGGAATTGGTATTGACCGGACCGAACCTGATGCATGTGTGGGAACAGGGCGAATGTCACTCTCCGGATATCCACGAAATCACCATCCAGTTTCACCACGACCTGTTTCACCAAACCCTATTGGACCGCAACATTATGAAACCGGTGAAAGACATGCTGGACCGATCGGTACGCGGTATTGCCTTTTCCGAAGAGACCATCCACATGCTACAGCCCCGCATCATGAGCCTGGCGCACAAAAGCGGCATCGACGCGCTGATGGAATTGGTTTCATTGTTGTTCGACCTAGCTAATTCACGCGGACAACAGATGCTTTCTTCTGTGATGGCGAAAAACGATGACTTCTACAACAGTGGAAAAATCAAGAAGGTGCATGATTTCGTTCAGCAACATTACGCCCGGAAAATCAAAGTGGAAGATGTGGCACAATTGCTGAACATGACAGAAGTATCATTCAGTCGGTTCATCAAGCAACGAACCGGAAAAACGTTTGTGGAATACCTGAATCACTACCGGATTAGCCTTGCTTCAAGGTGGTTAATTGAATCAAATATGAGCGTTTCGGAGATTGCCTACAAGTCTGGCTTCAATAACCTGGCTAACTTCAACCGATTCTTTAAGAAAATGGAAGGATGTACGCCTTCAGCCTTTCGTGAAAACTTCTCCGGAATAAAACGAGTAAATTAATAACCTGATGATTATACATCATATATTAAAGCATAAGATTAAATATCAATTTTACCGTTCTCTTCATCATAATCAATTCGATTTTCCAACTCGTCGACTATAGTTTTTTCCCATTTCGGCACTTTTAACAGGTGGGCAATCCGTCCGATCATGTGTGATGCGACCGGAGCTGTTAGGAAAATGAAAATGATGACCAGCACTGCTTCGATGATCACGTAAGCAACGGGAAAATGGATGGAAACCGCCACTAACATTAGTAACGCGCCAAACGACGACGCCTTAGTCGCAGAGTGCATCCGGATATATAAGTCGGGAAAACGCAACACTCCGATGGCTGCCAACAACATGAAGAAGGCACCTAAAACCAACAATATGGCCGAAATCCATTCACTTATCATGATAACGTTTCTTTAGATAGATGGCAAAAGCCACGGTTCCCATAAATGTGATGAGTGCAATCATCACGGCTACGTTCAGGTACACTTTTTCTCCGCTTAAAAAGGTAATGGCCAGTGTGATGCCAATCACAAGAGAAGCAATTAAGTCCAGCACCACAACCCGATCGGGCAAACTGGGACCTTTCACCAATCGCCAGAAAGCCAAAAAGAATGCGAGCAGCAACATGCCCATAGCAATATTGGCCGCATCGGTAATGACGGTCGAAAGCAGTATCATGACCACACCTCCTTTACTCTTCTTTCCAGGCCCGATTTGACTTCTTCGCGGTAGGCATCGGCATCTTCGAGGTATAAAACATGCACATACAACCTTTTTTTATCCTTCGATACATCAAGGCTTAAACTCCCGGGAGTCATGGTGATTAGATTCACCAATGTCATGATCTCGTAATCGCTTTTGATATCGAGCGGAATCTCCACAATGCCCGGTCTCATATGGTGCGTCGGCGTTAAAATATCATACGCCAAAACCAGGTTGGCTTTCATCAGCTCCCAGAGATAGAACCCTGCAAACGCGATGATCTGAACTATTTTCACCAAGATATACCTCATAGCTTTCCGGTATTATTTTCCTAAAACAGCATTGATGTAAGCCGATGGCTCGAGCAACTGTTGCGCTGCCGTCATGCAAAAATCGAAGAAGAAGCCAACGGCCACTCCCATTCCGATAGAAAACAGCGCCAGCACAACCGATGGAAAAACTAAGGCAAAGCCCACCTTCTTTTCCGCGTAATTCACGACTTCCTCAGCTTCCTCCGGCTGTTTTTTCCAGAATCCTTCATTCCAGATTTTTATCATTGAAAACAGGGTAATAAGCCCCACAAACAACGAGATACCTGTCACGAAGAAATGATGCGAATCGAAACCGGCTTTTACCAGAATAAATTTTCCAAAGAAGCCGGAGAGCGGCGGAACACCAGCCAGCGCAAATGCCGGAATGATAAACAGCAATGCCAGATACGGCTTTGTTTTGTAGAGACCGCCAATGTTTTTTAGCTCGAAAGTTCCTTTCAACTTGCTCACCATTCCTCCCACCATAAATGTGTTGGTTTTAGCAACAATGTTGTGCCCCATATAGTAAATCGCTCCGGCAATCCCGAGCGGTGTGAAAAAGCCGAGTCCCATAATCATGTAACCGATTTGGGAAATGATGTGGAATGACAAAATCCGCCGGATATCATACTGCGATGCAGCAGTGAACACCCCAATCAGCATGGTGAGACCACCTGTTATTAAAAACAGCTCTTTCCAAATTCCGCCAAGCGGAATAAAAAACAGAGTGAAGAACCGGATCATGGCATACACGCCAACTTTGGTCAAAAGTCCGGCAAAAAGTGCGGTCACCGCTACCGGCGGCGTGTGATACGATGCAGGCAACCAGAAAAAGAAAGGGAAAACCGCGGCTTTGATGCCGAAGGCGATGAAGAACAACATAGCCGAGCTGGCTACCAGGTTCGACGAAGGGTCGTTCTGCAATTTCATCGCCAAATCCGCCATGTTCAGCGTTCCCATTTTTCCGTAAAGCAATCCGGCTGCCGCCAGAAAAAGCATCGAGGAAACCATATTGATGGTCACATATTTTACCGCTCCTTCCAGCTGTTTGCGTTCTCCGCCCAGCGTAATCAAAACGAACGACGCAATAAGCATCACTTCGAACCAGACATAGAGATTGAATACGTCGCCAGTGATAAATGCCCCGTTGACTCCCAGCAGGAGGATATTGAACAACAAATAGAAATGAAACTTCAGGCGCCGCTCGTCCATCAATCCCAGTGCATAAACCGACACGGTAAAGCCGATGAGCCCGGCAAAGAACAGCATGATAGCGCTGAACATATCGGCAACCAGCGTAATGCCAAACGGAGCAGGCCAACTACCTACATGCAAAACCAAAATGCCATCGCGGTAGACTTTAACCAGAATGATGACAGCCACGACCAGCTGTGCCAGCGTGAAAAACACTCCCGAAGCCTTTCGGAAGTTCAGGCTGTTTTTGGCAAACAAACTAACAATGGCCGCCAAAACAGGAAGAACCAAAGGTAACATGAGCAGGTTTTCCATCCGCTAATCTTCTTTTAGTTGGTCAAAATCAACCGTACCTGACGATTGGTAAAAACGATAAATCAATACCAGTGCAAATGCCGTAATTCCGAAGCCAATCACCAAGGAGGTTAAAACCAATGCCTGCGGTAGCGGATCAGCTACCGTAGACTGGGCCGCTTTCTGACCTTCCTGTACAAACGGGGGACTCACTTTCGACAAACTTCCCGCCAGGAAAACCAACAGATTGGTGGCATGACTAAAGAAAATCAGCCCGAGAATTAACTTCACAATGCTTCGCCGCAACAGGAGGTAAACGCCTGCCGCATACAAAACACCAATAATAATTGCCAGTATGACTTCCATTATTCTATATCGATTATATCAAACATGATGGTTAACAATACGCCGGTTACCGCCAGGTATACGCCCAAATCGAACAACACGGGTGTTCCCAGATGAAGCTCCTGCCCGAATGGCAGATGCACGGTCGTCCACATGCCGGTCATAAACGGCTCGCCGGAAAAAACACTCAGCAAAGCTGAAACGAGAATAACCGCCAATCCGGATGCTAGTAAAGCCGAAGTGGAAAGCGGCAGTTTCTTTCTTGCTTCCGCAGAAGTGAAAGCCAGCGCATAAAGAATATAGGCTGCAGCAGCCATTAATCCGCCAATGAATCCACCACCCGGTTGCTGATGCCCGCGATACAGCACCACCAGCGAAAGAATGAGCAACAACGGCCGTAATTTCGTAGCTGCAATGCGGAAGATATTTGAATACGGATTGCTCATTCTTCCTCCTCCTTCTTTTTCGGTTTCAACTTCAACAACGAAATCACGCCAATGGCAGCAATCACGAGTACAACGGTTTCGCCCATGGTATCCAGGCCTCGAAAATCAACCAGAATCACATTCACGATGTTCCGGCCATGGCCTTTCGTGAAAGCTTCTTTCAGGAAGTAATCGCTGATGGGCGGACTGAGTTTGATGAACTCGGCTTTCAATACCAGTGCAGTCATGAAGCTACCGAAAACAATGGCAATCACGCCGTCGCGAATCCGGCTGGACGGACGGGAATATTTGGGCATGTAGCCCGGAAGATGGTAGATCACCATTACAAAAAGCACCAGAATAAGGGTTTCCACCAAAATAAGGGTAATGGCCACATCCACGGCTCCGTAAAGTATAAAGATAAAAGCCATGGCATAACCGATAACGCCGAGCAGCACGATAGCCACCAGCCGCGACCGTGTAAATACCGCGCCGATTGCTGCCGTGACAATCAGCAAACTGATTCCGAGCAGGTAAAACGGAATTTCATCCCAGCTGGCCTGAAAGCCCCAACCACGCGTATGATAAAGCTGGTACCATACCAGCAACGACGAGACAATGAAAATAAGCATCAGGTAGAAGCGGTGATAGCCGTGCTGAACCACTTCGGTGTGCCGTTTTGTAAATGAAAGAAAGTTTTCCACCAAGCTGCGGAACAGATCGGTGAACTCGATTTTGAAATAGCGTTGGTTAAACTTCCGTAAGGCTTTGGTCGCCCGTTTCCGGAAGAAAAACAGCGTCAGTCCCAACGTAATGGTGATTACACTTAGCAGGAAGACCAGGTTCAGGCCATGCCACAATTTCATATGAAGGTCAACCGGACTAGCATTCACCGCATCAATTGCCGGCATCACCAACGGCTGTGTGATGATAGCCGGATAAATCCCCATAAACAAACTGGTCACCGAAAGAACCGCCGGCCCAATCAGCAGTGGAATAGCGGGTTCCTTTGGAATTTTAGGCGGGTCTTTTCGCTTTCCGAAGAATACACCATGACCGAAGAGGAAAGCTACCGCCACCATAAATATGTTCGCTGTAACCGCCAGAATGGCCAGGTACACCGCAATCTGAGGGGCTTGCACCTTGGCGTCGTAAATCACTTCTTTCCCGATAAATCCGAGGAAAGGAGGAAGTCCCGCCATTGAGAATAGTGTCAGAAAGGTGGCGACAGCCGCTATCGGCATCACCGGCCACATGCCTCCGAGGTGACGAATGTCACGCGTACCGACGGTTTTATCGATAGCGCCGGCTATCATGAACAATGCCCCCTTATACAAAGAGTGGACAATCAGAAAAATCACCATTGCTGTAATGGCGAGCTCTGTTCCCATTCCGACCAACAACACCAACATTCCAAGCGCACTGATAGTGGTGTACGCCAATATCTTTTTCAAATCGGTTTGCGTAAACGCGAAATAGGCTCCGACCAACATGGTCATTGCTCCGGCAAGGCCAAGCGAAAATTGCCACAAGTCGGTGCCGCCAAGAATCGGCTGAAGCCTGGCCAACAGATAAATTCCGGCTTTCACCATGGTGGCCGAATGCAGGTAAGCGCTCACAGGCGTCGGAGCTTCCATAGCACCCGGAAGCCAAAAGTGAAACGGGAACTGCGCAGATTTGGTAAAAGCTCCTACCATTATCAAAAGCACCAGCGGCACATACATTTTACTGCTCTTCACCACCGCACCGTTTTGCAACAAGTCCGTCAACTCGTAACTTCCGCCAACATTGCCCAGCAGAACAAATCCTGCCAACATGGCTAAACCACCAAAGCCAGTAATCAGCAGTGCCTGCAGAGCCGCTGCCCGGGCTTCCGGTCGCTCATGGTTAAAACCGATGAGTAGAAACGAAGAAAAACTGGTGATTTCCCAGAAAACAAACAGTGTTATCAGGTTATTGGCCAGTACCAGCCCCAGCATCGCTCCCATGAAAAGAAGAATGTAGAAATAGAATCTTCCCCGCATGGGATAATGTTGCATATAGTACCCCGAATAGATCAATACCAATGCTCCCATTCCGGTTATCAGTAAACCGAAAAGCAAACTGAGCCCATCGAGATAAAAGGATAAACGGACGTGCAGCAATGGAAACCAATCGATTGACCGGACAATGAAATGGCGATCGATGATAGCTGGAAGCAATCTGATTAATAATACAAACAGGGCAGCCGGTAGCAAGGCATACAGGTAGCCTGAGATCTTCCCCAGCCTTTTGTCGATAAAAGGGGCAAGAAATGCCAGGAAAAAAACCAAACCGACAATCCAGATCAACGACATGAGTAACAGGTTTAATCAGATAATATTAGCGTTCGATATCGCTGTATTGTTGTTTCTAAGAATACAACTAAAATTTAGTTTTGTTTATCTTTTTAACAGCAAAATCATTTATAATAGAAAAGTTTTCCTTACTTCGCCTCAGCATTGTTACCGTTGGCTGATAAACATTTAGCCACATCTGACTGTTAAACTTTAGTCTTTGTCAGATCATCTAAATTTCAATGCGTCAAGACGATAAACTTTTAAACAAACAATATTACCCGAATACTCCAGGTTTGCAGTCTATTGGGGAAACGCGAATCAACGGATTGGGTAACCGGAATTAAATGTTGGGTTAAAGACGTCTTAACCAGTTTAGTGAATGTATGCAGCAACCAACCAATGAAAAGCGCAAGGTGAGGGGAAAAACTGAGGTGCGCATCACCATTATCTACCTAATCGTTGGTATTCTTTGGATTACGCTCTCCGACGAAGCGATACTCATGTTCGGGCAAACTGCCGAAGATCTCACCCGTCTGCAAAATTACAAAGGTTGGTTTTTTGTTATCTCCACTGCCCTACTCATCTTTTTTCTTATCCGGCAGGAAATCCGAAAGCGGAATGCTGTTGAAGATTTGTTACGTTTACGAAATGACGAACTTTCCGAGAGCCTCGAAACGATCCGCCAATTTCAAAATGAAAAACGTTCGAGTCAAAAGCGTTTTCTCGGGTTGTATAAAAATATTCGCGAGGGTTTCGCCTGGCTCGACGCAGCCGGGAATATAAAAGGGACCAACCCAGCTTTTCTTAATATGCTCCAGTTTAGCTCTGAACAGCTAATTGGTAAACACTACCGTGAACTCTGCCCGATGGGGTGTCACCAGCTTCTATCGGCCATCGACGAAAGAGGCTATACCGATATCATCGACATCGAGCTGCTGAATGCTGCAGGGCAAAAAGTCCCCGTGTCGCTAATGGCCTACAAAATGCCGGCTCCAACAGGTGATAGCGAGGAAATCTGGGTGATCGTTAAAGATATTATCGATGAGAAAAAGGTCGAGAAAGACATTCTAAATGCAAAGCAGCATGCCGAGCAAAGCGAGCGCCTGAAGTCAGTATTCCTCGCCAACATCTCCCACGAGATACGAACGCCCATGAACAGCATCATCGGCTTTGCTGAGCTACTGGGAAACGACGAACTTCCGGATGAACGACGGAAATGGTACAGCCGTATTATTGCCGAAAATGCGGAAATGCTGCTGGTGATTGTCAACAACGTTTTAGATATATCCCGATTGGAAACCGGACAACTAAAAATTATCCGCCAGGAAACCGATTTAAACAAGGTGATATCCGACATTTACGACCTGTTCGCGCTTCAGGCCGATGACAAAGGCATAGAACTGACCATCAAGAATCTTCTTCCGAAAGACAAAGCGCATATTTATACAGACGAAGCCAAACTGAAGCAAATCCTTATCAACATTACCGGAAATGCAATAAAATTTACGCAGGAGGGTGAAATCAGCATCAGCTCCACCGTTGAAAATGGCGAAGTTTGTTTCTCTATCGCTGACACAGGAATAGGCATTGCTCCTGAAGACCAAAAAGCCATTTTCGAGCGATTCCGCCAGGTAGACGATTCGACGACCCGGAAATATGGAGGAACAGGCTTGGGATTAACCATTTCGCTTGGCTTAACCGAACTTCTGGGAGGCTCACTAAATCTCGAATCTGAACACGGAAAAGGTTCTGTATTTCATATTCGTATTCCGGCAAAAACCAATCAGCCCGATAAGGTAAAGGTTGCACCGAAAAAGAATAACGTCTCTTCGGTTAAAACCGAAAACCCAGCCATTCTGATTGTAGAAGACGAGCACGCCTCCACCCTTCTGATTAAAGAGGCGTTGAAAGAAGTGAGTGCGGAGGTCATCTTTGTTAAAGACGGCGAATCAGCCATTAAAATCTGCGCCGAGGACTCCTCCATCCGGCTCGTTCTTATGGATCTAAACCTACCGGGAATAGATGGAGCAGAAACGGCCCGTCTGATTAAAGAGAAATGCCCGGGAATTCTAGTCATTGGTCAAAGTGCGCAGCAACTCAATCATCAAAATTCATCAAAACAACAGTCCATTTTCGATGATTTCCTTCTCAAACCCTATCTCCCGAAAGAACTCGTAGCGTTGGTAAAAAAACATATTTAGTTTTTTCTAAAAACTGTCTTTTCCGCTACACCAATCAGCTTAATTTCCCAAGTTTATTTCCTATTTTTAGTCTTCTTATCCTGCTTGACATTACCGACAAGAAATTTAGAATGTTTATCCCAAATCATTCACAATGAAGAAATTCATCGTGCTCCTTTTCTTGTTGATATCCGTTCAACTCTATGGAAAAGGGCTACTTGGCGATACACTACGGGCGAAGGTTCAAAAGCACCTGTTCATTGGGTTGAAATATGCCCCGGGATTTGTCATGCAGACATCCAACTTCTTTAGGGGCTATAATGAGAACTCTGCCCCAATTGACCACAATTATTCGGGAACCATCATCCTGGGCTGGCAATCCTATGGCGACCGCGAATGGGAACAATATTACGGTTATCCGGCATACGGGATTGGATTTTATACAGCAACTTACCCAGGCGAAAGTGGTGAACTGGGTAAGCCCGTTGCTCTCTATGGATTTTTCAGGGGGCCGTTTAAACGATTCAATAAAGTGGCATTAAACTACACGGTTGGGTTGGGCCTTACTTACAACTGGAAACCGTACGACCCTGTTACCAATCCATTCAACACCGTGATTGGTTCAAAGGAAACCGTGTACATTGAGTTTGGTACCAACGTATCCGTTCCCCTTTCCAAACATTTTGAATTGGTTGCTGGCGGTCAGTTCAACCACTTCTCCAACGGTTCGCTGAAAAAGCCCAACAAAGGCATCAACCTGGTCGCTCCGTTTGTGCAGCTGAACTACCAGTTCAACGAACGACCGGAGTTCAGGTGGCAGCCTCCTGCCCCCATCTCGAAAATCTGGGAAACCAATATCTCCGTGGGCTATGGTATCAAGCAACTGCAACTCGATATATCGAAGATGCCGGGAGTTTCTCCATGGAATGACAAATTATTCAATGCCTGCAACCTGAGCCTGAATTTCCAAAGACCAGTTAGCCACATTGTAAAAGCGGGCTTTGGTACCGACGTAGTGTACGACGAAACTTTTAATACCACCCTGGCTTTCGACGAGCAGAATAATCCGTACAAAGTACATGGGAATTTCTGGGATGGAATCAGCCTGGGATTTTTCGGCTCAGCCGAATTCTATTTGAACCGATTTGCCGTCTGGACTCAACTGGGATATTACGTTATCCGGAAAAACGACAACGAGGACGGGCACAAACTCTACCAGGTAGTTGGCCTGAAGTTTTTCTTCCATAAAAATACATTTGCGGCTATAGGCCTGCGGGCTACTCAGTTTTCTAACGCCGATTACATAGCGTGGACGATTGGTCACCGAATAAAATGGACCCGAAAAAGTCGGTAGTTCATCCAAAGTTCGTTAAACTCTTCGAAGATTTTTCCGTTACCTTTAACATCACAAAATTGTAGCAAATTTTTACCATGCAACACGAAGGAAACCTGATTAAGATGAGAACGGAAGCGGAAAGTCCAGTCCGTTACTTTTTACCCCTTGGCGAAGAAGTTATTGCCATGAACGACTTGATTGGAAATCAACTGACCATCAGTTTTTCGGGGCAAATCAATTGTATCCATTGCGGGAAAAAGACCAAGCGTTCCTTCGGACAGGGTTTTTGCTACCAATGTTTCCAAACCGCTCCCGAGGCCGATCCCAGCGTGATGCGGCCGGAATTATCGCGTTCCCACCTGGGAATTGCACGCGATTTGGAATGGGCACAAAAGCACGACCTGATTGACCATTACGTTTACCTGGCCGTGACAGATGCGCTCAAAGTGGGTGTGACCCGTCATCACCAGGTGCCTACCCGCTGGATTGACCAGGGAGCCAGTTACGCTATCAAACTGGCACGTACCCCCAACCGGCACATCGCCGGCGTGATTGAATCGTATCTGAAAAATTACCTGAACGACAAAACCAACTGGCGCGCCATGTTGCGCAACGAAGTGGATGAATCGATCGATTTGGCTGACGAGAAGGAACGCGTTGCAACGCTACTCCCGGAAGAGCTCAGAAAATACCTCAGCGACGAGCATGAAATCATGTCGCTTACCTATCCGGTAGAAAAATTTCCTGATAAAATTAAAAGCATTTCGCTCGATAAAATACACCAGGTGGAAGGTGTGCTCAGTGGCATCAAAGGACAATACCTGATTTTCGATGACGACCGGGTTTTCAACGTACGTGCTCACAACGGCTACTTCGTGGAACTCAAAGCCTGATTACAGAAACCTGAACGAAATATAGACCGCCGCCGAGAGCATGACCATTAACGACATGAAATAGAAAAAGGAAACCCAGACAAACCGTTTGATGGTGACCCACCAACTCCGCTGATAGAATTTCCGAATGGCCAAAAAGAAATAAACTCCCGCACCGGCAAACAGCAACAACGTAATGTATCCATCTAATTTAGGGCCGGCCACCCAAATTCCGAGTAACGCAACAATCCCCGCCAGGTAGAGAAAGGCATGGAAATGCACCGTGAAGATTAAATGATTGATGTAGTACGGATGCGTTTTCCGGAAAAACAGACTCAGGAAAAGAGCAAACACCGGTATCAACAAAAACACCAGCCAGGAAGTCGTCTGCAACAACTTGGAGATAAAAACTTCGGGATATTTCAGCAACATCGAAACCTTCTGAAAGACTCTCTCCTCTGACGAGGTCCTAACGGTATCTTTCGCGACCTCCATCTGTTTCGAAACTTCCTTCAGGATATCGCCATGCGTCTTCATCTTCTCCGCGGCTTTATTCTGAAACGAATCGACCGGTAGTCCCCGGCTACTGAGCTGTTTTTCGATTTGGTCTGCATCTTTGAGATGTGTTCGAAGAACTCCCCGGTAATGAAAGCTCAGCAACAAAAAGAATACAAAACTGAAGAAGAACAACAACCGGAATGGCGGAACATAACGCACCCGCTTCCCGGCCAGAAATTCTTTCGTCAATTTTCCGGGTTGAAGAAAAAGTGGTTTGACGGTATGCCATAAACGGGTATCGAATGCGGCTACATTCCCCAGAAAATCGACGGCGACCATCCCAAAAGGTTTCTGAAAATCGCGCACCGACTGTCCGCATTCCGGGCAATAATGCCCCTGAAAAGTTGTTCCGCAATTCTTACAGGTCTCCTGATTTTCAGGCTCAACTGGCATGTTATTCAACATTAAATCCGATTTTGTCATGAGCGATAAACCGTTTGGTTGGTGTTATTGGTAAATATAATATTATGAATTATTCTTATAAAATTATCACCAATAATTCCCTCCGAATATGAATCTCGAATTCAAAAAGCCGTTACGATGATTAATTGAATTCAGGCGACTATCCATTTAAAATTAGCTATCTTCGCATCTGGTCTGAAATTAAGACCTATGACTCGGGAATTGGGAAGAAAATCATTTTATTTTCCTGTAATTTTACCTTAGTTTATACATCATTCCCAAGATGGGAATTGATATATTGAATAATATAATTACGCATCATATGGAAACTATCGACTGGAAAAATTTAGGATTCGGCTACCGGAAAGCCGATTACAATATCCGGTGCTGGTATCGCAATGGAAAATGGGGCGAACTGGAGGTATCCGATTCGGAACAGGTAACCATGCACATGGCAGCCACCGCACTGCATTACGGCCAGGAAGCATTTGAAGGACTGAAAGCTTTTCGTGGAAAAGACAACAAAGTACGCGTTTTCCGCATGGATGAAAATGCCAAGCGTCTGCGCAATTCCGCCAACGGAATCATGATGGCTCCGGTTCCGGAAGACCTTTTCATGGACGCTATCCGGAAAGCGGTTAAGATGAACGAAGAATACGTGCCTCCGTTCGAATCAGGAGCATCACTTTATATTCGTCCGTTACTGATTGGTACGGGACCGCAAATTGGCGTAAAACCTGCGGAAGAATACCTTTTCATGGTATTTGTGATGCCGGTAGGCCCTTACTTTAAAGAAGGCTTTAAACCGACTGATTTGGTTATCTATCGTGAATATGACCGGGCTGCACCTCACGGAACCGGTATTTATAAAGTGGGTGGAAACTACGCTGCCAGTCTGCAGGCCGGAACCCGCGCGCATAAAGAAGGATACTCCGCCGTACTTTATCTCGATGCCAAAGAGAAAAAATACCTCGACGAGTGCGGACCAGCCAACTTCTTCGGTATTAAAAACAATACTTACGTAACGCCGAAGTCGACTTCCATCCTTCCTTCCATTACCAACATGAGTCTTCGTCAGCTGGCTGCTGATATGGGAATGACCGTAGAAGAACGGAAAATTCCGGTAGAAGAACTGGCCGAGTTCGAGGAAGTGGGAGCTTGCGGTACGGCAGCTGTTATTTCGCCCATCAAACGGGTTTACGACGCCGATATCGATAAGGAATATACGTACGGAAAAGAACCGGGCACAGTCAGCCAGAAACTGTACGATAAACTTCGCGCCATTCAGTACGGAACCGAACCGGATCCTTACGGATGGACTGAAGTAATTGAATAAAAAATATAAGAGTCAGATTCCAACTGGCTTTTAACCGTTTTCCCTACCGGGAAAACGGTTTTTTTTGTACAAAAAATCCCCGACCAACAAAGGACGGGGATTCTTTCAGTTATTTTGAAAATATCTTTTTCAGGAAAGCTCCAGCATTTTTAAAATCGGGGCTTTTGCTTTTTCGATGGTGTCAGCATCCAGGTTGATTTCCGGACGCTCGTGCTTCAGCGCCAGGTACAGTTTCTGGACCGTATTCAGCTTCATGTAAGTACAATCGTTGCAACCACACGTCGAGTCGATGGAGGGAGCCGGAATGAATACTTTGTCGGGACATGCTTTTTGCATTTGGTGCAGAATTCCGCTTTCGGTGGCGACAATAAACTTTTTAGACTCGTGCTGCTGAACGTAATTGAGTAGTGCCGTTGTTGAACCTACGTATTTGGCCACCATCAACACCGGTTTTTCACATTCGGGATGGGCGATAAACTCTGCGTCCGGATTTTCATCCATCAACTCCAGAATCCGCTCCAGCGAATACTTTTCATGGACCATGCAGGCTCCGTCCCACAATACCATGTCACGTCCGGTTTGCGAGTTGAGGTAATTACCCAGGTTTTTGTCCGGGGCAAAAATCAGTTTCGCATCTTCCGGGAACGAATCGACAATCTTCTTCGCATTCGACGAAGTAACAATCACATCGGAGAGTGTTTTAATGTCGGCTGTACAGTTAATGTACGAAATCACTTTATGGTCGGGATGTTCGGCCTTGAATTTGGCGAAAGCCTCTTTCGGCGCCGATTCGGCCAGCGAACAACCGGCTTTCAGGTCCGGGATGATTACTTTCTTATCAGGATTCAGGATTTTGGCCGTTTCGGCCATGAAATGAACGCCCAGGAAAACAATAACATCAGCGTCAGTCTCCTGTGCTTTTCTGGCTAATGCCAATGAATCGCCCAAAAAATCGGAAATATCCTGTAACTCAGGAGTGATATAGAAATGTCCCAGAATGACCGCATTCTTTTCCCGCTTCAATCGCTGAATCTCTTCAACCAGGTTGACCTGCGGGGAAACAGGTTCGTCGATGAACCCTTTATCCTCCAGCATTTGCCGGATTGCTACTTCTTCCATTCCTCTCTCAATCTTTAAACGGTTATGTTCGGATGCCACGAGGCAAAATAACGGAGGCAAAGGTAAGAATTTATCTGCAAACGAAATGCGAATGTAACAGCGCCGCCGGACCATGCCGGAACGGCAGAAAAAAGATTACTAGCCAGCCGATTTAATCAGGCGTTTTTCTTCCCAGGCATCCAGTGCTGATACGGCAATTTCCCTTCCGGTTGCCCGGATTTCTGCCGAGCGCTCGAATTCCCAGGGCGTGGCCAGCTGAAACGGGATGTCAATCACAATGTCGGGTTGATGATTCCGTATCGTCAACGCCGCAATTTCGCGCTGCATTAACTCGATGGTTTTCCCCATGGTTTCCAGGTAATCGAACTTGATGCCGGGCATCTGGAAAGTGAAAAACTGGGCAAGCTTCTGGTGAAGCGTCTGCTTTTCCTCTTCCTTCTTTTTTATTTCATTACCCGATTTTCGAAGCATTTTCTTCGATTGCTCCTCATAACTCTTGTCGTCTCCCGAAAGGTTAACAACCACCAGGATGTCGTCTTTCTGCCGCTTCACGTACGGAATAGGAATCGGCGATATCACCGCTCCGTCGACCAGTCTTTTTTTTCCCACTTCTACCGGCGTAAAAACATCGGGTACCGATATGGAAGCACGAACGGCCGTAAACAGCGAACCTTTATCAAATACTTCAAGTTGATGACTAACCAAATCGGTCGCAACCGCTGTAAACGGAATATCTAAATCCTCAATATTCACATCATGGGTAAATTCTTCGTGGATGGTCTTGAATATCCGGTCGCCCTTCACAAATCCCCGACTGCTGATGGTCAAATCCATGTAATGCCAAAGGTCGCGCATGGTGAGCTTACACATTCGTTTGGCAAACGGTTCCAGCACTCCGGCAGCATAAAATCCGCCAACCATGGCTCCCATCGATGTGCCGGCAACCGAGCTGATTTCATAACCACGGGCTTCCAGCTCCTCGATAACTCCAATATGGGCTAAGCCCCGGGCGCCACCGCTGCCCAATACCAAAGCGACTTTTTGTTTCATTTGATACATTTATATACCACTAATACAATCAATTTTCCCACTGGTTCAAACAACTCATCTTCCTGCCAAGTAAATGTAATGATTACCAGCATTGAAAAAACAGAGACAAATAAAAAGGGCTGCCTGAAAAGACAACCCTTTTGTGTATTATGTTGGTATTTCGGTACTTCTTAGAAGTTCACACGAAGTGAGAAGTTGAAGTTACGTCCAAATCCCCAGAAACCAACCATGTTGTCGCGAGTGTGGTTTCCAACACCTGAACCGCGGTCCCATGCATCGGCAATGTACGACGTATTGAATACGTTGTAGCAGTTGGCATTGAAATAAGAATCCAGACCTCCAAGTTTGAATGCATATCCGATACGGGCATCCAATGTGTTGTAGTTCGGGATTTTCCATGACTGCTGACGGTCGTTCGGATCGGTACGTTTCTCAGGAGAGAATTTAGCGTAGAAATCAGCGTTGTACAACCAGTTCAGACCTAAGTCAATCTGTTTGGTCAGATTTGCTTTTGCAGCCAAACCAAACTGAGTCTGCGGTGCATCAGCAACTTTCAGATCCTTTGTATACAATGTAGCAGAACCTACTTTTGCGTGACTGTCGTCGAAAATGTCAACGTTCACGTCTTTTGTATAGTGCCAGTCGTTAACCGAACCGTTGGCAGCCAAACGCAACCAGTGAGTCGGGTTGTATTTCAACTCTGCCTCAACACCTTTGTGCAACTCGTTCAACCCTTTGAAATATACAGTCTGGTTGGCAGAAGTTCCGTCAGACATAGTATAGCGATAAGAACCATTGGTCCACCGGTCGTTCCACTGCGTGTAGTATGCGTTGATGCGTGCATCGAATTTTTTCGATTTGTATCCGTAACCTGCTTCAATCGATGAAATTTTCTCGGTAGTATAATCCGGATTCACATCGTTTGAGTAGTTGATAAATACATAGTCGAAGTAAGGTGCACGAGCATAGTAACCTGCATTCACGAAGAAGTTCGAACGCGGGCTAACGTTCCAGTTAACACCACCTTTTACGTTGTAACCCATCTGGTTTTCAGTCGGACTTTTTACGCCTTTGTAGTTCGGCGCTCCGTTGTAACCATTGGCGTTATAGGTGTTGCTGTCGTAAGTGAAATAGTCGATACGCTTGTACCAGGTATTCGAGAGTGTTGCAGCAACGAAAGCTGACCAAATGTCGTTTGAATATTCCAACTGACCGAAACCACCGAAGTAGTTCACCAGACCATCATCGTAGTAATCAATTTTGTCACCAACTTTGGCCATTGCGTTACCCGACTTGTATCCGGCGTAAGAATCGTCCCAGTAGTTAGCACCCAACAGGTCACGTACTTCACGGTAGTGGATACCTTTGTAGATACGACCATCGATACCGGCAACCAGGTTCAGGTTTTCACCCAGGTGTGCATTCAGAGAAGAAAGAATACCTTCCCAGTTGTGCTGGTTAACCGAGTTACGGAGAATCTGAACAGCACCTTCTCCCTGGCCTGCTGCGTTGATGTTGGCTGCACGTGAAATATTGAAATCTTCGTGGGCCATCGGGTTAGAAATGTCGTAACCATCGGTTCCGAAACCTAATTTAGGAACGTCGTACTTGTAGTAGAATCCGGGAACGGTTTCGCCCATGTACTGGAAAGAACCATAGTAACGTCCCAGCAAACCGGAACCACCACCACGACCAACAGAGGCATACAGAGAAGTCTGCAATTTAGCGTCTTCGCTGATATCCCAGTACCAGTTCAATGCGAACTGAGGTTTGTGGTAATAGTTTACTTTTTCGTTCATTTTCTTACCATCGAGGTAACCGTAACGCATGTTGAATTTGGTTCCCATCGCATCGTGAACCGTTTCTGTCATGGCAGAATACTCATCATTCGGACGCTGTCCGTGTTTCTGCGGAGCACCGATAGCGGTAAACTGAAGCAGGTTTTTGTCGTTCAACTGTTTCGAAATAGAAAGGAAGTATGACCATGCATCTACCCAGGTAGACTGAATGTATCCGGTTCCTTCGGTACGGCTACCAATGAAAGAAACAGCCCAGCCATTATCCATCAAACCGGTAGAAAGTCCCAGCATGTACTTCTTACGACCATAATCAGTCATTCCGTACTGTGCGAAACCACCTTTTTTCGCATCGGTTGTTTTGGTGATAATGTTCAGGGTACCTCCAACAGAGCTGATAGCCAATTTGGAAGCTCCCAAACCACGCTGAACCTGCATCATGCGGGTAGCATCAGACAGACCGGCCCAGTTTGACCAGTAAACCCATCCGTTTTCCATATCGTTCACCGGAATACCGTTGATCAATACAGCAACGTTTTTCTGGTCGAAACCACGAACGTTGATGCGGGAATCACCATAACCACCACCTAAATTACTGGTATATACACTCGGAGTCATTTTCATGATGGCAGGAAATTCCTGAGAACCGAGCTGCAACTGGATGGTTTTGGCGTTAATAGTAGTAGCAGCAACAGGAGTTTTACGCGAAACTGCCACGTTGGCCATTACGTTTACTTCAGAAAGACCAACAGCATCATTCTTCAACTGCACTTTCTTCATATCGACAGTCGCACCGTTTTTCACCGTAACGGATTGCTCTTTTTGCTCATAGCCGATATAAGAAAACTTAACGGTTTGCTCTCCGGCAGGGACCTGTAACTTAAAGCTTCCATTGAAATCTGTCGCAGTTCCAATGGTCGTGCCATTAACCGTAACGGCGGCACCAATCAGGCTCTCGCCTGTTTCTGCATCAACTACCTGTCCGGTAATTGTTCCCTGTCCAAAAGCGGTAAATGAGTAAAGTCCCATTATCATTCCGAGAAGGACAGCAAAGACTGACTTTTTCATAAAAATATTGATTAGTAAAATTCCAGTTAAACTATGTATTTGTTGCTAGTAATATAGATACCAATTCGATGTTCGAATACCTGTTCCTGAACGCGCTGTAAAATTATGGTCTTGCCCAGTGGCGAACTGAAAGCTGCCATTAACGATTTGTTAAGTGAACAATAATCAAAAATTACAAACATGTTACATCATCAAATTAACCTACATCCATTTATCACATAATCAGCTCATTGCAGAAAAGAACAAACAGAGTGCTCCCAAAATTTTTTCACCACTATTGTGAAAACTCATCATACTGCAGGGGTTTAAAAAGTGATTGTGGAATAAAGGTGTTTAATACGGGGTAAGGATGAAGTCTCCTTCCGGGATAGAAAAGTAAAAATCTCATATCAGGAAATCTGGAAATTTTCATTTGATACGTTGCCAGAAAAAATAAGATTCAGCAAATCCGATTACTTGGATTTATAACTTTTATCATCGGCGAATTTAATCTTGATAAACAAATCACCAAAACCATTTTGAGAATCTTAACGATCAATTCACTTTCAACAAGAGGCCTATCGCCAAGTCATTAATGCCATTATTGAGAATTGGATTAAATTAGCATACTGACAGACAGCCAAATACTTGATAACATAAACATTTTTTAACATTTACAACACCCTGAAATGACAGATCAATCTCATCTTTGTTATGTTCATTTTGCCAATAAGATATTGTGCAACATAATTGCCAAACTAATTGAGGAAAGTTCAATATATTAGGCCTTCCTATGAAACCAACTAAGACCAACAAACCTGCTACAACCGTAGTCAAACCGTCTATTCCGTATGGTTTAGCCTTTTGCGGACATTTCCCTTTTTCTTTATCCGAACATGCTTTTTTACCTACCCTACATACCTGTATTTCTTTTTTATTTATTCAAATATTTATTATTCAACAAGTTAATTTGTAATCTAACCTAGAAAGTATGAAAGCAAGATTTATTAGGGTTTTCCTTTTAGCTTTTCTATCGCTATTCTCCGTTACAGCCTTTGGACAAGGAACAGTGAAAGGAGTTTTAGTCGATTCATCAACAGGTGAAAACCTGGTAGGTGCTGCAGCCGTTGTAAAAGGCACCTCCATTGGTACAGCCTCTCTTTTTGATGGAAGTTTTTCTCTGCAGGTTCCTGCAGGCAAACAGACGCTGTTATTTTCCTACATCGGATACATTCCTTCCGAAAAAGAAATAACAGTAAAAGATGGTCAGGTACTCGACCTGGGCAACGTAAAACTGAAGTCGAATACGGTAGGTATCGACGAGGTTCTGGTTGTCAGCTCTTTCGCCCGCGACCGCCAGACTCCGGTTGCTCTTTCCACCATTCAGCCTCAATTGATTCAGGAAAAACTGGGTAACCAGGAATTTCCCGAAATTTTGAAATCTACACCGTCGGTTTATGCAACCAAGCAAGGTGGAGGTTATGGTGACTCACGTATCAATCTTCGTGGATTTGATTCCAATAACATTGGGGTGCTGATTAACGGCGTTCCGGTGAACGATATGGAAAATGGTCGGGTTTACTGGTCAAACTGGGCCGGTCTTTCCGATGTAACACAAACGATGCAGGTTCAGCGTGGTTTGGGTGCTTCCAAACTGGCTCTGTCTTCGGTTGGTGGTACCATCAACATCATTACCCGTAGTACCGATGCCGAAAAAGGTGGTTCGCTGTACGCCGGAATTGGAAACGATGGTATGCACAAATACATGTTTACGGCATCGACCGGTTTGTTGGAAAATGGGTGGGCTGTAACCATCTCCGGAGCACACAGCTATGGTGATGGCTATATCCGCGGAACCAATTACGACGGATATTCCTATTTCCTCAACGTTTCAAAACAAATCAACGACGCCAACCGTCTTTCATTTACCATCTTTGGAGCTCCTCAATGGCACAATCAACGCGGTAACCAGCACAAAATTATCACTTACCGCGGCGAAAATCCCGAAATTCCCTATCCGGTACAAGACGGATACAAATACAACAGCGATTTCGGATACCGCAATGGTAAAGTATATGGTGGTGCCTACGGATACAACGTATACCATAAACCACAGGCTTCGTTGAACTGGTACTACAAAATTAACGAAGAGACTTTCCTCTCAACCGCAGTTTATGCTTCTGTTACCAACGGAGGTGGACGTCGTGTGGACGGTACCGGCAGCCAGATGTTGAACTGGGACTATCGCAACGACCGCCCCTACGGTACAACCAAACTGACTCCGGAAGGTTACTACGATTACAACGCCGTAATGGATATCAACAAGGCATCGCTCAATGGTTCCGAAGCCATCATCGGTATGAGTGTGAACTCGCACCAATGGTACGGAATGTTGTCGACTTTGAATACCAAGGTGAATAACATCAACATCACTGCAGGTTTGGATGGTCGTTACTACATTGGGAAACACGCCAAACAGGTGGATGATTTACTGGGTGGTGCATTCTTTATTGACAACGTAAACATCAACCGGCCGGCAAACAGCCCGCTGAAAAAAGGTGATTACTACTCCTATCACAACGACGGTATTGTTCGTTGGATTGGTGTTTTCTCGCAAGCTGAATACGTTGTAGACAACTTCTCAGCATTCCTGTCGGCTTCTATCTCATCTCAGTCATACAACCGGAAAGACTACTTTCAGTATACTCCCGGTGACCAGATGTCAGGATGGGTGAACTTCATGCCCTGGAGTGTAAAAGGTGGTGCCAACTACAACATCAACAAGCATCACAATGTATATGTAAACGGAGGTTACTTCACGCGAACTCCTTATTACAACATCGTTTATCCTAACTACACAAACGACATCAATAAAGACGCGAAATACGAACGTGTTCTTTCTACAGAAGTAGGCTATGGATATACCAGCAGCAAACTGAACGTGAAACTGGGTGTGTATCGCACCAACTGGATGGACAAAGGTTTGCGTGTATCACTCGGACAAGTTAGCTCAAACATCAGTGGTTTGAACGCGCTTCACCAGGGAGTTGAATTGGAAGGTAACTACAAACCGATTCCGAAACTGAGCCTTCGCGGTATGGTTTCCGTTGGTGACTGGAAATGGCAAAACGACGTGTCGTTTGATGTATACGACGACAACAATGTATACCAGGGAACATACAATGCTTATTTGAGCGGTATCCACGTGGGTAACTCAGCTCAGACGACTGCAGCCTTTGGCGCAGAAATGGAAGTATTGCCCGATCTGAAAATTGGTCTCGACTGGAACTACTACGGACGTAACTACGCCGACTTCGACCCGTCGAACCGTACCGATGCAGCTGACCGCTCAGACGCATGGAAAATGCCCGATGCTGCCCTCTTCGATTTGAATATCAACTATGGTTTCAAAATCGGAAATTTCGATGCATCACTCTACGGAAATGTGAACAACTTGTTCGACAATGTTTACATCACCGATGCCACAGACGGAACCAATCACGATGCTGCATCAGCACTGGTATGGTACGGATTTGGCCGGACCTGGTCAACTGGTTTAAAAGTCAGGTTTTAATCTAAGAATAGAATGATTTAACCGTGAAAAATCTGATAAGAATGAATAAGTTATATAAATTTCTGATCATCATTGCTGTTGCTCTGGCAGGCTGTAATCCGATGGAAGATATCAATAACCAGTTGGATCAGCAGAAAGAAGCGCCTACGGCAGAATTTGAATACACCCTCTCGGATGCTGATTATTCAACAATCTCATCTGAAGCACTCGCAGTTGCAGCCAACAAAGAAGATTCAACAACGGCTTCATACATCAAATCGAGCCTTTCTCTTCCCGAAGGTTTTGCAGCAGACTATGTACCGGCTGTTTTGAAAAGCCTGCACCCGGCACTGGGTAAAAACTCGGTGGCCAAGGTAGCCTACAATTTCAACAACGGTCCGAAAGCTTACCTGGCAGAGTACACTGACGCAGGAACATATTATTTACAAAGTTCGGATTATGCAGCAGTGGGGGGAGAAGTAAAGGTAAACCAGTTCTTTTCTCCTTCTTACCCGCCAGAAGAATATCTTCCAGCTCTGTTGGCCGGAAAATATTCTGATGCAGCGGATGGCACATTGAAAATGGTCACCTATAAATATGCGCAATCCGACAATCCGGAAGGGTCGATGATGAATATCTTCAAAGAAGACTTCAGTGGATCGCTTGGCGATTTCCAAACATTTAGTGTCGCCGGTGACCAGAGTTGGTATGCCGCCTCATATAGCTCAGATGAGTATGCAAAAATGTCGGGATATTCAGGAGGGGCTCAAGTCAATGAAGACTGGCTGGTTTCACCTGCTATTGACTTGAGCGACTATGCTTCCCCAAATATGCAGATAACACAAGCCATCAATTATCTCAACGATCAGTGGGATCAGCTCAGTGTATTGGTTTCTACTGATTACAATGGTACCGACATCTCTACTGCAACTTGGAATAAAATCAATATATCCACTTTACCTACGGGAAGCAACTGGGATTTTGTTACTTCTGAACGTGTTAGTCTTTCTGACTACGCAGGACAAACCATCTATATTGCTCTGAAATATACCTCATCCGATACCAACGCAGCGACATGGGAAGTTGATCAGTTGGTTGTGTCCGGAATTCAGCCGAAAGTGAGCTTCATGAGTGACTTTTACCAACTGAATGGCGGAACCTGGGCCAAAGATCAACGCGCATATGTGGTGAATCCCGATGATTATGACGCAATGGGCGCACCGGGTAAATACAACAACTTCTCCAGCTCCGATAACCCGGATGACTACCTGCCTCAGCTCCTGTCGATAAAATATCCGTATGCTCAGGATGGTGATAAACTGGCTGTTGTTTATAAATACTACTCTGGTGGCACCTCGACCCGCGCTGATGAATACAGTTTCAGCATGAATGAATGGACCAAGTATGATCCGATTGAAGTTAAAACTGACCAGTTCATCAACGTTGGCTCCAAGTGGATCTTTGACCCGACCGTTAAATTCACCATGTCGTCAGCCGACTATCAACTCGTCGTTGATGCAGTAAAAGCCAATCCGGACACCAAGAATCTGGTTGACAGCTACGGAACAGGCGAGTTCTACTATGGTGCAAACTCTCATTATAATAACTTCGACCTCCGTATTGTCAAGCGTACTACCGGAGATTTTACTCAATCTGAATATGTTGATCTTTCGGAAGAAGATGCAAGTGCTTTGATTATGCAGCGCGTTGCTGAAGGCGTTGCAGTCATGTTGAAAGCGAAATTCCCGAATGCTGTCGCTCAGGTAAGTGGTGTGGATGTCATGTACATTGTCACTTTCAGCTCTTATGAAAATGACGGTAGTTATGGTAAATACACCGTAACTTTTCAGTGCACCAAGTCAGGACCCGACCCAAGTTTCGAACTGGTAGAAGGACCAACTCCTGTCGAATAAATCCGATTAAAATACACTTTATTAAGAGGGGGCATTTGCCCCCTTTTTTCATACCCATACCTCCACTATGGTTTAAGCGAATGTTATGGTTTGGTTTAATCTTTCAGACTCAAAATAGTACACGGATTTAATTCCTATATTTGCCGACTAAATTTTTGAAGATGCAGAACATTCGCAATATTGCCATTATTGCCCACGTCGACCACGGAAAAACGACACTGGTTGACAAGATGATACTTCATTCGAAGATCTTTCGTGATAACCAAAAACCGGGCGAACTGATCCTCGATAGCAACGATTTGGAACGGGAACGGGGAATTACCATCCTGTCAAAAAACGTTTCTGTTGTTTATAAGGATATTAAAATCAACATCATCGATACGCCTGGTCACTCCGATTTTGGAGGCGAAGTAGAGCGTGTACTGAACATGGCCGATGGTGTGTTGTTGCTGGTAGATGCCTTTGAGGGAACCATGCCGCAAACCCGCTTCGTATTGCAGAAAGCCATTCAGCTGGGGCTCAAACCCATCGTTGTCATTAACAAGGTCGACAAGCCCAACTGCCGTCCGGAAGAAGTTCAGGAAGAGGTTTTCGACCTGATGTTCTCGCTTGACGCGACAGAAAAACAGCTGGATTTCCCAACCGTATACGGTTCTGCCAAACAGGGCTGGATGAGTACCGATTGGAAAGAGAAAACCGACGATATTATTCCTTTGCTTGACGCGATTGTAGAGCATATCCCTGCTCCCATCGAAAACAAAGGAACTCCGCAGATGCTTATTACCTCGCTCGATTACTCCAAGTATGTCGGACGAATTGCCATTGGCCGGGTCAACCGGGGCGAGCTGAAAGAAGGCATGAATGTTTCGCTGGTGAAGCGTGATGGTAAAGTTATCCGGACGAAAATCAAAGAACTGCAAACCTTTACCGGCCTTGGTCGTGAAAAAGTGGAGACGGTTCAAAACGGCGATATTTGTGCCCTTGTCGGAATTGACGGTTTCGATATTGGCGATACGGTTTGTGATTTCGAAAATCCGGAACCACTCGACCCGATTGCAGTCGACGAGCCCACGATGAGTATGTTGTTCACTATCAACAACTCTCCTTTCTTTGGTAAAGAAGGAAAATTTGTCACCAGCCGCCACATCCACGACCGGTTGATGCAGGAGCTGGAAAAGAATTTGGCACTGCGTGTCGAAACCACCGAATCGGCTGATGCATGGAACGTACACGGACGAGGCGTATTGCACCTGTCGGTTTTGATTGAAACCATGCGCCGCGAAGGATACGAGCTCCAGGTTGGGCAGCCTCAGGTTCTCTTCCGTGAAATCGGCGGAGAGAAACACGAACCTGTCGAATTGCTGCACATCGACCTTCCGGAAGAGATGAGCGGAACTGCTGTGGATATGGTTACCCGCCGTAAAGGAGAAATGATGAACATGGAACGCAAAGGCGATCGTATTCACCTCGAATTCGAGATTCCTTCCCGTGGTATCATCGGTCTGCGTACCGGCATGCTAACAGCCACCCAGGGAGAAGCAGTGATGTCGCACCGTTTCCATAAATATGACCTGTTTAAAGGCCCTATCGAAACACGACTGAACGGTTCATTAATTGCCATGGAAACCGGAACCGCTTTCGCTTACGCGTTGAATAAACTGCAGGATCGCGGACGTTTCTTTATCGACCCACAGGAAGAGATTTATGCCGGACAGGTTGTTGGTGAGAACAGCCGCGAAGGCGATTTGGTCCTCAACGTAACCAAATCGAAAAAGCTGACCAACATGCGCGCATCGGGTTCCGACGACAAAGTACGTCTGGCACCGCCCATCCGATTTAGTCTGGAAGAAGCCCTCGAATACATTCAGAAAGATGAGTATGTAGAGGTAACGCCAAAATCCATTCGTCTTCGTAAAATCCTCTTGGATGAAAACGAACGGAAACGCGCCTCGAAGAAATAAATTCACCCAATATATATTACAGAAACCACTCCAAACCGGGGTGGTTTTTTTATGCCTTTACTTTTTGTCGACGACTTTATTTCGCAATATTTCAGAATTTCATGAATTGCTTTGTCGACTTTTTTACCACCTGAAAGAAATAATTGCTTCCCCATATTTTATACACTGTCTAGCCTCAGCTGTGTAAAATATTTACGATTTGAAAGTTTGCCTTTACATTCTGAAAATCCTCAAAAGAATAAATGGCGTTTATTAGCATCATTTAAGAAAAGAATAATTGTAACAGTAAGCCCAATTAGATAACCAATCTTGAAACCCCAAAAGGCTGCCTCCGGACTATTTTTCGGCAGGCAGCCTTTCATTTTTCCTTCCGGAAGAAGACATAATTTTCAAAATGAGCTGAATTTTTCGGTTTATCTCAAAAAAAATCTGGCAAAAATCTCATTCTCACAAACTGCCAGTCTCTCTTTTAAATTAAAGGGTTTCAGACTGCTATTAACTTTGTCTCACCTCAAAAAATAAATCTTTTTCGGAAAAATATACTACTTTGTATTGCATAGTACCATTCTTTGTTCATATATTTGCATTACATACTTCAATGCCTTAAAAGGTATTTTTGAAAATGTAAATTAAAAAACGATGAAACGAATAGGAAATCACATCACGGTAACCCTGGCACTGGCAGCAATGCTGTTTTTAAATTCCTGCACACCAGCTGCCGGCTTTCACCCCGCTTCCCTGCTGGTTGGAGAAGGTTCAAAGAGCACGGTGATTTCAACTGTTCTTTTGAGACTTCCCGGAAAATTGGTCGATGCAACTGTCACCGAAATGGAAGCTCATTTCATGAAGAATAAACAGAAACATAAAAAAGAAGTCAAGCAGAACGCTTCCGAAAAAGTGTTAAGCCTTCCGATACATACCCGGATTGCTAACCCCATTCCGTTAAAGAAAGACAACAAAACACTCAAAGACACAAAAGCATCAAATAACAATAGCCATACAAGTACTAGTGGAACTACCAAGCTGAAAAACAGCAACGAACCGAACCCGGACACCAAACCCCAGGACGCCCCGGTTAGTTGCCAGCTGATGTAGATAAAGAAAGGGACCGCAATGAAACTGGAAAATACAAAAGCACAAATGCGCAAAGGAGTATTGGAGTACTGCATTCTCCTGATACTCTCCAAGCGCCCATCCTATGCTTCCGACATCATCGGGGAGATGAAGTCGGCACGCATGATTGTGGTGGAAGGCACCCTTTATCCGCTGCTCACGCGGCTGAAAAATGCCGGTCTGCTCGGATATCGCTGGGAGGAATCGTCACAGGGACCTCCCCGGAAATACTACGAATTAACCGAAAACGGCAGCCAATTCCTCTCCGAACTGGAAGGCTCGTGGCAGGAACTGGTCGGAGCTGTCGCTGAAATCAAAAACAGTTAACTGGAATCGCCCGAAACACAAAAACATTGGACATGAAAAGAACACTAACCATCAATATCAGCGGAACCGTTTTTCACATCGATGAAGATGCTTACGATAAGTTACAGGCTTATCTTCTCGACATCAACCGGTACTTCGGTTCCGATCCGGAAGGAAGAGAAATCATTATGGACATTGAAGCCCGTATAGCTGAACTCTTCCAGGAAAAGACAAAATCCGACGGCAATGTGGTCACCATTCAACATGTAGAAGAGGTAATCGAAGTGATGGGCCGGCCATCAGATTTTGCCGCTGAAGAGGAGGAGGAAGAACCAACAGAACACAAGAAGCGGACGTTCCGGACAGGAAAAAGGCTTTACCGCGATCCCGAACACCAGGTAATAGGCGGTGTTTGCGGCGGATTGGGTGCCTATTTCAATCTTGACCCGGTGATTTTCCGTCTGGCGTTCGTTTTACTCTTCCTGATTTCTCATGGAATTATCGTGTTGCTTTACCTGATTTTCTGGATCGTTGTCCCAAAGGCCATCACCACTTCGCAACGCCTTGAGATGCGGGGTGAGGATGTCAACATCGACAACATCAAAAAGACCATCAAGGATGAATTTCAAGACGTAAAAAAAAATTATCAAAAGTTCCGAAATTCCCCTTCGTACGAGCGCGGGCGGGACAAAATAAATGAAGCAGGTAGTGTGTTGGGTTCCGTTCTGCGCGTGATACTCAAAGTCATCGTCATTATTATTGGCGTTGCCCTGATTATCGGCGGCTTACTCACCATTATTGGATTAGTCGGTTCGTTATTCATCTCGAATACTTTCCTGGGAATTGTTCCGTGGGGTAGTCATGTGGTTCCGAATTTCTTTCACTTCTATGTGGGAACCGACACGTTGAACTGGCTGATGATCTCCGTTGCCGCCCTGGTTGGAATTCCACTGCTGGCACTGATTTACCTCGGCACCAAACTGGTTTTCCGTTACAAATCGAATAATGCAGCAGTTGGCCTCTCCGCCTTCGCGCTCTGGATTATTGCTTTAATGATTTTACTGGGGACCGGCATTAGCAAAGTCAACTACTTCAAACGTCAGGGAACTTATACACAACGTCGCGAAATAACAACAAAAGCCGATACACTGTACCTGAAACTGGCTCCGGATGAGTACCGCGATTACATCGACAATGATATTCAATTTGACGATATGCGCATTGCCTCGCTCAACGGACGTACTGTACTGGTAGGCCACCCGACCTTTGATATTGAGTCGACTTCCGGTACAGAACCGGAACTGATTATCCGTTCGAAGGCCCGCGGAAAGACCATCGACATGGCACAGGACAATGCGGAAGATGCTAATTACAAGATTGTCATCAAAGATTCGCTGGTCAACTTCTCACCCTGGTTCGAAATTGCAGAAGGAAAACAGTGGCGCGATCAGGAAGTACATATCATTCTTCGTCTTCCGGTAGGAAAGACCGTTTATCTCGGCGACAGAATGGTTAAAATAATCAATGACATCGAAAATACTACCAATACCTGGGATGGCGACATGGTTGGAAAGTTCTGGACCATGACACCTCAGGGGCTTTCAATGGCAAAATAAACGGTTTGCCGGACACCATAATTCATCCATAAAAACGAAACCGAGATGAGTTTAATTTATAAAATTGAAATCATGATTGCACTGTTGCTGACCTCACTGGTCTCCAACGGGCAAAGTAAATCGTACCGGATTTACAACGAATTTGACCAACAGGACGGATTCTCCTGGTTCTCTGTATCGAAGAGTATGCTCGATGTTGTTGACCTGACACTGGACGACGAAAACAAAAAAGTAACCGGTGATTTGAAAGAGATCCGGATCATGGTTTTCAATCCGAAAAAAGCGGAACTGCATAAAGATTTCTACCGGATGATGAACCACAAGCTATCGCGAATGCACTACAAAAAGGCAGAACCCGAAGACAGCGATCCGTCCGATAATGTTTCTTTCTGGATTAAAGGCAATAAGCGTAAAGTGCGCGAATGCCACATTGTGATTGGAAATGATAATCCGAATGGATTGAACTGCCTCATCTCTTTTTATGGTGACATGGATGTCCGCAACCTCGATGAGTTGAAATCAATCGGCGAAAGCCAGATAGATCTTTAACCAACAAAATTTTAGTTAGCTATGCAGAAAAGATTAACCCGCTCATATCATAAAAGCTTACTTGGCGTATGCGGCGGCATCTCCGAATATTTGAATCCACAAATGGACCCGGTATTCGTGCGAATAGCGTGGGTCGTATTATCATTTATAAATCCGCTGATGGTAGTGCTCTATTTCGTGCTGGCCATCATTATGCCCGAACCTGACTATCGTTATCATAGCGGGTACTAGTCAGGCTTTCGGGCAACCCTTTGAAGAGGCAGTTTTTCGAATGCACTGCCTCTTTTTTTGTTTTCTAACTTCCGCATCTGAGCGCTCCATCGCATATTTATATCCTCAAACCGGATAACCGCTGGTTCCATTTTCAATTTTAACACTTTATCCGTTGTAATTTTCCTAAGTTTGGACCTACCAATCATTAACTGACAGAAAACTCCCCCATTTCAGCGAGTTTTAGAGGATTTTTATGATATGAAGAAACTACCGACAAATCTGCAGCGATGGCTTTTCATGGCCTTCGTCATCCTGGCCATTGCCAGCTGTTCTAAAAACGACGTTCCGGGTACATCACCCGATAACAATCAAACCGGAACGGATTCCGGTTCCGGCAACAACAGCGAGCCGTTTTCATTAACCGAAACCTTCGAAAAAGGAGAAAAAACAGCTTATGCTGCCGGAAACGTTACGCTGAGCACCGGAAGTTGGTACTTTGATGACGCATTGCTAGGAAATCTTTCCAGCGATGCCAAAGACGGGAACCAATCGGTGCGGTTGCGCAACGGAAGCGTTGCGATGAATTTTGACATCAACGGTGTGCAAATGCTTTATGTAAAGCACGCGAAATTCGGCAACGACGGTAATTCCACCTGGAAACTCATGCTTTCCGACGACGGTGGTTCGACATACACCCAAATCGGGAGCGATATCTCCGAAACGTCCACCACGCTGAAAACCGACTCGTTCAGTATCAGCGATACACTGGCGGTTCGGTTCAAAATTCAGAAAACCGGCGATACACGAATAAATCTCGATGACATTACCTTCAAAGGAATAGGCGACCCGGGCGTTTCTGTTTCCGAGCCCGATACCACCTCTACCGGTGGCGGCGGCGGTTCCACTTCCGATGCTGCCGAACCAAGGGATGTGACCGTTGGAACCGATGCACCTCCGGCATCAGGAGACAACAGCAACCTGCTGCTGGGAAATCCGTCGGATGCCGTGAATTCCATCGTTTCGAAAGACAATTACCTCATCGATATGGGCTATTATACCGAGTCGTACAGTGCGAGCCGGGCCGAGCCCAACTGGGTGAGCTGGCACCTCGATGCTTCGAATATTTCCCACGCGGTGAGCCGGCAGGACAATTTCGCTGCATGGGCCGATTTGCCCTCCGACTGGTTCCAGGTGCAGGATAACAGCTACCACGGAAGCGGATTCGACCGGGGACACAACTGCCCTTCGGCTGACCGGACCAGCTCAGTTGACGCCAATTCAGCCACCTTCCTGATGACCAATATGATTCCACAGGCTCCCAACAACAACCAGCACACGTGGGCCGATTTAGAAAATTACCTGCGCGATGAAGTCAGGAATAAGGGCTACGAAATCTACATCATCATGGGGTCGTATGGAGAAGGCGGAACTGGCTACTACGGCACTACGGTTAACACCATCGATAACGGGAATATTGCCGTGCCGTCCCATATCTGGAAAATAGCCGTCATGCTCAAAACAGGAGACAACGATTTAAGCCGGATTGATTCCACCACCACGGTTCTGGCCGTGAATACACCCAACACAAACAACATCGATGCGGATTGGACCCAATACATTGTTACCGTTAGGGATATTGAAAAGGCCACCGGATACAACTTCCTGTCGGAGTTGCCACAATCGGTGCAGGACGCCATCGAAACAAAAACTTATTCGGTCAATTAGCAGTTGACGAGCAAAATATTGAACGCGGCCGGGAGATGTTTCCGGCCGTTTTTTCTTTTACAGGAAATTCCCATCGACCGCCGACCTCCCCTGGCCCGCTTTCTTCCCGAAAGGTTCGCCAAACAAGCGCCGGAGTTCTTCCAACGGCTCGCTGAGTTCTTTGCTCGCCCCCTGACTGCCACTGCGTCAGTCGAGACTGCCATTGCGTCGGTCGCGGAGTTGTTTTCTTTATCCCCGGAGATGTTTTCTTTACTTGTCACGTTCATTTCTTCAAGGCCGGAGATGTTTTCTTCACCCGTCGTGTTCATTTCTTCGTGGCTCGGGTGGTTTTCGCTATTTCCCGGGATGTTTTCTCTACATGCCGGATACTTTCTCCGCCAGCGAAACTGGTTGTAAAGCTTTGCTCATATATTTATCACGGACGATAAACAGACCCGTTTCTGAAGAATTGGGATACAGGCAATCCCAAAGTCCCCGAACTCATTTTCCACCAGAATTCAACATTTAATCCCAAAGTCGGGACTGCATTTTATTGCCCTTTCCCCGCTTTCTCTTTTTTCGTACCTTATTCTTACTAAAACCGCTGGTCATGAATACATCAGGAAGAAACAACCGGCGAACCACCTGGCTGGGCCTGGCTGCTCTTTCAGCCATTGCAGGCCTCATGCTGATGGTGATTTCCCGCTACGACCCTTCGTTGCTGTTTCTGTCCGGGCTCTTCATCGGTGTTTCGCTATGCATCACCATCCGTTTGTTCTTCAACTCCCGCTCGAAAAAACCACAGAACCTTCCGCACGAAAACGACGATTCGCCCTAAATGCTTTACATTTGTGCCAAACGCATTTAGGATTATTTATGAAAAAACTGGTTTTTGCCACCAACAATCCACACAAACTGAGAGAACTTCGCGAAATACTGGGTGAACAGTTCGAACTGCTCAGCCTGAACGACATCGGTTGTGCCGACGACATCCCGGAAACGGGGGACACGCTGGAAGCCAATGCCGCCCAGAAATCGTTTTACATCTGGGATCGCTACCACATCAACTGCTTTGCCGACGATACCGGCCTCGAAATCGATGCCCTGAACGGCGAACCGGGGGTTTACTCGGCCCGCTATGCCGGTGAGGCCAAAGACGCCCGCGAGAATGTGAAGAAAGTGTTGCGGGAAATGAACGGAGAAAACAACCGGACTGCCCGCTTCCGCACCGTCATTTCCTTAATCATCGATGGGAAAGAGACGCAATTCGATGGAATTGTAGAAGGTGAAATCCTCACCGAAACACGCGGCGATGCCGGCTTCGGCTACGACCCTATTTTCCTTCCGGAAGGAAAACAGAAAGCGTTTGCCGAAATGGAAGCAGACGAAAAGAATGAAATCAGTCACCGGGGCCGCGCTGTGGCCAAGCTGGTCGACTACCTGAAGAAAAACTAAACCTCCGTTATGCAGCTAACGCGAAAAAAGACCTTGCTCATTTTGCTGGTGGCCGTGCTGGCCGCTTTCTGGCAGGTAGCCTTTTTTCGCAACACGCTCAAATGGGACGCCCTCGATATCTCCTTTCCGTGGCGGTTCATCATCACCGCTACGGCGTGGCATGGCGAGTTGCCTTTGTGGAATCCGTTCCAGTTCCTGGGATTTTCACAGCACAGCGATCCGCAAACCTGGTATCCCGTCTTCTGGCTCTTTGCCCTTGCCGGGAAATACACCCTTTACTCGCTGAGCCTCGAGTTTTTACTGCACATTTTCCTGGCTGGTTGGGGCATGTTTCGCTTAACGCGAAGCCGAGGACTGTTGCCGGAAGTAGCGCTCTTCTGTTCCATCGGGTACATGTTCTCGGGCTTTTTTGTGGGAAATGCCCAACACCTGGGCTGGATCATTAGTGGCGCCTGGCTTCCGTTTGTCTTCAATGCTTATCTACGTTTCCTCGAAAAGGAAAAACCGCGCCACCTGGCTTTGACGGTCCTTTACCTCTTTTTCCTGTTCACCGGCGGTTACCTCGCCTTTTTTGTCACCACCGTCTATCTTCTCATCGGTATTTTTCTGTGGCGTACCTACCGGGAAATCAGAAACAAAGCATTTGCACGGCTGGCCCGCCAATGGAAAAGCCATCTGTTGCTCGGCGTTATTTTCTCCGTGGTTAGTGCTGTCGTCTGGTTTTCGCTGCTCGACCTGATACCGGCCATGCACCGCGGAAACGGCATCTCGCTGGAGCGGGCGCTCTCGGTTCCGTTCTATCCGGTTGACCTGCTCTCGCTCTTTTTCCCGGCAGCGCAGAATTACAGTCGCTCATTCTGGATTGGCGACCAGTCGATGATTAACATATTTCACGGTATCCTACCAGTGATACTAATGTTCGCATGGATTTTTAACAAAGGAAAGAAACGAACCGAATGGTGGTATTTTGCGGGCGCTATTTTTTTTCTGGCGGTGTCACTGGGACAGAGTCTTCCGTTGCGCACATGGATTTATTACGCACTGCCCCTTTTCAACTACTTCCGCATTCCGGCACTTTTCCGACTGTTTTTCGTGTTTTTTAGCCTGCTTTTAGCCGGGACATTCGTCAACCGGATGATCACACATCATAAGCGCCGGTTACGAAGAATGACATCCGTTGCGCTCTTTGTTTTCCCGCTGTTCGTATCTCTCCTGCTCTATTTCCTAACGGGAAAACTGGAAGACAAGGCGCTGCATGCCATTTTCCGGCAGGCGGTATTGGAGGAAATTCTCCTGTTCGTTTTCTGGTATTTCGTTCTCCGGATGAAGAAAGCGAACTGGCGACTGGTGTTGCCCGGTCTTATTTTCATCGACATGTTGTTTGCCGTTCAGAGCAACATTCACATGTCGATCATAGACAATTTCCGGCCGGCTCAAACACAAGCTGAGTTGAACCGGTTGCCCAAAGGTTTTCCAGTTCCCAATTTGAACCAACGAATTGCCACCGTTCGTCAGCGAACGCCCGATATTCGTCCGCTGTGGCGGAATGTGCCAACTTTCTACAAGCAAATCAGTTTCGACGGTTATTCGCCTTATCAGTACCGCAACTGGCTCGCATTTGAAGATTCATCCGTTTTTCAAGAGGTTATTGACCATCCGTTACTCTACTTCCGGAAGGAAAATGGCAATGATTCTAACCAAATTTCCATCACCGGATTTGGCGCTAATTACATCGAAGCGGATGTTTCCCTGAAGGGACCTTCGGAACTTGTGTATCTGCAAAATTTCAAAAACGGCTGGCAGGCTTTCATCGATGGGAAAACGACAACTATTCAACCGGCCTACACAGCCTTAATGAAGATTTCGGTGCCAACCGGCGAACATCACATCCGGTTCCGCTATCACCCGAACAAAGTGCTGGCAGCTTTTGCAGTTTCAGCCATCAGCTTTTTGCTTCTGGTATTGTGGCTTCTTTGGGATACTTTTCTGCGGAAGCGAAAAAAGAAAACGGTTGCCTGACGCGATTTTTTTAACTTGGGGCAAGAAAACAAACCTGACGGAATGCACAAACGAATTTACTTCCTCCTGCTTTTACTGGTTACCGGAATCACCCAGGCCCAGGTGCCTTTGTACCAATGGCGCTCGCATCTTTCGTTTAACGATGTGATAGCTGTGACCGAAGCCGACGGAAAAGTGTTTGCTGCGACCAGTCAGGGGCTTTTTAGTTATAACCAGAGCGATAACAGCGTAGAAACCTTCACCCGGGTGGAAGGATTATCGGATGCGGGTATTTCAGCCATTGGCTGGTCTGATGCGGCAGGCGTACTGGTGATTGGTTATTCCAACGGAAACATCGATTTGCTGGATGGCGAAACTGTGCACAACATTTCTGCCATCAAACGCAAAACCAACCTAACCCGGAAGTCCATCAACCAAATCATCACCGATGGCAGTGATGCCTACCTCAGTTGTGGCTTCGGCATCGTGAGACTGAACCTGGAGAAACGGGAAATCAGCGAAACCTGGTTGATTGGCAGCGGCGGCGCTTCGGTGATGGTGAACGCGCTGGCCATCGATAATACGTATTATTGGGCAGCGACAGCCAGCGGAATTTACCGGGCGCGAAAGGACGAACCCAACCTGCAGGATTACGCCAACTGGGAACAGCAAACCTCGGTTCCGGGTAACACCGACGACTTCACGGCCATCGCTGCTTTTCAAAACGAAGTGTATGCTTTCGATAATACCGCCAAACAACTGTACCGATGGAACGGAAATTACTGGCAAACAGCTTTCACCGGCATCAACGATTGCCTGAACCTGACCAGCAGCAACGACCAATTGGTGATTATCCGAAGTGAGTCGGTTGATCTGTATAACGGCTCTTCGCTCTCGTCTATCACCACCTACAGTCCGGAAATTGTACAATGGCAAAGCATATCTCCCGTCGATGCTTTTGCCGGAAGCAACGGTAATCTCTGGATCGGCGACAGCAAATTCGGGATGGTTGAGCAAACCGCGGGTGGCAGCTTTCAGCAAATTATTCCCGATGGTCCGGCCGATAATTTGGGCGCTTCACTCTCGTCCGGCGATGGGACGGTATTCGCCGCGACCGGTTCCAAGAGCGGCGATGTATTCCTGCCCGCCGAAGTTCATTTATTAACTAACGGCGAATGGCACACCATCAACGCCAATACCACGAAGAATCTCGATAATGTAAATGATTTGGTTCGGGTGGCTTCCGTACGCGGAAATCCCGACAGGTTTTATGCCGCTTCATGGGGAAAAGGATTGATTGCTTTCGATAACCTCGAAGCAACGAAGCATTACGATCCATCGAACTCGCCACTGGAGGCGTATGGCGATAACCTATGCTGGATTGGCGGCTTGTCGTTCGACCGGAATAATAACCTCTGGATGACTAATGCACTGGTCGAACACCAGGTGAAAGTTCTGAAAGAAGACGGCAGCTGGGCCAGTCTGAAATATCCGGGACTGGAAAGCACCGACAATTTTGTGGGCGATATTCTGGCTACGAAATCAGGCATCAAATGGGTTATCATCACGAATGTGGGTTTGTTTGCCTTTGACGACAACCGCACCATTGATGACCAAACCGACGACAAATACCGGAAGCTAACCGTGAGAAGCGTCTTCTCCAACAACGAAACCACCATTTCCAAACTCTATTCCAATATCCAGTGCATGGCCGAAGATCAGGATGGCGCCCTGTGGGTCGGAACCGGAAAAGGTGTGGTGGAGTATTACAATCCCGATAAGGTATTCGACACGTCCGATTTTTACGGCATTCAGCCGGGTGTTGATTTGGGCGACGGTCTCTATCACCCGCTGCTGGAAAAGGAAGTGGTGACCTCCATTGCAGTGGACGGCGGCAACCGGAAATGGTTCGGAACAAAAAATTCCGGCGCGTTTCTCTTCTCGGATGACGGGCAAACACTCATTCGCCATTTCAATACCGAGAATTCGCCCCTTCTCTCCAACAATATCAAGTCGATAACCATCAATGCGAAAAACGGCGAAGTATTCTTTGCCACCGATTATGGTATCCAGTCGTACATGAGCGATGCATCGGGTGGTAACCAAACATTCGCCAACGTATATGTGTTTCCCAACCCGGTGAGGGAAACGTACCACGGCGATATTACCATCGATGGTTTGATGGACCAGTCGACCGTGAAGATTACCGACATTGCCGGTAACCTGGTTTTCCAAACCACGTCGAACGGTGGCCGCGCCATCTGGAACGGAAAAGATTCATACGGACGCCGGGTGAACACCGGTGTGTACCTGGTTTTCTGCTCCGACCAAAACGGCGACCAGAGTTTTGTGACCAAACTCCTTTTTATCCGGTAAAACCATGCAACAGAAAACACGCGCCATCGTCCTCCATTACCTTCGCTACGGCGAAACCAGCATGATTGTCACGCTGTACACCGAAGCGTTCGGGCGGATGTCCTTCATGATGCAGGGCGTTCGGGGAAAGAAATCGCGCAGCAAAGCCAACCTGTTGCAGCCGCTCTTCCTGCTCGACATGGAAGTATCGTACAAGCCGGGCCGCGAACTGCAGCGCGTAAAGGAGATGCGCAACGCCGTGCCTTACTCTTCCATTCCGTTCGAAATCGGGAAATCGACACAGGCGATGTTCCTGGCGGAAATCCTCTACAAGGTGTTGCAGGAAGAAGAGCCACGTCCGGAATTGTTTGAATTCCTGTTCCACGCCGTGCAGTACCTCGACTTGGCAACTGAAGGAACTGCCAACTTTCATCTGGTATTTCTCTTGCAGTTTGCCCGCTATCTGGGCTTCGGACCGAGGGACAACTATTCCGAAGAAAAACCGTATTTCGACTTGCGCAACGGCGTGTTTGTCACCATGCCGCCTCCGCATTCCGAGTACCTGCACAAGGACGAAAGCCGCCTGTTTGCAAAGCTGATTCACGTGAATTTCGACTCGCTCGAAACGCTGAAACTCGATCACAAACTGCGCGACCGATACCTCGAAGCGTTGCTCGACTATTTCAGTTTGCATCTCGGGAGCACCATCCACATTAAATCCCTCCCGGTACTAAGGGAATTATTTTCGTAGCATAATCTTCACACAAGCGTTTTCTCTTCCCGAAAAATCAAGTAAATTGTAGGTGTAAAAAGGCTGTTGCGCCTTCCAAATAATTACTACTTTTGACCCCAATCTTCTAAAAGAATATATGGTTTCATCAAAATTGCCAACATCAAGAAGAAGTATCATTGCGACGATGACTGACTTGGCAAAAGAACATAACGCCATTGACCTCGCCCTGTCGGTTTCTGATCTTCCCAGCCCGGAACAGCTCGTTGAGCTGATGCATAAATATGTATCGGAAGGATACAACAACTATGCGCCTATGGAGGGAATCGAGCCGCTGCGCCGCGTTATCGTCGACCGCATTAAGCAACTACACAACAAAGAATACTGTCCGAATACCGAAATCACCATCACCGCCGGCTCTACGCAGGCCATGGCTACGACCATCAGTGCGATGATTAAGGAAGGCGAAGAGGTGTTGTTGTTCGAACCGGTTTCGGAATCCTACATCTCGGCCATTGAGCTGAATGGCGGACGTCCGGTGTACGTGAACCTGAAGAAGCCCGATTTCCACATCGACTGGGACGAGGTGAAGAAGCTGATGAACGCCAAAACCCGGATGATCATCATCAACAACCCGCAGAACCCCACCGGCCGTGTGATGAACGAAGAGGACATCAACCAGTTGAAACGGCTGACCAACGGAACTCGAATTGTGATTCTGGCCAACGAAATTTTCGAGCACATTGTCTTCGATGAAGAGAAACACCGCAGCATGTCGTCGGTTCCCGAACTGGCAGAACGCAGCATGGTGGTTTCCTCTTTCGGACCGGTGTACAAAATCAGTGGCTGGGGAATTGCCTACGTGGTGGGCCCCGAAAAACTGATGAGCGAATTTCGGAAAATCCAGCAGTTCCAGGGATACAGTGTGAACACGCCCGGACAGTATGCGTTGGCTGAATTTCTCGAAGAAGACAACAAGTACGAAGAGATTGCCGATTTCTACCAGGGCCGGCGAAACTATTTCAACCGCCTGATGAGCGAAAGCAATTTCGAAATCATTCCGGCGACCGGAACCTACTACGAAATTCTCGATTACAGCAATATTTCTGACGAAACCGACGTGGAGTTTGCCATGCGACTGGTGAAGGAATACGGCGTATCGGTGCTGCCGCTTTCAGCGTTCCGGCACGAGAAAACCAAGTCGAGGATGCTGCGCATTTGCTTTGCCCGCAACAACGACGTGCTGGAAGAAGCAGCCAAGCGTTTGTGCGCTGTTCCGGTGTTGGATCCGGCGAGGTAATTGCCAACGGCCCGGCTTGTCTGTAACTGATTTTTATCTATTTTTGCACTGCCCGAGCGCAGTGTTTTTTATGGCCCCATAGTTCAAGGGATAGAACGACAGTTTCCTAAACTGTAGATCCAGGTTCGAGTCCTGGTGAGGCTACCACACCTCCTGATTTTCAGGAGGTTTTTTTGTTTTTGACACCGGATGCGGCACCGAAAGAATTACGCTCTACAATATTTTAAAAATGTCTGCCCTTTTCCTTTATGAGCATTACTTTACGGAAAGACATGAGGTCAGCTATATATTATTCTTTCTTTCTGGATTTTATTTCCTGTTCAATTTCCTTCAAATCCTGTTCATCGGCCTGTCGCGCTTCCCAGGCTTTTCGCTTCGAATCAAATTGTTCGTAAATTTCTCTTACCTTCTTCTCCATTATCGAATTGCTAATGGTGCCTTTTCCCCGAAGAATCTTTTGATCATTAAAATCCAAAATCCGATCGACATTTTCTCTCCAAAAAGAGATGGTCAAGTCAAGCCTGTTTTTCGCTCGCAACTCGGCACTTTCCAGGAAAATGACAACTAAACGGTTGAGGGTATCTATCTCATCTGCTGTGAGGTAGTTTTTAGCCGTGAAAATATCGCCTTTCCGAACAATGCTCCCTTTCCATGAAGTTAAATTCATATTAGGCGAATCAGCGCTGGCCCGTGAGACAATAATCTCAGCCGCGGTTTTGCCTGTTACTGCATACAACAACTTATTTTGTGTCTCTGCAAAAAACATTTGCGTTGCTTTATCGGAAGAATCGTAATCACTGCTTAATGAAAAAAGGTCGCGAACTTTCTGGTAGAAACGTTTTTCTGATGCCCGTATATCCCGAATCCGACTTAAGAGTTCATCAAAGTAGTCGGGTCTTCCGTCCGGGTTTTTCAAACGTTCATCATCCATTACAAAGCCTTTGATCATGTATTCTTTCAGGTTGCGATTCGCCCACATTCGGAATTGAGTACCGCGAATGCTACGAACCCGAAAGCCAACAGCCAAAATCATATCGAGAGAATAAAATGTCACCTGATACTCCTTGCCATCTGCAGCAGTTGTAAAGAATTTCTTTACAACTGAATTTTGAATCAACTCCCTTTCTTTTAGTATGTTAGATATGTGTTGCCCGATATTCTGCTTAGAGGTGTCAAAAAGTTCTGCCAGCTGGCTTTGGTTCATCCAAACACTCCCATCTTTAGCATAAAGGGATACGGAAGCTTTACCGTCAGGCGTGTTGTAAATGATAATATTTTGCATGTTATCGTGTTCCATCCTATTTCTTTTTTTAGATTTTTCTCTGGCAGGAAAGCTATTATGCTCCTGCTGTCAAGTAATCTTCTTTTATAAATTTCGAAGCAGATATTATCATGCGACAAGTCTTTTTTCTCGCTTAAAAACTGAGACCATGTATCCAAATTTAATGAAATAGTTTATTATTTTTTGATGACCACTAGTTAGCTGCTGACTCAGGTTCGGCTCCTTTAATAACCTGCTTCTTCCCCAAACATTCCCTCCCTATTGAGTGTTAAAAAATTACTGGCTGGCGCGCACCGTGTGTCAGCCGCCGATTCATCCGACCGAGCCAAACATCGAATTTCACACCATAAAAACCTGTTAGTATGAAGTCTGAATCACCATATCGATTCGAAAAAGAATTGAAAACCGCCAAAGGCTCCTTCCGGTATTTCAGTTTGCCCGAACTGGAAGCCAAAGGACACAGCATTTCTCACCTGCCGTTTTCCATCCGCATTTTGCTGGAAAACGCCCTCCGTAATTACGACGATTTTGCCGTTACCGGCGAGCACATCGAAACGCTGCTCAACTGGAAGCCGGAACCGTCCGACAAAGACATTCCGTACAAGCCGGCCCGCGTGCTGATGCAGGATTTCACCGGTGTTCCGGCCGTAGTCGACATTGCTTCGCTGCGTGCCGAACTGGCCCGGAAAGGCAAAAACCCGGACAAGTTGAACCCACAAATTCCGGTCGACCTGGTCATCGACCACTCGGTGCAGGTCGACTATTTCGGTACCGAATATGCCTACCGGCGAAACGTGGAAGTGGAGTACGAACGCAACGGCGAGCGCTACCAGTTCCTGAAATGGGCGCAAAAGGCGTTCAAAAATTTCAGCGTGGTGCCACCCGGCATGGGCATTTGCCACCAGGTGAACCTGGAATACCTCGCCCGGGGCGTCATCGAGCGCGATGGAACGGTTTTCCCCGACACGCTGGTGGGTACCGACAGCCACACCCCGATGGTGAACGGAATCGGCGTGGTAGGATGGGGCGTCGGTGGTATCGAAGCCGAAGCGGCGCTGCTGGGTCAACCCATTTATTTCATCATGCCGGAAGTGATCGGACTGAAACTGACCGGCCAGTTACCGCCCGGAACGACGGCGACCGATATGGTACTGACCATCACACAGCTGCTGCGTAACTACGGTGTTGTAGGCAAATTCGTCGAAGTCTTCGGTCCCGGCCTCGACCATCTGACGGTTCCCGACCGGGCGACCATCAGCAACATGTCGCCGGAGTTTGGCTGTACCGTCAGCTACTTCCCCATCGACGATCAAACGCTTGATTACATGCGGAAGACCGGTCGTCCGGAAGAGCAGATCCAACTGGTGAAAGATTACTGCCAAGCCAATAACCTGTGGCGAACCGGTAAAGAAGAAATCACCTACACCGATGTGCTGGAACTCGACCTCTCGACGGTGGAACCAACGGTTGCAGGTCCGAAACGTCCGCAGGACAAGATTTTACTGCGCGAATTCAAGCCGAAGTTTGTCGACCTGTTGCAGGAAAGCTTTGGCCGCAAATACATCGAGCCGGATGACCGCGAAATCGTGCGCTGGTCAGCCGAAGGAGGCAGCCAGCCGGTACACACCTATGCCGGTGGTCAGCGCGAAGTGGAAGTGGAAAGCCAGAACGACAAAGGCCTGAAGATGGTACAGGTAACGCTGGGGCAGGAAAAATTCCAGCTCTCGGATGGTTCGGTGGTCATTGCTGCCATCACCTCGTGCACCAATACCTCCAACCCTTCGGTGATGATTGGCGCTGGACTGGTTGCCCGCAAAGCCCGCAGGCTGGGACTAACTTCCCGTCCGTGGGTGAAAACATCGCTGGCGCCGGGCTCCAAAGTGGTTACCGATTATCTCGAAAAAGCCGGCCTGCTCACCGACCTCGAAGCGCTCCGGTTCCATCTGGTAGGTTACGGCTGTACTTCGTGTATCGGGAACTCCGGTCCGCTCCCTCCACACATCGCACAGGCAGTCGATGACAACGAACTGATTGTTTCTTCGGTCCTTTCGGGAAACCGGAATTTCGAGGCCCGCGTTCACCCGCAGGTAAAAATGAATTTCCTGATGTCGCCCATGCTGGTGGTTGCCTTTGCCATAGCCGGCCGCGTGGACATCGACCTGAATAACGAGCCGGTGGGTTTCGACACCAATCAGCAACCGGTTTACCTGAAAGATATCTGGCCGACGCCGGAAGAGATATACGAAACCATGCAGAACGTGCTGTCGACGGACGATTTCCGCAAGGACTACAGCACGATTACCGATGGAAATGAAATCTGGCAAAACCTGCAGGCACCCGACGAACAGCTTTATTCGTGGGAAGAAGCGTCTACCTACATCAAGGAAGCGCCGTTCTTCACTGAACTTCCGGAAGAACCGGAAAAACTGCAGGAGATTGAAGGTGCCCGGGTACTGCTCTCGCTGGGCGACAGCGTAACCACCGACCACATTTCACCGGCGGGTTCGTTCAAAGTCGATTCTCCTGCCGGAAAATACCTGACCGAACGGGATGTGAAGCAGAAGAACTTCAACTCATACGGTTCGCGTCGTGGAAACGATGAGGTGATGGTACGCGGAACGTTTGCCAATGTGCGAATCAAAAACAAGCTGGCTGAGCAGGAAGGTGGTTTTACAACTTATCTGCCTTCCGGCGAAGAGATGCCGGTTTACGACGCCGCCATGAAATACCACGACGACGGAACGCCTTTGCTGGTGCTGGCCGGGAAAGAGTACGGAAGCGGTTCCTCGCGTGACTGGGCCGCCAAGGGAACTTCTCTGCTCGGCATCAAAGCGGTGCTGGCCGAAAGCTACGAGCGCATTCACCGCAGCAACCTGATTGGCATGGGCGTGCTGCCGCTGCAGTTCAAAGAGGGTGAAAACAGTGAATCGCTGGGCCTGACGGGAAAAGAAACTTTCAGTGTGAAAGGCATCAGCGACGAGATGAAACCGCTGCAGGAGCTGGATGTGGAAGCGCAAAAGGAAAACGGCGAAACCGTTCAGTTCAAAGCTGTCGCCCGTCTCGACTCGCAAATCGAAATCGAGTATTACCGCCACGGCGGCATTTTGCAATACGTGCTGCGGCAATACCTCAACGAAGCATAATCATTTTACTTATAAATACTGACGGAACGGAGCATTCGGGAAACCGGTGCTCCGTTTTTCTTTTCCGGGCTAACCGGGTAAAACAACCGTGAAGGTGGTTCCCATTCCGGGAATGGAATGGAAAGAGAGGGTTCCGCTGTGGCGGTGCACAATCTGCCGCGAGAGGGCCAATCCGATGCCACTTCCCCCTTGCCGGGTAGTGAAAAACGGAACGAAAACCTGGTCGGCATATTCTTCCGGAATGCCCACGCCGTTATCGGCCACCACAATGCGGGTTTCCTGCTCGCCTTTTTGAACGCTCAGGTTGATCTCGGCATGCTCCACTTCCGACACCGCTTCCACGGCATTTTTCAGCAGGTTAATCACGACCTGCGAAATCAGTTTGTCGTCGGCCGTAAATTCCGTGATTCCATTCGATACGTTAACGTTGAACTGAATATTCCGCTGCTGCATTTCCTGATGGTACAATATCCGGAAACGCGACAACCAGTCCTCGATGGCGATGGGTTTCAACACCGGTTCGGGAATCTTATACAATTTCCGGTAGCGCTCAACGAACGACATCATCAAATCGCCCTGCTCCTCGATGGCGCCGGCGCTGTTCCGGATGCGCTCGATATCGATGCCGGACTGGGTACAGATTTCGGAAACTTCCGCGGGCAACGAACGCCCAATCGACTGGGCCAGTGAAGTAATCGGAGCAATGGAATTCATAATTTCGTGCGACATGATGCGGAAGAGCTTTTGCCACGATTCCACTTCGCGCTCTTCCAGCTCCGCCTTGATATTTTGCAGTGCCAGCAAATGATAATGCTTATCGCCGAAAATGAATTCGCTGGCGCGAAGTTGCAACACCACCACCTGCCCGTTGACCGTGAATTTATAGAGCAAAGGCTTGCCCGGCTTCAGTCGCTGCAGTTTCTGATAGAATTCTGGTATGCGATGTTCCAGCGTCTTCACGGAAGTGAGATGATGTAATTCGAGCAATTCCAGCAAGGCCGGATTGGCGATGATCACTTTTCCCTGCTCGTCGTAAGCCAGCAAACCGGTTCCTGAATGGCCAATCAGCTCTGCATAAAACTGTTCCTGGAATCGGTTGTGCACCCGCTCTTTCCGGATAGCACTGCGCAACCGGAGCAACGACTCTTTCAGTTCATCGAATCCCGGGGGAGCTACTCCTTTTTCCAGGTTCAGGGATGAATCCTCGTTCAGCATTCCCTCGAAAAACAGGCTCAAATCGCGGTTGGTTTTCCCAAGGAAGTGATACAACCTCCCGGCTACTATCAGGAACACAAAGGCCGCAATTCCACTCCACAAATATCCTCCGGCGAACCACAAAAAGGCCGCCAGAATGGCCAGGGCTCCCATCACCAGAATAAAGCCGGCGAGTCTCCGGTTGAATCGGTTAAAGCCCATATTTCTTCACTTTATTGTAGAGCGTTTGTCGTGTAATTCCGAGCCGCGTGGCCGCCGAACTCATGTTGCCGCTGCTCTCTTCGAGCGCCTGCTCAATCATGCTGCGCTCCATTTCCTCCAGCGTCGTGGGCGCCTCTTCCTGCTCGATGACCGGACGAAAATGAAAATCTTCGGGCTGCAACACTTCGCCATCAGCCAAAATAACAGCCTTCTCGATGGCATGCCGCAATTCCCGGACATTTCCCGGCCACGAATAACGGCGGATTTTCTCCCGCGTCATCCCCGAAAGGGTGAGATGCTCCTTGTGGTATTTTTCTCCGTAGAATTCCAGAAAATGTTTAGCCAGCAACACGATGTCTTCCTCGCGTTCCCGCAACGGCGGGGCTTCAATGCGAATGGTATTGATGCGGAAGAGTAAGTCTTCCCGGAATTTTCCTTCTTCCACCATGGCCTCCAGGTTGCAGTTGGTGGCACAAATCAGACGAATGTCGACCGGAACGGGCCGGTTGGCTCCTACCGGGACCACCTGCCGGTTTTCCAGCACAGCCAGCAATTTTGCCTGCAAAGGCAACGAGAGATTCCCGATTTCGTCGAGGAAAAGAGTGCCGTTGTTGGCCATCACAATCTTCCCTTCACGGTCAACACGTGCATCAGTAAAGGCGCCTTTTACATGACCGAACAGCTCGCTTTCGAACAGCGTTTCGCTGATGGCGCCCATGTCCACACTCACTAAGGGTTTATTCGCCCGCTCCGAGTGCCGGTGAATGGACTGTGCAACCAGTTCTTTTCCGGTTCCGTTTTCGCCAGTAATCAGGACGTTGGCTTTCGTAGGTGCCACTTTTTCAATCAACCTGAAAACATATTTCATCGCGCTGGACTGCCCCAGCAATTCCACGTTCTCCTCCTTGTGATCGTTCTGTTCGGCTTTACCGGCCGATTTGCCCAGCTTTTCCTGCGATTGCCGTACCCGGACTGCCGATTTCAATGTTTCGATTAACCGGTTGTTATCCCAGGGTTTCAACACAAAATCCGAAGCTCCCATCTTCAACGCTTTCACGGCCAGGTCGACATCTCCAAAAGCCGTTATCATCACAACCGGAATGTCCGGCTTCATCTTTTTAATTTCATTCAACCAGTAGATTCCTTCATTACCGGTGTTCACCCCCGCCACGAAATTCATGTCCAGCAGAATTACATCCACTGTATTCGTCTGAAGGAAAAAGGGTAAGCGATTGGGATTGGAAAGTGTCGATACCGAACCGAACTCCGGCTGAAGCACCAGCTCCAGGGCACGTAATACCGTTCGGTTATCGTCGACGATTAAGATATTTCCGGAAGTCATAGGCACAATTTGATAATCAAAGATAAGTTGCCAATCCCCGACAATCAAGGGGTTGTAAAAACATTTGTCGAACTTGTCAAGAAACTTGACATTTCAGGCACTCTAAGCAGAGAACAGATACACCTATTCATCTGATTATGTATTCATTGCTTCTGTTGGCACAGAATTGGATAAAGAGGTGTGCGAAGCCGGAAAAGTGTACGCTAAAGCGGACAAACAAGGCTTTTTCGGACGAAAAGTACCAATAACTAAATGCTGATTTATAAACACAAGTCGATAACGACTTTCTAATTTTTTGAATTCTTATGTCTGGAATGGATCGCCAAATAGAGAAAAAGAAAGGGTTGAAGAAGAAGCACTTCTGGATGATCGGTGGTGGCCTTGTTTTTCTCGTTTTTCTGATGTCACTGGTTTTTGGGAATCACGCATCAACCATTCGGGTAGACCGGGATAAAGTTTCCATCAGTCCGGTGACCGAGGGACTTTTTAACGACTACATCCGGGTGATTGGAACCGTGGAGCCCATTCGTTTTATTTACCTCGATGCGACCGAAGGCGGACGTGTGGAGCAGATTATCAACGATGAAGGTGCGATGGTGAAAAAGGGAGATATCATCCTGAAACTATCCAATCCCGATTTAAAACTGAATATACTGACCGCTGAAGCCCGTCTGGCTGAGCAAATCAACTTCCTCCGGAACACCCGCATCCAAATGGAACAGGATAAGCTGACCCTTCAGCGCCAAATCCTGCAAATGGATTACGACATTCTGAAAAAGAAGCGGAAGTTTACTCAGAACCAGCGCTTCTACAAAAAAGACATGATTTCGGAAGATGATTATCTCGCTTCTAAAGAAGACTACGAATATGCCATAAAAACCCGCCATATTCTGGGTGAACGGCAAAAAACCGATTCTGCTTTCCGGGCTGTTCAGGTGAAACAAATGGAATACAACCTCGACCGGATGAAAACGAACCTGGATTTGGTAAAAGAGCGCATGGATAATCTGGACGTAAAAGCGCCTATCGACGGTCAAATCGGTCTGCTCGACGCTGAAATCGGACAGTCGATTCCGCAAGGCAGCCGCATTGGCCAGGTGAACGACCTGAGCGCTTTCAAAGTAACAGCACAGATTGATGAGCATTACATCGACCGGGTCCGCAAAGGACTTAAGGCATCATTTACCCGGCAGGACAAAAGCTATGATATGACCGTGAAGAAAGTATATCCCGAAGTTCGCAACGGGACTTTCAAAATCGACATGGTTTTCGATAACGAGGTGCCCAAAAATATTCGCTCGGGACAAACTTATCACGTGGAACTGCAATTGGGGCAAGCGCAAAAATCTGTACTGATTCCTCGTGGAGGCTTCTTTCAATCAACCGGCGGACAGTGGATTTTCGTCCTCAACAAGGATGGCAGCGAAGCGACCCGTCGTAACATCCGGATTGGCCGGCAGAACCCGCAGTACTACGAGGTACTGGAAGGACTGAAACCGGGCGAACAGGTGATTACTTCCGGGTACGACACCTTTGGCGACAACGAGCGAGTGGTTTTTAAATAAACCGGCAGAGAGAGAGAAAGTAAATCACATTTCAAAAACGAGATACCTGAACAACGATGATATTCAAAGGACTTAAAATTGCATTGAAAAGCCTCATGAAGCAGAAGCTGACGACGCTGCTCAACATTCTGGGCCTGACACTGGCTTTCTTCGGTTTCCTGCTCATCATGATTTACCTGCAACATGAATTGAGCTACGACAAATTCAACAAAAATTACGACCGCCTTTACCTGCTAACCGCTAAAATGGATCAGGGAAAGCCGCAGGCCACTCTTCCGGCGGTACTGAAAAAACAAATTGGAAATTCCATCCCGGAAGTAGATGACGTGGTCGTGTTTCATCAAATCCCTCGCCTGGAGAATATTCACCGCGTTGATAAGCCCGGAGATGACTACAATGCGACACCCCTCTATGCCAGCAAAGAGGTTTTCAGTGCCTTCACATTCCCGTTAATTCAGGGAAATCCGGCAACAGCACTGAGCAAACCTTTTACCGCGGTGATTTCCCAGTCACTGGCACACAAAATATTCGGCGACCAAAATCCGGTTGGAAAGCAAATTTTGTATCAAAGAGGAAAGAGCCCGTTCACCATTACCGGGGTGATGAAGGACATTCCATCCAACTCATCCATCAAAACGGATTGTTTCTTATCGTTTGCCACCGAATCGGAAGACCCAAACAACGCGGCCAACCAACGATCAGAGTATAATTTCATTCTCGCGTTTTTGCTAAAACCGGGAGCCAATCCCGATCAAACCGCCCAGAAAATTGAGGCCAATTCGGGTAGTATGAAAGAGGATTTCGAGGGTTTTAAGAAAGCTTTTCACGCCGATCGCGTCCTCTATCTGAAACCGTTCAAAGAGGTTCACTTTACCAGCGATGGCAGCATGGACTATTTGCATCCGGTCAATCCGTTGTTTCTGAAAATATTTGCTTCTGTAGCGCTGCTTATTCTTTTGATGGCCTTTGTGAATTACATCAACCTGATTTCGGTACAAGCCGGAAAACGGATTCATCAGCTGGGAATTCAGCGGGCGTTGGGGGCCACCCGGTTCCAGGTACAACTGCAAATCATTTTCGAAGCCATTGCGCTCGCACTAATCGCATTCTTGCTGGCTACCGTAGTGGTTGAACTTCTGGGAACCGACATGAACGGAGTTCTTCCGTACCAGGATTTACCGATGATGAACCAACTGGATCTGTTGCTTCTTCCAACCGGCCTGGCGATTCTGTTCGGCTTTTTCGCCGGATTGTATCCTGCCTACCTGCTATCGTCCGCCGAGCCGACCAAGATTCTGCATGGCGAGGTTCACTTTTCTGGAAACGGAAAATTCCTCCGGGCTACGTTGACTACATTGCAGCTGGTCATCTCTACGGCACTTATCATCGGGGCTTTCACCATTCATCGCCAGTTGAATTACTGGAAAAATTTCGATACCGGCTTGTCGCCCAACAACGTGATATACCTGCAAACCGATGGGTCTATCACTCAGCATAGTCGCGCTTTTGCTGAGGAATTACTGAAGAATCAACAGATTACCAATTATACGTACACAGGCTTTGTTCCCGGACAGGTGCAAATGTCGTGGGGACGTGATGTCAACGAACAACGTATCAAAGTATGGGCCTGGCCGGTTGATGAGCGGTTCCTTGATTTCTTTCATATTCAGATTGATCAGGGCCGTGCCTTCTCTCAAAACATGGAGGCAGACCGGAATGACCTAATCATCAACGAAAAGGCCGTTCAAAATTTTGGGTGGAAAAATCCGCTGGATGTTACTTTCCCGGCACTGGGCGGAGATGGCCATGTGATTGGTGTAGCGAAAAATGTTACCTACTCGTCGTTGCGTGAACAACTGCAACCCATGGTCTTCTGGCTGACTGACAACCCAGTCTGGCAGCGTTACATTCTGCTGAAAGTACAACCCGGCAACCTGACGCAAACAACTCAGTACATCAAAAATACCTGGGCGAAATTCTCATCGGCTCCGGCACCGTCGATTGGGTTCCTCGATCAGAAATATGCATCGTTGTATAGCCGCGAAAACAAACTGGCCAACTTTATCCAGTTCGGTACATTGATGTCGCTGTTGATTGCCCTGATTGGGATCATCGGTCTGGTAACTTATCTAACGCAGAAACGTTCGAAAGAGATTGCCTTACGCAAAACCAACGGCGCTTCGACCATGCAGATACTGGCGCTGTTGAATCAAAGCTTTATCCGCTGGATTGGAATCGCCGTGGTCATCGCTGTGCCGGTTGCCTGGTATTTCATGCACCAGTGGCTGCAAAACTTTGCTTACCGGACCAATCTTCCCTGGTGGATATTCATTAGTGCCGGACTTATTGTGCTTTCTGTCTGCTTGTTAGTGATTAACTATTTCAGCTACAAGGCCGCCAATACCAACCCGGTTGACAGTTTACGAAACGAATAATTCTGATTAAATTTTCACAAAATATATCGACTACAAAATTTTCACATCATGATACAAACTGAAAATCTGACAAAAGTTTTCCAAACCGAAGAGGTGGAAACAACTGCCCTGAATGAGGTCAACTTCAACGTAAAAAAAGGTGAATTCGTGGCCATTATGGGACCGTCGGGTTGCGGAAAATCGACCCTGCTGAACATCGTTGGGCTGCTCGATAATCCATCGTCGGGTTCCTATATGTTCGACGGTGTTGATGTTTCGCGCATGCGGGAAAAAGACCGGACCCAGTTGCGTAAAGGAAACATCGGCTTTGTCTTCCAGAGTTTTAACCTGATTGACGAGCTGACTGTTTTCGAAAACGTCGAAATGCCGCTCATCTACCTGAAGATGAAAGCATCGGAACGCAAAGAACGCGTCGAGAAAATTTTGGAACGAATGAAAATCAGTCACCGCCGGAAACACTTCCCGCGACAGCTTTCAGGAGGTCAGCAGCAGCGCGTAGCCATTGCGCGGGCCGTGGCAGCCAATCCGGGCCTCATCCTCGCCGATGAGCCCACCGGTAACCTCGACTCCAACAACGGTCTGGAAGTGATGAATTTGCTATCGGAACTGAATGAAGAGGGAACCACCATTGTGATGGTAACTCACTCGCAGCACGACGCCGATTTTGCGCACCGCATCATCAACCTGTTCGACGGTCAGATTATTACAGAAAAGCATAACAGATAGGTTCTTTTTCATCCATAAGACAAACTAGCAGGGATGGTGCAATTTCCGTTTGGATTTTGCCCATCCTCTTTCCCATTTTATCAATTAGCTTACAGTGAACAGCATGTGCTGACAGGAATCGTGAAGAAGGAAAGCTGAACACAAAACCTTGTCCCATGAAGCAACTTCGTTACACCTTCCGCATATTGAAACGGAATCCGTTGCTGGTTTTCGTTACCCTTCCCGGCCTGGCATTCGGACTGGCGGCTTTTCTATTGCTCTCGGTTTATGTTCGCCATGAATTAAGTTACGACCAGCAATTCCCAACCAAAGACCGCGTTGTCAGATTGTATAACTCTATAACACAGCAAAATTCTACTGAATCCTCTCCTCTTTCGCTCCGCAGTGCATACACAGAAATTCCTGCGAAAGTTCCCGGAATCGATGCGGCGGTACAAATCTATCGCGGCTGGAATGTGAATGTGGAAAGGAAAAACAAACGATTTGAGAAGAACAAATTGCTGTATGCCGATCCCGGCTTTTTCGATGTGTTTGGGTTGAATTTGCTGGCCGGAAACAAGAAAACCGCTTTGCGGGATTTGAATTCCGTAGTATTGACTGTACCAGCGGCTAAAAAGTTTTTCGGTACCACGAATTGTGTCGGAAAAACCCTCACCATTTCCGACCAGCCGTTTACCGTAACGGGCGTTATAAAACAGCTGCCCACAACCACCCATTTTCATTTCGATTTGCTGGCCAGTATGTCATCGGTTCACCCGGAAAAATTTGGTGGATTTGAATTCTTCACCTACTTCCTGCTAAACAAAAATGACAACCGGAAGCAGACAGAAGCGAAGATCAATGCGCTGAATGACCAGCTGATGAAGCCGCTGGCCGACATGTTCAATTTGAAAGCAAACTCGGGAATAGAACCGCTAACCCGTATTCATCTGTACACCAAAGCTGATTTCGATTTATCGGAAAAAGGAAGTCTGAGCAGTATCTATCTCATTGCCGGCCTCGCCTTTTTCATCCTGCTCATCGCCATGATCAACTATATTAACCTCTATGTCCTTCACGGTGAAAAAAGAATAAAAGAAATCGCGTCACGAAAGGCACTGGGAGCTGATAAGTGGGCATTGGCCAAGCTGTTTTATAACGAAACGGGAATCATTAGTTTCTTTGCCTTGTTCCTCGCTTTCTGGATTACGGAACTGGCCCGTCCGTGGTTTGCTCACCTGATGCAGCGCTCGCTTCCGGCTTCCGACTTGTTTTCTCCTGCCGGGCTTCTCATCGTCGTAGCTTTTCTCATTTTGCTCATCTTCGTCAGTGGAGCCTATCCTTCATTTCATCTGTCCCGAATCAATCTGGTAACCGGACTGAAAGGTCAACGGGAAAAGCAACGCAAGAAAAGCCCGTTGTCCATCGCTTCGGTGATTGTTCAGTTTTCAGTGGCGGTATTCCTGATTACTTCCTTAATCGTTATCCATTCCCAAATTTCCTACCTGAAAGATATTCCGTTAGGTTTCAATGTTTCCCATGTCATCGAAATCTCTGGCATCAACAAGGATACCAAAGCGCACGCTCATGCCATAAAAGAAGAACTCTGCAAATTTCCATTTGTGGAAAGTGCTGCAGCTTCCATACATCACATGGGAGGAGGCTTCAGTGGTCAGGGCTTAAAACTGTATGCAGATGCATCGGGCAACCTCAAACCGATTAATGAACTCCGAATTCACCCAGGATTCGGGAAAACAATGCAATTGCAGCTCCTTCATGGCCGTTTCTTCGATGACCGGGAAACTGATCGCATGGGCGTTATCCTCAACGAAGCCGCTGTAAAAATGCTCGGCTTGAAAAATCCTGTCGGAAAACTGGTCACCATGTACAAAGACCCGATGAAGATTATCGGAGTCGTTAACAATTTTTACTATGACTACGGCAGCAGCAAAAAAATTGCACCGCTGATGCTGACTAACTATAGCGATAATGTGAACTGCTTTTATCTCAGGGTTCCGGAGAAATTTACCAAAGCCGAGCAAAAGCAGGTGGCCTCCATCTTTCAGCAATACGATCCCAACTTTATCTTCAACACTTACGAAATAACGAGTCGCTACAATGCTAAATTTGCCAATGAAGAGCGGGTGATGCGGTTGGTTTCAGCCGGAACCATGCTCGCCATCATCATCAGTTTCATGGGTATCATGGCGCTGTCGATTTTCACCACAGCTCGCCGGACTAAGGAAATTGGCGTACGCAAAGTGATGGGAAGTTCGGTGCAGGAAATTCTGCGGCTGCTGCTTTTTGATATGCTCATTTGGGTAGTAGCTGCCATGCTGATAGCTTTTGCTGCCGACTATTTTGCATTGAATCATTGGCTCAGCAACTATGCGAACCGGGTTTCGCTGCATCCCGGTTATTTTATCGTTAGCGGATTGTTCGCCCTGCTTGTCGCCACTGCCGCTGTTGGTTGGCAAAGCTGGAAAGCCGCTACCCGCAATCCTGTTGACGCCCTTCGATATGAATAAACATTAATGCATTAAACATACATCATCATGATCAACCTGAAGAAAATCTACAAGTATTACGACAACAAATACGAACGGACATACATCCTGAAAAACGTGAACCTCGATGTAGCGGAAGGCGATTTTGTGTCGGTGATGGGGCCCAGCGGTGCCGGAAAATCGACCTTGCTCAACATCATTGGACTGCTCGATGATCCAAACGAAGGAGAATACTTTTTCCTTGAACAACCGGCTCATCAATTAAATGAAAAGAAGAAAGTCGACTTTCATCGCCATCATGTGGGCTTTATCTTCCAGGCTTTTCACCTGATTGAGGAGATGACCGTTTACGAAAACATTGAAACTCCGCTCTTTTACAAGGGAATGAAAAAGAAAGAGCGCCAGGCAGTAATCGCCGATTTGCTCGACCGCTTCAATATGGTGGCAAAAAAGGATTTATTCCCGCAGCAACTGTCGGGTGGGCAGCAGCAACTGGTTGGCATTGCCCGCGCCATCGCCGGTAAACCCAAACTTCTGTTGGCCGACGAACCTACCGGAAACCTTCATCACGACCAGGGAAAAATGATCATGGACTTGCTGAAAAAACTGAACGAAGAAGGTATGACCATCATTCAGGTAACGCACAACCAGGAATTTGCCAACTATGGGAAACGTATCATTCGACTGACCGACGGAGAAATCGCGGAAGAAATCGCCAACAGTTAAAGTCAGGCGTTCTTGCTATTTTTACTGATATACCAAACTAAACCGACACGAAACCATGCTACGAAACTACCTGTTGGCAGCGATTCGCCATCTACTGAAGAACAAAATGTTCACGGCCATCAATGTCCTTGGACTGGCCATCGGGATGGCGGTTTCGTTGCTGATACTGAACTACGTGAATTTCGAGTTCAGCTATGATAATATGCACCACCTGGCCAATCGCATTTACCGGGTGGAGTCGCGTTTCTATGAAGGCAATACCCTGACCGATGACTGGCCGACTAGCTCGTTTGGTTATGCCCCGGCCATGATGCAACATATTTCCGGAATCGAAGATGCTGTTCGTGTCGATATTCACGAAACAGAACAGATTGTTAGTTACCACGATAAGCGTTTCCGCGAAAGCGATGTCACCGTAACCGAGCCTTCGTTTTTCCGGATTTTCGATTTCCCATTACTGGAAGGCGATCCAAAAACAGCACTGGAAGGCCCTAACAAAGTGGTGATTACCCAAACAGCTGCACACCGTTACTTTGGCGACGAAAATCCTATCGGTAAAATATTGAAGTTCAGCACAACCGGCTCGATTAAAAATTGCGAGGTCACCGGCGTTCTGGCTGATCTGCCGCCCAATTCCCATTTTCATTTCGACTTTTTCATTTCGTGGGAAACACTACCCGAATGGATGAAGAACTTCTGGTACCTGCACGAAGTGTACACGTATGTTTTGCTGCAACCAAATGTGTCGCCGACCAGTATCGAAAATGCCTTCCCCAAAATGGCCGAGCAGTACAAAACCCTGCCGGCACTGAAGAATAAAACCTGGGCTATTCACCTCAACCCGCTGCGGAATATTCATCTCACTCCACAGAAACAATACGAGCGCGAAGCCAAAGGGAACCGAAATGCCGTGAATGCTTTGATGCTGGTGGCACTGGCTATCCTGGTGATTGCCTGGTTCAACTACATCAACCTGACAACCGCCCGGGCTTTGGACCGTGCCCGGGAAGTCAGTGTCCGCAAGGTCTCCGGCGCATCAAAAAGGCATATCGTCATTCAATTCCTGATGGAATCGTTGCTGGTGAACGGCGTAGCTTTGTTGCTCGCCATCGGAGTCATGTTGGTTTCGGTGGGCTGGTTCAATCAACTGACCGGCAAAAATATTCCTTTCCAGCTCTGGGCCGATCCCACTTTCTGGATTCCGATTGTAATCGTTTTCCTGGCCGGAATCTTTATTTCCGGATTCTACCCGGCATCCATACTCGCTTCCATTAAGCCGATTTCCATCCTTCGCGGGAAAAGCAAACAGTCAAAAGGCACCGGCACCATGCGAAAAGGACTCGTCATTGTTCAATTCGTGGCCTCATTCGTTTTAATATTCAGTACGATTGTGGTTTACCACCAGTTGGATTATATGATGAACCAACCCACCGGCGTGGATATCAACCGCGTGATGGCTATTAAATTTCCAGCACAAACCGATGATTTACAGCAGAAAGTGTTGAGCTTCCGCAAGGAAGTAAAAAACTTCACTGCCGTGAAAAATGCCACGATTTCCAGTGCCGTACCCGGAATGGAAGTAGCGTTTTTCGCTTCGAACCACCGGGCCGACGACCCTAATATGCAAAACCGGTTGTACGAAATGCTGGGTGCAGACGACAACTTCACCTCAACTTTTGGGATGAATATCATTGCCGGGCGCGGCTTTTCGGAAGATTTTGGCGACGACCGGAATAAATTGGTGGTGAACGAAGAAGCATTGAAACTACTCGATCTTCCGGATAACGAAGAATCCATCGGCCGTCGGGTAAGCATAGAAGGCGAAGAAGAGCCGTTCGAAATTATCGGTATCATGAAGAATTATCATCAGCAATCGCTGGTGAAGGCTTACACGCCGATTATGATGCTTCGCTACGACCGCATTCCATGGATTCCTCCTCGCTTTATTTCTGTAAAAATGACGGGAAATCCATCGGCGAAAACCATGGCTGACATCCGGAATTTGTGGGAGCGCTTCTTCCCACAATCCACGTTCGATTATTTTTTCGTCGACCGGTTTTACGAACAACAATACCAGTCTGACCAACGCTTTGGTTCCGTATTCGGCTTTTTCTCGGCATTGGCGGTATTCATTGCCTGCCTGGGATTGTGGGCGCTGGCCATGTACTCGGGCGTTATTCGCCGGAAGGAAATTGGCGTTCGCAAAGTAAACGGCGCTTCGGTTGGTTCTATCATGACCATGCTCAACGGCGACATCCTGAAATGGGTGATTTCGGCCTTTATTGTAGGCATTCCCCTTTCATGGTACCTCATGCATAAATGGCTTGAAAATTTCGCCTGGAAAACTGCTTTAAGCTGGTGGATTTTTGCTTCAGCAGCTATGTTCACCCTCGTAATAGCCATAGCTGCTGTAAGCTGGCAAAGCTACAAGGCTGCTAACCGCAACCCGGTGGAGGTTTTAAAAGAAGAATAAAACAAAAAGGGAGGAAATCGAATTCCTCCCTTTTCTTTTGTCGTATCCTGAATAACTATTCCTTTAACAGGAAGTTGAAATTATCTTCATTGCTTAGCTCCAATGGCTTTTGATCCTTTTTGAAAATTCTTGCCGTGAGTTTTCCAATCAGCGAAAGCTTCCCATCGTCGTATTTCAGCATGGTTCCTTCGCGTAAGCCGACCACATATGTATCCGGATTAATTTCCAGAAATTCTTCGATGCGCTGCTCGCGGGTTTCACCGGCATGTCCATCCGGATTCTTATCCTGGTAATGAGGATTGATCTGGAACGGAACCAACTTCAGGCAGTCAAATCCCAGTGGATCAATAATGGGCATATCGTTGGTGGTGCGTAGTGTGGGACAAGCCACATTCGAGCCGGCACTCCAACCAATGTAAGGCATTCCGTTGGCCACTCGTTTGGCAATCGGCTTCATCAGGTTGTTATCGTGCAGCATGCGTACCAACTGCCAGGTGTTTCCACCACCTACAACAATAGCTTCGGCCTCTTCCACGGCTTTTACCGGATCGTCGTAATGATGAATTCCACGCACGTGGTGCCCTATTTCAGCAAAACGCTGCTCTACTTTCGCTTCGTAATCATCGAACGAAAACGTAACCGCCGCGTAAGGAATGAAGAGTGCTTTTAAGGGTTTATCGCCAAGGAATTTCTTGATTTCATGTTTGGGGTAATCGAGGTATGGCTCTCCGGCCATCGTCGAGTTACTGATGAGTAAAAGTTGCATAGCTTTATTGATTCGATTTATTTTTTCCGAAACGCAATTAAGTCAAATTCAGGGAATGAAAAAAGAAGGAATCACAGGATTATGGTCGAATTATTCAGGTAAACCGAACTAAAAACTAACCAGGGTGATGCCCGCCGTAAACGGATAGAGCACCGGGCCGTGACCTTCTTTGAAAAACGGAACCGGTGAATACTCTGCAAACACGTTGAACCATTTATATCCCATCCGAACGGTGTAACTATAACGGTACTCGTTCAGGTACAATTCGTCGCGGAACTTCACCTTTTCACTGATACCTGCCTGATGGTACTTGATTTTCGTGTGACTTCCCAGTTTGTAGCCGAAAACCACACCTCCTGATATGAAAAACCGTCGCTGGAAATGTCCTACGGGAATCTGAAACTCGAGCAGCAGCGGAATCCGGCCATAAAACGTACTGAGTTTGGATTTCCGCATCTCCTCATAATCGGGATAGATAGGCTGAATTACCCCGTTGGCATCCGCTTCGATGGTCACCTCCGGATTGAAACGATAATCGTCGAAACACAACCCCAGGCCGGTCACCAAACCGATAGCATCGTGATAGCGCTGCAAACTGATACTCTTCTGCCAAAAGTTAACCTGGTAGGAAAACGAACGCCAGATTTTCAAATTCATAAATCCATCCTGTGAGGGAGGATACGCTGAATAATCCTTTTGCAGGAATGAGTTAATCCCCAGGTGAAAACCACTCCAGTGACCGGAAAAATTACGATCCCAGAAGCTTTTGTACTCATCCTGGTTTCCCAGAAAATCGTTAATGGAAACAGCGTGGCGAGGCTTGGCCGGTACAATCGTGATCGTATCGTTTTGTTGCGCAAAAACGACCGGCGAAAACAACAATGCTGTTATTGTGACTATCAGGTATTTTCTTGTCATGGACCGAGGTTTGTACAAATTTAACTCAAAAAGCAGCAGAAAAAAAATGGGCCGGAAGCAATCCGGCCCAGAGTCTAAGATGTTTCGATGTCTTTCATTACCAGTTTACCAGCCCCAAACCAATGGTGAAGGGATACATTTCCGGTCCACGTCCACTTTCGTAGAAAGGCGTAAAGTAGTATGTGGCAAACAGGTTAATTCCCTTGTAACCAATTCGGGTTGTTGCCCCGTAACGGAAGGGTGAAATGTTGAAATCATCCCGGTTTTTATCCTTGGTGCCGCCATGCTTTACCTTGGTATGCGAGCCCAGTCTCAATCCACCAATGACTCCTCCGGAAAGGTAAATCCGCTTATAAGATTTGTTCACAGGAATCTGGAATTCCAGCATCAAGGGCGCTTGCAAATACAATGTATTGAGCTTGGTTTTCTGCAGGTTGTCATAGGTCAGATAAACAGGCGCTGTAGTACCGTTGTCATTTACTACGGTGTTTTTGTTGGAAAACCGGTAGTCATTCCAGTTCAGGCCCAGACCGGTGACCAATCCAATGGTGTTTCGCTCCTTTTGTAAACCAATGCTGTACCGCAGGAAGTTAATGTTTACTTCGTACGATTTGTTGTGGTTCAAATCCATCCAGTTGGCATCCGGGAAACCGGCATACGTAACGTTGGCAAATGAATTCACACCCATCTCGAAGAAAGCCCAATGCCCTTTGAATTTAGGGCGGTGTCCGGTCCACTTTTCAAATTCATCGTCGTCCAGGGTATCGAAATCGACATAGGAGCCGCTCCAACCGTCAACAAAAACAATTGTCCTTCGCCCCAGTCGAATTTTCACCGTGTCGTTGTCGAAAGAATTCACATCAACCGAATTATCGCCGACCTGGACGTTGGTTTTACCCATTCCGTCTACCACGGTTACGGCGTTTTTCCCAAGCACTTTAACCCGAACGGTATCCTGTGCCATCATATACTGAGTGCTGAACATGAGCAGCATGAAGCTCAGAAGTATTCTACCAAACATAGCTTTTTGTTTTCGTTTTGTGGGTAGGACGAACCGCTGCCGGATTTTGTTACAGCTTAGCGGTTTTTATTCACCGGAAGGGAGAAAGAAAGCAAACGACTGTGAAAAGAGATAGCCTTTATTTCGCCGTCATTGTCCCGTTTTCCGACCAGCCGATCGCCCGATGCCCTAGCTATCAACTGGAGTCCGCCCAGCGCAATGTTATCGGGCGAAAGCAGTTCCCGGTCGTCACTATGCAACGAGCGTTGGAGTTTCCTGTCGAGCAGGTCTTCCACCGGAATTTCATCCGCCAGTGCTTTTTCAGTGTCCTGATAATCGAGCACCATTACCACTTTTTCGGGCTGCACATCAAACCGGATGACCTTTGCTTTCATGGGTTCCGGGATGTTCATGGCTATCCGAACGGGTTCGGGATGCTCTTTTTTTTGAGGTATCGGTTTCGCTTTCGCAGGAAGAATTTCTACGACCTGCACCGGTTTTTCCCTGACGATCTTTTCTTCGGGTGAATGACCCGGTTTATCAGAAGCATTCACTTTTTCCTTATCGGGAACTGATTTCGCAGGAGTATCCGGAACCAAAGTTTCCGCGACTTGCGGAGTCATTTGCTGCTGAACAGGTGCGTCTTTTTCGGGATAGAAAAGAAAAATGCCCAGTACCAACACGGCAGCGGCAGCAACACTCCACCAGACTGGCAGTACGCGGGTTTTTCTCTTCAGTTTTGTCTTACCGGGAAAAACAATTGCGGAATCCGGTTGCAGTTTCAGCCGGCCAAACTCGTTGACCGTTTCTTCTGCTTCGGGGTGACTTTTTAGCCAGGTTTGAAAAGCTGCTGTTTCTTCTTTGGAGAGGTCACTTTCCGAAAGCGCTATGGCCGCGGTTTCCAGTCCTTCCGGTGTATCGAACAGAGATTTATGCAACGATTTTTTTCCCGACATGGAAAGTTCTTCCGGCTGAAGTACAAACGAAGAAATTCCTTCCTCGTCAGGAGCCAAACGGGGATGCTCCGCGAAGAAAGCTTCCAGCTCCTTCCGCGTTTCCGGATCCAGGTTTCCTTCCAGGTAATCCAGAACAAATTCCTCGTAATTTTCAGTCGTTATCTTCATTACACCACCACATCAATGCTACCGATGTACTTCTTCAAAAAAACACGGGCCCGGTAAATATACACCTTGACCTGTGCTTCGGTTAAACCGGAAATGTCGGCAATTTCCCGGTAGGAATAGCCTTCATAATCACGTAGCAAAACCACGCTGCGTTGTTTTTCCGGTAAACGGGATATTGCTTCATGAAGCACCTCCTGCAAATCGGAAAAACCGTTTCGTTCGTAGCGGATGGCATGTTCCGACGGGTCGCCAATTACCTCGCGGTTGCTTTTCCGTATCCGGTCAATCATGGTATGATAAGCCGTGGTAAAAAGGTAGGTTTTCACCTTCGTTCCGTCAATATTGTTACGATGCCGCCACATCTTTTCGTAACTGTCCTGTACAACGTCCCTTGCGCCGTCTTCGTCGTGCATGCTTTTCACGACAAAGCGGTACACTCTGTCAGCCCATTCATCTACTGCGCTGTTGTATTCATCAAGGGTCATCCGGTCAGGCTACAATTACTTTTTCGGGGTAAGACGATTGTTTCCTGTTAAAGTTACAGCTATGGTCTGTTTTTTTCAATTTCCTTATTCGGAGAAAACAAAAAAGGTTGCCCTGACTAGAGCAACCTTTCTGTATCTGTCTGTTATTGCCATTCCTTAATCCGGCATTTTATTTGATTCAATTACGCTAATAGCCTTTTGTAAGGTGGTATCAATCTCTTTGATGATGGGATAGAAACCTTCTTCACCCAAAATATTCCGGGCTATGTAAGCGTTGAGTTGTGTCTTGATTATTGTTCCTGAAATCTTCAGCCCTTTGCTGTCACGCGGAACACCGTTTTTCGCAGCAAACCGGATGAATTTTGCAAATACATCCTGTTTATTCAGGTAAGCCTCCATCGCTTTCGCATCTTTCATTTTCGAAAGCAACTCGCGATGGGCATCGGCATAATCGAAGGCATAACGGTAAACCAGGCCTTTCGATGTAATCTTTCCATAATAGTCGGAAAAACCGGTTGTATCAGCCGGAACAAACACATCGGGCATGATTCCGCCTCCGCCGTATACTACTCTTCCGAGGCGGGTATGATACTTCAACGAATCATTGAAGTGAATACTATCTCTTTGCTCGAACTCACCGTGCTTAAACCGGCGTGCAATATCCTGGTAGTAGGCTTTGTTACCTTCGTCATACGGTTTCTGGATACATCTGCCGGAAGGCGTGTAATAGCGGGCTACCGTTAATCGCATAGCGGAACCATCGCTGAACGGAATCTGTTCCTGCACCAGTCCTTTTCCGAAGGAACGGCGACCAACAATTAATCCGCGGTCGTTGTCCTGAATGGCTCCGGAGAAAATCTCGCTGGCTGAGGCCGAAAACTCGTCAATCAGCACCACCACTTTTTTGCCCAGCATGCTGCCTTTACCGTCAGCGCGGAACATCTTTTTCGGTTGGTGCAATCCTTTAGTGTACACAATCAATTCTCCCTTATCGAGGAACTCACTCACCATCTTGATGACCGCCGCCAGATAACCGCCCGGGTTACCACGCAGGTCGATGATGACATTCTGAACACTGTCCTGGTTCAATTTGTCAAGCGCCTTCATGAATTCAGCATACGTATTTTCGGCAAACCGACCTACCTTCACATAACCAGTATTTTTATCGATCATGTACGAAACATCGACGCTGTAAAGCGGAATATCGCCACGGGTAATATCGAAGTCGATCAAATTGGGAATCCCCCGGCGGGCAATGGAGACCTTTACGTGTGTTCCTTTTTTGCCGCGCAGTTTCTTGATGACTTTATCGTTGGTAATTCCCACTCCGGCAATGGTGGAATCGTTCACCATCACGATGCGGTCGCCGGCCTGGATACCCAGCTTCTGGGAAGGTCCGCCGGAAATCACATCTACCACGGTAACGGTATCGTTCTGAATGGAAAACTGAACACCGATTCCACCGAAATTACCCGACATTTCCTCGTTCACTTCCTTCATGTCCTTCTTGGGAATGTAGGTTGTATGCGGATCGAGTTGTTTGAGTATATCGGGGATGGCGTTGTTCACCAGTTGTTTTTCGTTCACAGAGTCGACGTAATAGTCGTTGACCAGATTCAAGATGAGATCGATCTTACTATTGCCCGGCGACTTAACGTGGTCGAAAGCAGATTGCTGCCGACGTTGCAGGACGATCCCGATAAAAATTCCAACTATGATGGCAAACGCCAGTAATACCGGGGTCCATGTAATTAACCTTCTGTTCTTCTTATCCATTTTGTTCTATCTGTCTGTTTGATTCCAAATCTATCTGTACAATTTCTATCGAAGCCCTTTTCAACAATTCAATGCCATCGTTCAGCCGGTACGAATCGGAGAAAACCACCCGGCTGATGCCCGCCTGGATAATCAGTTTCGAGCATTCGAGACAAGGTGACGAGGTGACGTACAATGTGGCACGTTCGCTGCTGTTGTTCGACTTGGCCACTTTGGTAATGGCGTTGGCCTCAGCATGCAACACGTACGGTTTGGTTTTGTTCTCCTCGTCCTCGCAGTTGTTTTCAAAGCCTGATGGGGTACCATTGTAACCATCCGAGATGATCATCTTGTCTTTCACCAGCAAAGCTCCTACCTGCCGGCGCTTACAATACGAATTTTCGGCCCAGATTCGAGCCATACGCAGATAGCGATAATCCAGTAACGCTTGTTTGCGACTATTCGTTTTATCCATTCAATGCATTAATTTACTTAATAACTGCACTTAGGTTAGGTCGTCGTAGAAAAAGCACATGAAAAAAAACCGCCTTGAACGAGGCGGTGTACATGGTATCAGTCGTTCAGAGGAAATTCTTTACTTTATCCAGAATATCTTTTGATTTGATGGGTTTGGCCCAGAAGTCGTCACACCCACTCTCTTTAGCCATCTCAACATCTTCGGGCATCACAAATGCGGTTTGGGCAATAACCGGCAGGTCGGGCCGGATTTCCTTAATTTTCCGGGTAGCATCAAACCCATTCATGATAGGCATCTGTAAATCCATCAATACCAGATTTACTGCCGGATTGTTTTTAACCGTTTCAACCGCTTCCTGTCCATTCTTAACCCAAATCATTTCCGCATCAATCTTACGCAATACGGCTTTCAGATACAGATAGTTAGATTCGGCATCTTCAACAACAAGAATAACGGATTTCTTCTCTGGGTTTTCCACGTATGTTCAGCTTTTGGGTCCTGTGAATTTCAAATATATACAAAAATATTTTAGTTAAGCAGCGTAACCTGAAAAATGCACTGAAAGTAAATCAATCCGTTTGCTGACAAATGACTAACAATTCATCGGTTATCCTGACATTTAATTGAACCAATAGGTCATCTTGAAAACCAGCGCCCTGTTCCTTGCCTCCATGTTGCCCGGGAAATAATTATCGGTGTACACCAGGTAAATGTCAGACACAGGTTGATAACGCCACTGCAACCGGGCATTCACATTGATGTTGTCAATCTGTTCGTTGTACTGCACATAAGTGGTGAAGAAAATTTTGTCAGTAAAGGTTACGTCCAGTTTGGGGCCTACCAGCCAGTAATCGACGTTGCCCCAGGGCTGCGGCAACATCAGGTTGTTGTAGCTGAACACCAAAGAAATGTACCCAAACGGCTGAAAGCGATAGTTCAGCAAGCCTTCGGCGTGCCAGCGGTCTCCGTTGTAAAAGCCTCCGTAACCGGAAGATAGCTCGTACTTAAACGTTTTTCGGTTGTCCGACTGATAAATTAGTATCGCATCAAACCAGTTGTAATCGGTTCCTGCCGACAGGAAATGATCTCCCTGGTTGGTGGGATCAAATTCGTTCCGCAGTTTGATGTACCAGAAATTGTTTTTCAGTTCCAGGCGGCTCCGGTTATGAAACTGGAAAAAGTAATCGAGACTCACTTCGCGATCCGTAAGATTCATGTCTTCCGGACGAAAGTATGTGTCCAGCTCGGTAAAGAAACCGTGATATTCAATCCCGCTATTTTCAGGGTAAAACCGGACGGTCGCCCGAGGATTCAGTCGTAAGTAATCGACTCTGGGAACATAACCGGTTTCGGCATTGAAATTTTTCCCTACGTAATATTCAATCATCGACAACTCATACTGCTTCCGCGAATAACTAAGTTCCGCTCCCTGAGAGAACTGCTTTCCGGAATTCAGGCCCGGGGTAAACGAACGTAACCCGAAAAATTCACCGGTCCAGTAATTATTCGAACTGGCCAGGTTGTACTCCAAACCCGCTACCCGGTTGGATTCATTCCCGGTAAAACCGGAAGGAACATTCATGTTTTGCTTATTCACAAAGATGGCCCCGATATTCGAGCGGGAAAAAACCTTCTTCTGGACCGAAGCCACAAAAAAGTTCCGCGCCAGTAAATCGTTGTGTTTTTCCGTCTGCATGTCCATCACCCCAATCCGCCAGTCGTTACCAATTTTGCCACTCAACCGGGCTCCAGCCAAAACTGGCGCGTCGAGTCCGATGCGACGCGAGAAAAACGGACGAATCTGATCCGAACCATAATTGGCAAACAAATCGCTGTTCTCAAGAAAGAACTGTCGCTTTTCAGGATAATACAACTCAAACCGATCGAGATTCGTCACCTGGTCGTCCACTTCTGCCTGCGAAAAATCGGGATTGTAAGTCAAATCCAGATTCAGCGACGACGATAGTCCGAGCTTGGCATCCATCCCAAAATCTTTTCGGTAACGGGTATCGGTGCCCGCTTCAAAGTCGCGCGAAGCACTCCCGAAAATGTACGGAATCAGCGAAAATTGCAGTCCGGATTTGGGCGGCGGCGTTTCCCATTCTAATACTCCGGCATAAGCCAATGAGGCCGTTGGAAATTGACGTGGTACCGGTGCCCAGGCCGATTTTTCGTTCATCTTCAAATCCAAACGAGAGAACTGCACATTCCAATGATCCACACCACTTTGGTAGCGGATGGATTTAAAGGGAATCCGCATCTCTGTCACCCAACGGTCTTTGTAATTTTTGGTCTTCGACTGCCACTTGCAATCCCAAATCAGATTCACATTGTGACCGTCACTCATCGTGCCGTCCCACTTGGCGCCGGCCGCATTGGCTCCGAACGAATAGCCCGTGGTCTGGTCGTTGTAGGTATCGAGAAATAACAGGAAATTATCGTTGTTACCAAAGACAAAATCGCGCCGCAACGATTCTACCGGTCGTTTTCCGGGAATGGTATCGTAAAAAACAATGGCCAGGTAAAAAGCTTTGTCGCCGTAAGTCATCATCACTTCCGATTTCGCAGCAGAATAACCGGTATCGTAAGGCAAAACCATGTAAAAATCGGTTGCTTTCTGTGCCCGCTTCCAGTCCTCCTCATTCAGCACGCCATCGAGTTTGATGGGCCCTGTCCGCTTTTTTACATGCAGAACATAGTCGCTGTTGATGGTATTAATGGTAACGGTGGAATCCTTCCGTGAAAACGAAAAAGTTGAATGAGCCGGGGCATCATTTCCGGAAGCATATACTACTCCAGGCACGAAAACCAGCCCAATGGCCAGCATCGACAAAGCTTTGGTAAGTTTCATAGTTAGTTAGTATGCAGTAATTTGGACACCGTAAGATAAAAAAATCAATCTTACAGTCAAAACAACAATATCACAACCATTTTTCTCAGGAATCGGATGAACCAAAAGGATGGGTACACTCCGAAAAGAAATTATTTAGTATCTTGAATATGAACTAACTTAAACCTCAGTGGAAAATACATTTATTAGTTGCCTGATGCATGTGGTATTTGGAACGATGGGACAGCGAAGTTACCTGTTGCCCGACATACGTTCTCAATTGGTTTCGTACCTTTCGGTCATTGCCAAATCGAGGGGAACCCGGTTGATTACACTGGGCGGAACCGAAAATCATGTGCATTTGTTACTAGCCATTCCTGCAAGACTTTCCATTGAGTCAGCTGTACTTCCACTTAAAGAGGCATCGCAAACCTGGCTGCGCCAACATTTCGACAATTGTAAAGGGTTTACCTGGCAAAAGGGATTCGCTGCGTACTCCATCAGCCGCTCACAACTGGAGAGTACCATGCGCTTCATTCAGAATCATCAGCAACATCATCTGCACAAATCCTTCCGCGAAGAGTACATCGAGTTTCTTCGCTATCACCATATTCCTTTCCGGGAAGAAAAATTATTCGGGGATTAAATCGAAAACCGGGGCATAAAAAAAGCCTTCTCCCTTTTCGGAAGAAGGCTTCAGTACCCGGAGTGGGAATCGAACCCACACTCTGTTGCCAGAACTGGATTTTGAATCCAGCGCGTCTACCAATTCCGCCATCCGGGCAGGTAGACAACCGGTTTTTTCCGGCGCGGCACAAATATAGATCAAAAATTCACTTTCGAAAAATATTTTTCACGGAAAAAACTTAGATTTCCTTTACTTGGCGGGCATCAATGGCTGCCGTCACTTTTCCGTAAATCACCAGCGAGATAGCCGAGACAATCGCGATGCCTACAAACACAAACCAGATGTAGTGCGCATGATCGTATGCATGAAGCTTTTCGGCATCTGTTAAAGTCAGCGGATCGGGACAATATTTTCCAAGCAGGTAGCCTGACAAGCCAAACCCAACCAGCGACGAGATGAAGGAATGAAGGTGACTGAATCCAAGATAAAGTCCCTCCTCACCTCTTGGCGCCTGCAACGAAAAGTATTCGAGGAAGCGGGGTGAAATGAACGATTCGGCAACTCCCTGAAAAACGATTCCGACCACCATCATAAATGCTACGGGGTGCATACCCAGAATCGGTTCCTGAGCAATCATGTTGCCGGACGCCATCGCTAATGCGGAAAACGGCATGATGAACATTCCCACAGTCATGGAAGTAACCGCCTTCTTTTTGCGCATCAGCTGTGTGACCAAACCAACCGTCAGTACCACGACCAATGGATTGACGTTGGCATACCACGACGGGGAAGCTCCTTCACCGGCCATACGTAACACGTATTTCGGCATAGTGGCATACAACTGGTGCTGCACCATCCAAAATCCGGTGATGATCAGAATCAGAACAATCAACCGTACATTGGAAACCACGCGGATAAGTGCCTGCCAGATTTCCTTCAACGATTTTCCCTGCCCTTCGTGATGTGACGATTTAAACAGGAAGAAAACGACGATAAACCCAAGCAAGGTTGCTCCGGCCGAAAAGTAATTCAGGGTAATCAAACCTTCGTTTCCCAACGCTTCCCGCAAGGGCTTTACAATAGTTTTTCCCGAAAAAGCGCCAATATTCACCATGGCATAAAATATCGAAAAGCCGCGGGCCCGGTTCTGCTCGGTGGTCTCTTTGGATACGGTTCCGGAAATCACCGATTTGATGAAGGAACCACCAATGATGATGAGTGCCATTACCGGCAGAATACCCCACTTGGCTGCACTTTCGCGCAAGCCGTTGAACTCAGTCATGTGCCCGTAATGCACCAAACCGGCTGATTGAAGGGTGGTTGGTAAAAGTGCCAGTCCAAGGTAACCGATGGAAAGCAAGCCGAAAGCCAGCAATAGACCGCTGCGAAATCCAATTTTATCGGCAATTGCGCCACTGAACGTTGGCAAAAAGTAGAGCAAGGCAGAAAAGGTTCCGGAAATGAATCCGGCCTGAACATCTGAAAAGCCTAATATTCTTGAAAGGTAAAGGGTAATAACAATGAAAACTCCGTAATAGGCCGCCCGTTCCAGCAGTTCAACGGTATTGGCCACCCAAAACGCGCGCGAAAAACGCCAGGTACTTTCTCTCTCCGTCATGTCAAATGTCAAATTAGTAGTTTGGTATATTTTCCGAAAAGCCTCAAAGATAAAAATTTGCAGGAAAGTTTCTGTACCCCTAATTCGTCATAACCTGGACACCATCTCCTTTCCAATAATTTTACCGTTGCTCATTGATTGTGCCTCTTTTTCATTAAATTAAAGCATCAATTAAAAATTATGCCTCTTAACATAAGGGTCTTTTGATGATGAACTGTCATTATACTATTATATTGATGGGGCGATGCAAAAATCTCAAATGATACAAGACGAGGACAACAGAAGACTTCTGGCTATCCGCGAAGGCGATAAACAAGCTTTTGAAGCGCTCTTTCATGAGTGTTATCGCCCAATGGTAGCTTATGCTTTCCGGTTTCTGGGCGAAATGGAGCCGTCGGAAAGTGTTGTGCAGGATGTCTTTCTCAAATTCTGGCAAAAGCGAAAGGAACTGATGATTACCTCTTCCCTTCGCAGTTATTTGTTTCGGGCTGTCCGGAATCTCAGCCTCAACTATCTCGAGCACCGGAAAATCATGTCGGGTTATGCCAACATGGTCATGGAACGGGAATCAGACCGCCACGACTACAGCGATTTTTATGTGGAGGTAGGTTTGAGAGAGAAAATCGATGCGGCTGTTTCGGCTTTGCCGGAAAAACGACAGGAAATTTTTCGACTGGCACGTGAAGAAGGTTTGAAGTACCGGGAAATTGCCGAGCAATTAAACATCTCGGTGAAAACGGTTGAAACACAAATGACACTGGCCTTAAAACAATTACGAACACTGTTGAAAGATTACCGCCACCTCGTACTCTTCTTCCTGGGAACAGGGAAAAACAAAACGAAAGAAAAATTACCATATCGTTCCATTTCCGTTAAGGGTAAAAAGCTGATTAACTGTCTTCCATACAGATTATGAAAAGCCAGAAGAACATATCGAAACTGACGCCGGAAGAATGGACTGCTTTCCTGAACGGTGAAAGAGGTGCGGAGACGTTTTCGGGAGAGGAAACCTCTGAGATGAGAGAGATGAGAGAAGCATGGGAAATGAGTGGTACGGTTTTCAGCCATTCGGCTGCTGACCCGGACAAAGCCTGGGCTAAATTAAATAAACAACTGGATAAAACTCCTCAACCGGCAGAACAACCAACCCGTCGCCTGTTCCGGCGCGTTATGCAATATGCCGCTACCATACTGGTACTTGTCGCACTTGGCGTTACCGGTTATTGGCTCACCCGGCCTGAGCAGCCCGTCACATCGCAATGGGTTGTTCAACAAACTGTGTTGCAACCGGCAGTCATCAAAGAGGTGACCTTGCCCGATGGAACTCTAGTGAGCCTGAACGCCAACTCCCGTATTGAGTATCCGGAAAGTTTTACCGGCAAGAAAAGAACTGTAAAACTGGTTGGTGAAGCCTTTTTCGATGTTCACCACGATGCACTTCACCCGTTTATCATCGAAACCGAAGGAGCGCAAATTGAAGTGCTGGGAACTTCGTTCAATGTATCGGCTTATCCCGGTAAGGAGAAAGTGGAAGTGAATGTACGCACCGGTACTGTCCGTCTGGTTTCGACGCTCAAAAAAGGCAAGCAAGCCGAAGAAATCCTTCCGGCCGGACAGCGGGGATGGGTGAATTTAAGCGATGGTTCTACCTCCAGCCAACTGGGAGTGGCTCCCAATTACCTTTCGTGGGTGAACAAAGACATCCGGTTTAAGAATACGCCTCTTTCGGAAGTATTCAGCGTACTCGAAAATACGTACCACATTAAAGTGGAAGGGGCCAACGCGCACATCGATACTCTGCGATATACCGCCGACTTTGAAAAACAGAATCTTGATTTCATCGTCGATGTGATTGGTCGCACTCTGAATCTGAAAGTATCGAAAACAGACGACGGTATTGTGTTTGCCATGAAGAAATAACCACAGGAAAGGAGGCCGTTACATGAAACGGCAAAAAGGAAAACGTATCATTGTTGCTTTCAGCCTGATGCTGATTTTCCTTTTTACACTTCCCTGCCCGCATACAAAAGCACAGGAAGCTATCCTGCAACAGAAAATATCGCTCCGGGCAAAGGAGCAACCGCTCATTGACATTATTCATCACATAAGTGATACCCTTGGGTTGCAATTAACCTATAATGCCAATGCAGATGCGAATCAGCTGGTCAGTTTCAGGTGTGAGAACCAGGCGGCGGGAGATGTGCTAAAGGAATTACTGAATCGTTACCGGCTTGACTTCATGGTATCGAACAGGCATCTCATTGTCCACGATCTGTTTAACAATGACCTGAACAGTCAGTTCCAAACGGAATCCACCGGAACATCATCCCACCGATCGTTTGTCTTCAACCGTCCCGAACGGAAATTCGTTGCCATCCCTTTCATTGATGCCAGTAATCTTATCATTGTCCCGGTGCGCATCAATAGCTCACAAAGCCTGAATTTTATTCTCGATACGGGAGTAAAAGTACCTACTATTACCGAACTCCCCGATTCCAGTCAACTCAATCTGAAATTTTTGCACCCACTCAAACTTACCGGACTCGGCGAACTGAAAAAAGTAAACGCTTACGCTTCGTTCAATAACAAAATCGAATTTCCGGGACTAACCGGGTATAACCAAACCATCCATGTGTTAGATAACCCCGACTTCAGGATATCACCTTTAATCGGCATACCGGTCCACGGAGTAATCGGATTTAACCTGTTTAAAGATTATGTCGTAAAAATCGATTATGCCCGAAAGATAATTTACCTTTATCAACCGGAGCGTTTCAACATGAAACGGGCTTTGCGGAAATCGGAAACGGTCAGTCTCGAGCTCACCGCCTCCAAACCGCTGATGAAAGCCACTGTAACCATGGAAAATGATGAAATCGTTCCGGTAAAACTGATGGTCGACTTGGGATTCAGTGATGCCGTTTGGTTATCTCCGGTTTCTGATAGCCGGCTTCAGCCGCCAGGAAACAGTATCCAAACGTTCCTAGGACGAGGAATGGCAGGTAACCTCTACGGGAAGAAAGGCCGGATACAGGCTATCCGGATTGGCAATATAGAATTTGCCGAACCGATAGCTTCGTTCCCAGATACCAGCCACATTGGAGGAACGCTCGGAAAAGACCGAAACGGAAGTGTTGGAGGCGAGATTTTGCGACGTTTTACGGTTGTTATCGATTATCAAAATCAACGGATGCTGTTGCAACCGGGACGACATATTCACGAACCGTTCAATGATAACATGAGCGGAATCGATATTGTGAATCCGATGCCGGGCTTGCCGTATTACAAAATCATCAACGTCCGGGAGGGATCTCCCGGCGATTTGGCAGGATTGTTGCCCAATGATGTAATAGTATACATTAACCATACAGCGGCCAAAGACATTTCGTTGAGCGAGATCAACCAACTCCTGATGAGTCGGGAGAACCGAAATATAAAAATGCTGGTGAAAAGAGACGGACAGTTGATAAGAGCCGATTTTCGCCTGCAAAAAGTTTTCTAAACCTATGTTTAAAAAGTATGGAATTCTATTGTGGCTGGTGTGCCTTCTTGTGCCCGGAGTATATGCTCAGGAGGCTATTTCCGTACTACAACGTCCTATCACAATTTCCATCGACAGTTCTTCGGTTGAGGATATCATCGACCAATTAGTGCTCGAAAACGACCTCTACTTTTCTTACAATCCGCAGATTCTGCCCCAGGGGCTTTATTCCTGTCATACCGATAAAAAGCCGTTGAATAGTGTTTTGCGTCAGCTTCTTCCGGTTGTCGACTACCAGATTGAGGTTATCGATAATCAAATCATTATCAAACGCATCGAAAAGGCGCCATTGCGTGTTTCGGCCCAAATTATCGATCGCGACAATCATGAACCGGTTCCTTACGCATCTGTCACCATCGACGGTCAGAGCATTGGTACCATCACCAACTCCGACGGCCGCTTTGATTTGGTTATCCCGCAACGATTGCTCGATCATGATGTCCTTATCGGCTGCCTGGGCTACGTAGAATATCGCATTACTCCCGATAGCCTGAAAAACGTCAGTCAAATCGATCTTAAGCCTGTTTCGTACCGCTTGCGCGAAGTGAGGGTCAAACCGGTTGAACCGGAAGAAATTATTGCCCGGTTTAGATCGCATATTGTCGACAATTACACCCTGACTCCCCAGCTCATGACCACATTCTACCGCGAAACCGTCAGACAAGACGGCAAATACATGGGGATGTGGGAAGCCGTGATGGAGATGCTAAAAAGTCCGTACAGAGGAGTTGGAAGTGATAAGGTCCGGTTTATCAAAGGTCGAAAAAGTGAATTTAACCGCTCCTATAAAGACGTGAAGCTGAAAATTCAGGGAGGCCCCTACTACATCACCAAACTCGATGTGGTGAAAAACCTCGAAAGTTTTCTCGACCCACAATACGAACAGATTTACCGCTACAAATTCGAACAACCGATTGTATATAACGGCCGGGTGGCCTGGGTTATCCGCTTTTCGCGAAAGGAGCGGGTGGATTATCCGTGTTTCAACGGTTACTTCCTTATCGATGCCGAGTCGTATGCCCTTATTATGGCCGATTTTTCACTTGACAACAAGAGCTTAAAAATTCTGGGCGAATCGTTTATCAAGAAACAGCCCCATAACGTTAAAACACAGCCCATCAGGGCCGAATATAAAATCACCTACCGGGAATTAAACGGAAAGTGGAGTTTCTACATGGCGCGTACCGATGTTCAATTCCGGGTACGCAATAAAGAAAACCATCAGCGCTCTATTTTCCGGAGTGTTTCCGACATGGTGGTGACCCAGCAATACCGGTTCCCGCGAAGGGCCAGATTTGGTCCCTCAGGAATTTTCCGGTCGAACGACATTTTCACCGACTTTATCGGTGACTATGATCCGCAATTCTGGGAAAACTACAACGTGATTAAACCAGATGAAGATCTGCGTAATGCGTTAAAACAAAATGTCGATTCTACTGAAAATAAAAATCAATAATAACACCATTGCTATGAAATCAATTGTCCGCCTTGTTCTTTCGGGGATTTTCCTGTTCGCCGGATGGCTGCACGCCCAGGATACAGAAAAGCCTCATCTGATTGATCAACTGACCAATCAATTAAATAATTACCGCTTGCAAACTGTAAATCAGGAAGTGTATGTTTCAACCGACAAGTCACTTTACCGGCCCGGTGAAAGTCTTTGGTTTAAAGGCTATGTAACCGATGTGCTCACACATCTTCCGTCGTTGAAAAGCCTGGAGTTGGATGTCAGGTTGGTTAGCAACAACGGTGATGAAATCAGAAGCGACCGATTCAAGCTTCAAAACGGGATTACCAACGGTGATTTCAAGATTCCGGAATCTGTGAAGCAGGGCAACTATTACCTGATCGCCTACACTCCGGAAATGACTTTCAGACCCGTGAACCAGGTTTTTTACAAACGCATTATCATTAAAAGCCCCGAACAGCACAATCTGCACTACAACATGGTGTTCGACAAACCAAATTATCAGGCGGGCGAAACGGTGACAGCCAAACTATTTGTTACGGATCTTAGCCGGAAACCGGAATCGAACGTGCGGGTAAAATACACGGTACAATCGGGCGACAACACTTTTGCTTCGGGCAAAGTAAAAACCGAAAAGAACGGCAGTGCTTTCATCACGTTCAACGCTCCCAATCAACAATTGAAAAAGCCCTTGATGCTGGATGTCAATTTCAATGAAAATAAAGAAGACTATCGTTTCAGCAACCATGTGCCGCTTGCCAATGAACCGCTGACCATTCACTTTTTCCCGGAAGGAGGAAACCTGGTACCGGCAACAGCCCAAATGGTGGCATTCCGTGCTTCCGATGCATTCGGCAATCCAATTGTAGTCAATGGTAATGTAGTGGATCACAACGGCAAACTGCTGGCCAAAGCAGGAACCATTGCTCCCGGTTTAGGAATTTTTAGTCTGGTATCGCAGAATGACAGCCAGTTGAAGCTGGTCGTCACCAGTGAGCCCGGTAAAGGCCAGGAATTTCCGCTGCCAAAACCCGATGCACAGGCTGTTTCCATTAACTCCAACCAGAGTAATGCCGATACGCTTTGGATCACGTTAAAAAGACCGGCCGGCAGTGAAAAAAATAAATACTCCATGCTGGCTGTCAACCGTGGTGAAGTAGTCTGGGCTTCGGAATTCCAAATCGGGGCAGCCGGTAAAATTCCGGTTAACCTGAGCAGTTTTCGTCAGGGTGTTACGCTCTTCTCCGTTTTCGACGATATGGGAAAACTTCGGGCACAGAGCCTTATCAATATCAACAAAGAAAAATCAGTCGCTGTAAAAACGCAATTCCCTGAATCGATGGGCACGGATCAGGCTGGGAAAATCCATATAAAACTAACCGACGAGAACGGAAAACCGGTAAAAGGAGAAGTGGCCGTGTCGGTAACAGATGTGCGGGCAGATATTCCGAAAGCCAGTGGAATCGCCCAATTGAACTGCGGCACTTCCCTGCCCATTCCTCTCTCGAACCCGGAAGCGCAGAAAAACGCTACATCGTTTAAATTTTACTTGATGGCCAACCATCTGCAGAATTTTGATTGGGACGAAGTCCGCACATATAAAGACTCAACCACTGAGGCACCTGAACAACTAGATATCGGCCTCTCCGGAATGGTTTTCAACCGCAAGGATGAGCCCGTAGCCAATGCAAAAATCAACATCGTTAACTCCAGTATGCAGATGTTCAACACCACCAGCGACGAGAATGGGCACTTTTCCATCGATTCGCCGCTCCTTTCGAACCCCGGCAACCTGACCATTACCGCTACCGACGATTCCGGCAAGAAAGATCTCACGGTAAAACTAGACAAAAGCTTTGCGGAAAAAGTGGTTGATTACATCAACAGCAAACCGGTAGCCGATCCGTGGAAATCAGAAATGGGACTCCTCCAGGCATCGTATTTTGACAACAATCCCGATCTGTTCGCTTCTGTTCCTGATAAGGTAATCGAGCCCAACAAAAGAAAAGACGATTTCTGGAAAGCATACCTCGATCAATCGACTAATCTGCTCGATATCATCAACATGATTAAACCCTTTGATTTGATGGGGGAACGAATTGTTTTCAAAGGTTCTCACAACAGTTTGATGAACCAGGGCGGTGCGTTAATCGTGGTTGACGGACAGCAATTGGGAACCTCCGCATCGACACTGAGTGCGATTCCGCCGCTGACCGTGGAAGATATCAACGTGTCAACCAAACTTTCGGATGTAGCGAAGTACACCGGTTTAAATTCGGTCGGTGTTATCGAAATTACCACCAAGAAGGGGGAACGCATACAACCGAAAAAAGAAACGGGTCCGGAATACGAGAAAGGTTTGCGAGTGTCAAGAAATTTTTCACCTCAGCCTTTTGGGAAAGCCAAGTATAATTTACAATCGACATTGCTGTGGGCTCCGGTCGTTTTTATCAGAGACAATGGAGAGATTGTTCTCAACTTCAAAACCAGTAAGCTTAAGTCGACTTACAACGTACATGTGGAAGGAATCAACCTCGACGGCACCTGGTTCAGCAAGGATGCCGAGTTAAAAGTTAAATAGAGCAAATATTTTGACAGATCATAAAAAGCCCCGGTAGTTTCATACTTTCCGGGGCCTTGTCTAATATTTTAACGCTCGAACAGATTGTCCAGAATGGAGCTATCGCCTTTTCCCTGATTTTTACCTGCCGGGGCTAATGCCTTAATCAGTTTACTAACCGGCATCGACTGCAGCCATACTTTTCCTGTTCCCCGTAAAGTTGCCAGAAAAATTCCTTCACCGCCAAAAATCATAGAACGCAAGCCTCCTGCCGATTCAATTGAGAAATCGATGGATGGCTCAAATGCGACAATACAACCGGTGTCTACCCGCAATGTTTCATTGTTCAGTTGCCGCTCCACAACTGTTCCACCGGCATGAACAAATACTTTACCATCACCGTCGAAACGCTGAAGAATAAAACCTTCGCCACCAAAAAATCCGGCGCCCAGCTTTCTGTTCAACGCCACTCCCACTTTTGTCCCGTAGGCGGCACACAAAAAGGCGTCTTTCTGAGCCAAAATAGAACCTCCGTGGTTGGGCAGGTCAATCGGAAGAATTGTTCCCGGATAAGGTGCCGCAAAAGCCACGTGTCCTTTTCCCAATCCCCGGTGGGTAAAATGGGTCAGAAAAAGTGACTCGCCGGTAAGCAACCGACCTCCGGCTGATAATAATTTTCCCAATATACTCTGGTTGGCTTCGGAACCATCCCCCATTCGGGTTTCAAAACTCACCGAATCTTCCATGTACATCATCGCTCCGGCTTCCGCAATTACGGTCTCTCCTGGATCGAGTTCCACCTCCACAAACTGAAGGTCTCCGCCAACAATACGATAATCAATTTCATGTGAACGCATAAGCAAATATTTACAATGGATAAATGAATTCGCGATAGGTAAAACCAATCACCTATTCTTTTGTTAATGATGGAAAACCCTCTAAAGTTAGCGGATTTCATTTAAGAGCACAATGCATGCTTTTTCGAACCTCTTTCATGTGATATACAACATATTTATTTATTCATATTTTTCAATACTTTAGAGGCTTATTTATCAGGGAAATTTTACATAAAAACACCCTGTTAGCTCATTGAACGACTGTAAAAATTTTATTCAAATAGTTAGTTAAAAACTCTAACAACCAGCATTAAATGAAAATTCACGAATACCAGGCAAAGCAGATATTTGCCGATTATGAGATCCCTGTCTCGGATGAGATTCTCTGTCACTCAGTTGAAGACGTGGAAAAAGCCGCTGACAAACTGGGATTGCCCGTTGTGGTAAAAGCCCAGGTTCTCGCCGGAGGACGCGGTAAAGCCGGAGGTGTAAAACTCGCTAAAACCAAAGAAGAACTGGTCGATGCAGCCAATCAGATCCTCGGCATGGACATTAAAGGTTACACTGTCGAGAAAGTATTGGCCGCCAAAGCCATTTCGTTTACCGACGAATTCTACGTAGGTCTGACCATCGACCGGAACACCAAGTCGGTTGTGTTTATGGCCAGCGCTGAAGGTGGTGTCGAAATTGAAGAGGTTGCCAAGGACAACCCCGATGCCATTCACAAGTTCGTCATTGACGCCGAAATCGGGTTGATGCCTTTCCAGGCACGGCAGATTGCTTTTAAACTTTTCGACGACATCAAGCTGGTTCGCCAGGGGGCCGATTTGTTCGAAAAACTCTATCGTGTGTTCATGGATACCGATGCTTCACTGGCCGAAATCAATCCGCTGGTGATTACTGCTGACGGTAACCTGATGGCACTCGACGGTAAGATGAACTTCGATGACAACGCCCTGTTCCGTCAAGCGGAAATTCTGGAAATGCGTGAGCCTACCGAAGACGAGAAGACAGAGATCGAAGCAAAGGAAAAAGGATTAAGTTTCATCAAACTCGATGGTAACATTGGTTGTATGGTGAACGGCGCCGGCTTGGCCATGGCAACCATGGACATTATCAAGATTTACGGTGGCGAACCCGCCAACTTCCTCGATATTGGTGGTAGCTCGAACCCGCAGAAGGTAATTGACGCCATGAACCTGCTGCTGGCCGACAAAAACGTGAAAGCCGTGATGATTAATATCTTCGGTGGTATCACTCGTTGCGATGATGTAGCCAAAGGTATTATCAGCGCACTGGACCAGATGAATATCAACATCCCGATTGTGGTTCGCCTGTCGGGTACCAATGCCGCTGAAGGTTTGGAGATTTTGAAGAAAACCAACCTGGTAACAGTTGCTTCCATGGGCGAAGCTGCTGAAAAAGCCATCGAAATGGCCAGCCAGACTGTTTAATTCACGTTTTCTGAAATTAATTAACTGATTTACCCTTTGTTTCAATTTTTAATTCAAATCAAATGAGCATTCTAATCAACTCAGATACCCGCCTCATTGTACAGGGAATTACCGGTCGTGACGGTAGTTTCCACGCACAAAAAATGAAAGAATACGGAACCAACGTGGTTGGCGGGGTTTCACCGGGTAAAGCCGGACAAAAAGTCGGTGATATTCCGGTTTTCAATACGGTTAAAGACGCCGTAGCAGCAACCAAGGCCAATGCATCCATCATTTTTGTTCCACCGAAATTTGCCGCTGATGCTGTTTATGAAGCATCTGAAGCAGGCGTAGAGCTGGTGATTACCATCACCGAAGGTCTTCCCACACTGGATATGGTGAAACTAATGCCCTACCTGAAAAAGAACGGCACCAAACTGATTGGTCCCAACTGTCCGGGACTGGTTACTCCCGGCGAAGCGCTGGTTGGTATCCTTCCGGGAAGCATTTTCAAAAAAGGAAATGTAGGTTTGATGAGCCGGAGTGGTACGCTTACCTACGAGATGGTGAACCAGTTGACCACAAACGGTCTCGGACAAAGTACCTGCGTAGGAATTGGTGGTGACCCGGTTGCCGGACTCTACTATGAAGAATTGCTGGAAATGTTCCAGAACGACCCGCAAACCGAAGCCATTGTCTTGATTGGTGAAATTGGTGGTGATGCCGAAGAGCGCGCCGCCCAATACATCAAAGAAAAGGTGACCAAACCAGTTGTTGCTTTTATCGCCGGACAAACCGCACCTCCCGGAAAACGGATGGGACACGCCGGTGCCATTATTTCCAGCGGAAGCGGTACAGCTGCAGAAAAAATTAAAGCGTTCGAGGAAGCCGGAGTTCCGGTTGCCCGTAAGCCAGCCGAAATCCCGGTGCTTATTCAGGAACGCTTAGGAAAGTAAATGTTTTTCAAGTCCATACAATGTTCAAAAGTGGCGATGCCTTCGGGTGTCGCCACTTTTTTCCTTAAAACTCAATCATTACACCGATGGTAGGAAGTACAGTGCCGCTTTCCGGACTGATGGTTTTCAACTCATAACGACTCGGGTCATTCGGGTCGATAACCGGATTTCCGTTGGCATCCTCCACCAAAACCAGGTCGGCCGGTTGATCGGCCTTGAAGTTGTAAGCATTTTGCACATCCACATAAAGCATCAGCGACCACTTCTTGAAATAATACGATTTATCCACCCGGAAATCGAGCTGATGAAAAGCTTTCAGCCGGAGTTGGTTATACCGGCTGTAATCGAGGTAACCACGCCCCTGTGCATCCCAGGCGGTTCGAAGCGAGGATGTTTTCATATCCCACGGGGTGTATGGAGCGCCGCCTACGTAGCGCCACTTGAAACCAACGTCCCAGTTTTTCTTCAGGCTTCTGCTGGCCGTAATGTTGAAAATATGCCGGTTGTCCCAGGACGCCGGAATGTATTTCCCATCGCCTTCGCGGAATTCGCTTCGAACATAGGTGTAAGAAAACACCGTGTTGAAGCCCAGAATATCCTTGTCGCGCCCCAGAATTTCGAAACCGTAGGCCCGTCCGTTACTGATGGGCAAAACTTCTTCATCGCCGTAAACTCCGTAATCGGCTCCTTTGCTGGCCAGCGAAACCGAATCGGCAACCGAAAACGGATAATCGTTGTAGCCTTTGTAAAAGCCTTCTACCGAGAATTGCCGATCAGGCTGCGGCTGCCAGGTTATTCCGGCTACGTAATGATTCACCGAGATGTATTTCAATCCATTTTGCCGGTTGACCAAAGAGCCCGAATTGTTGCGGTAGCCCATGGTAGTGTATGACGGCAGCTGATAATACCGGCCCGTATTCATACTGACCGAAAAAGACGGAGTGAAGTTATAGCTGGCCGAAAAACGGGGCGAAAGCTGCTGTAACAGGTTATTCATTTGTGCTGAATAATTGTTGGCATCAGCGCGCAATCCCAATGATAATACCAGCCTTTCGTCTAAAAAGTGCTGGCTCGCCTGTCCAAAGAAAGAATACTTCCAGAACGACAAATCCGTCCGGTAGTTCAGGTCGGTTAATTGCCCGTTGATGAAATTCTTCCGGTAGGTACGGTTAAAATATTCGGCATATTGCATGCCTGAGCCGTAATTCAGCCGGAATCCGTTGGATGATGTGTAGTTATGCTCATAGCGGAATCTTGTCTCCCGCTCATACGAATCGTAATCGAGTAGCAGGTTTTCCGGCTTTTCGATGTTGTCCTGGTATTTGTACTGAATGTTGTTGAGCCGGTTCTGACTCAGCACCCAGGTGTCGTACCCTTTTTCACGGTAGTGTTTGTATACAACACCGCCCGCATAACTCCACTGTTTATTCACCGGCAAATAGCCCAGAATGTAACGCTGCTCTTCGGTATTATTCGCATCGGTATTCAGTTTGAACTGATCGAGGGCGCCAATTCCTGTAAAGTACACCTCGTTTTTGTCGTCAATTTTGGTGCGAACCTTAAACTGGAAATCGTTGTAGGTGGGCAGAAAAGGCAATCCCAGCGCACTAAATAAAAACTGGAGGTACGAACGCCGGGCCGAGAAAATCGCTGTCGTTTTCTTTGACAAAGGCCCGTCGAGGGTAAGCGCCAAATCGGAAGCGCCCAGTGTGGCCCGGTATTTCATCTTATCGCTGTTTCCATTCTTCTGTTTGAACTCGAGCACCGAACTCAGAGCATTTCCCCGGTCGGCCGGAAAAGCACCGGAATAGAAATCCACATTGCGAATAAAATCGACATTGATTATCCCAACCGGACCTCCCGAAGCACCTTGCGTGGCAAAGTGGTTGAGGTTTGGAATTTCCACGTCGTCAAGAAAGAAGCGGTTCTCCGAAGGACCACCGCCCCGGACAATCACATCATTCCGGTAGGCAGGCGTGGACGATACGCCCGGATAACTCTGAATAACTTTGGAAATATCGCGGTTGCCGCCCGGATTCTTTTCGATTTCATCGATGCCAATGCTCCGCAACGAAACCGGACTTTCTTCCCGTTTCCGGAATTGGGAAGGTTTCACGGTGACGGCATCCAGATTGACCGTCGATTCCTCCATCGGAATATTAATCTCGGCTACGCTGGCGTTGGTCACCCGGAAGGATTCAGTGATATTTATCTGAAAACCGACTGATGAAACCTGCAACTTGATAAAGCCCGGCGTCAATCCGGTTAGCTTAAAGTTTCCGTTGATGTCGGCGATCGTTCCGGTATTGGTGCCAAATACCACCACATTGGCAAAGGGAACCGGCTGGTTATTGCTGGCATTGAAAACGCGCCCCTTCACCACGCCGTTATTCTCCTGCTGGCTGAACACGGGGCACGAAATAAGTAAGGTTACAATCAGGAATAGTATTTTCTTCATTTTGTTGGTTTTGTCTGAAATAAAACACCAAGATAAATATTTTTGTTTAATATTTTCACCTAATGATTAAACATCTTGATTTTAACTTCAATATGAGGGAGAAAAGAGGGCATAATCCCAAAATTGAATCATAACAACGAAATTATAATCATACATTTTCATATCTACATAAAATGATGTTTTGAAACATTTGATTTATCATAACTCAAACGGATAAAATGCTTCCAATTCGCCTGCTGAAAAAGAAGAAATGTGTTAATTTGCACGGATGAACCAGACCCAGCTTTACCATTTCTCCAACAGTCGTAAATTGTCCTATTCCCTTTCGGGAGAAGGTGAGTTACTGGTTTTGCTTCACGGGTACCTGGAATCATCGGATATTTTCGATGACCTTCTGCCGGAACTTTCCCGGCATTTTCAGATTCTGACAGTCGATTTCCCCGGTCACGGCCATTCCGAGCTTCCGCCGGAAGGCTATACTTTTATCGATTTTGCGAAAGAATTGCACAGTCTTCTGGAAGAAATCGGCCATACAGGTCAATTGACACTGGCAGGACATTCGATGGGAGGATATAATGCACTGGCTTTTGCCGGCCTCTTCCCCAAAAGGGTAAAACGGTTGGCTTTGTTACATGCATCAGCCGACAAAGCATCGGAAAGTCATCTGAACCTGCGACGCCGCGAAATGGGTTTGATTGAGAAAGGACGGCTGGAGTTGATTATTCGCAATTCGTTGCACAACAACTTTGCGCCTTGTAACCTCAATCGATTCCCGGAGTTGCATGACCGGTTGCGCGAAATGGCTTCCCGGGTATCGCCGGAAGCGGCCGTTCGGGCAATCCGAGCCATTATGGGAAGGCCGTCGTACCTCGAATTTCTGAACACTGCTTTTTTTCCGGTACTGATAATTGCCGGAGAAGAAGACAAGATACTGGCAGCTGCCAAACAATGGAACGAAGCGCATCACATCCGAAATGCAACTTTTGTCGGATTGGAAAAATGCGGACATGTGGGCTTCATCGAAGAGAAAAGTTTATTTTTAGAGAAATTTTTGAATTTTTCGGTTGAACAGCCGGAAAATAGTAGGATTGATGGCCAAAACAGATAATTTCTGCGGAATAATAGAAACAGTATAAATTATTTGGTTTACCTCTGGTTATGTTGTTTAGCATATGGTCATCGTCTACATTTGTGATGATTTTTTTGCAACACAAATCATACATGGAATAATTTACTTAAAACAAGGACTTATGAGCAGTTTCATGAAAGCCTCGATTGGGCGGAAGTTTTTTATGAGCTTAACAGGACTTTTTCTGATTGTTTTCCTGTTTGTTCACCTTACACTGAACCTGCTCCTGACGTTTGACGACTCGGGAGTTTTGTTCAATGAGGCCGCGCATTTCATGGCTACAAATCCAATTATTAAAATAATGGAACCGATCCTGGCACTTGGTTTCATTATCCACATTATTTGGTCGGGATGGATTACCCTCGAAAACATGAAGGCGAGACCGAAGGGATATCAGGCCGGCGACAACTTATTGAAATGGTATGCACCGGCAAAGAACATGTTTATTCTGGGAGGCATGGTTCTTATCTTCCTGATCATCCACCTTTTCAATTTTTACGTAAAGATGCGTTTCACCGGCGACCCGCTGCTGAATCAACCGGGACCGGGACTGGAAGACGGCGTTCATAACTCATACGCACTCGTAGCCAACCTATTTATTCATTATCCGGTTTACGACATCATTTACATCCTGGGAGGTATTCTGGTCGGACTCCACATTTCTCACGGTTTCTGGAGCGCTTTCCAAACCATTGGCCTGAATAACAGCAAATGGATGATTCGTCTGAAGTTTCTGGCTCACCTGGTGGCTTTCCTCATCGGTGCCGGATTTGCTTACATCCCGCTGTATTTCCTCATTAAGTTTTAATTGAACCTTAAAGACATTTAAGACATGAGCAACATAGATTCCAAAATACCTGAAGGCCCGTTGGCCGAAAAGTGGTCTCGTCATAAAGCTGCTATCCGCGTAGTAAGTCCTGCCAATAAACGAAAACTTGATATCATCGTTGTGGGAACCGGACTGGCCGGAGCTTCGGCTGCCGCATCGCTGGGCGAACTGGGATACAATGTGAAAGCATTCTGTTACCAGGATAGTCCGCGCCGCGCCCACTCCATTGCCGCACAGGGCGGTATTAACGCTGCAAAAAACTACCAGAACGATAATGACTCGGTTTATCGTCTGTTTTACGATACAATTAAAGGAGGTGACTATCGTGCCCGCGAAGCGAACACTTATCGTTTGGCCGAAGTTTCTCCCAACATTATTGACCAGTGTGTTGCACAAGGTGTTCCGTTTGCCCGTGAATACGGAGGAACGCTGGCCAACCGCTCATTCGGTGGTGTACTGGTCAGCCGTACATTTTACGCTCGCGGACAGACCGGACAGCAGTTATTGCTGGGTGCTTACTCTGCCCTCAACCGCCAGATTGATGCCGGCAGCGTAGAAATGTACGCCCGTCACGAAATGCTCGACGTTGTACTTGTCGACGGAAAAGCCCGCGGAATTATTGTCCGCGACCTGACAAACGGCGAAATCAAACGTTTTGGTGCGCACGCTGTGGTAATGGCAACCGGAGGTTACGGAAACGTATTCTTCCTGTCGACCAACGCGATGGGTTCTAACGGTTCTGCCGCATGGCAGGCCTACAAAAAGGGCGCTTACTTCTCCAATCCTTGTTATGTACAGATTCACCCAACCTGTATTCCCGTTCACGGTTCACAACAGTCGAAACTGACGTTGATGTCCGAATCGCTGCGTAACGACGGACGGGTTTGGGTGCCGAAGAAAAAAGAAGATGCTGAACGTCTTCGCAAAGGCGAAATCAGTGCTGTCGATATCAAAGATGAGGACCGTGACTTTTACCTCGAACGTCGTTATCCGTCATACGGTAACCTCGTTCCCCGCGACGTTGCATCACGTGCCGCCAAAGAGCGCTGCGATGCAGGTTTCGGTGTAAATGCTGAAGGTAAAGCGGTATTCCTCGATTTCAAATACGCCATTGAGCGTCTGGGTCGCGATACGATTGAAAAACGCTATGGTAACCTTTTCCAGATGTACGAAAAGATTACCGATGTTGATCCGTACACGCACCCGATGCAGATTTATCCGGCTATCCACTATGCTATGGGTGGTACATGGGTTGATTACAACCTGATGACTTCGATTCCCGGATTGTATGCCATTGGCGAAGCTAACTTCTCTGATCACGGTGCCAACCGCCTCGGAGCTTCTGCATTGATGCAGGGTCTGGCCGACGGTTATTTCATCCTGCCTTACACCATTGGTGATTACCTGGCTGGCGAAATCATGGTACCAAAGATTGACACCAATACACCCGAATTTGATGAGGCTGAAAAGAATGTAACCGGACGGTTGGAAAAACTCTACAACATCAAAGGAGATCAGCCGGTGGATTACTTCCACAAAAAACTGGGTCACATCATGTGGGAATATGTGGGTATGTCGCGTAACGAAGAGGGCCTGAAAAAAGCCATCGAAGAGATTGCCGAACTGAAGAAAGAGTTTTGGAGCAATGTACGCGTTCCCGGTGAAATGAATAACATCAATCCGGAGCTTGAAAAAGCCGGCCGTTTGGCTGACTTCCTCGACATTGGTGACCTGATGGCCCGCGACGCGCTGAACCGCAACGAATCGTGCGGTGGCCACTTCCGTGAAGAATCAGTTACCGAAGACGGTGAAGCCAAACGTAACGACGAAATTGGTTGTTATGCTTCTGCCTGGGAATTCCAGGGCGAAGACAAAGAACCTGTGATGCACCGCGAAGAGCTGGTATTCGAGAACGTGAAACTCACCCAGAGAAGTTATAAATAAGAGTTAAGTACCGTATCCGGAAAAAGAAATCCGGGTACAATTACTTAAATCTAAACAATTAAGAAAATGGCTGATAAAATCTTAAAGAAAATATACGTCAAGGTTTGGAGGCAAAACAATCCCTCCGAGAAAGGTCGGTTTGAAACTTACGAGGTGGAAAATGTTTCACAGGGTAGTTCGTTCCTCGAAATGATCGACATCCTGAACGACCAGCTTATTCGCGAAGGCAAAGACCCGATTGCTTTCGACCACGACTGCCGCGAAGGTATCTGCGGTATGTGTTCCATGTATATCAACGGTCATGCGCACGGACCAGACAGCGAAATTACCACGTGCCAGCTGCACATGCGTCGGTTCGAAGATGGCGAAACCATTACGGTTGAACCTTGGCGCGCAGGTGCTTTCCCGGTTATTAAGGATCTGATTGTTGACCGTACGGCTTTTGATAAAATCCAACAAGCTGGTGGTTATGTATCGGTTAATACCGGTGGTGTACCCGATGGAAATACGATCCCTATTTCGCAGGTCGATGCTGAAGAAGCAATGGACGCAGCTGCCTGTATCGGTTGTGGTGCCTGTGTAGCTACCTGTAAAAACTCTTCGGCTATGCTGTTTGTAGCGGCCAAAGTTTCTCAGTTTGCCAAGCTTCCGCAAGGAAAAGTAGAGGCCAAACGTCGTGCAAAAGCGATGGTAGCGAAAATGGATGAGCTCGGATTCGGAGGTTGTACCAATACCGGTGCCTGCGAACTGGCCTGTCCGAAAAATATTTCTATTTCACATATCGCCCGTTTGAACCGGGAATATTTGAAAGCGAAATTCTCTGATTAATAATCAGCTTTCAAGCAAGCAATAGATGAAAGGCTCTCTGTTTCGGGGAGCCTTTTTTCATGTTCACACCTTCCGGTTTCTAAAGTTATTGTTAAACTCTTTGGCGAATATTGATTTCCATATCATTTTTTATAACTTCGCTCTCGTCCCACAATAATTCAATCAAAACAATAGCTTGCTCATGCCTTATCGCAGATTACCCAACACTGACCAGGCCCGCCTGCGGGCTTTAAAGGCTGCAACCGACATCGCCCTCCAGAAGTCGATTGATGACCTGGCTTTTTCGACAGCCACGTTAACCAAAGCACGAGCCTTTTTTCCGGGCTTCGAAAGTGCTATCCTACAGCTTAAACAAGCCAAACGGCAACAATCGGCCAATAGCCGTAAATACAACGAGGTGGTGAAGAAAGCCCGCCTCTACGTCTCACACTTTATTCAGGTACTCAATTTTTGTATCCTTAGAGGCGAAATAAAGCCCGAAGTGAGAGAATTCTATGGGATGGATACCCAAACCCATAAACTGCCCTCATTAGTCCTCGAATCGGATTTACTTGAGTGGGGAAAGAAAATTATCGACGGAGAGCAGCAGCGTAGTATGCACGGCGGAAGTCCGATTTACAATCCAAGTATTGCCGTTGTAAAAGTGAAATACGACCAATTTGCCGATGCCTACCATTTTCAGAAGACACTTCAGAGCAACACAGCGCGCTGGTCGGAAAAAGTAGCCGAAATGCGCAAAGAGGCCGACGAATTAATTCTGAATATCTGGAATGAGGTAGAACTGCACTATGGCCACTTTTCAGACGAAGAAAAACGGCAAAAAGCACAGGAATACGGTATCGTCTACTTCTTCCGCCCCAGCGAGAAAAAGAAAATCGAAGCAGGCAGAATGCAGACGAACCTTTCGTTTTAATCAACCGGTGGGTTCGGCTCTTTAGTAGTAGTCCATAATTCTCCTGCACCACGCACCTGCACGTAGAACGATCTCAGCAGTACCATCACGAAAATCAGACTGAGGATGGCGAGGTACGTTCCCTGCCCGTCCGATGTTCCGACTTTCTCCACACTGGAGCTGACCACTCCCTTTTCTATCAAATAGGAAATAATCACAGCAGAACCATTGTTTACGAAGTGCCCAATCATCGGAATCCAGAGAGAACCACTCCATTCGAGCAGATAGCCGAACAGTGCTCCCAGCATCATTCTTGGCAAAAATCCGAAAAACTGCATGTGCAAAGCACTGAACAGCGCCGCACTGAGCCAGATCGCTGCATGCGCATTTTTCGTCCAGTCCTTCAGAATCCGTTGCACAATACCTCTGAAAAGCAGCTCCTCTCCGATGGCCGGCAATAATCCGATCATGAAAAGATTGAAAAACATGCCTCCCAAACCATCGACGTGCAGAAAGGCTTTGGTAATCTGGTCAGCCTGATCTTCCGAAGCTTTCATCCAGTCCTGAACACCGGAAAGCCAGTCAGGAAGCTGTAATCCCGAATTGAATTCAGCCATCCAGTTAATCATCGGGTTGGCAAAATACACCAACACCATTACCAGGATGATGCTTTTGAGTGTCGTGATTTTATCGAGATGCAAATAGCTAATCGGACGTTCGCTCAACACCCAGGCGATAATGAACGGCGGGATGACGAAAATTCCGATGGCCTGAACCGTCTGGAAGTATTTCATCAAGACAACTCCTTGCGGCGACGAAAAATTGGTCATGGCGGCGCCCATGTCGCCGATACTCAAGTGAAATATCGGCATAGCCAGCAAAAAGCCAACGAACAAAGCCACGACGGCCAATATCAAAACCACCAGTGTGGCAAACATCAACTGCGTGAACGGACCTGAGGTGCGTAGTATTCGGAATCTCACTTGTATCTGTTTAAGAAATGATTATCAACATTCAATGAATTCATGGCAAAGTTAACATTCGAAAGCAAAGCTCACGCTGAATTCAAGTTAATGAAACTGAATTTCGGCCATTATTGTTCCGGATTTTCGGCGACTAAATAATTTTTATATTTGCACGCAAATTTTAAAAAACTGGTATTGTGAAGATTGGGGAACTCGAACTGGGCAAAATGCCATTGTTTTTATCACCGATGGAAGACGTGACTTACAAGTCGTTCCGGTACATCTGTAAGAAATACGGAGCGGACGTCATGTCAACCGAATTCATCTCTTCCGAAGCGCTCATCCGCGATGTGAATAAAACCAAGCGGAAAATGACGCTTTTTGAGTTCGACCGCCCCATTGCCATCCAGATTTACGGCGCCAATATCGATTCGATGGTGGAAGCCGCCAAAGTAGCCGAAACCTTCCAGCCCAACTACATCGATATCAACTTCGGTTGCCCGATGAAAAAAATTGCCGGCAAAGGCGCTGGCTCCGGTTTGCTGCGCGATATTCCCAAAATGATCGAGATGGCCAGCCAAATCGTGAAAGCGGTCAATCTTCCGGTAACGGCCAAAACCCGCGTGGGCTGGGACGACAACGACAAACCCATAGTGGAAGTCTCTGAACGATTGCAGGACGTGGGCATTCAGATGCTCGCTCTTCACGGACGTACCCGCCAGCAGCTGTACACTGGCGAGGCCGACTGGGAAATGATTGGAAAAGTGAAAAGCAACCCGCGGCTTAAAATTCCCCTTATCGGGAATGGCGATATCAATGGTCCGGAAAAAGCGAAAGAAGCACGGGACATTTCAGGTGTTGACGGGATGATGATTGGTCGCGGAGCCATCGGCCGCCCCTGGATTTTCCGCGAAATCAAGCACTATTTCCAAACCGGCGAAATGTTACCACCTCCTACTGTTCCCGAAATTGTTGAGGTCATCAGAGAACAAATGGAACAATCACTTTCGTGGAAAGAGTACGAGAAGCAAGCCATTTGGGAGATGCGTCGGCATTTTGCCCGCTATTTTCCGGGTGTCCCCGATTTCCGCGAGTTGCGGATTGCGCTCCTTCGGGCGGAAGAGCATGCCCAGGTGCTGGAAATCCTCGACCGAATTGTCGACAAATACCGGGATACCCGTGTCGATTACACCAACATGAGTCTGAAATAGAATTGTTTGGCATTCCCGATGATTTACCTATATTCGTTTCATGCGACTGCATGACTTTACGAAATATTATTCTCCGTCCTCCTTTCGGGAAAAGCTGAAAATATATGGAGGAAAAGCGGGTGTAAAAGTCGTCTACCCGGCTTTACTGCTGTATTACATGCTGAATGACCCGGACGTTTCGCTGAAAAACAAACTTTACCTGGCCGGCGCGTTAGGCTATTTTATTTTTCCGGCCGATGCGATCCCTGATTTTGTCCCGCTGATTGGCTTCACCGACGACGTTAGCGTCCTTTTTCTGGCTCTTTCGTTGCTGAAAGAGAACATCAAAGATAAACACCGGGAGTTGGCACGCGAAAAGTTAAAGGAATGGTTTAAAAATTATTCAGAAAAAGAGTTGAAGGCGATTGAAACCAGCTTCTAACATCCACTAATCTAAATACTACAAAATATTTATTTTTAGCTATTTAATTAAAATCATATCTATGAATAGATTAAATAGAGTCTTCTCAGTCTAATTGAAAATAATATTATTCCCAATTATTCAAATATTTGGTCTTTTGTCTTACGAAATCCCCTGATTTTGATAGGTTCCTCGTCGTTTAACTCAACAATCGCGTAATTGTTATTCTCCGGTCCGTTACCATCTACTACCGCTTTCAGGGTATAGTAAAAAATGCCGTTGATTTGAGAGAAACTTCCAGCATGATAATGTCCCTGGAAAACCGCTCTCACCTTTCCCGAATCTTCTAAAATCTGTCGCACCTCGGCAGCATTTACCGGACAATGTCTATCATCCGGAACCTTCGCCGAATCGAGCTGGTGGTGAATAAAAACGATAACCGGCTTACCGGTTAAAGCCAGATCGGTTTTCAACCACTCCAGTTGCTGGTGTGGAACAAAAGCTTTTGTCCAATCAAAATCTCCGCGGTCGTAATCCGAACCATCCGGTGAGTAGTTCGCGTCCAGCACAACGAAATGATAACCGTGATCGGAAAACGAGTAGTAATTCAGCGAATCGTACTGTCCATGATTGGTGATATGGTCGAGAAACTGGATTTTGGAAAGACTGTCCATGTCATGGTTTCCGAGCACATGAAAAACCGGTCCGTCGAAATCCTGCAACTCCGACTCAACGGCTGCCAGATAAGAAAGCGTTTCACTTTCGTCAGGTGGATCGCCCTGGTCCTTCAGGTCGCCAATCTCAATCAGAAAATCCACTTTCTCCCGGTTCATCACCTCAACGCATTCCCGCACCTTCTGCAACGACTGACGATAGTAGCGGTTGCTTTCCAGGTTAGGCGCGCGATTGGCATAATGAATGTCGGTCAGAATACCGAAACGAAGCGTTCTCCTCTTTCTTCTGCCAAAGGCAAAAGAAGGAAATGAAATTCCGGCCAGGACTGATAATGTGGTTGCCATAAAACGTCGGCGATTAATGGTACGATTCATCTGAATAAACTCTATGATAACGTTCTAAAATTACAAAACCCCCGAATTAATCTTAATTTTGAGCTGAATTTAAATCCCATTTATGTTTAGCTTGCTTGATTCCTTTCACCTTACTCCGGTTCATTGGATTTTAATTGCTTTAAGCGGAATGCTGATTGGTATGTCGAAAACGGGCGTTCCCGGAGTTTCCATGGTGGTCGTTCCAATCCTCGCATCTATTTTCGGAGGAAAGCAGTCGACCGGTGTGTTGCTACCCATTCTCATCATGGCCGATGTATTTGCCGTAAGTTATTACCACCGACATGCCAACTGGAAACACTTGCTTCGGGCTTTGCCGTGGGCATTAGCGGGCGTGCTAATTGCCTTGTGGGTTGGTGAGAAAGTGAATGACCTGCAGTTCAAGCGTCTGATTGCGATTACCATTTTTGTTTCGGTAGGAATCATGCTTTGGCGTGATCGCGTAGCGAAAAAAGAGTCTGTCCCCGATTCTCCCTGGTTCGCTGCTTTGATGGGATTGGCCGGAGGTTTTGCCACCATGATTGGCAACGTGGCCGGACCCATATTTGCCGTTTACCTGTTGGCCTTGCACCTTCCGAAGAAAGTATTTATCGGTACCACGGCATGGTTCTTTTTCATTGTCAATCTGTCGAAGTTCCCACTGCATGTCTTTGTTTGGAAAACAATTCATTGGTCAACCCTTCTGGTCGATATACTTATTCTTCCGGCCATAGCAGCCGGCGCCTTCCTTGGGATTACAGTCGTGAAAAAAATACCGGAATCGACCTATCGTTGGTTCGTTATCATCATCACGATAGCTTCCGCACTGTTAATTTTTACATAATGCTACTCTTCAACACTTTAAATGCATACAATTGAAGTCTTAAATAAGATAATTACTCGGATAAGATTTCCCGAAAAGGAATCGGATTTCACTACCTACATTAACAGTTAAAATAAAACAAACTAATATATTTTAAAATAATAATTTAACTATTTAAATCATCAGCCAAAACTACGGTTCTTTTGTGGAAAATAGAGAGGAAAAACCGGAATACAATCTTCCAACTAGTCAGCCAGGCAATTCTCGCATCGTTTTTCTGATTTTTTAGAATTTCCCCGGCAAGAAAAGGAGCCACTGTTTCTACCCTATCTGCCAGAATATTGAATATACGGATGCTTTGTTGATGGGCTTCCGGATTCTTTTTTGCTGAATCGAGCAGCAAATCGGTGACCACCATTCCCGGACTCAATGTTCCTATCAAGACACTATCCCCTTCCATTTCCTTAGCAAAACTGCGCGTAAAATACCGAAGAGCCCGTTTGGTCGTTCCGTACAATGTCATCCCGGGCATCATCCTTCCGCCGCTGCCAAAACCTTCCATGTTATAGATCGCTCCGTGGCCCTGTTGTTTCATGTGCAAATAAGCAACGCGGGTTCCGTTCATCACGCCCATCAGGTTGGTTTGAATCACACCGTTGATTTCTTCCGGATGGATATGATGAAACAACTCATCCGACTGCCCCATGCCTGCATTGTTGATCCAGATATCAACCGGCTGCCAGAGCGAGGCCTTCAGCCAAAGCTGATCGAGACTACGGGGCATCGTCACGTCGACTACAAAACCGGCCACTTTTTCGGAGCCAAATTCCTCTTGCAATTTTCGGGCAACCGCATTCACCGATTCCCTGTCCCTTCCGGAAATAGAAACAAAGTGCCCCATGGAAAGAAAAGCCCGGGCCATTCCCAGACCAATTCCGCGTGTAGAGCCGGTAATGACAATATGTTTGGGATTCATGGTAATGAATTCTTGATAAACAAAATGTAAAGAAACAAAAAAGGCCGGCTTCTTCAGAAACCGGCCTTCAATAGCTTTACACTTTCTTATCTCTTATTTACATCACCACCACTGGAACTGTGCGTGTTGATAGATGTAGGTGTGCCTTTGTAATAAATATCAGCACCACTGCTCGCGTGTGCTTCAAAATTTCCGTTCACGGTCAAACGGATATCAGAGCCACTGGAAGCTTCTGCGGTGCAATCCTCAGCAGCCAGGTCATAGGCGTTAATGTCGGAGCCACTGGAAGAATCGGCATGGAAATTCTTTGCCTTGCCACGTAACGTTAAATCACTGCCGCTACTGGTTCCCCCGGACAGTTGATCAGCATAGACCTCCATCTTCACATCCGAACCACTGGAAACGCCAATCTCCAGCGAACTAACCGTCAAGCCGGTTTGGGTCCTAACATCGGAACCGGCAGAAGCTTTCAGCTCCTTCAGGTCTTTCACGGTTACGTGAACCTTCATCGCCTTTGCATTCCGGATGGATTTATCGACATATAACTTCAACCGGCTACCATCGACTTTGGTCATGATGATATCCTGTAAATTTTCATCAGCCTCAACGACCACGGACTCATTATCTCCCTGTGAGATATACAAATCGAGACCGCTGCTAACGGAAATTTCATCGAATCCGGTCAGGTGACGATCGACTTTCACGACATTTCCATTTCCCTTCACTCCCCCAAAGTTCCACCAGGATTGAGCAGAAAGTGAGAGGGAAATGAACATCAGCGAAAGCGTAAAAACGGAAAAGAGAACTTTGTTTTTCATGCTTTATAAGATTTGGTATGGTTTATTCTTGAACAAAAAAATATTCATATTAGAAAGACGACTTCATTTAGCGAAGGTTGCATCCAATTTTCGTTCAGAGCTTTTTATTAAATCTTTTCTCCCGACATACAGGACGACAAGCATCACGATTGATAAATAGAGTATGAAAAACCAAAAGGGCTTCATGCTGCCGGTAAACTCAGGCAAAAGCATCAGGTAATTGAAAGCGAGGTTCGCGCTGATATGCGCCAGTATAGATGTCAATACACTTCTTGTGTAATAATAAATCCAACCGATAAAAAGGGAGCCCAAAACAACCCACAACAAAAAAACCAGGAAGTTCATCTGTAAAGGGACTCCTGTTCCAATCAGATATGCAGGGAAATGCCAGAAACCCCATACGAACCCGAGTATTATTGCTGAAGAGAATAAACTGAATCGATTCATCAATCGTGGTAGTAAGAATCCTCTCCAGCCATATTCCTCCCCCAATGCGATTAATATGATGACAACCACTTGGGGCATCAGCTGAGAAGTTCTCAAACTAAACTTCGAAAGCTCAAAATTCAGTGATGTAAGCACAGCCAACGAGGCCAAAAGGGGAATTCCAAGCAGAGAAATAAGCAGCCATTTGAATTTCGTTTTCCTAACCGTCTGTTTTATAAATAATTCACCAACTCCATTCCTCCCTTTATTGATGGCAGTATAAACAAGAGCAAGAACGGAAGGAGTGAAAACAGATAATATGGATAGATTGGGATTGCCTGTTTTGTAAGCAACAAAACAAATTAACGAACTCAGGATTATCGCCGTTATGGAGAATACAATAATCTCTTGTCTTTCCTGTCTACTCATACTTCAATTGATTTCTAATTAGGCGAAATCACCTGTTGTTTTCAGTGACCAGGTTGTCAACAACTTCTTTACGATTTGATTTACCCATCACATTATTGTGATATGACGCTTAAACCTCTATCTTGGTTACACGGCATGTAAATTTTAGTCGATAGCTCCATGTTGAGCTCCAACCGATATTCAGGACAAATTGTCATAGAACGGGGCATTTTGTCCGCGCTCAATCCGGATGCGGTAATTGTTTAATTTACTGTATTTTATTCCACAGAAAAGAATTGACGACAAGCATTCCAACGTTCATTGGTTCTCTACAAAGATTGATTGGTTCGGCTTTTGATCGATGAATAACCGGAAAGACTATTTCTGTCAACAACGCTCACATAGGAAGAATACATTATGAATGATCAGGAGATAACGCAAAAGTTCAACGAGATTTGTCAATTACTGGCTTCGCGGAAGCTGAAACCCGCATTCGATCTGCTGGAACAGCTAATTACTGAAACCGGCTCCGGCGATTTCCGCGATGAATACCACGATCTTGAGCAGACCTACAAATACATGTTGCAGTACACGGTCGAAGGCATTAACGATCCCGAAAGACAGAAAGTGTACCGCCATTTGCTGGTCTCGACTTTCGAGTTGGCAGACAAGGTGACCGAAAACCTGAGAATGCGTTTTTCCAACCTGTTTTCTTACCAGAAGAAAAGAGGCTTTTCGGGACTGTACGTCGAAAATCTTTCGGAAACACTTCAGGAAATTGAAGAGTTTCACGTGCACAACGAGTTGCAGTCGTTGATTGATGAATCGATTTCGGCGCAACCGGGAAAAGAGGAGGCAGCGCGCGCTCACCTGGAAAAGCTGAATTACATATTCTACCATCTCTGGTTCCGGGATTTACTAAATGACGACGAAATGAACTTTGCCCGTAGCTTCCTTTCCGGCGAAAGCATTCCGGTTCACGAAAAGGCTTTGTTGGTTACAGCACTCACTTTCAGTCTGTCCCGTTATTTCGACGAACATAAATTCAATTTGCTGTTTGAAGCTTACGATACCACCGATGAGTTGGTGCGTCAGCGAGCGTTGGTTGGCCTGATGCTTACCTTGTACCAGTATGATTTGCGTCTTCCCTTCTTTACCCAGATTACCGGCCGGCTGGCTATTCTGAACGAAGACCCGGAGTTCAAGCGTTTGTTCGAAAAAGTGATTCTACAGTTTATCCGGAGCAAAGAAACCGAGGAGTTACAACGCCGTTTACAGGACGAAATTCTTCCGGAAATGATGCGATTGAGTCCGAACCTCCGGAACAAACTGAACATGGACAACCTGATGGGCGAAGGCATGATGGACGACAAAAACCCCGACTGGCAGGACATTTTCAGTGAATCGCCCGGCTTGATGGACAAGCTGGAAGAGTTGTCGGAGCTGCAGATGGAAGGCGCCGATGTATTTATGAGTTCTTTTTCGATGCTGAAGAATTTCCCGTTTTTCAGTGAATTTGTAAACTGGTTCATGCCGTTTTTCCCGCAACATCCCGAAATCAGCAGCGTGACCGGGGACAAAAGCGACGAAGCGACCAACACCTTCATGGAAGCCATCGTGAAATCGCCCATGCTTTGTAACTCCGATAAATACTCGTTCTGCCTGAGTTTGCAGAATATTCCGAATGAATACAAGGAGATGATGTCCGGTTCGCTCAAGGCGGAAATGGACCAGATGGAGGAATTGCAACAGGATGAGTTGGCCATTTCGCCCAACAAAGCCGCCGAAGTAGCTTCCAATCAATACATCCAGGATTTGTACCGTTTCTTTAAGTTGCATCCGAATCACACCGATTTTGAAGATGTGTTCGCCTGGCGGTTAGATTTTCACAATAAAAGCACGTTCCGTCCTCTTTTACAGGAAGATTTGGGAATCCTCCGGAACATGGCCGAATTCTATTTTGCCAAAAACTACTTTGAAGAAGCGTCGGAAATTTACCTCATGCTTTTGCAGGAAAACGAAGATGGCGAGCTTCTCCAAAAAGTGGCTTTTTGTTACCAGAAAACCGGCAATTACGAGGACGCGCTTAAGTATTATCTGAAAGCTGATCTATTCGATGTCAATAAAATCTGGAATCATAAAAAGATTGCACTTTGCTACCGTAACCTGAAAGAGCCGGAAAAAGCGCTGGAATATTACAAACAGGCCGAAATCCTGGAACCCGATAATCTGAGCACACACATCTCTGTCGGCCATTGCTACATGGAGCTAAAAAAGTACGAGGATGCATTAAAGTATTATTTCAAGGTAGAGTACTTATCGCCCGGAAACAAAAACGTTTGGCGCCCGATTGCCTGGTCATCGTTGCTGGTTGGAAAACTGGAACAATCGGAAAATTACTACCGAAAGTTAACCGGAGGTTCGCCCAACAAATACGACCTGATGAACATGGGCCACGTACAGTGGTGTCTCGGGAACCGGAAAGAAGCATTGGAATGGTACCGAAAAAGCATTCGGGACAAAGAAAACTCAGAAGCTGAATTCATGGATGCCTTTGAGGAAGATTTGGAACATCTACTTCGGCAGGGTGTAGATCAGGAAGACGTTCCGATTATGCTCGACCAATTGCGCTATTCACTTGAATCGTAAAATACTTTGCCGGCCGTTAAAGCCGGCTTTCTTATACCGTTACACAATCGCTAATCAGGCGCAAACCTTCGAGTGTAAGCTGCTGATCGACAACCCGAATGTATCTCGAAATGGGTGCCAACACGTTCGCCAAACCGCCGGTGGCAATTACTTCCGGTGAATTTCCCAACTCGTTCCGGAGCAGATCAATCAGGTGATCAACTAAACCTGAATAGCCCAACACAACACCCGACTGCAAAGCGTGAACGGTATTTTCTCCCAACACTGAAGGCGGCGGAGTTAAATGCACAGGAGGCAACTGAGCCGTATTTCCGGTCAACGATTTGATTGCTGTTTTCAATCCCGGCGCAATGGAAACCCCCAGGATTTCTCCATCATCCGAAATCGTCGTCAACGTCAAAGCAGTTCCAAAATCGACTACTGTACACAGCGAACCAAACCGTTTGTAGGCAGCCATCGAGTTCGCAATCAAATCGGTCCCGATTTCGTAGGGATTGAGCACTTTCAGCGGAAGCATGGGATAAATTTCCGGTCCGACAATCAATGGCTTGACTGTAAACAACGAATCCAGCATTTCGGTAAAGGCACGCAAAAGCTGGGGAACCACGCTACTTACCACAATGCGGTCGACTTTCTCCACGTAATCGACCGTATTGGTCAGCAACGACCGGAAAATCACTTCATATTCGTCAGCAGTTTTATCCGGCACCGTCAGGATTCGCCATTCATGCACCCATTTTTCACTATCGTGAATACCGAAAACGATGTTCGAGTTACCAATATCGATTGCCAGCAGCATTTCTTTCGTTTTTAAATGTTCTTGACGAAACTACACCATCTCACCGTTTTTTGAAACTTTTCGTGCCATATAATACGCGATTGTACAGGAAATAACGCTGGCTTCATCTTCCGGTAAACCGAATACACTTTCTTTGCAAAAAGAATAGAAAAGCTATGGATGGTAAAAAACGTTCGAATATAAAGCCCGGATTGCATGTATCTATTGTGCTGAAGAAAGATCAGCGAACCGGCAAACGCACCGAAGGAATTGTAAAAGACATCCTGACCAATTCGCCCACGCATCCGCACGGCATTAAGGTGCGGTTAACTTCGGGTGATGTGGGTCGTGTACAGGAGATTTTGCCGAATTAAATGAGACAAAATGTTTAACGAAGCAATAGAAAAATATCTTCAACAGGAACAACTGAATCGTTTTGATTTAAAGGCTGTTTTCTTCGACATGGACGGCGTGTTGTACGATTCGATGGGACATCATGCCGCCTCGTGGACCAAAGCTTTTACTGAAGCCGGTATTCATTTTCACGAAGAGCTGGCTTACCTGAACGAGGGAAGAACCGGTGCTTCAACGGTTTTAACAGCAGTAAAAGAAGCGCAAAACCGCACGGCAACCGATGATGAAATTCAGAAGATTTACCGGCGAAAGACTGAAATACTGCACACCATGTCGCGTGCACTTCCCGTTGACGGAATGAAAAATATGCTGGAGCAGGTGAAAAATGCCGGGCTGGAAATCTGGATTGTCACCGGTTCGTCGCATATGCGTTTCATCGACAACCTGAAGGTCGATTTCCCCGGTTTAATTGATCCGACGCATGTCGTAACCGGAAAAGACGTCAAACATGGTAAACCGCACCCTGAACCTTACCTAATGGCCCTGGAAAAGTCTCATCTGGAAAAGCAGCAGGCGATAGTTATCGAAAATGCACCGCTGGGAATTCAGTCAGCGAAAGCTGCAGGATTGTTCACAGTGGCTATTAATACAGGCATTCTGGATGACGAAATTTTGACAGATAACGGTTGTGACCTGCTTTTTGATGACGGAATAGAGTTGGCGAAAAACTGGAAAAAATTACTTCATGGCCTTCAAATAATTAGCCAGTAATCTGATTATTTGGGGGATGTTTTGCTAAGACGGAATTTAAAATTTGAAATATTTTAACTTTCTTGGTAATAAATAATCTTAAAACCACGTTGTAGTAGAGAATTAGATATTCAAGATGGTAATCATAAAAAATTATTATCTTCACTCTATTTCTGAAAACAACAATTTGATAGTTATTACACAGCGTTTCATCATCGCAATTGCGACTAAATCAAAATCAGGCAGACATGCAAAATCTTAAGGATCCCTTAATTTTCGTTGTTGAAGACAATCAGGTTTACAACAAACTTGTTGTTAGTTATCTACGCTCTAAAAAATTCAATCGGGTAGAAACTTATACCAGTGGTGAAGATTGTCTGAACGCCCTGGATAAAAAACCAGATATCATTATTCAGGACTATCTGTTGGAGGGAATGAACGGTATAGACGTACTGAAAGCCGCAAAAAAAGTACATCCCGAAATAGAATTCATTTTCCTTTCGGGACAAGACAGCATTGATGTCGCTATTAATACCATGAAATACGGTGCCTACGACTACATTGTGAAAGACCAGATGGCACTGAAAAAAATCGTCAATAAGATCACCAAGATTATCTCGGTACAACAACTGGTTAAAAGCAACAAACGTTACAAGATGGGAGTAACGCTTTTCTTTGTTGCGCTGGTGGTCATTATCATACTCATTTTAAGTCTTACCGTATTCTTCCCAACGGAATTTGAGTGGTAAGATCCTATTTGCATGTATGTGATATCCCGCTGATCTTCGTTACTCTGACGATTTTCAGCGGGATATTTTTATGCGAAAATTTCCGGATTGACAATCGAAATATCTTTTCTTCCTGAAAAGAAACCGATAATGTTTTGCGAAGCTTCGCGGGCTGTTTCAATCCGTGTTTCGATGGTTCCGGTTGCGTTGTGCGGTGTGAGAACCACATTTTCCATCTCAAAAAGCTCTTTTGTAATCTTCGGTTCTTCTTCAAACACGTCCAGGCCAGCACCGGCAATCTTTCCGTTCTGAAGGTATTTAACCAGCATTTTTTCGTCGATCACCGGTCCTCTCGCGGTATTGACCACAAAAACGCCGTTCTTCATTTTTTGCATCTCATTTTCGCTTAAAAGATGATGCGTTTCCCCGGTCAATGGCGTATTCACCGAAATCACGTCTGAGCGCTTCAGCAATTCGTCCATCGAGACGTAGGTCGCATTGAGTGGCTTTTCCAGCGACTCATCCAGGCGATTTCGATTGTTGTAGATAATTTCCATTCCTGAAGCTACCGCCCGCCGGGCCAATGCTCTTCCGATTCTTCCCATGCCAATAATTCCCAATGTTTTTCCGGTTAAACCGAAGCCCAGGTTACGCATCATTCCCCACTGAAAATCGGGATTCGTACGCAAGTTACGGTCGGTCTCAGCGATGCGGCGCATTACAGCGAGCACCAATCCCAGAGCCATTTCCGCTGTTGGTTCGGTTACTGCGTTAGGTGTGTTACAAACCGCAATTCCACGACGGGTTGCCTCCGCCACATCGATGTTGTTGTACCCCACCCCGAAATTGGCTATGATTTTCAACTTCGGTGCACTTGCTATCAATTCGGCATTTATCGGGCGAATAAAGACCGACAAAACAGCATCGCAATCAACGATTAGTTCTTCGATGTCAGCAGGAGAAAATTCTTCTTTTTCAGGATAAACGACATCAAATTTCTCTTCCAGCTCCCGGATACCTTCCTTCGGAATCCGGTACGTAATTAAAATCTTAGGTTTCATATTCGGTTAATTGAAAAGTTATTTCCTGCAAAGAAAAAATGCCCGACAAGCGGGCATTTCCTATTCTTAAAATTAACAAATTATTTCATTGCACTGATTACATTATCCGGTGCCAGTAACGCTTTGTACTTAGCAGGATTATGTAAGAGTTTAATTGCTGCTTCAATATCCTTGTCATCTCTCATGGATGTCTGAATAGCGCCACTCTGATAATAGTACCGCGATACAATCTCGTCGCGCAGTAAATCTTTGATGTCGCCGCTGAAACGGGTCAAATCCTGATCGATATTATGCGACAGATCGGCATGTAACGTTTTGAAAGCGTCTGCAGCTCCGTCGTAATATTTCTCCTTCTTCGCTGTTTCAATCAGATCCTGCAAAGCCTGTTCACTTTTCGATTCGTACGTAAAGTGATGTTCTTTGACGTAGTCCTTGAACTGATTGTAAATATCATCGGTGATGGTGAATTCGTCAGCAGGAGCAATCTTGGAATGCGTATTGGCAAAATGCGTGGCAAAATCGAAAATCATAAACTTCTGTACCAACTGCACGACCATGTTGCTCAGTTGATCCTGATTGATTTTCACGTCAGGTGAAATGCCTCCGCCATCAAATACGGTACGTCCGTGCTTGGTGCTGAATTTCGAAATCAATGAATCCGGAATCGTTCCCACACTTCCGTCAGGATTGCGGTGTGCATAGTCTAATGCCTGAATACAACGACCACTGGGAATGTAGTACTTAGCCGTGGTTACTTTCAGTTTTGAGTTATAACTCAAATCGCGGGTGGTTTGTACCAAACCCTTTCCGAAGGTCCGCGTTCCCATCACCACTGCCCGGTCCAAATCCTGCATCGAACCGGTGACAATTTCGGAAGCCGAAGCAGAACCGCGGTTCACCAGGATAACCAATGGCATAATGGTGTCGACCGGTTCTTCGGTTGCCCGGTACGTTTTATCCCACTGAGCTACTTTTCCACGCGTACTGACAATTTCCTGCCCCTGGTTAACAAACAGATTGGCAATCTTCACTGCTTCCACCAGCAAACCGCCTGGGTTTCCGCGCAAGTCGAGTACCAGTTTTTTTGCGTGTTTGTTGTTGCGCAGATCGAGCAGCGCATTTTTCACATCATCGCCGCAATTTGCAGTGAAGCTGTGAAGCCGGATATAACCGATGCTGTCATCCAGCATTCCGTAATAAGGAACCGGATTGATTTGTATTTTCTGACGAACAATGCTCACTTCGTACGGCTTTTTCTCGCCGGGACGCTGCATTGTCAAACGAATAGGCTTATTTGCCGGGCCTTTCAGCAATTCCGAAACATCGGATACTTTCATGTCGGCTGTCTTTTTTCCGTCTACTTCAACGAAAACATCGCCAGCTTTCAGGCCAGCTTTCTGCGCCGGAAATCCTTTGTACGGCTCAGCAACTACAATCTGATCGCCATGTTTGCTGATAAGCGCACCGATACCGGCATACTCACCGGTGGTCATGAAATTGAAGTCTTCCATTTCCGATTCCGGAATGTAGACAGTATAAGGATCAAGTGAGGAAAGCATGTCGTCAATACTCTCTTTGACCAGTTTTCCGGGGTCAATTGGATCCACGTAGAATAGATTCAATTCCCTGAACAGCGTATAGTAGATATCCAGGTTTTTAGCAATCTGGAAATTCTTCTGATCGCGGTTAAATCCCCAGAAGGAAAAGGCCAATACCAGTACCAGTAAGGACGCCAGGCCCGTTTTCAGAAATCGTCTTTTTTTCATGTGTTCTTTTTTTCTTTTCAGGGGTCAGATAGTCCCGGATAACTCCGGGTACGCCATACTCTCAGCAACCTTTCGTGAACGTTGGTTGCTTTTGGCCCGTCCCACTCGCAATATTTGTTTTTATTTTTAACGCCTATATACGATATCCCATCCGTTTATTGGTCTGCAACGGAGCATTAGTCAAATTACCAATTTGCCCGTAAAAGTTCGAATGGATTATCAATCTGTAATTTACTCCTCATAAAAATTGGAATCAAGCAAAGGTAATAAAACCAAAATTACCAATCGTCAATTTTCCTGTTAAGAGATGTTATCAGGCCCAACCCCATGTTAACAAAGGCTTACCCTGAATGAAAAAGCCTCTGTTGTCCTGTCAACTTCCTGATAACGCTATTTTTCATTTACTTTGAAACGGTTTTAGACATCAACTTGTTTTATCCGATAAATTACAAGAGTTTGGAAAAAGGACTGGTCATACGCTCAACAGGCAGTTGGTATTCCGTGAAAACGGAAAGCGGAGAGATAATCGATTGCCGGATTAAAGGTAAATTCCGCATGAAAGGAATTCGTACCACCAATCCGGTAGCCGTTGGGGACCGCGTGACCTATCGGGTCGAAGAAAACGAATCACACAACACAATCGGGGTAATCACCGACATTGAGGAACGCCGTAATTACATTATCCGGAAAGCCTCCAACCTATCGAAAGAGAGCCAGATTATTGCCGCCAACATCGACCAGGCTTTCCTCATCATCACTATCAAAGACCCGGTTACCCTACCGGGATTTATTGACCGCTTCCTGGTTACGGCCGAAGCATACCGGATTCCGGCCAGCCTGGTGATTAACAAACTCGACATCTACAACGAGAAAGATTACCAGAAACTGGAAGAATACCTGTGGACTTACGAAGAAATCGGTTACAAATGCTACCAGGTGTCGGCTGAAAAGAACTTTAATATCGATACGCTTCGCGATGACATGCGCGGGAAAATCAATGTTCTGTCCGGCCACTCCGGCGTAGGAAAATCGAGCATCATCAACCGTCTCGATCCGGAACTGGATTTGAAAACAGCACAAATTTCCGATTATCACCGCCAAGGAAAACATACCACGACTTTTTCCGAAATGTTTGAAATGCATGGTGGTGGCTACCTCATCGATACGCCCGGAATCCGCGGTTTTGGCGTGATCGATATGGAAAAGGAAGAAATCTCACACTTCTTTCCCGAGATTTTTAAATTGCTGAAAGATTGTCGTTACCACAACTGCACACACATACATGAACCGGGTTGTGCCGTGAAAGCCGCTCTCGAAGCCGGAGAAATCCCGGTGACACGCTACGAGTCGTATCTTTCGCTGGTGCTCGGAGAAGACACCAAGTATCGTCCCGACATCTGGAAATAAAACGTTGTTAAGTTACCTTAGTGTTAAAATCATCACAAATTTTCATTCCGAAAGGAAAATGCATTTGTTTTTTTAGATTTTTAAGTTTTACTTTGACACCAAGAGAAAAAACAAAGCGATGAATCAATTTCAGAACAATAGCTTTTATTACTGGTTTTATTATTTCGGCCTCAAAGCGGGGATCGACCGGTAAAGTATTGTCTGAAACGAAACGATATGAAACAGAAAGGTCCCCAAGATGATTGGGGACCTTTTTTTATGTCTAACTTCTAGCAAATAACGAATTTAAGATATTGCCACTATGAATGTAACGATTATCGGACTTGGATTAATTGGCGGCTCCATTGCCAAAGACCTGAAACGAACCGGCTTTGCCACGGAAATTGTGGGTGTCGACAGCAATCCCGAACACGGGAAGAAGGCTGTTGAACTGGGAATTGCCGACCGTTATGAGGAGTTGGAAGCCGCTGTTCAACAAACCGACCTCGTGATTATCGCCATTCCGGTGGATAAAATCAAAATCGTTCTTCCGAAAGTACTGGATTTGATTCCGGAAAATACAACCGTCACCGATGTAGGTTCGACCAAACGAGAAATTGTCAGTCTGGTTGAAAATCATCCGAGGCGAGGTAATTACGTGCCCTCCCACCCGATGTCGGGAACAGAAAACAGCGGTCCGGTTGCTGCTATCGAGAATTTGTTCGAAGAAAAAATCTGCATCATTTGCGACCAGGAAAAATCCCGTCCGCAACATGTGGCGCTGATTGAAAAAATGTATCAATCCATCGGGATGTCAACCGCTTACATGAGCAGTGACGAACAAGACCACAACACGGCGTTTGTTTCGCATTTGCCACACGTTACTGCTTTTGCCCTGGCTAACGCCGTATTGGCCAAAGAAGACCGGAGTATCATTTTCGACCTGGCCTCCGGTGGATTTCGTTCCACTGTGCGTCTGGCCAAAAGTTCGCCGGAAATGTGGGGCCCTATTTTCCATCAAAACCGCGATTACATGGTGGAGGCCATCGGTGAGTACCAAAAGCACCTGGAAGCCTTTAAAAAGAGCATTCAAAACGAAGATGCCGGCGAAATGATGGAGCTCATCAAACACGCCAATGGAATTCGCAGCGTGCTCGACGGCGGAAATCAATCAATGACAAAAAAAGAAAAAACAATAATTCAATTATTTACTCCTAAAAATTGACCCAATGGTTGCTGAATTGGATATCATGCCCATAAGCCACTGGCTGCCTAACATCGACAATCCCCTGCTGGTTGCCGGTCCTTGCAGCCTCGAAACAGAAGAACAGGCACTGGCGACTGCCCGTGAACTGGCTAAAGACAAACGCGTATTTGTCTATCGCGGCGGAATCTGGAAACCCCGTACCCGTCCTGGCTCTTTCGAAGGTGTTGGTTCTATCGGGCTTGAGTGGATGAAACGGATCAAAGAAGAGACCGGTTTACCGGTCGGAACGGAAGTGGCCAACGCTCAACATGTGGAAGAGTGCCTGAAAGCCGGTATCGATGTGATGTGGATTGGCGCCCGTTCGACCGCTTCCCCCTTCACCGTGCAGGAAATTGCCGATGTACTCAAAGGGACTGACCAGACTGTAATGGTAAAGAATCCGGTGAACCCGGATGTTCAACTCTGGGTAGGTGCGTTGGAACGCCTGAATCAGGCCGGAATTAAAAACCTGGTGGCTATTCACCGTGGTTTTACTCCCTTCCGGGAATCGAAATATCGAAACTACCCCGGTTGGAAAACGGTTATCGAACTGAAACGATTGCTGCCCAATCTCCCGATTATCGGTGATCCGAGCCACATTGCCGGAAAACGTGAATATTTGCTGGAGATCTCGCAAAAAGTATTCGATATGGGACTGGATGGCCTGATGCTTGAATCCCACATCGATCCCTCCTGCGCGTTGAGTGACAAAGCACAACAGGTTACTCCCGCCGATCTGGGTAAAATACTGGATGAACTGGTAATTAAATATGCCAGCTCGGACGATCCGAACTTCGAAAATAAACTCGAAGAGTTGCGTGGGCGTATCGACCAGATTGACCACGAAATGATGGAAATTCTCGCTTCACGGATGGAATTGGTGAAACAAATCGGTGAGTATAAGAAGCAGAATAAAGTAACGGCACTTCAGATTAACCGGTGGGCTCAGATGATGGACGACCGCACCAATCTGGCCGGCAAATTACACCTCGACGAAACATTTATCAAGATTCTGTTCCAGCTGATTCACGAAGATTCGGTACGTCAGCAAACTGAATTGATTGAGAAGAAATAACCTATTCACCAGTCAGATAACACGGGCCCCAAAGCACCAAACACGCTTTTGCCCGTGTTTTTTTATGCCTTTTTTTCAGCACCGGAACTCTTGGTCAGTTCCTTTTTCAAACGGTTGATAGCTTTTTGTACGCTACCTTCAATCTTGCGATAGCTTAACGGCTCTTTTCCCACGTAAATAAACATCACTGCCAGTTGCTGCTCTGTGGTCTCGAGGTACTCGTACAACTCATGCTTTCGCAAACGATACGCCTCACGTATCCTGCGCTTTAAAAGATTCCGTTTTACGGCACGTTTAAAATTTTTCTTTGGAACCGTAAATCCTGCCTGCACCGGAAAATCTCCCTCCCAGCCCTCCGGAGTATAGTAGACAACCTTCAGCGGATAGCAAAGAAACGACCGACCGGACTCAAACAACGTTCCGATAAGCTTCCGGCTGCAAAGCCGTTCTTCTTTATGAAAAGTATAACGTGCCATACGTTTTTTTCGGTACAAAAAAGGGGGAATAACCATCCCCCTTTCTCTCCGAAGCTATTTGAAAGCTTTGATTTATTTCTTGTTGTTAAAATCCTTCACATATTTCTCCAATGCCATGGTCATGGAAGGCGCGTCAGGGACCGGAGCTTCGATATCCAGTCTCAGGCCGGCTTCGCGAACTGCCTTGGCAGTGGATGGACCAAAGGTAGCAATCTTGGTATCATTCTGCTCAAAATCAGGAAAGTTCTGCAGCAATGACTTAATACCGGACGGACTGAAGAATACGAGAATGTCGTAATTCACATCTTTCAAATCCGAAAGGTCGCTACTGACCGTGCGATACATGATCGCCTTGGTGTACTTCAGCTTTGCTTTATCCAGTAATTCAGGGATTTCCGCCTTATGGATATCGGAAAGCGGGATGATGTATTTTTCATCCTTATGTTTCTTAAGGATGTCAACCAAATCGGCAAATCTTCCATTGCCGTAAAAAATCTTTCTCTTCCGGTAAACGATGTATTTCTGAAGGTAGAAGGCGGTCGCTTCCGAAATACAGAAATACTTCATGGAATCGGGAACGGTAATGCGCAGTTCCTGAGCAATACGGAAGAAATGGTCGATAGCGGTTCTACTGGTGAAGATAACCGCTGTGTGATCCAGAATCTGTATGCGCTCTTTTCTAAAATCTTTTGAAGATATTCCTTCTACCTGAATAAACGGGCGAAAATCAATCTTCAAATGGTTTTTTTCAGCAAGATCTTTGTAGGGAGATCGAGCTGAAGTAGGTTCTGGTTGCGATACTAAAATGCTCTTGATCTTCAATTTTTCAAGATTTTTTGGGTGAAAAACGTTTGCGTGTTGATTTATACCTGCCCGAAAATGAGCTTATAAACCAAAAGCAACGGAAAAATTTCAAGGATACAAAGGTACAAAATCAAATAGAATATAGAAATACCATTTCTGAGAGCGACCAGTGCTCCCCGGATCAGCGATGCCGCATAGAGTACAACGGTAATCGATATTCCAGCTACAAACATAATTTTTGACCACTCGGGAGCCAAAGACGTCACAATTATGATGGGTAGCAGAAAAATTCCTAAAGCTTTGGTATATATTCCGTAGTTAAAAAACACTTCCGAAACCACTGCTCCCCGCATAAACAGAGCACCGCTCAAATGATATAAAATCATCTTTCCGATACCGTAAGCCCCCAACAAAACAAAGTAGCTGATCAATAGCTTGTAGCCTCCCAGTCCAAGCCAGGAAAAACTTCCGTCGTGATTGGAAATTTGATAAACGAAAACCGACGTCACAACAAGTGACATCACATCCAAACGGAAAGAACCATGGGAAATTTTGTAACCGCGTTCGCGGAAAAGCCGGCTGGCTGTAGAATAGTTAATCAAACTGGTAAACAGGTGATTGAGGTATTTACCAAAAACCAACCGGACCGATGCAAAAAGAATCAATGCCAACAAAATAACTCCCAATAACCAGTCCTGCCGAACGGAAGCGAATTCCTTTCCTTCCTTACCTACCGGGATCATGGGCAATTCCGTCGTCAGAGTATCCTGGTGCAGCGTATCCTGAACCGCAGTAAGCGAATCGACCTGAAGTGAGTCCTGGTGGACCATCAGCGTATCGCTTGCCTGGGCTTGTTGTGCCGCCTGAATCGAGTCTTGTTTTTGCTGTGCCTTGATTCGCGCTTGTCGCACCGCGCGGGCTTTTCGCCTGGCAGCCTGCTCGGCCTGCGCTTTCGCGATTGAATCCCGGATGGCCATCTGCCGGAATATCCGGGCAGCTGAGGTATCGACAGTCGTCTGGCTCTGAACTTTCAGAACCGGCTTGGCTGTGTCCTGGTGCGTCTCGGTTTGAATCGGCTGCACCAGCGAGTCCACTCGCAGAGAATCACTTTGCTGACTTTGTAATAAAGGGGAAATCACCATAAAATAAGGCACTTTTCAGGCTCTGCAAAGATATAAAATATTGGATAATGCAATACAGGCTCACATTTTTCAATTCGTGTGACCACCGACCGGGAATCCTCTTTATTTTTGCAGGAATGAAAGCAGAAAAGAATCCCATTCCAATCTACCTCGCGCCGTTGCAGGAATATACCGATGCCGTTTACCGAAACGCACATTTCCGGTTGTTCGGCGGAGTGGACAAATATTTTGCTCCCTACCTCGTCCTCCAAAACGATGGTTCGGTGAAGAAATCAACCTGGCGGGATATTCTGCCGGAAAACAACCCGGATGTTTTACCGGTTCCGCAAATTCTGGCCGGCACAATCGACGAATTTGTTTTGCTGGCCAATAAAATCAAGGAGTTGGGTTACCGCGAAATGAACTGGAACCTGGGTTGTCCTTACCCGATGGTAACGCGTCGTGGACGGGGGGCCGGACTTCTGCCTCATCCTGAGAAAATCAGAGAAATACTCGACAAAGCATTTGCCATTCCTGAAATTACCCTTTCGGTGAAACTGCGGGCGGGCCTGGAGTCGAGAGAGGAACTCTTCCCTGTTCTGCAAGTGCTCAACGATTTCCCGGTAACCGAAGTCATCCTGCATCCCCGCATTGCCAAAGATTTGTACAAAGGCGAAGCCGACCGGAAATTATTCGCAGAAGCCAAAGAAATTTGCCAGCGTCCGCTGATTTACAACGGAGATGTAGTGACTGCCGACGACGCCAGGGATTTTACCTTCCGGGAAAATATTTCCACGCTCATGATTGGCCGTGGAATTCTGCAGAATCCTTTTCTGGCTTCGGAAATAAATGATACTTCCGCTGTAGCGGAAAAAAAGAAAATTCAGCTTCTCCGGGAATTTCATGCTGAAATTTATTCCGCTTACGCTGAGAAACTAAGCGGATTTAGCCACCAACATATGCGTATGATTAAGTTTTGGAGCTATTTCAGCGAAAGCTTTCCGGAGCCGCGAAAGGCATTCAAGAAAGTGAAGAAAGCCACGTCCGAAGCAAAATATGATGAAGCAGTGAGCCAGGCTCTTCGTCAGTTTGAATGGTAAAAAGAGAGAATGATGAAAAAAACCAACGCAGCCCGCATCCTCGACCGCCAGAAAATCAGCTACCAACTGGCTGAATATACGGTAGATGAAAATGATTTGAGTGCCGAACATCTGGCTGAAGTTTCCGGATTTCCGGTAGAAAAAGTCTACAAAACGCTGGTGGCTCGCGGCGATCGAAACGGGATTTTTGTGTGCGTGATTCCGGGCGCGGGTTCCCTCGATTTGAAAAAAGCAGCCAAAGCCAGCGGAAACAAAAAGGTGGCAATGGTTTTAATGAAGGAATTGGAGCCGCTTACCGGCTACATTCGGGGCGGTTGTTCCCCGTTAGGAATGAAAAAGAATTACCCGGTTTTCATCGACGAATCGGCATTCGAACTGGAGGAGATTTTCATTAGCGCTGGACAGCGCGGGTTGCAACTTCGTCTCGCTCCCGCCGATTTGCAAAAAGTAACCGGGGCACAAGTGGTATCGCTCACCTGACGCCCCGGCAGAAATCTTATCAGTGAGCCTCGAGCCAGTTGGCGGCCGACTGCATATCAACCGTCAGCGGTACGTTCAGCTCTACGGCGTGTTCCATTTCGTGTTTGACCAGCTTTTTCAACACTTCCAGTTCGTCTTTCAGCGCATCAAAGTTCAATTCATCATGCACCTGCAGCATCATCTTCGATTTTAGTCCTTTCTCCTGCATTTTCCTGTGAATGTTGATCATCGCCACTTTGATGACGTCAGCTGCTGAACCCTGAATTGGCGCGTTGATGGCGTTCCGTTCGGCAACCCCGCGCACCACCGCATTGCCCGAATTAATATCGGGTAGATAGCGCTTCCGTCCCATTAACGTTTCCACGTAGCCTTTTTCACGGGCATTATGAATTTGCTCATCCATGAACTGCTTCACGCGACTGAAGTTCTCAAAATAGCCGTCAATAAGCTGTTTTGCTTCCGTTCTCGGAATATTCAACCTTTGCGATAAGCCGAAGGCTGAAATTCCGTAAATGATGCCGAAATTGGCCGTTTTGGCCTTCCGACGCATGTCGGATGTGACCTCATTCAACGGGACGCCATAAATCTTCGCAGCAGTTGTCGCGTGAATGTCCTCACCGTTTCGGAAAGCTTCCATCATGGCTTTGTCGCCTGAAATGGCAGCCATGATGCGCAATTCAATTTGAGAATAGTCGGCTGAAAGGTAAACATGCTCGTCATCTGAGGGAACAAATGCTTTCCGGATTTCCCGACCATTTTCATCCCGAATGGGAATATTCTGCAGGTTGGGATTGTTCGAGCTCAAACGCCCGGTTGCCGCAATGGCCTGGTTGAACGATGTGTGAATTTTTCCGGTTCGTGCATTGATCAGCTTAGGCAGCGCTTCCACGTACGTGCTCAATAATTTCTTCAAGCCACGATAATCAAGCACCTTTCCCACAATCTCATGCTTGTCCTGCAACTTGACCAGCGTCTCCTCGTTGGTCGAATATTGCTTGGTCTTTGTCTTCTTGGCTTTGCTGTCCAGCTTCAGCTTTTCGAAGAGAATTACGCCCAACTGTTTCGGCGATGATACATTGAAATCCTCGCCGGCCAATTGATGAATGTCTTTTTCCAATGTGATGATTTGCTCACGGAGTTCTTCTGCGTAAGCGTCCAATGCTTCCTTATCGATTTTCACACCGGCCTGCTCCATGGCGACCAGCACGGTCAGCAGAGGCATTTCCACCTCACGGAACAGTTTTTCCACGCCGGCTTTTTCCAGTTCACGGGCCAGGATAGGTTTCAGCTGCCAGGTAATGTCCGCATCTTCGCCGGCATATTCTTTTATCTTGGAAACAGCCACATCGCGCATCGAACGCTGGTTCTTTCCTTTCTTTCCAATCAGCTCTTCAGTCGCCACTTTTTTGTAGCCAAGGAACAACTCGCTCAGGTAATCGAGGTTGTGGCGCAATTCGGGCTGAACCAGGTAATGAGCAATCATCGTGTCGAAAATTTCGCCTTTCACCTCGATGCCGTAATTTCCCATCACCAGGATATCGTACTTGATATTCTGACCAATTTTCATGATGCGCTCATCGGCAAAAATGGAGCGGAATTCGTCCACCAACGCCTGCGCTTCTTCCTGGTCGGCTGGAACCGGCACATAAAAAGCTTCGTGGTCTTTCCACGAAAAAGACATTCCGACCAGTTGTGCCGTGTGCGGATCGATATCGGTGGTTTCGGTATCGAAACAGAACTCTTTCAGCACACACAAATCCGCCCGTAAGTCGGCACGCAATTCCGGCGTATCCATCAGAAAATACTCGTGATCCGTTGAGTTAATATCCGAAATATTTTCTGGTGCCATTTCCGGTTCCTGAGGCGATTCGGGTGCACCAAACAGCGTTCCCTGCTGAAAATTATTTTCTTGTTGCACCGGAATCTCTTCGTTCAAAATACGTTTCGCGAGTGTTTTGAATTCCAGTTCACTGAACAAATCGCGCAACACAGTTTTGTCCGGTTCGGTACGCACCAAACCATCCGGCGTCGCATCCAGCGGAACATCCAAAATAATTTTCGCCAGTTTCCTGGAAATCCGGACCTGTTCTTCGTTTTCCACCAGGCGCTCTTTTTGTTTACCTTTCAGTTTATCGATATTCTGATAGACTCCATCCACGCTGGCAAAATCCGAAATCAGCTTCATGGCCGTTTTGGGGCCAATTCCGGGACAACCGGGAATGTTATCTGCGGTATCGCCCATCAATCCGAGAATATCGATCACCTGTTCGGGCTTTTCAACCTGGAAATTTTCGCTCACTTCTTTCAGTCCCCACACTTCCAAATCGTTTCCGCTACGCTTCGGCTTGTACATGAAAATGTTCTCCGAAACCAGCTGCGCGTAGTCCTTATCGGGAGTCACCATGAAAACTTCATAGCCTTCTTTTTCGGCTGATTTGGCCAATGTTCCGATGACATCATCCGCTTCGAAACCTTCGCGTTCGACAATCGGAATATGATAGGCTTCAATCAGCTGACGGATGTAGGGAATGGATTTCCGCAAATCTTCCGGCATCTCTTCGCGGTTGGCTTTGTAAGGCTCGTACATTTCATGACGAAACGTGGGTGCTTTCAAATCAAAAGCCACTGCAATGTGACTGGGATCTTCCTGTTTCAGAATTTGCTCCAGGGTATTCAAAAATCCCATAATGGCCGAAGTATTTAAGCCTTTGGAGTTGTAGCGCGGATTTTTGATGAATGCAAAGTAAGAGCGGTAAATCAGTGCATATGCATCGAGCAGAAACAGTCGTTTCGGATTTTTTTCGGCCATTGTCTTGATTTTCTTGAGTTATCGGAATGAAGTTACAGCAAAGCGCCTGCTTTGTCAAGTATTTCACAGGGCTCAGATGGCCAAATCTACGGAAAGTAAAGGCAAAAAAAAACCGCCCCGGTAAGCAGGGCGGCGGTTATCGCAATTCGTTGTTTATTCACTGCAGGTACACTGGCCAATACAATCAACCAGTTTACTCAGGCTTTCGTGCTTCAGAAAGTAGAAGGTATTTTTTCCATCGCGCTGCGAGCAAAGAACACCTTTATCTTTTAAAATTCCGAGATGGTGCGAGGTAGTGGACTGCTCTATTCCGAGTCGTTCGTGAATTTCTGTTACGGTAAGTTTTGTGTCCCCCTCCAAAAAGCTGAGTATGGCAATGCGCATCGGGTGCGCAATTGCTTTCAACATATTGGCAGCTTTTTCCAGTTTTTCGCTTTCAAGTTCAGTTATATTCATCTAAAAAGCATTTTAACAAGTTATCATTCAGGTTACGTAATATATATCATCAAGAAATGCAAATATATAAATATATTGTACTGGTATCACCTTCTTGACGCCTGAGCAACTGTGCAATTACATTCCCTATTATGAAAAATATGTTATAAAACATTGAATATCAAAGCTTAACATTTATTTATAAAAACATTCTATTTTATTGCTAATCAGTAATTTAGAAAGTTTCAAAACAAGTTAACATTCGCAGATCAAATTAATTCTTACCTTTGGACGTTGCGGATTATAAGGATAGTACGATAAAGATGCCAACTATTTCCATTGATCAAATAAAGAATCCAATAGCTGAAGAGCTTAAAGGTTTCGAACCGTTTTTTCGTAAGTCTACGAAAACGGATATTCCCCTGCTTAACTCGATTATTAATTATATTCTCAGGCGCAAGGGTAAGCAAATGCGCCCGATGCTGGTTTTTCTGACCGCCAAGCTCAACGGGACCTTCAATACACGGACTTATCATGCGGCGTTAACCATCGAGTTACTTCACACGGCAACACTGGTGCACGACGACGTAGTGGACGAGTCTTATCAGCGTCGCGGATTTTTCTCGGTAAACGCCATCTGGCGGAATAAGCTGGCTGTTCTGGTTGGTGATTTCATTCTGGCAAAAGGCATGCTTTGGTCCATCGACCACGAAGACTACGATTTCCTTCAATTGATTTCGAAAGCCGTGGGCGACATGAGTGAAGGTGAGATTCTTCAGATTGAAAAAGCCCGAAAACAAGACATAACTGAAGAGGTTTATTTCGAAATTATCCGGAAGAAAACTGCTTCATTACTGGCTACCAGCGCTGCTGTTGGCGCCAGTTCGGTGACAACCAATAAAGATGTTATTTCGCGGATGCGGGAACTGGGCGAATTAGCCGGAGTTGCTTTTCAGATTAAAGATGATCTATTCGATTACGAGAAAACTAACATGGTGGGGAAACCTACCGGGAATGACATCCGCGAGAAGAAGATGACGCTGCCACTCATTCATGCATTGAATCAATCGGAAAACGGTGAGCGAAAGAAAATTCTGAAAATCGTGAAAAAACGAATCAAATCAGCGGAAGATATTGAGCAGGTTGTCACGTTTGTGAAATCGAAAGGCGGAATTGAGTATGCACACCAGGTGATGCTCGACTACCGCGACAAAGCGTTGAATATTCTGGCTGATTACCCTGATTCGGACGTAAAAACGTCTCTTCAGCAGTACATCTACTATATTACCGACCGAAACAAATAAACCCCGTAAAAAGCGCCGAAATGACGTTTTACGGGGCTGTTGTATTTTCGTCAGAAATCAGAAGTATTTAACCTCTTCTCCTACCATTTCCGTTAATAAGTTATTTGCCAGTCGACTGGCACCAATACGGAAGAGTTTGTTATTCATCCACTCCTCACCTAACACTTCTTTTACAACCGTCAAATACTGCAATGCTTCATCGGCTGTTGAAATTCCGCCGGCAGGCTTAAATCCAACTTTGCGGCCGGTTTCTTCATGGTAATGCTTAATGGCTGTCGTCATGACCCAAGCTGCTTCCAATGTGGCCGCCGGATCCATTTTTCCAGTAGAGGTTTTGATGAAATCAGCTCCGGCATGCATCGCAATCAACGAAGCTTTCCAGATGGCTTCCGGTGTTTTCAATGCTCCTGTTTCCAGGATAACTTTCAAGTGTGCTTTTCCGCAAGCTTCTCTCAATTGCTTGATTTCGTCAAAAACAAATTCGTAGTTTCCGGCCAGAAAATCGCCAATGGAAATGACAATGTCAATTTCGTCAGCGCCCACTTCTACGGTTTTCTTTGTTTCCATCACCTTCACATCGGCAAACGTCATCGATGAAGGAAAACCAGCTGAAACCGCAGCGATATTCACTCCTTCTGCTTTCAGGTTTTTCCGGACTACCTGAACCAGTTTCGGATAAACGCAAATAGCGCCTACGTTCGCCAATCCGGGAAACTGCTCCTTGAAATTGGAAACATTGTCGGCGAACTGCTTTCCGCGTTCCTCGGTATCTGTCGAGTTTAACGTGGTCAGGTCAATACACGAGAAAGCCAGTTCCAGCGTTTCGTCATTCCGGTTACCGGCATATTTATTCAGCACATTTTCAATGGCTTGTTTTACTTCTTCGTCCGCAAATTTGCGATCGAAACCGTTGATGGATTTCATTGTAGAAACTTTATGTTTATAATTTTTGATTATTCTTATGTCGCTCGCTATCGCGATTGGTTTTCTTTTCCAGGTTCTTCCGGAATGCCGATGTAATGTCTACTCCGGTTTGATTGGCCAGACAAAGCAGCACCCAAAGCACGTCGGCCATTTCGTCGGCTAATTTACTGCCATCTTCGCCTTTTTTGAATGACTGATCGCCATATTTCCGCGAAATAATGCGGGCCAGCTCTCCCACTTCTTCCGTCAGGATAGCCATATTGGTCAACTCACTAAAATAGCGGACTCCGTACTTTTTAATCCAGTCGTCCACCATCGTTTGCGCTTCCTGCAGCGTCACCTGTTCTTCCATTTATTCCTTGTTTTTGGTATCGATGAGAATTGTAACCGGCCCGTCGTTCACCAACTCTACGTCCATATGCGCGCCAAACTCTCCTGTCTGTACCTCTTTACCCAAATCCTTCGATAATTGTTCTATGAAAGCTTCGTACATCGGCACGGAAATTTCCGGTTTGGCGGCTGTGATATAGGATGGCCTGTTTCCTTTCTTCGTTTTCGCGTGAAGCGTAAACTGACTAACAACAAGCAGTTCTCCATCAACATCTTTAACTGAAAGATTCATGACATCATTGTCATCATTAAATACTCTTAATTGAGTAATTTTATTACTCAACCATTGAATGTCTTCTTTTCCGTCAGCATCTTCGACTCCCAATAATACAAGCAAGCCTTTATTAATGAACGATTTAACGTTTCCATCAATAGTTACTGAAGCCCGGCTAACCCGTTGAATCACTACACGCATAGTACCTCCAAATTTTGGAGCACTAATTTAACGATTTACGGCCGTATGAAGCAAGATTAAGCGCAAAACCCTATTTTTGCCAGCATATTGACAAACATTGAGCTATGTATTACCTGGTTTCATCGTCGAACGACCCGTATTTCAATATTGCATCGGAAGAATATTTGCTGAAAAACTTCACTGATGAGTTCTTCCTTCTCTACATCAACGAGCCCTCAATCATTGTAGGTAAACACCAAAATACGCTGTCAGAAATCAATCTCGACTATGTTGAAACCAATGGAATTAAAGTGGTTAGGCGATTGTCTGGCGGGGGTACGGTTTTTCATGATTCAGGAAACCTTAACTTCTGTTTCATCCGGAATATCGCCGCCAACGAAGATATTTCATTCAAACGTTTTACACAACCGATAGTCAACGCTCTCGCGATCATTGGAATTGCAGCTACTTTTTCGGGCCGGCACGATTTGCTGGTGAAAAGCAAAAAAATCTCAGGTAATGCGATGCATGTTTACAAAAAGCGCGTTTTATCGCACGGGACGCTGCTTTATAATTCCCAAATCGGGAAGCTTTCAAGTGCTTTGAAATCGAATCCTTCGTTTTTCCAGGATAAAGCAGTCAAATCAAACCGCTCCCGGGTTGCCAATATTTCCTCATTCCTTTCCTCTCCTCCTTCAATTGAAGAGTTCACACAGCAAATTTTGGGACATATCCGCGAAGTCAATCCGGATGCAGAAGCCTATACTTTTTCGAAAGAAGATTTAGCGGCGATCGAACAATTGCAAAAAGAAAAATTCGGAACATGGGAATGGAACTACGGCTATTCGCCCAAATATGTATTCCGGAAAGACGGAGTGATTTCAGGAAAAACTGCTTCGTTAAGCCTGAAAATAGAGAAAGGAAGAATAAAATCGGTGGAATTGACGAGTGAGATTCTATCGCCTGAATTGATAGATGCTCTTTCTGATAAATTGATGGACACCTTCCATGAACGAAAGGACATAAAAGAAAAATTACAGCAGTTTTTGGAGGAAAATGAACTGAAAAGTATAAATGCAGCAGAATTTTTGAACCTTTTCCTTTAGTTTAGCTATTAAAAATCCAGGTAACATTTACTTACCAATTGATTTACTGATACTTGATTTCATATAAGAAATTACCTTTTCAGCTTTTGACTGCCCAATTACTCCGGCTATCTCTTCCACCGAACGGCTTTTTATCTGTTCCAGCGACTTAAATTCCTTCAAAAGTGCTTCAACTGTTTTAGGACCAACGCCGGGGATATTATCCAATTCCGATTTAATAAAACCAGCAGAACGTTTATTGCGGTGAAAGGTAATTCCGAACCGATGCGCTTCGTCACGCAGGTGCTGAATGATCTTTAAAGTCTCTGAATTTTTATCGAGATAAATGGGAACGCTGTCACCCGGAAAAAAGATCTCTTCCAGTCTTTTGGCAATTCCAATTATGCTGATTTTTCCCCTCAAACCAAGTTTTTCCAACGAATTTAAAGCAGCGCCCAACTGTCCTTTTCCTCCATCAATGACGATTAACTGCGGCAACTCCTTCTCCTCATCCAACAACCGACGGTAGCGACGGAATATAATCTCCTCCATTGAGGCAAAGTCATTGGGACCTTCTACTGTTTTAATATTGAAGTGCCGATAATCCCTTTTGGCCGGTTTTCCATTTCGAAAAACAACGCATGATGCCACTGGATAATTTCCCTGGATATTCGAGTTATCAAAACATTCAATGTGAACTGGCTCTTCTTTTAACCGTAGATCGGTTTTCATGGTCTCCATAACCCGATCAACTTTATTCTGCGGATTACGAAGCGACTGCTGTTTTCGTTTTTCAAGTTTGTAAAAACGGGCATTTTTCTGCGAAAGCTCTAATAACTTCTTCTTGTCTCCGCGCTGTGGAATCGTAAAATTGATTTGGTCGAAATCAGTATCCGGATGAAAAGGAACCACAATTTCCCGCGCATTGGAAAATACTTTTTGCCGAATTTCGACAATTCCAAGTGCCAACAATTCCTCTTTTGATTCATCCAAACGCTTCCTCATTTCGATGGTGTGTGACTGAATAATGGCCCCATCAACGACCTTCAGGAAATTGACGTAACCAAATTTTTCATCTTCATCGAACGAAAAAACATCCAGATTAGTAATGGATGAGCCAACAATCGTCGATTTGCTCCGGTACTTTTCGAGAATATCGAGCTTCGATTTTATTTCTGCTGCTTTTTCGAATTCATACGAAGAAGCATACTCATCCATGACTGTTTTGAGATGTGATGTGACTGAATTCAGATTTCCTTTCAGAATATTTTTAATCTGATCAATCATCTCGTTGTACTCACCTTCTTCCTGAAGTCCCTCACATGGCCCTTTGCAATTTCCTAAATGGTATTCCAGGCAAACTTTGTATTTGCCTTTCGCAATATTTTCCTGCGCCAGATTATAGCCACAGGTCCGAATGGTGTAAAGCTGTTTGATTACATCCAGAATAGTGCGAACCATTCCAACCGAAGTGTAAGGTCCGAAATAGAGAGAACCGTCACGAATCACTCGTCGGGTAGAAAAAACTCTTGGGAAAGGTTCGTTTTTTATACAAATCCAGGGAAAGGACTTATCGTCCTTGAGAAGGACGTTGTAGCGCGGCTGGTATTTTTTTATGAGATTATTTTCGAGGAGAAGTGCATCTTCTTCTGTCTCGACCACCACATGTTGAATATCGGCAATCTTCCGAACCAGAATTTCAGTCTTCCGGTTATCGTGGCGTTTGGTAAAATAGGAGGAAACCCGCTTTTTGAGGTTTTTGGCTTTACCTACATAAATGATTTTTCCATCGGAGTTGAAATACTGATAAACCCCGGGAGATTCGGGAAGGACCCGAACCAATTCTTTTAATCGTTCGTTCCGCAGGTTTTCCTCACTCATATTCTCTGCTTAAAAATGAATCAATGACCAAACAGGTACTTGCTCATCGATTTTCTCCCGTCCTTTCAGAAAATCCAACTCCACAAAAAAGTTGACGAAAATCTTCTTCACTCCAAATTTGCGGACCAGATCGATTGTTGCACCAACAGTTCCTCCGGTAGCCAACAAATCGTCATGAATTAAAACAACATCTTCAGACGAAAGTGCGTCGGTGTGCATTTCCAGTGTGTCTGTCCCGTATTCTAATTCGTAAGATTGTTTGTAGGTTTCGGCTGGTAATTTCCCCGGCTTACGAACAGGCACAAAACCGGCATTTAATTCATACGCCAGTGCGGTTCCCAAAATAAAACCGCGAGACTCCACTCCTACAATTCGGGTAATACCCAAATCGCGATAATGATTCGCCGTTTCCTTTACAATAAACTGCATAAGCTCGGGCTGCTTAAATGCAGTGGTTACATCTTTAAATTGAATTCCCGGCTTCGGAAAGTCGGGAATATTCCTGATAGATGCTTGTACAACATCCAAATTAATTTTTGCCATTTTAGCTGTTTAAATATAGGAAAATCAATAAGTCTACAACTTTTACGCTTATGTTCCACGTGGAACATTACCGTCCCAGAAGCACCAAAAGTACATTTATATCACTCGGCGAAACACCGGAAATCCGACTCGCTTGTCCAATGGTGTCCGGCTGAATTCTATCCAATTTTTGACGGGCTTCAGTGGACAATGATTCTAAGGATAGATAATCAAACTTACCAGTGATATTGATATTCTCGAGCCGATTCAATTTGTCAGCAATTCCTTTCTCCCTTTCAATGTATCCGGAATATTTCATCAGAATTTCGGCTGATTCAAAAATTTCATTTCTCCTCTCCCCAGGAAGTGAATCATACAATTTCTTCAGTCCGCGAACCGCACCCAATAAATCAAAAATCCTTAGCTGAGGCCGAAGAACCAAATTAAACAATTTCGTTCCCTGTTTAAGTGGTGCGGTATTCTTTTCTTCCAAAAGATCATTAATGTACTGCGGCTTCACCGAATACTCCTTACAGAAATCAATCACTTTATCGCGTAAGGATATTTTCTCTTGCAACAAAGCATAACGCTCCTCGTCTACCAAACCGAGTTGATACCCTTTTTCGGTAAGTCGAATGTCGGCATCGTCCTGCCGCAATAGAATCCGATATTCCGCTCGGCTGGTAAACATCCGGTAAGGTTCGTCTACTCCCTTAGTCACTAAATCATCGATCAGCACACCGATGTACGATTCATTACGCCCGAGCGTGAACGGTTCTTTCCCGTTTATCTTGAGGTGTGCATTAATTCCTGCGATGATACCCTGGGCAGCTGCTTCTTCATATCCTGTTGTTCCATTTATCTGCCCGGCAAAATACAGATTTGAAACCATTTTTGTTTCCAACGTATGATGAAGCTGTGTCGGATCAAAATAATCATACTCGATGGCGTAACCAGGTCGAAGTACGCGCGCGTTCTCCAACCCTTCCACTTTATGGATAGCTTTGATCTGAACATCCCAGGGAAGAGATGAAGAAAACCCATTCAGATAATATTCAATCGTACTCTCTCCTTCCGGCTCCAGAAACAACTGATGTTTTTCCTTGTCAGCAAAGGTCACCAACTTAGTTTCGATACTTGGACAATACCGCGGACCAAGTCCTTCAATACTACCATCAAACAACGGTGAAAACTCAAAGCCGGTAGAAAGCTCTTCATGAACTTCCTTATTCGTATAGGTAATAAAACAACTTTTTTGTTTCAATGCCTGATTATCGGAACTGGGCAAATAACTGAACTTTCCGTACGATTCATCTCCGGCTTGTTCCTGCAATTTCGAAAAATCAATCGAACGACCATCAATTCGTACTGGCGTCCCCGTTTTCATCCGCCCCACTTTGAACCCAAAATCAAACAGCTGGGCCGACATCCCTTTTGAGGAAGGTTCTGATATGCGTCCGCCTTCAATTTGCGTTTTTCCAAAATGCATTAAGCCATTTAAAAAAGTGCCATTCGTTAAAACAACAGCTTTTCCAAAAAACTCAACACCTAATTCAGTCCTTACTCCGCACACACGATCTCCTTCGAAAATGAGGTCTTTTACCATTCCTTGCCAGAAATCGACGTTCGGAATGCCCTCTAAAACGGATCTCCAATTCTCTGAGAATCGCATTCTGTCGCACTGAGCCCTTGGACTCCACATTGCAGGCCCTTTAGAACGGTTTAACATTCTGAACTGAATTGTACTCCGATCAGTAACAATTCCCATGTAGCCACCAAGAGCATCTATCTCTCTCACAATCTGCCCCTTGGCAATACCACCAACGGCTGGATTACAGCTCATTTGTGCAATCTTATTCAGGTCCATAGTCACTAATAAAACCTTCGAACCCAAATTTGCTGCTGCTGCTGCAGCCTCACTACCGGAATGACCGGCTCCTACTACTATCACATCATATTTTGGCAGCATATTCTCTTTTCTTTATTTTTCAATATTATGATAATCTAAAATAGACGCGTTTTCTTGCTGCGTCATTTCCTCCTGGTCATTCTCATTTTTATCATTAAATCCTATCAAATGCAAAATACCATGAGCGAGAACCCGAAGCAATTCTTCATCATAAGAAACATTAAACTCAATAGCATTATCGGCAACTCTTTCGGTACTGATGAACACATCACCTGACACGGTGTCACCCTCGGTATAATCGAACGTAATAATATCAGTCAGGTAATCGTGACTTAAGTATTGTCGATTCACCTCCAACAAATACGAATCGCTGCAGAAAATGTAACTGAGCTCACCTATTTCTTTCTTATGCTTATTAGCAACAAAAACAAGCCATTTTTTAACGCGTTCAGTATCGAGATGGGGAAATTCCACATCCTCATTGTAAAACTCAATATTCACTACTAAATACGGATTAATAATTTGACGACATTCCCTTTACCGATAACCTCAAACCCATCGCAAAGGTTTTTAATAAAAAATATTCCCCTGCCATTTTCCTTGGTTACATTATCGCCACAGGTAGGATTAACAACACATTCCGGGTCAAAACCATTTCCTTCATCTTCTATACGAACCTGAATTGCAGATTCATCTACCTCCAAATCGATCTTGACTTTCTTACTCTCATCAGACTTATTCCCATGAATAATCGCATTTTGAACAGCTTCAAGCAATGAAGTCTGAAAAGAAAAGTAGGTCTCACAATCAAGCGACAACGAATCACGCATCTCGTGACACACCTTAAGGCACGTTTTCAACTCTTCGATGCGAGAGTGAATTTCCAATTGCCGTCTGATTATATTACCGACCATTAATATTTTTTAGATAAGAATTAAACTTTTCACGGTAAAAATAGTTCATTCTCCAGTATGACCTCGAAATTATGTCAAGCTCATCTTCCTTTTTCGCTTCCTTCTCAAAATACTTTTTAGGATGACTTACCAGCTGATTTTTAGCCGATTCAGACTCTCTTTCGTTGTCTGAATTACGCTGCATTTTGGCATTTTGTGCATCCAATAAATGTTCAAATATAAGATTTTGTCGCTTAACTGTCTGTTGGGTAACGTTTTTACTTACCAAATCATTTCGATTTTGATTGAGTAACCTTTGCGCTTCCTTCAGCTGCTTCTCTACATCCGGACCTAAATTACCCCTTAAAACCTGCCCCCTGATGGCTTGCTCAATAATCTCCTGCTGCATCAACATCTTACCAAGTTGATCATTTCCGGGCTGTTGCCCATTCTTCAGATCATTCAACATACTCTGCATTTGCTCCTTCAACTTTTTCTGAAGCGCTGCCAAGCTGGGAATTGAATTGTTTTTACCGCCAGGCTTATTGCAGGTGCCGTCACCGGGCTGTGCGTTCTTCATCATATCCATGATTTGCTGCAATGCCTCTGAAAGATACAACGCCAGGTTGTTAGCAGACGTCATGGAAAACTGTTGATTTACCCTTCCTTTCTGATACTGACTTTCTTCTAAACCGGAAAGTGCTTTATCGGTATAATATTTCCAATTGAGCGACTCCTTGCCTATTTGCATATTAATCTGTGGCGCTTGTTTCGACAACAGGTACAGCGTATCGCGCAACTGTTCCTCAAACTGCACCAGATTCTTTTGCTTGTCGAGATAGCTTGTCAACGCGGGATCCAAAGCTGAAACTCCGCGCATCTCATCCATCAAATTCTCTTGCTGAAAAGAATAAGTCAGAATATTATCCGCGAGGTATTGAATCCGCCGAACCTGTTCCCAATCAATTTCCATCTGTGAAGACAACATACTCTTATTCAAATTATCGGCTACCTTCTTCAGGGAACGACTAATCCGGTCAGAAATATCACTGCGCTTATTCCTGCTTCCCTTCTTTTCAGAAAGCGATTGCATATCATCGTTTATGTCTTTCTGGAGCGAACCCGACTTGTTAATCGAATAAGGCTTTTCCAACTCATCGTTCTGCTCCATTACAGAATCGATTGCTGAAAAGGCTGCTTTAATATCTTCATCTTGCTTAGCCAACAACGAATCCTCTTTGAAACGACCGCCTTTTTTCATCAAGTCGGACAAAGCATTTTGCTGTTTTGCCAGCTCCTGTAAATTGTTTTCAATGTCATGAATGGACTTTTCCACCTGCATTTTCTTCAACAAAGCGATGTTTCTGTCCAACTGCTTACTCAAATCATCCAACCGATAATTGATATCTTTGGTCAATTCGTTGAATTTCTTTTGGTCAAACTGGTTCATGAGGGTGTTCAACTCATCGAACAACTTTTTCAAGTCATCGGAATAAAGCTGATCCATCAACTTCTCCACTTGCTTTTGCTTCTCCAACAAAGCAGGCGACAGCTGTGAGAAATTTTTGGACAGATTATTCAGCTTCTGATTCTCCTTACTCACATTATCCATCAACTGATGAAGCTGGCTGTTCTGTTGCTTAATTCCTTCCGATATTTGCTTCTTTTCCCAATCGGTGAGTTGACCACTTAACATCTTATCCCGCATCTTCCCAAAATCCTGTTGTATCTTCCGGGCCACTTCCTTCCCTTCATTCAATTTGTCTTCAAGCCGCTGATAGCCTTTCTTATTTTCCGCTTCCACTTGGTGAAACCCGGGAAAGCGAAACGTAAACACCTCACTTTGTTTCTTCTTAAAGTGATGAAGCTTGTCATTATCGGCCACCGTAAACCAATATCGATAAACGCCGGGCTTTAACCCCTTGAAACTATATCCGTAGAAAAAATCCTGTGGGTTTTGGTTCGGATGAACAGAAACATTTAATGTGGAATCAAGCTGATCACCAACGACGTGAAATTTCACAGCATTGATGCCATAATCGTCTGATATTCTTCCGTGAAAATAAAAAGCTGTAAGATTTACGGAATCCTGAATCTGCTTCACCGCGATGGAAGGGTATTCATCTTTCAAAACTTTTAAGTTATATACCAATCCATCATCCGTGAAATTTGAATTCTTTACCCTAAAAAAATATTCGGTGTTGCCTTTTATCGTCGAGTCTAAACGAAAACTCCCATCATCCTGTCTGACCATTTGTTCGGCATGTGAACCTGAACAAACAAAAACAGAATCAGCATCAACGGCGTTTAGCGTCCACCTCACCCTACTTCCTGCAGGAACTTCGGCGTCACCCTGGTTCTCCAGCGTTCGGGAAGCCATAGACGTATATTTGGGTGGGCTAACATTGACTGTAAATGCCCTGATAACAGGAACCGCCAAACACTTGATATCATAAACACCGGAGTAATATGTCCCGCCATTCAACTGAAACTGTAAATCGTGATACACATTTCCAATGGTGTAACTGTAAGAACCATCCCCGATAGGTTGCATGGCAAATTGATTTCCATTCATCACCACGTTCAAGCGTGCCGGAAAATTATTTCCTTGCAAACGAACACGAATCTTAAATGAATCTCCTTTCTTCACAGAAAGTGAATCATTTAAAAGCACAAATGAGAAATCGGCAGCGGGAGAGAACTCCTGATTGTAATGGACGTATTGGTTATATCCTTTTACCAGAAAGCCAGGAGTAAAGAGACAAACAGAAACGAAAAGCGCAACTGCCATTCCTAAAGTCCACTTTTCAATTTGTGGCAAACGAAACCGGAAAGCTTCCTTCAGCGGATACTTCTGAACAATTTCAAGCTTTTGCTTAATACTTGCATTTACTAGATCATTTCCACCATTCTCGTCATAAACAGATTTCAGCTCCAGCATGTTCTGAAACCGATCTTCTAAACCAGAAAAACGGGCCCTCAAAATCTTACTAATCTCTTTCGGTGCAAAACCTGGAAGCCAATGGAACAATCTAAAAAAAGGCAAACCAACAAAAAAAATGAAGAGACTAATTATCAGGAAAATGAAGAAGTAAAAAAGAACTGTCCTAACGTCAGAACCAAAATAGTAGACTTGCTGTAAACCAATAAGTACAAACGACAATCCGACAACAACAAGCGCAAACCGAATAACTCCCAGCAGGACTTTATTACGGTAATACAGTCGGCGTAATGCTTTGTACAGTATGTCTATTTCCTTCCACTCTTTCATCAGTCTTTCTCTTCCGGAATACAACTAAATTACAAAATCAGGCATAAAAGAAATCTTCCATAATGCGATCGGAAACAAAAATTCCTTTTTCTGTTAATCTGAGAATGTCATTCTCTACAAAAACCAAGTCAGTCCCCCGATATTTAGCAAGTGATTTATGAAAATGCCTTCCAAGCTCACTATTCCACTCCGTTTCAATCTTCCGTATATCGATGCCCCAGATCGTCCGAAGCGAAGTGATGATGTAGTCATTATACCGATCAACTTCGCTCAGCTCTTCAATACCGAAAAACTTCTGATTATCATTGACCAACTTAACATACTGCGGGTTACTGCGGATGTTCCACTGTCTCGATAGGCCGTCGTAGCTGTGAGCAGAAGGGCCAATGCCTAGATATTTCTTTTCTTTCCAGTAAGCAGAGTTGTGACGGGAATAATAACCTGGTTTGGCAAAATTACTTACTTCGTAATGTTCGTAACCGGCATTTTTCAAAGCCGATACCAAATACTCGTATTGCTCCAAGCTTACTTCATCGGGAACTTCGCTGAGTTTGCCATCCTGCAAACGCTGATATAAAACGGTGCCTTCGTGATAAGTGAGGTGGTAAGCCGAAACATGTTCCACATCCAGATTAACAACTGTATCAACTGACCGTTCCCAGGCTTCTTTGCTTAATCCCGGGATACCGTAAATTAAGTCAGCAGATATATTCTGAAAACCAGCTTCTCTTGCCAGAAGCACCGAACGAACCGATTGTTGCGCATTATGGCGCCGATTCAGGTATTTCAGTATCTCTTCGTCGAAGCTTTGTGTCCCTATGCTTAACCGGTTAAAACCTGATTTTTGAAGATCGTACAAATATTTCTGCTCTAAATCATCGGGATTAGCCTCAATAGTCCATTCTGCTTCATTGCTGACTTTGAACAATGAGTGCACTGATTCTTGTATCTTTTTCAGGTATTCCAATCGCAAAAGGGAAGGGGTTCCTCCCCCCAGATAGATGGTGTCAACAATCTCATCACCGAGATAATTCCTTCTCAGCGAAAGTTCTTTGAACTCTGCCTCCATGACACCTGGCAGGTCAGCAAGACGGCAACTCGTGTGGAAGTCGCAGTAATGACAATGCGTTTTACAGAAAGGTATGTGGAAGTATATGCCGGCCATTTTTGTATATTCGCAATTCAATGTAAATCAAAATGCAAAAGTACATTAAAATTATTGGCTGGTTTATCGTTATTCTCTATTTAACCTTAACACCGGCAGGCGACATTCCAAAACTGTCTTTGTTGTCAATTCCTTACTTCGATAAAGTAGTTCATTTCACGATGTATTTCGTTATGTCAATGCTACTTGCCGGATATTTTCATCAATTCAAAAAATATTCCAACCAGAAAATTCTGTTGATAAATGCCCTGTTGTTAATCTTTATAGGCGGCTTACTCGAGATTCTTCAATATGAGTTACCTATCAACCGTGATTGTAGTTGGGGTGATTTTGCAGCAAATACAACAGGAGCTATCACCGGTACATTAATTTACTTGTACTGGCTCAAAAATACTTTTGTAGGAAAATGGCTGAGTTAAAATTTCATTTTTCCAGGGAAACTGTCAGCTTCCGTTAGCAAGTCCGCAATCATTTTGTCCTTGAAGGTACTTATCAACTGTTTGCGAATATCAGAATAACTATCGTGTAACGCACATACATGAGACGCTTCCCTGCGGCCGTCGCAAGTATCATCAGAAAGAGCACAACTCTCAAACAGCTCCTTACCATCGATAATTTCTACCACTTTATATAATGAAATCTGATCCGGAGGCGCAGCCAGCGCAAAACCGCCATTGGGTCCTTTATTGGAAATCAAAACATTAAACCGGGCAAGCTTTTGCAGAATTTTACTTAAGAAAGGAGCCGGAATTTTCAATTCTTCGGCCAGTACTTTTATTCCACATTTTTGATTTTCATTATAGTTGGCTGCCATATAAATGACAGCACGAACAGCGTATTTACAAGTTTTTGATAACATCATCCGTTTTTACTTTTTATTTTCCACTGCCGCGAAAAGGAGAGCTCTTCAAAAGTCGGCATCGATTTATTTTTTCCCATTAAGTTTTTAGCGGTTAGCGAAACAGCCGAATTCTTCAAACTACCCTGTGTCACATCCATCCGTTTTCGGTTAGAGCTAATGTATTCAAAAAATTTCATTCCTGTGTCCCATCGCCAATCATTCCCTCCATTTTCGTTAGTTAGTTTTCGGTTTAAAAGTAATAATCTGGGCAATGGAATCATAACGGGACAAACTTCTTCACATTTTCCACATTGCGTACAGGCTGTACTTAGGTGACCAAACTCGGCAAAATTCTTCATAAAAGGAGTAATTACCGATCCAATTGGCCCACTGTAAACTGTATTATAGGTATATCCGCCAACCACTTTATAGATAGGACAAGCATTCAAACAAGCGCCACACCGGATGCACTTTAAAGCTTGCCATTGTTCGTTGGTATCCAGCATCGACGAACGTTCGTTATCGATAAGAATAATAAATTGCTTTTCGGGGCCATCCTCTTCGCTTTTTCTCTTAGGTCCGGTAAAAACGGTGTTATAAGCAGATATTTTTTGCCCCGTACCATGCCCGGCCAACAACGGCCAGATAAATCCTAAATCCTTCATCGAAGGAATTATCTTCTCAATTCCCGCAATAACGATATGTGTTTTCGGAAAAGACGTACTCATTACCCCGTTCCCTTCATTTTCAGTTAACGCAACATTTCCGTTTTCAGCAATCAAAAAGTTAGCTCCTGTAATTCCTGCGCCGGCTTCCTGGTACTGAATTCTCAATTTCTCGCGAACAAAGTTGGTCAACTCAACAGGCGTTGACTGGGTAGGTGTGTTAAAATGTTCGTGAAAAAGTTCAGCTACATCCTCCTTTGATTTGTGCATAGCCGGCGTGACAATATGAAAAGGTGGTTCGCCAGCAGTTTGCACAATGAATTCACCTAAATCAGTTTCCTGGCTAACTATTCCCAACTTTTCCAACTCTTCATTCAAGTGAATTTCCTCACTGAGCATAGATTTGCTTTTCACCACAAGTTCAACTTCTTCATTCAACAAGATGTCGGTTACCAATTCGATTGCTTCATCCTTATCCCTGGCCCATAATACCTGACTACCGTTTGCTTCAGCATTCTCCTCAAACTCCATCAGGTATTCGTCCAGCTGAGAAACGACCTTATCCTTTAAATCAGAAGCTCTTTTTCTGAGCGCATCGTGATCAGAAAAACGATTAAGTCCAGCCTGAAATGCATTATCATATTGACGAATATTGTACTTCAACTTCTGCCTTAAATCAACATTCACAGCAGCAATTTCTGAATCAATAACAAAGCGCTTCTTATTCTTCATTGTAACATATTATGTAATAATCAGTAGCTCTATTTCTCACTCTAAAAACTTAAAACGGAATCCGACCTTACGAAAACGGGAAATTATTGTGTATCCCGCGTTTTCAACAGAAATCAACAACGTTAACAACCTCCCAAAATGCTGTTTATCATCACATTTTTCTGTATGAAAAGCGTATTTCCTATTTCCATGT